>NZ_BBWU01000039.1 GCF_000974765.1 Sphingomonas changbaiensis NBRC 104936 | reverse complement strand
ATGGGCTAACCACTCCCCATGAAAACCCTCCTCGTCATGCTCGGCGGTGCGATCGGCGCGGCTTTGCGCTTCCATTTGGGCGGCGTGACGATCCGCGCGTTCGGCCCTTATTTTCCCTGGGGCACGCTGATCGCGAACGTTCTGGGCGGGCTGCTGATGGGGCTGCTCGCCGGCACGCTCGCACGCGTCGGCAGCCATAACGAGCCGTGGCGTCTGTTTCTCGCGGTAGGCCTGCTCGGCGGGTTCACGACCTTCTCCGCGTTCACGCTGGAGACGTTCGGCATGATCGAGCGCGGTCAATATGTGATGGCCGCGTCTTACATCCTCATCTCGGTCGCGGGCGCGCTGGCGGGCCTCGCCGCCGGCATCCTGTTCCTGAGGGCAGCGGCGTGAGCGAAGTCCGCACCTTCACCGTCGCCCCCGATGACGACGACATCCGGCTCGATCGCTGGTTCAAGCGGCATCTGCCGGACATCAGCTTCGCGCAGGTGTCGCGCTGGGCGCGCACCGGCCAGCTTCGTGTCGACGGCAAGCGCGCCGCACCGGGCGACCGGATTGCGGCGGGGCAGACGATCCGGGTTCCGCCCGCCGAACCGCCAGCGCCGGAGAAGGCCAAACCGAAGCGTGAGCGCCCGCCGCTCAGCGAGGATCAGATTGCCTTCGCGCGGGAACTGATCATCCACCGCGACCTCCAGGCGCTCGTCATCAACAAGCCGCCGGGCCTGGCGACGCAGGGCGGCACCAAGACGCACGAGCACGTCGACGGCCTGCTCGATGCGCTGCAGTTCGATGCCGACTCCCGGCCCAAGCTCGTCCACCGGCTCGACAAGGACACGTCGGGCGCGCTGCTGCTCGCCCGCACGTCCCGCGCGGCGGCCTTCTTCGGCAAGAGCTTCTCCAGCCGCACGGCGCGAAAGGTCTATTGGGCGCTGATCGCCGGCGTCCCCTCGATCGAGGACGGCTTCATCGAATTGCCGCTCGCCAAGCAGCCGGGCACCGGCGGCGAGAAGATGCATGTCGACGAAAAGGAGGGGCTGCCCGCCCGGACCCGCTACCGCGTGATCGAGCGTGCCGGCAATCGTGCTGCCTGGGTCGAGCTGCAGCCTTTCACCGGCCGCACCCACCAGCTGCGCGTCCACATGGCCGCGATCGGGCATCCGATCGTCGGGGACGGCAAATATGGCGGGCAGGACGCGTTCCTGACCGGCGGCATCAGCCGCAAGATGCACCTGCACGCCCGCCGCATCCGCATCGATCATCCGGACGGCGGGCGGCTCGATGTCACCGCCGAACCGCCGGCGCACATTTCTGAAAGCTTCGAAACGCTGGGCTTCGATCCCGCGGCCGGCGACCTGCCGCTCGACGAAGTGAAGTTCAGCGAAACTCCCGAAGGCAAGCGCCGCGCCATCAGTGCCGCCGCCAAGGCACGGCGGAAGGAGCGCAAAGGCGAACGCCGCGGCCGGGGCCGGGGCGCGTGATAGCCCTCTCCCTGCAGGGGAGAGGGTAGATCGTGAACCGCCTCGCCGTTTTCGATTGCGACGGGACCCTGGTCGACAGCCAGGCGGCGATCTGCCGGGCGATGGACGAATGTTTTTCGTGCCACGGCCTCACGCCGCCCCACCGGCAGGCGACGCGCCGGATCGTCGGACTCAGCCTGCCGCAGATCATGCGGACGCTTGCGCCCGCCGCCGATCCCGATCTCCAGGCCGCGCTCGTCGATGCCTACCGGGTCACATTCCAGCGGCACCGCGCCGAGGGGCTGGTTGAGGAGCCGCTCTTCGACGGAATCGCCGAGACTGTCGACAGGCTCGAAAATGCCGGCTGGCTGCTCGGCGTTGCGACGGGGAAGTCCGATCGCGGTTTGCGGCTCTGCCTGGAACGGCATCGGCTCCATGCCCGTTTCATGACCTTGCAGACCGCCGACCGTCATCCGTCCAAGCCCCATCCCGCGATGCTGCAGGCCGCCATGGCCGAGGCAGGCGCCGCTCCCGAGACGACCGTGATGATCGGCGACACCAGTTTCGACATGATGATGGCGGCCGCTGCAGGCGCACATGCACTCGGCGTCGGCTGGGGCTATCACAGCACCGACGAGCTCAGGTCTGCGGGCGCGCATGGGGTGGTCGAGAGCCCGCAGGACCTGACCGTCTGGATGGAGCGCTTCACAGATGGACGATAGCCAGGCCCGCAACCGCTTCCTCGCGATTTCGCTGCTGCGGCTGGCAGGGGCGTTGCTGATCCTGTTCGGCCTGGTGATCGCAGCAGGGCGCCTTCCCGAGGTGCCGCGCCTGGTCGGCATTATCGCGGTGCTGGTCGGCGCGCTCGATTTCGCGCTGGTGCCTTTGATGCTGGCGCGGCGCTGGCGGACGCCCAAGTGAAGCGGTTCTGGAAAGAGGCCTTCGCACAGGGCGGCGAGGTGCTGCTCGACGGCCGGCCGGTCCGCACGCCACGGCGCAATGCGCTCGCGCTGCCGACGCCCGCACTGACCGAAGCGGTCGCCGCGGAATGGAACGGCGTCGGCGAAGCGCTCGATCCGCGCCTGCTGCCGCTGACCGGTCTCGCCAACGCCGCGATCGATCTGGTCGAGCCCGATCGGCTCGCCTTCGGTGCCCAGCTCGCAAAATATGGCGAGACCGATCTGCTCGCCTATCGCGCCGAAAGCCCGCCGGAGTTGGTCGCGCGCCAGGCGAGCGAATGGGACCCGCTGCTCGCCTGGGTGCAGCAGCGCTACGACGTTCATGTGGAGGTCGCCGCCGGCGTGATGCATCGCCCGCAACCCGCCGCCACCGTCGTGCGGCTGCGCGACGCGACCGTGGCGCTCGGCGCATTCGAGCTTGCCGCACTGTCGCCGCTGGTGACGATCGGCGGCTCGCTGATCGCCGGCCTCGCGCTGGTCGAGCGCGCCTTCGACGCCGATCAGCTCTGGGCCGCGGTCAATCTCGAGGAGCTGTGGCAGGAAGAGATGTGGGGCGCCGACCCGCTTGCCGCGGCCGCCCGGGACGCGCGCCGCCGCGACTGGGACGCGGCTGTGCGATTTCTCCAGCTCCTCCGCTGAACCTCAATCCGCGAACAGCAGGACCGGCGTTTCCAGCAGCTTCTTCAGAGCCTGGACGTAGCTGGCCGCATCCCAGCCGTCGACGACCCGGTGATCGCAGCTGATTGACAGGTTCATCAGCTTCGCGCGGCGGATGTCGTCGCCGTCGAAGACCGGCCGCTCGACGATCTTGTTCGGCCCGATGATCGCGACTTCCGGCCGATTGATCACCGGCGTGGTCGCGATGCCGCCGAGCGGCCCCAGCGAGGTCACGGTGATCGTGGAGCCCGACAGTTCTTCCGATTTTGCCTTGCCGGTGCGCGCAGCGTCCGCCAGCCGCGCGATCTCGCGTGCGAGCTGCCAGACATTCTTCGCCTGCGCGTCGCGAATGACCGGCACCATCAGTCCCGCGTCGGTCTGCGTCGCCATGCCCAGGTGAACGGCCCCGAACCGCGTCACCATGCCGGCTTCGTCGTCGAAGCGGGCGTTGAGCATCGGGAACTGCGGCAGCGTCTTGCAGATCGCGACGATCAGCAGCGGCAGCATGGTGAGTTTCGGCCGGTCGCCGCGATTCTCGTTCAGATCGCCACGCATGTCTTCGAGGTCGGTGACATCGATCTCGTCGACATAGGTGAAATGCGGGATGTTCCGCTTCGACGCGGCCATGTTCTCGGCAATGCGGCGGCGCATGCCGATCACCTTCACCTGCTCGTCCTGGCGCGGCGCGGCCGGGCGGCCATAGCCCTGACCGGCATTGTAGGAGAGGAAGGCGTCGAGGTCGGCGTGGCGGATGCGGCCTTCCTGGCTCGGCTGGACGCTGGCGAGGTCGATGCCGAGTTCCTTGGCGCGGGCGCGGACGGCGGGGGAGGCGAGAATCGGTGTGTGAGGGCTCGGTTCTTCAATCCGGTTTGGGCTGAGCTTGTCGAAGCCCTCCCTTTCTTCCTCTCGCCGCTGATTGGAAGAAGAAGGGAGGCCTTCGACAGGCTCAGGCTGAACCGGCTTTGGAGGCTCGGGCTTGGTCTGCTCTGCCGCAGGCTCAATCCTGGGCATCGGCTCGGTCGCCGTTTCGCTGGTCACCGGCGCGGCGACTTCGGCCTCTGCCTCGGCGTCGCCCTCGGTCTCTATCACCGCCAGCGAAGAGCCGATCGCGATCGTGTCGCCGACGTCGCCCGCGACTTCGCGCACGATCCCGGCCACCGGCGATTCCATTTCTACCGTCGCCTTGTCGGTCATCAGGTCGGCAAGCTTGCCGTCCTCCTCGACGCGGTCGCCGACCTTGACGTGCCAGGCGACGATCTCGGCCTCGGCAATGCCTTCGCCGATGTCCGGCAGCCGGAAAGTGAAAAGGCCCATCTCGTCAGTCCTTCATGATCTTCTTGATCGCCTCGCCGATGCGGACAGGGCCGGGGAAATAGGCCCATTCGAGGCTGTGCGGATAAGGCGTGTCGTAGCCGGTCACGCGCTCGACCGGCGCTTCGAGATGGTAGAAGCAGCGCTCCTGCACGAGTGCGGAGAGCTCGGCGCCGAAGCCGGAGGTGCGGGTCGCTTCATGGATCACCATGCAGCGACCGGTCTTTTTGACCGACTCCTCGATCGTCTCGATGTCGAGCGGCAGCAAGGTGCGCAGGTCGATCAGCTCGGCGTCGATCCCCTGCTCCTCGATCACGCCGGCCGCGACATGGACCATCGTGCCATAGGCCAGGATCGTCAGGTCCGCGCCCCGCCGCACGACGCGCGCCTTGCCGAGTTCGATCCGGTAATAGTCCTCCGGCACTTCGCCGTCCGGATGCTGGGACCAGTTCTTCGCCGGGCGGTCGTAATGGCCGCTGAAGGGGCCGTTGTAGATGCGCTTCGGCTCGAAGAAGATGACCGGGTCGTTGTCCTCGATCGCGGCGATCAGCAGGCCCTTGGCGTCGTAAGGCGTGGACGGGATCACCGTCTTCAGGCCCGAGACGTGGGTGAAGATGCCTTCCGGACTCTGGCTGTGCGTCTGCCCGCCGAAGATGCCGCCGCCGAACGGCGAACGCACCGTGATCGGTGCAGTGAACTCGCCGGCGGAACGATAGCGCAGCCGCGCCGCCTCGCTGACGAGCTGGTCAAACGCCGGGTAGATGTAATCGGCGAACTGGATCTCGGGCACCGGCCTCAGGCCATAAGCGCCCATGCCGACCGCGACGCCGATAATGCCGAGCTCGCTGATCGGCGTGTCGAACACCCGCGTTTTGCCGTATTTGGCCTGCAGCCCCGCGGTCGCGCGGAACACGCCGCCGAAATAGCCGACATCCTCGCCCATCACGACGATGTCGGGATCGCGATCCATCAGCACGTCGAGCGCCGAGTTGATCGCCTGGATCATGTTCATGCGGGCCATATTACCCTCTCCCTATAGGAGAGAGGGCGACTCGGCCCTGTGGGGCCGAGCGGGGAGAGGGTATTGTGGTACACGACCAACCACCCTCTCCTAGCTGCGCTAGGCAACAAGTTGCCAAGCTCCGCTGTTCCTCTCCCCTCAAGGGAGAGGATGGCTTCAGCTTCACTCTCATCACGACGTCTCGATCCCCGCGGCTTTGGCCTCGGCCAGCATGTCCTGCTTTTGCTCCTCCAGATGCCAGGGCAGTGTCTCAAACACGTCGTAGAACATGGTCGACATCGGCTGGTGCATGCCGTGGCCCAGGATGCCGTTCTTCTCGGATTCCTTTTGCGCCGCCTTCACTTCGTTCGCGACATCGAGGTCCATGGCCGCCTGCCGCTCCTCGTCCCATTCGCCGAGGCCGATCAAATGCTGCTTGAGCCGTGAGATCGGATCGCCCAGCGGCCATTTCTCGCGTTCCTGGGCGGAGCGATAGGCGCTGGGGTCGTCGGACGTCGAATGGCCCTCGGCGCGGTAGGTGAAGAACTCGATCAGCGTCGGCCCCTGATTGGTCCGCGCGCGCTCGGCCGCCCATTCGGTCGCCGCATAGACGGCAAGCGCGTCGTTCCCGTCGACACGAAGGCCCGCGATGCCATAGCCGATCGCCCGCGCGGCAAAGGTCGTCGCCTCGGCGCCCGCAAATCCGGAATAGCTCGAGATCGCCCACTGGTTGTTGACGACGTTCAGGATCACCGGCGCGCGGTAAACCGAGGCGAAGGTGCAGGCGGAATGGAAATCGCCTTCCGCCGTCGATCCCTCGCCGCACCAGGTGGAGGCGATTCGCGTGTCGCCCTTGATCGCCGACGCCATCGCCCAGCCCACCGCCTGCGGCAGCTGGGTGGCGAGGTTGCCGGAGATCGAAAAGAAGCTGCCTTCGCGCGTCGAATACATGATCGGCAGCTGCTTGCCGCCCAGGCGATCTCCCTTGTTCGAGTAGATCTGGTTCATCATGTCGATGAGCGGCCAGTCGCGCGCGATCAGCAAACCCTGCTGTCGATAGCTTGGGAAGCACATGTCGTCGCGGTGGAGCGCATAGGCCTGGGCGCAGGCAATCGCCTCCTCGCCGGTGCATTTCATGTAGAAGCTGGTCTTGCCCTGGCGCTGGGCGCGGTACATCCGCTCGTCGAACGCCCGCGTCTTCGCCATCGCCCGCAGGATGCCGCGGAGCGTGTCGGGGCTGAGCTTCGGGTCCCACGGGCCGATCGCGCGGCCGTCATCGTCGAGAACGCGGACCAAGCCATAGGCGAGATCGTGGAACGCAGCCGGCGCGGCATCCACTGCCGGACGCGGCGTCGCGCCGGCCGCGGGAATCGCAATGTCGCCAAAATCGGCTTCGTCGCCGGGCCGGTATTTCGGCTCGGGCACGTGCAGCCGCAGGGGCGGCAGGTTGGGGCGGGTGGACATCGTCTCTCCACGGGATTCGCGGGCGCGAGGCCCTTTGCCGCGCTTGTTATAAAATTTCAAAGCCTGTTGCGAGCGTCCAATGTGCTGCGACTGCGAACAGGCGATGCAACCGGCAGCTTCAACTTGCGTTTTAATCTCATGTTCAGCTTCAACACAGCCGAAACGATCCCCGCCGCACCGGCCATCAACACTCCAAAACCCGCTCCGTCGACACCCCGCGATCTCGTCGCGGTGATGTTGCGCGCGGCCGAAAAGCTGCAGGGCCAGCCGGGCCTCAACAGTGCACGGACGCTGCTGGAGCGGGGAGGCGAACAGCTTGTCCAGCTGCTCGATCCGGAGCGCCGGCCGGATTGGGCCTGGTTCGAAATCCTGTTCGAGGAAGATGCCTGCCGCCTGCCTGAAGCACTGCTTCGTGCCGGGCGGATTCTGGGCCGGGAGGATTTCATCGCCTGCGGCGTCGAGACGCTCGACTGGATGATGCGCGGCCGCGTGCTCGCCAAGTGCGTCGGGACGATGGCCGATGCCTGCGACGCCGCGTTCGCCGGCACCGGTGACCTGAAATGGCTGATGATCAGCCGAACGGCCATTCTGGCACGCCGGGCACATCCACAGCAAAGCTGAAGATCCCGCCCGACTGGCGCTCGCCGTCCACGCGCGCGCTGGTGACGAACGCGGTTCGGCGGTCGTCACCCCCGAACACGATCATTGTCGGGCGGCTGACCGGCAGCGCGACTTCCTCGACCACGTCGCCGTCCGGTGACAGCCGTGCGACGCGGCCGCCGTCGAACAGCGCCGTCCAGTAAAATCCCGCCTCGTCGAACGAGCCGCCGTCCGGCCGCCCCTCGCCGATCGGCCATTGATGAAAGGTGCGGCGGTTGGTGAGCTTGCGATTCTCGACATCGTAGATGCGCAGCGCGTGGCTCGGCGTGTTCGCATGGGCGAAGCGGCTACCGTCGATTGTGAACGCTGCGCCGTTGCAGGTCAGCATCTCGCCTTCGATCCAGGTCACGCGCCCGTCGCGATCGATCCGATACAGCGCGGCCTCCCCGGTCTGCTTGGTCGTGTCGACGCTGCCGACCCAGAACCGGCCCCACGGATCGGTGCGCCCGTCGTTGAAGCGATAGTCGGGCTTGCCCGCCAACACCGCATCGCCGAACGGCACCGGCGACGCGTCCCAAGCGTCGATGGTCGCGAATCCGTCCTTCATCGCCAGCAGCAGCCCGCCCGCCTTGCGGAAGGCGAAGCATCCGACCGGCTGGTCGAACACGCGGTTCTCGTCGGTGCCGGTGGCGGGGTCGAACCGGTGCAGCTCGCGCCGCGCGATATCGACCCAGTAAAGCCGCCGCTCCGCCCTATGCCAACGCGGGCCTTCGCCGAGTTCGGCCTTGGCGCTCAGGATCAGCTCGGGAGCCACCAGCAGGTCATGCCGCTCGTCCCGAGCGAAGTCGAGGGGCGAAGCTCCCCTTGACGGAAACGTAAACTCCGTCTCTCCTGCCTCGGAACAGGAGAGGCCCCGAATGCTGAACACCCACAGCCGCACCGTTTACACCCCCGAGCACGAGGCGTTTCGCGAGACGGTGCGCGCGTGGCTGCAGAAGGAAGCGGTGCCGCACATCGCCCGCTGGGACGAGCAGGGCATCGTCGACAAGGATATCTGGCGCAAAGGCGGCGAGATCGGGATGCTCTGCCCGACCGTGCCGGAGGACTATGGCGGGCTGGGCCTCGATTTCGGCTACAATGCCATCATCGACGAAGAAGTGAGCTATGCCGGCACGCCGCTCGGCTTTTCGCTCCAGTCCGACATCGTCGTGAACTATCTCGTCTCCTACGGCTCGGAAGAGCAGAAGCGCGAATGGCTGCCCAAGATGGTCTCGGGCGAGGTGGTGACCGCGATCGCGATGACCGAGCCCGGCACCGGCTCCGACCTGCAGGGCATCCGCACGACCGCGAAGAAGGACGGCAATCACTACGTCATCAACGGCTCCAAGACCTACATCACCAATGGCCAGAATGCGGACCTGATCCTGGTCTGCGCCAAGACCGACACCGAGGTGGAACCCGCCTGGAAAGGCGTGTCGATCATCCTGGTCGAGGCGACGCGCGACGGATTCAAGCGCGGCCGCAACCTCGACAAGATCGGCCAGGACGCCGCCGACACCTCCGAGCTGTTCTTCGAGGACGTGCGGGTGCCGATGACCAATTGCCTCGGCGAGGAAGGCAAGGGCTTCATCTATCTGATGTCGGAACTGCCCCAGGAACGGCTTGCGATCGCGATCGGCGCTCAGGCGTCGGCCCAGCGCGCGTTCGACGATACGGTCGCCTTCACCAAGGATCGCAAGGCATTCGGCAAAACGGTGTTCGATTTCCAGAACACCCGCTTCACGCTCGCCGATCTGAAATCGAAGCTCCAGGTCGGCTGGGCCCATATCGACTGGGCCCTGGCCCGCCACCTGAAGCGCGAGCTGACACCCGAGGAGGGCGCCGCAGCCAAGCTCTGGCACACCGAGATGCAATGGGAGGTCATGGACAAATGCCTCCAGCTCCACGGCGGCGCCGGCTACATGAACGAATATCCGATCGCGCGGGCCTGGCGCGGCGCGCGGGTCAGCCGCATTTATGGCGGTGCCAACGAGATCATGAAGGAGCTGATCGGGCGGAAGTTGTGAGCGCCGGCCGAAGCTGTAGCGCATGCTACAGCAAGGCGAAGTAGGCGCTCACGGCCGGCGCCGCCTGGAGCGGCGACCGACGACGCGGCTGTGCCGCGTCGTCACATGATCGTGCCGCCTAGCTGCCGGCGCGCATGTCCTCGGCCCGCTTTTCCGCGACGTCGATCGCGGCGAGCAGGTCGTCGAAGCACGGCGTGTCGTCGACCCGGAAGGCGCGGCGGAAGCCGGTGCCGAGCACGTCGAGGTCGCGCTCGGTCAGCAGCCCGATGGCGACGATACGCTCCGCCTCTTCCATACTCGATACACCGCCATCCAGCTGCGAACCCGTTTCAACGCGCGAACCCGCACGCGGTGCCGCGCATTCCTGCGCATCCGCCCAACACTGCGCTTGAAAGCCGCTCCGCCCCCCGCTATGGGCGCACGTCTTGCCTCCGCGGGCGCTTCGGCACCCGGTCCGGTCGGGGAGTAGCTCAGCCTGGTAGAGCACTGTCTTCGGGAGGCAGGGGCCGGAGGTTCGAATCCTCTCTCCCCGACCATTTTCGCCTAGGCGAGAAGAATCAATGCCTTAGCCGTTTGCGCTGGGCCGCCGATATACATCCAAATATACTCGCAATGTCTGGGTTGAACCGGACTGCGCCGGCCGCCGAATCAATCACAGGGGTGCGATAGGCTCGTCTCTGCCATGCGAGGGTCGCCCGCGCCTCTGATGGTGGCGCGGCTGCGCTACTTTGAAATCAAATCATGGTAAGTGGACTAACAATAGAAATCTTCAACATGGGGTGGGCCGCCGCACCCATTGGCTTTAAGACAGCCATACCGGCACAGCAGGCGCCGCGTATACATGAAAGGAAGAACTAATGGCTAGACGCCGTAGGGGAGATACTCTCGCCTATATTGAACGGATGTTCGCAACCGGTCTCGCGACGAGTGGCGGGATAATCAACCGATCTTTGCGTTCTATGAAGTGCGACATTGCGGAGCTTCTAATATATTGCAAAGAGAGGGGTTATCCGGCAGCACTAAACAACGGCCGCATTCTCATCTTTTGCAACAAGGAACCCCTAATCGTGATGCAGGGGGCTTAGCCGCGTTGGCCTAG
Organism: Sphingomonas changbaiensis NBRC 104936; assembly: GCF_000974765.1. Classification (GTDB taxonomy): domain Bacteria; phylum Pseudomonadota; class Alphaproteobacteria; order Sphingomonadales; family Sphingomonadaceae; genus Sphingomonas_B; species Sphingomonas_B changbaiensis. Next base: position 191,340 of record NZ_BBWU01000039.1, on the reverse strand, counting down.
CTACCCGTCTTTAGCCGGCCGCCCCTAACGAAGCGGCGTATTAGGGTGCGCCGGCTGACGTCGCTAAGCCGCAGGCTTGGCGAGTTTGACCTTTCTCAATCCGAAAACCATCAGGCCATTCCCTTAGCAGGGCGCCAGCTGCTCACGATAATGCATACCGATGGCGCTGTCGGGATAATCAACGAGGAAAGTGCGGAGGCTTTGTATCGCTGCGGCAAAAAGGGAGTCCCGTTGCAGGTTGGGCATAAAGCTCACCTTCCTCTGAACGTGGGCTAACACATGGAAAGCAAAATGCGCGTATAATTTCCCTACCGCTAGTCGAGGTAACATCGCTTTGGTGAGTGGCCCATTGTTGCACTTGGGTCTCGGCGCGCCGGAGTTAGCTGCAGCTATGTCTGCCAGGAACATGGACCTTCTAATCTTAGGCTTGGCACCGTAGCCCCCCACTTGAACGTATTTCTGAGGCTTTTTCCGGTCCAGAACCCTTCGACCAATCAACGTTCCGTAAAAATCTCCGAGGTGAGCCAACCACGACTGCCTAATGAAGTCGTCTATCAAAACCTTTATAACTTCGCTGACTTCTTCACTGCGCTCACACAAAGGACATACATTGTAAAATAGAGCTTCGATCGCCTCAGGACAGAAGACGTCGTTCTCGTAGCTGTAGCCGAATGTGTAAACCACCCTCGCATCAAGCAGTAGGCATCCGGTAAGCTCGTCATAATCGCGATCAAGTGCCACTATCCAATTCTGAGCTCCTGACCTCATGTTGTCTTCGGCAATCTGAATTAGAGTGGCTTTGTCTCCTTTAGGAACGCACCGCACTTTGAGATCGGGACGCAAGGCAGCAAAAACTGCTCGCCAGAACATAGCGTCAAACGACTCTACGTGGCCTTTGTCATTTCGCCCCCCCTCAACATAGATCACCCGGTCTACGTCGAGGAAAAGGGCTCGATTGGACTGGCCGGCCGAACTTCTCTCAAACACGCTAGATAATCTTCTCGAGATTTATGGTGTTTTTGGAATAAGCGCCAACGATGTCAGGAGAGTGCGTGGCAAAGATGATCTGGGCGTTGGGGTTGATTTTTCGAATGCTCGGAACGAGCTCCATCTGCCAGTCGATGTGAAGAGATATCTCGGGCTCGTCTGCCATGAAGACGCAGTGGGCGCCTCGCTGAAGCAGTGTTTCACCTAACAAGATAAACATCTGCTTTTCGCCGGAAGAGAGTTGATCTAACGGGATGCGTGCGCCAGACGTCTCTTCAAAGACCGGTTCATTGCCCGCACTAATGCTTAACCTCTTTTTGTAGAATAGGCTGTTAACGATGTTCACGAAGTCTGTCTTCGGTGTGTAAATCTGCGCTCGCTTGTCCAAAAGTCTATGCCACTGGTTGATGAGGCCGTGAATGCGCGCCGTGTCTGTCAGGACAAGAAAATCGTCTCCCGATATGGGTTTGTCGGGCGCATAGTTCTTAATGGCAGTTGCCATTCTCTTGGTAAAGCTCTCAAGCTTGCTGCCGAACACGCCGGACGCAATGTTGAATTCTGAGAACACGCCCTTTATGGCGATTTTTTCTTCTTCAGCGTCTACCGAGGCAACAGAACGAATTGACTCGAATTGCGATGGAGAGATCAGGGAGAGAAGATAGATTTGCTGGAATTTGTCCGTCTCTTCCGCTGCGCGTTTATCTAAAGTTGAAAAGTAAGCGCCAAAGTCGCGCGCGACCTGCCGCAATTTGCGGTCGATGGGTGAAACCATCTTATCCTGTTCGTCGTTGGGAATTAAGCTCGCGCGGTGCACGGAAATCCAGTTGATGTTTATGAGCTTTTCAATTTCCTCCCGAACCCGGCGTTGAGGAGGTATCCTCTCTTCCATGTGGTAATAGTAGTTTCGCATCAGGCCACTACGCCAAGCGCCCCGAAAGTCGCCGACGTCTATGTCAAACTCATGGGCCCTCGCGCGGGCGGTTTCCAGAATGCGGTAGTTAAAGGTGGGCTCAGGGCGTTCCTTCAACTCTTTTCGCACATACACTCTCGGCTTAGCCCGCGTCTCAACGCTGCTGAGAACAAAGGAAACTGTTCTAAACTCGGCGCTCAAAAGCTGTGAAGTGTCCACCCCCAATGCTGAAGAAAGCAGGTTCATGAGACTGGTTTTGCCAGTCCCGTTTCGCCCAATGATAAAATTAACCTCGGGATCAAGCCGCAATGACAGAGGCTTCGGAGCTCCCCGGAAGCCGTCGATCAGAATCTCGAATATCCGGTTCATATGCCCCACCCCTCGTTCTCATCGTAAAGCGGCCGTCCTGTTTGTCGAGATCGCGCTGGCCTGTCGCTCGCGGGAATTGGAGCGCAGGATCGGAATCGACCGATTCCGATACACCATCAGATGGTGTATCGAAACCTATGGTTGACTCCATTCCGATACGGGTGCAGTTTCGAGCTACAGATTCGATACAGGGAGACCGATAATGGCTCGAACCTTCGCCTACTGCCGCGTCAGCACTGCCGATCAGACCACCGAAAATCAGGTGAGGGAGATTGAAGCCGCTGGTTTCGCGTTAGAAGCCCGTAGGATCGTCTCCGAGACGATTTCCGGCTCTGTTGCTGCCAATGAGCGTGCCGGCTTCTCAAAGCTCTTAGATCGCCTGGAAAGCGGCGATATCCTCGTTGTCACGAAGCTGGATAGGTTGGGCCGTAATGCAATGGACGTTCGCAGCACTGTCGAACGGCTGGCCGGCTTAGGCGTCAAGGTTCACTGCCTTGCACTAGGAGGAATGGACCTCACTAGCCCGGCCGGCAAAATGACGATGGGCGTCATCGGTGCCGTTGCCGAGTTTGAGCGGGACTTACTGATTGAGCGGACTCAATCTGGGTTGAGCCGTGCGAAAGCACAGGGAAAGAAGCTGGGGCGACCGGCCGCACTCTCCCCCGATCAGCAACGCTCTATCCTATCCGATCGAATGGCAGGGATATCTCTGGGCGTGCTTGCCAAGCAGTATGGCGTATCTCGGGCTGCTATCCAGCGGGTTGAGAGGCGGGCGGCTTAGGCCGCCCAATTTCTCCAACCGAAGTCCTAGAAAAATCGCTCTTTGGCTCAGAGGAGCCGATTCTCAGGGCAGCCGGAAAGATCCAATCCTCACAACCGAATGTCGGCTTTCGACCCTTTGCGGACATCCGCGGTCATCGGCATACTACTTCAGTGACCGTCGAAACCATCCGACTTGCGTCGGGCATCATTGCTGCGATCTCCGGCGTCATGCTTGTTCGCGATTTGCGGCGAGGGCGTGCAAACTGGGGCGGCTTCTTTGGTGATCGGTTGAGCCGACCCGGCCCATATTGGCTTGCGGTCACGATGACCGGGGTAGTTTTCGTCGTCACACTCTACCGGGCGATGATTGGCTTTCCTGAGTAGGGACGAATGTCGCAAACCCACCCATTGCAGGCGTCAGTCATCATTTTGGAGGCGATTACCAACCGCCTGGAAGTGTTCTTCCGCTTCGAAGCCCCGACCTGAGTCATAGAGGTATAATGTCACTGGGCATCGCTGTTCGTTCGCCCACTTGACGGCCTCTGCAACGGAGACCGCTTCCAACGCATCATAATCGACTATCAAAACAGGATCGCTGTCCGGCGCTTGGTCGGCATCTTGGCAGCTATTGTCGTGTTCAACAGCTTCGATAATCGCGTTCACTTCGCGCCATCGATATGGCCGCTCTCTGCGGTCTATGATGTTCCAAATCATGAGCTACGCTTAGCGGTCCAGTAAGCCAGAGCCAATGTCCGCTATCCACCCCTAGCGGACGTTCAAGATTGAGCCAGCCCGCGGCAGATGAGCTACCGCGGTGTCGAGCTTGCCTGCAGTCCGATCACTATGACGTAGCGGCTGCCGTTGTCCCTTGAGCGAGCCGAAACTTTTTCCGTCCGACGGCCCATCCGAGCATACCGAAGCCGCCCAGCATCATTGTCCAAGTCGCAGGCTCGGGGACCGGGGTGAGAATGGATGCTACGGCGAGATCGAGCCCCGTTGATCGCAAAGTCCAATCCACAGGGCCAGAGGTGTCGATGACGCCCAAGAACGTTGCTGTGCCGTAAGTTGGCATCTGGACCGATCCGGATTTACTTCCAAGTTGATACGTTATCTGAAGGTCACAGCAGTCGTAATAGGTGCCCAGATAGAGGCCTAGGACGTGACGCGGCGTTGTGACGTGAAGGCTGCTATAGGTGTCGAGGTATCTGGGCCCGCTAACTGACTCGGTACCGTATACGAAATGCTCGTCATTGAACGAAGCGAGCAGACCGCTTTCAAATAGGATGTCTCTGAACTGGTATTCGGGACCGATCGGAATGTATTCCCGGTCTTCGTCGCGAAAGGGAAAATTGAAACGAGTGACTTGGCCCCCTGCAGCCGCCTTGAAAGCCACAGGATCAGTGTAGACCGTCACTGTCGCAGACGCTGGCACACCTAAACCGAAGGCTAATCCAGCAAGCAAGACTCGGCGCATGTTGTTCTCCCCTGTTGTGGAGGAGGCATTAACATCCCTGAAAGTGGACGAAAAGAGTTGCCGCACCTCGTAATAGGCGCGGGGGATAACCCAGGGCCGCGAGCGTCTCTTCAGGCGACCGCTTTCCGCTCCACGCTCCCTTCCTGTCCAATCAAGAAGGTCGGCAGCAGCAGCGTTAAGCGAAGTTAAAAAACGTTAAGCAATTAAACAAAAATAGGGGGGGCACAACTGGAATGTGCTCGCTCAAAACTCGCCAATCCCGTGCTATAGATAATCAGCCAGTTGGTTGTGCCTCATAGGCAATAAGCCGGGAAAACCACGAGGTCACCTGGAGATGCAAATACTCTCAGTTTGATTATTGGACAGAGCTCTGCTATTATAGTCACATCGTGACGCTTACCTAGGCTGGAACACGTTAACATCCAAGACTAATGCCTTTCCGAACGGGCCATTGACGGTCGGATCGTGAAGGTGTGCGGCCCCTATGGCTAGGGAAGGCGAAAGCTGGAACTCATAACCCGCCCCGGATCAAGGCTCCACATCATAGGCAAAATAGTCTCGGGGGAACTTATAACCTTCCGACCCTCCCAATGAACAGGAACCGTTCTAGGGAATAACCTAACCAGCACGAGAGTGTGGGTGATATCAGTCCTAGTGCTTTCACTAGGTATCAACGTGGAGTGGCTTCCATCCAGTCTCTTTCAAGGAGAAAGGCAATAAGCAGTTAGGGTAAACGAGACATCAGGTTCTAGGGTTTGATCCGTTGAGTATATAAAGAATGGTAATAAAAAAACCTCTCTCTATATCACCCTAAGCGGAAGGTAGAAGTGTGCCTACCGCTTAGATGATCAAGATGGACATCATCAAAGTTGATGCTTTCAATCATATCCTTAAGACGAGAGATCGTCCCTTGTTTGATCCTGCCATAACCACTGGTGACGGTCTTGAGATTGTGGCCGAGGGCAACAGCAACCTCGTTATCGAGATAGCCAGCCTCTCTTAGTCGATCGGCTAACGTATGCCGGAATGAATGGGCTCCATACCCATCCCGGCCGGCTTTGATACCAATCCGCTTCAGATAATCCCGCCAGAACCGAGAGGGCACACCACCCATCTCGCCGCGATCGTTAGGCTTCAGTTCAGGCCACAGTTGGACTTCCAAATTGCCGTTGGCCTTCTCCCTTTGACGATCAAAGAAGGCTAAGAAGCCGAGCTTCTGCAATCTGGAGTGAATTGGAGCGACCCGGCTCAAGCCGGATTTGGTCCGCTGTCCGGATTGCTCTTCATTTCGAATATGGATGAGCCAAGTGCCATTGTCGCGCTCAAGGTCCCGCAGCCTAAGCTGCGCAATCTCACCGATCCGGGCCCCTGTGAACAGACAGACGATCGGAAGCCAATAACGCCAGTCATCAGCCTTTTTCAGGCCGGGCGAGTGTTCCTTCCCATCGGCAGCGAAGCCGGTGAACAAGGGTGATCGGAAGATCGTGTTTAGCTGCTCAGCCCTGAACGGCGGCCTAGCGTTCTTGCCTTTCTTAACGTCGAAATGCAGGCCGTCGCATGGGTTCTGTTCAGCGTAGGCTTGCCGGCAGCACCAATCTAAGAATGGCGAAACGGTGCTGAGATACTTGTTGACCGTAAGTAGGGCCAAAGGCGTCCGGCCTTCCGCGGCCCCCTTCTGGGCCGCTTGGCGTAGCGTGAGCCCGCGATAGCCTCTGATCTCTGAGAAGCGGCGGGGGAGCTTAGTCAGGACAGTTAGCCATTCTCGAACGTCAGCTTTAGTCAGCGATCGAACATCCCGATCCTTACCGACAAAGTCGGCGAACAAGATTATAACCTTTCGATCCTGCGCGATGGTGTCCGCCCGCTTTCGACCTTCTGCCAATCGCATTGCGGAATATCGATCGAACAACTCTAAAATAGTCTCGCCGGCTGTGGCTTGCCGCTGCCGAAGCGCCAAACCTTCAGTAACAACGGCACTGGTGGGCGCTGCCGAGAACTCACCTTCCTGACGCTTGGCCCCGATCCGAAGCGCTTCCGTGCCAGCTTCAGCCATCATCCCGACCAAATCGGCACGGGCCTGGGAATTGGCCGGAACATACCATCCCTGCTCCTCAATCAGGCGATCGGCACGTTCAGCCCAGGCTTCCCTGCTTTCCCTGTCCCGCGACTGGCGAAGTAGCCAAGTTTGGATTTGGGCGATTGCGGCCCGGTGTTCCTGATCAGTCTGGAAACCTTTGGTCGCATAAAGTTCGGCCAGACGGTCTAGGGGCTTTAGGAATGCACGTTCCACAACGGCGGCCCTCATATCGGCCGGAGTGGGCTCAACGCGCTCTGCGGGGCTCCTATGGGCTTCGGAAGGGGCATCAATCACACCCCATTCGGAAAGCAGCTCGTAGCGGCGCTTTGCTGCACGTATGGCAGCTTCGCGAACCTCGTTCGTCCCGAGACTGTGTTGAATGATCTTCTTGCCCACGGCCGGCCGAACGGGGCGGGGCACACTCATCCTAAACCAAAGGTGGCGTGCGTTTGGCTTGCGCCAGACATACTGGGCAGGTGCAGCTGAGGCTGTCTTTTTCTGTGATCTCATAGCAGCGCAGAATACCGCTCAGCAGAGGCGAGATATACCCCATGCTCTACAGAATCGGTTTCGAATCTTGTGATTTCTCAGTTAGTTGAGACTCTTCAATCTGTTAGTATCGCAGTCTCGACCTTCCTCTCTCCCCGACCATTTACGCTTGGATGCGACTTGATCGCGCCGCATTCCGGGACACGAATAGGCGGCCGGGTCGTTGTTTGACCGGAACGGCCATGCGAAGGGCGCGATCGTGGCACCTGATTCCCGGACGACACCCGGATACGCCAGAAGCATCCTTGCGGCGGTCGGGCGCGGCTCGACGTCGCTGACGGTCGTGCGCCGCGCGGCGGAGCTGGCCGCTGCCTTTCGCTGCTCGTGGGAAGCGGTGCATGTCGTCACGCCCGATGCGTTCGACAAGAACAGCGATTTCGACGCGGCCGAGGCCCTTACCCATGCGGCGGAGCTGGGCGCAACGGTCGCGCGAATTCCCGCCGCCTCCGTGGCCGACGGCCTGAGCTCTCACCTGGAGGATGCGCTCGTCACCGACATCGTGATCGGCGCGCATCGGCGGACCGGGCTGAGCGCGCGCGTGCGTCCGCGCCTGCCGACCGAACTGATCGATCGCGGAATCACCGCCGCCATTCACCTGATCCCCTCCGCCGCCCAGCCGCTGCCGAAGCGCGGCAAGAAGCCGGTTAAGTCGCCAGGCAGCGGCGGCGCCTACGCCAAGGCTGCCGGCCTGACGGTGGTGACCGCCGCCGTCGCGGGCGCGCTGTCGCCCTGGCTCAGCACCGGCGCGCTGAGCCTCTTGTTCCTGTTTCCGGTGATCGGCGCAGCGGCGCTGTTCGGCACGCGTCCCGGTCTGTTGAGCGCTGCGCTCGCGGTGCTGCTCACCAATTTCCTGTTCGTCACACCGCATTTCGCGTTCCGGCTCTCGGCGCCGCAGAGCTGGGTGCTCGCCGTGGTGCTGGGCCTGGCGGCCGCGCATACCGGCTTCGTCACGTCCGAGCTCAGGCGACGCGTCGGCCTTAGCGATCGCAACGCGCGGGAGAATGCCAGCCTCGCCAGCTTCGCGCTCCAGCTCACGCGCGTGTCCGACTGGGACGGGACCGCCGCGATCGTCTGTTCGGAAGTGTCGAACCTGATGGGTGGCCTTCAAACGGTGGTGGTGCGCGATGTGGACGGCGCGCTCAAATGCGTCGCAGCGGTGCCGGCCGAGCCGGTGTTCAGCCCGGTCGACACGACCGCGCTCGAATGGGCGTGGCAGCAGGGCGAGGAAGCAGGCAGCGGCACCAAGCTGCTGGCCGACGCGAACTGGCAATTCCAGCCGCTCCGGACCTCGCTCGGGACGCTCGCCGTGCTGGGCCTCGCCGCCGAGGACGGTCGCGACCCGGTGCGCGCCGACCAGAAGGTTCTCCTGGCGACGCTGCTGGCCCAGGCGGCGCTGGCCCACGAACGGCTGAGGCTGGAGGACGACATGCGCGCGTCGGGAGCGGCCGTTACCTCCGCGGGCTAGCATCGCCCGCTGGACCCGAGCCGCACGCTTCTCTAGTCGGGCGCCGACACGAAAGGAGCGAGTGTGGCCAACGTCACGGTGATCGGCGCGCAATGGGGCGACGAAGGCAAGGGCAAGATCGTCGATTGGCTCGCCGAGCGGGCGGATCTGGTCGTCCGCTTTCAGGGCGGCCACAATGCCGGGCATACGCTCGTCGTCGGCGACCAGGTCTACAAGCTGTCGCTGCTGCCTTCGGGCATCGTCCGTGGCACGCCGTCGGTGATCGGCAATGGCGTCGTGCTCGACCCTTGGGCGCTGAAGGCGGAGGTCGAGAAGCTTCGGGCACAGGGCGTGACCGTCACGCCCGAAGCCCTGTCGATCGCCGACACCTGCCCGCTGATCCTGCCGTTCCATCGCGATCTCGACGCGCTGCGCGAGGATGCGTCGGGCGCCGGCAAGATCGGCACGACGCGGCGCGGCATTGGTCCTGCCTATGAAGATAAGGTCGGCCGCCGCGCGATCCGCGTGTGCGACCTCGCCCATCTCGACGATCTCGGACCGCAGTTGGATCGGTTGACCGCACACCACGACGCTTTGCGCGCTGGCTTCGGGGAGCCGCCGATCGACCGCGAGCGGCTGCTGCGTGAGCTCGGCGATGTCGCCGATTTCGTGCTGCAATTCGCCAAGCCCGTCTGGCTGGACCTGAACCAAGCGCGCAGCCGCGGCCGCCGCATCCTGTTCGAAGGCGCGCAGGGCGTGTTGCTCGACGTGGATCACGGCACCTATCCGTTCGTGACCAGCTCCAACACGATCGCCGGCACTGCCGCGGGCGGCTCCGGCCTCGGGCCGAGCGCGGTCGGGTTCGTGCTCGGCATCGTCAAGGCCTATACGACGCGCGTCGGCTCCGGCCCGTTCCCGACCGAACTCGACGACGAGATCGGCCAGTGGCTGGGCGAGCGGGGTCATGAATTCGGCACCGTCACCGGACGCCGCCGCCGCTGCGGCTGGTTCGACGCGGTGCTGGTGCGGCAGTCGGTCGCGGTCTCGGGCGTCACCGGCGTCGCCCTCACCAAGCTCGACGTGCTCGACGGACTGGAGACGATCCGAATCTGCACCGGCTATCGGCTGAACGGCCGCACGCTCGATCACTTTCCGGCGCATGCCGCCGATCAGGCCGCGGTCGAGCCGATCTATGAAGAGATCGAGGGCTGGAGCGAATCGACTGCCGGCGCGCGCAGCTGGGCGCAGCTGCCCGCCCAGGCGATCAAGTACATACGCCGCATTGAGGAACTGATCCGCTGCCCGGTGGCGCTGGTCTCGACCAGCCCCGAGCGCGAGGACACGATCCTGGTGAGGGACCCGTTCGCGGATTGAACCCTCTCCCATTGGGGAGAGGGACGGTCGCAAAGCGACCAGGGAGAGGGGCAGTAAGCAACTCGACTCGGCCCCTCTCCCGGCCTCGCTTCGCTCGTCCACCCTCTCCCCAATCGGGAGAGGGTTATGCGGCGTTACTTCTTCGGGACCGCCGGCATGTTGCCCTTCTTGGCCGCCTGCTCGGTGGCGTGCGGATCCACCGACGGAGCGCCGGGCGCGACCTTGTCCGGGCCAGCGCCGGTGTCGGCCGACTTGCCGGCCGGACCAGGCACGTCGGCCGGAGCCGCTTCGGCCTTGGGCAGCGGCTTCGGGCTGTCGCTGTTCTGGTTGAGATAGGCGATCACGTCGGCACGGTCCTTGCCGTTCGACAGTCCGGCAAAGGTCATCTTGGTGCCGTCCGCGAACTTGCGCGGGCTGGTCAGCCATTTGTCGAGCGATTCAAAGTCCCAGTTGCCGCCCTTCGACTTCAGCGCGTCCGAAAAGGCAAAGCCGCCGACGCCCTGGCCGATCGGCTCGCCGACCACGCCGTACAGATTCGGGCCGACGCCGTTCGGGCCGCCCTTGGTTGCGGTGTGGCAGGCCGCGCACTTCTGGAACACGGTCGCGCCATGGGCCGGATCTGCGGTCGCAAGCCGCGTCGCGATCGGCACTTCGGCGGCGGCGCCACCGGCGCCTGCCTCGACCACGCCTTCGATCGGGTAGCCCATTTTTTCAGGCCGTTCGGCGCGGAAATATTCGCTGGACACGATGCCTGCGCCCAGCGCCACGATTCCGGCGCCCAGCACCCAGCCGGCGATCGTGTTGTTGCGGTCCTTCATTCCAGATCCTCGAAAACATAGGCCCGAGACGGGCTTGCCCCATAAACGCGCGCTTCCTTTAGAAAGAGGCTGCGCGCCCCGCAAGTCGCACGGGTTCCCTTAAAGACCGAAAGACTCTACGCGCCGCCGGCCATGGACAATTATCCGGAACCCGCGCGGCGTCTCGTCAGCGATATGATCGTCGTCGCCGAAGGCCGGCCCGAGCAAGCAATTGCCTTTCAGGGCGCGCCGGGCGCCAACTCGCACCGGGCGGTGATCGAGCGCTTTCCGGACGGGCTTCCCTATCCCTGCTTCAGTTTCGAGGATGCGCTCGACGCGGTGAAGGAAGGGCGCGCCGGCCAGGCGATGATCCCGATCGAGAATTCCCTGCACGGGCGGGTCGCCGACATTCACTTCCTGCTGCCCGAATCCGGTCTTGCGATCGTCGGCGAGCATTTCCTGCCGATCGAGCCGACGCTGATCGGCCGTGCCGGGCATCAGATCCGCGAAGTGATGAGCCATCCCCAGGCGCTGGGACAAAGCCGGCACTGGCTGCGCGAGCGGGGCCTCAGCCCGGTCGCCTATGCCGACACCGCGGCAGCGGTGGCCGCTGTCGCCGAGATGCAGGACTGGAGCATTGCCGCGATCGCGCCGGCATTCGCGGCAGAGCTCTACGGCCTCGATATCCTCGCGGAAGGCATCGCTGACGAATCGCACAACACGACGCGCTTCATGATCCTGGCCCGGGAGCAGCGCCGGCCCGGCGCCGGCGACTTGATGACCACGATCACGTTCGAGGTGAAGAACATCCCGGCAGCCCTCTACAAGGCGATGGGCGGCTTTGCGACCAACGGCGTCAACATGACGAAGCTGGAAAGCTATCAGCGCGGCGCAAGCTTCGCCGCGACCGAATTCTACGCCGACATCGAAGGTGCGCCGGGAGACGCCGCCGTCGATCGGGCGCTCGACGAGCTGCGGTTTCATTCGAAATGGGTGAATGTGCTGGGCGTCTATGCCCAGGCGCGGAAGCGGGGCTAGGACCGAGCAGCGCCCCTCGACTTCGCTCGGGACGAGCGAGTTTCTTGCGCCAGATTGACCGCTCGTCCCGAGCGAAGTCGAGGGGCGCGCCTCCGGACTACGCTGTCTCCTCCAGCCACCACCGGAACAGCGTGTGCGCAATGGCGTAGGGCGGTGGCGGCAGGAACGGGGCGCCGGGCTCGCCGGCCATCGACGCTTCGACGCCCGCGCGATCGACCCAGAACGCGTCCTCCAGCTCGGTCGTGTCGATCGTCAGCGTCGGATCGTCCGCTTGCGCCACGCACGCCATCATCAGGGACGACGGGAAGGGCCAGGGCTGGCTGACGACATAGCGGACGTCGCGGACTTTCAGCCCCGCTTCCTCGTACAGCTCGCGCGCGACCGCTTCCTCGATCGACTCGCCCGGTTCGACGAACCCCGCGAGCGCCGAGTACCGGCCCGGCGGATAACGGTACTGGCGGCCGACCAGCACCTTGCCTTCGTGCTCGGCGAGCATGATCACGACCGGATCAACGCGGGGGAAGTGCTCGGTATCGCAATTCCCGCATTTGCGCCCCCAGCCGGCGCGGTGGATTGTAGTGTCGCCGCTGCCGCATTTGGCGCAGAAGCGGTGGCGAAGGTGCCAGTCGATCAGGCTGCGTGCGCCGGCGTAGGTCGAGGCGTCTTCCGGCGGCAGCAGGTCCAGCATCCGAAAAATGCCTGGCGAACGCGCCGCTCCTTCCGGCATGCCATAGTCGAGCGCCGCGAAATGCGGGCGGCCGTCGATCAGGCCGAGCAGCAGCAGTTCCGAAGCCTCGGGCGCCTCGGCCAGGCTGCCCCAACTCAACCGGCCCTGGTCGTCCAGCACCGGATCGATGCCGTCGAGCCTCAGCAGCCGCGCACGCCAGTCGGCGAGGGCGGCGGCAAAGGCGTCGGGGTCATTGCGAAGCGTGTCAGCGCGGTCGAGCGGCGAGCCCGTGAAGCCGGGTCTCAGCATGCGGTGGCGGTCTCGGTCATTCGCTCCCTCAAGGCGAGCCGGGCGGCCTTGTCAAACAGCGTCGGCAGCCCCGCCTGATCGAGCCGGTCCATCGGCCACCATTCGCCGGCAGCGTTGTCGCGGCGCACGCTGGCGCAGGCGACGCTCAGATCGAGCGAGAAATGCGTGAACACGTGCCGCACAGGCGGATCGAGCAGCCGCCACGGGGCGGGGAAGGGGGCGTCATCAAGGCTTGGCTGCGCATCCCAGGCGCCGGTCGGCAGCGCACGCATGCCGCCGAGCAGGCCTTTCGCCGGCCGCGTGACCAGCAGCACATGGCCGTCCGCTTCCGCCCAGAACGCAAAGGCCCGCCGGTGCGGCTTTGCCGGCTTGGGCGGCCTGACCGGCCAGGCTTCGGGCGCGCCGAGCGCGAAGGCTCGACAGTCGCTCCGCACCGGGCAGATGGCGCAGGCCGGGTTGCGCGGCGTGCAGATGGTCGCGCCCAGGTCCATCATCGCCTGCGCATAATCGCCGGGCCGCTCGGCCGGCGTGAGCGCCGCAGCCTGCAGGCGCACGGCTGCTTTCGATTCGAGCGCGAACAGGCGCGCGACCACGCGCTCGACATTGCCGTCCACCACCACGGCCGGCTCGCCGAAAGCGATCGCCGCAATCGCGGCCGCCGTATAGTCACCGATGCCGGGCAAACGCCTGAGCTCGGCCGAGCTCGCGGGAAAGCGCCCGCCATGTTCCGCGACCACGGTCCGTGCGCAGGCGAGCAGATTGCGCGCGCGGCTGTAATATCCAAGCCCCGCCCAGGCGGCCATCAGCTCGGCATCCTCGGCCGCGGCCAGCGCTTCGATGCTCGGCCAGCGCGCAAGGAAGCGTTCGTAATAGGGCTTCACGGCCGCGACCGTCGTCTGCTGCAGCATGATTTCGGACAGCCAGACGCGATACGGGTCCGGTGGGGACGCGCCCGGCGGGCTCCGCCACGGCAGCGTGCGCGCATGCCGGTCGTACCAGGCGAGGATCGTTTCGGCGGTCACGACACCGCACCTACCGCGCAGGGCCTCAAGACAAAACGCCTAAACACGGCTTGGCCTGAGCCTGTCGAAGGCCTCCCTTCTTCTGTCGGCAGATTCGAAAAGAAAGGGAGGGCTTCGACAAGCTCAGCCCAAACCGAGGAGCACCTCTTGCCCGGCATGGACGGGTGCACGGAAGCGTGGCAAATGCGCTGGCGATGAGCGGTCGCAAGAGCAAGCAGGACGAAACACCCCGTGGGGGGCGTGCGCGGTCGGTCGCGGAACTGCTGCCCGATGCCGGCGGTGCGTCCTTTCGCAAATTCGGTTTCGTCCAGCATTCGATCGTCAGCCGCTGGGCCGAGATCGTGGGTGCGCGTTACGCCGGCGTGTCTGCGCCCGAATCGATCCGCTTCCCGCATGGCAAGCGCGCGAACGGCACGCTGACACTGACCGTTGCCGGCGCGCACGCGCCGATGATCCAGCATGTGCTGCCGGAGATCGTGGAGCGAGTGAATCGCTTTTTCGGCTACCCGGCGGTCGAGCGCGTCGCGATCCGCCAAGGCGTCGTCGGCAAAGCCGCGGCCAAGCCCGCCCGGCCCGAGCTCCAGCCGGTGCCCGTCGAATTGGGCGACTCGCTGCGCGCGGTCGGCGATCCGGAGCTGCGCGCCGTGCTCGAATCGCTCGCGCGTGGCATCGCCACCACCGAATCCGTGCCCGTGATCGGGAGAGTGAAAGCGTGACTCTGTTGAAATGGATGGCCGCCGGCCTGGGCGCGCTCGGGCTCGTCGCCGCTGCGCCCGCGGTCGACTGGACGAAGAAAGTGACGGAGACGCCGGCCGGCGCGTTCGTGCTCGGCAATCCGGCGGCGAAGACGCGGCTGGTCGAATATGTGAGCTACACCTGCCCCCATTGCGCGCACTTCACCGATGAGGCGAGCGCGCCGCTCAGGAAGTATGTCGCGAGCGGCGGCACCGCGATCGAGATCCGCCACGCAGTGCGCGATGCGGTCGACCTGACGGCGACGTTGCTCGCGCGCTGCACCGGCCCGGCGCACTTCTTCGCCGCCCACGACAAATTGTTCGCGACGCAGGAGACCTGGTTCGAAGCCGCGGGCAAGTATATCGAGGCCAATCACGACGCGCTGGAGAAGCTGACGCACCCGCAGCAGATGCAGATGGTCGCGAAAGGCGCCGGCCTGGGCCCGATCGTCGGCCTTTCCGACGCGCAGGTGAACGCGTGCCTCGCCAACGCCGCCGCCGAAAAGCCGGTGCTCGCGATGACCGACGAGGCGTGGATGACGCGCAAGATTCCCGGAACGCCCTACTTCATGATCAACGGCGCCGGCGTCGACAACACCAGCAGCTGGGCGGCGCTTGAGCCGCACCTCAAACGGAACTGACGGAGACTGGAATGACCAAAGCCCCTTTCCTGGCGCTGGGCGCCGCCGCGCTCGCCCTCGCCGGCTGCAACAAGGCTGCCGACAACACGACCGCTCCGTCCAACGCCGGCGCCGCCGCGCCGGCCGCGGCAGTTGCCCCGCCTGCAGGCAAGGACTGGACCCAGGTCGTCAGCGCCACCCCCGAGGGCGGGTTCGTGATGGGCAACCCGAACGCGAAGGTGAAGGTGGTCGAATATCTCTCGCTTACCTGCCCGCACTGCAAGGAATTCGAGGAAAAGGGCTTTCCGAAGCTCCGCGACGAATATGTGAAAAAGGGCACGGTCAGCCTCGAGGCGCGCAATTATGTGCGCGACTTTGTCGACATGACGGCGACTTTGGTCAGCCGCTGCGGCGGCGCCGATCCCTATTTCCCGATGACCCAGCAGGTGTTCGAGCAGCAGAGCCAGATTTTCGACAAGCTGCAGGCCATCGCGCCTGCCGAACAGCAGCGGCTTCAGGGGCTCTCGCCCGCCGAGCAGTTCAAGGCCGTCGCGGCGCTGACCGGCATCGATCAGTTCGCCAAGCAGCGCGGCATCCCGCAGGCCAAGCTCGACGCCTGCCTGTCTGACAAGTCGGCGGTCGATAAGCTCGTCGACATGCAGCAGAAGGCCAACACGATGCAAATCCCGGGCACGCCGACCTTCTTCATCAATGGCCAGATGCTGGAAAATGTCGGCACCTGGGAGCAGCTGGAGCCGAAGCTGAAGGCGGCCGGGGCGTAATGTCGCGCCCTCTCCCGTCGGGAGAGGGCCGCGAGACTTAGGTCCGCGTAGCGGGCCTTAGTCGCAGCGGGTGAGGGCGACCGGCGGCTGTCACCCTCACCCCGCTCGCGCTCCGCGCGAGTCGACCCTCTCCCGCAGGGAGAGGGTTAACCACAACAACTGGACTCATTTCGGCCTCCGTCCACCTAATCTTGGGGATAAGGGCGCCCGCAGCCCTTCCCCGCGCGCGTGCGCGCGATAAGCTCCTGGGCTGAGGGAGGCGCCATTTGCGGTTCAAGCGGCTGAAACTCAGCGGCTTCAAGAGCTTCGTCGATCCGACCGAGCTGCGGATCGAGCCGGGGCTGACCGGCGTCGTCGGCCCCAACGGCTGCGGCAAGTCGAACCTGCTGGAAGCGCTTCGCTGGGTGATGGGCGAAGGCTCCGCCAAGAGCTTGCGCGGCGGCGGCATGGAAGACGTGATCTTCGCCGGCACGGCCCAGCGCCCGGCGCGCGATTTTGCCGAAGTGCAATTGCTCGCCGAGACCGCCGACAATGACGATGGCGAGATCGAGGTCGTCCGCCGGATCGAGCGCGGCGCCGGATCCGCCTATCGCCTGAACGGCCGCGACGTCCGCGCCAAGGACGTCGCGCTGCTGTTTGCTGATGCCGCGACCGGCGCCCACTCGCCCGCGCTCGTCAGCCAGGGCCGGATCAGCGCCGTCATTGCCGCCAAGCCGACCGAGCGCCGCGCGATGCTGGAGGAAGCAGCCGGCATCGCCGGCCTCCACGTCCGCCGCAAGGATGCCGAGCAGAAGCTGCGCGCGACCGAGGCGAACCTGACCCGGCTGGGCGAGCTGATCGGCGACATGGAAACGCGCTCCGGCCAGCTGAAGCGCCAGGCGCGCGCGGCCGAGCGCTACCGGGCGATTTCCGCGGACATCAAGATTGCCGAGGCGCGGCTGATCTTCGCCCGCTGGCGCGAGGCGGCCCAGGCGGCGGAAGCTGCGAAGAAGGAAGCTGCCGCCGCCGAGGATCGTGTTCACCAGCTCGCCGAAGCGCAGCGCGCCGCAGCGGCCTGGAATGCGGAAGCGACCCGCAAGCTCGGCGACGCGCGCGCCGCTGCCCAGGCCGCGCGCGACCGGGCGAACGAGATCGGCCACAAGCTCGCGACCGCGCGCGCGGAGCTGGCGGGGGCGGAGCGGCGACTGGCGGAACTCACCCAGGCGCGCGAGCGGCTTGCGGCCGACCGCGAACGCGAGGGGGCGCTCGCCAACGATGCGGCTGAGGCGATCGCGCGACTGACTGCCGAGGCCAAGGCGCTGGAAACGCGGGTCGCTGCCGCCGAAGCGGGGCGGCCCGGCCTCGTCGCGGAGCTGGCTTCGGCCGAAAGCACCGCGCGGGACGCGGAAGTCGCGCTTGCACAGGCGCTCTCCGCCCAGGCGCGCGAGCAGGCGGAGGCGCAGATCGCGCGCTCGGCCGCCGGCGCAGCGCAGGCGCGCCTTGCCCGCGCGCAACGCGAGCTGGCGCGCGTCGATGCCGAGATCGCGCAGCTCGGTGTTGGAGACGATCTGGCCACAGCGCGTGACGAGGCCGCGGCGCGTCGTGCGGCGGCCGAGCAGGCGAGTGCCGCCGCCGCAGAAGAGATCGAGCGCGCCGAGGCCGAGCGCGCCCAGGCCGCCGCCGATCGCGAACGCGCCGAAGCGGAGCTCGCCTCCGCGCGCGCCGCGCTGGCCGCGCTGGAGAGCGAGGCCGTCGCGCTCGACAAGGCGCTCCAACGCGCGTCGGGCGATCGGTTGATCGATCATGTCCGTGCCGCGCCGGGCTATGAACGCGCGCTCGCGGCTGCGTTCGGCGACGAGCTGGAGACGGCGCTCGCCGGTTGGTCGGAGCTCGCGCCTGATCCGGCCATTGCCGACAGCCTCGCGGCGCATGTGACCGCGCCGGTGGTGCTCGCGCGGCGTGTCGCGCAGATCGCGGTCTGCGAGACGGACGACGGCCGTGCTCTCGCTCCGGGCCAGCAGCTCGTCACGCTGGCTGGCGCGATGCGGCGGTGGGATGGCTTCGCTGCAACCGATGCTGGCGCGGCTGCGGCCGAACGTCTGATCCGCGCCAATCGTCTCGATGCCCTTCGCGCTGCCCTGCCAGGCGCGCGTGCTGCCGTGGAAATTGCGCAGGCCGCGATGGAGACGGCATCGGGTCATCTCGCTGCCGGCCGGGCCGCAGCCGATGAAGCGCGCCGTGCTCTGTCTCAGGCGGAGAGCGACGCCCGCAACGCCCGGCGCGAGGAAGATGCCGCCGAGGCCGCGATCGAACGCTTCGCGGCGCGCCAGTCGGAGCTGGCGAATCGTCGCGAACGCTCGGTCGGCGAGCGCGACGAGGCCGCGCGCGAGGCGGAAGAGGCGAACGTCCGGCTCGCCGCGCTCCCCGACGGGGGCGCCACCGCGCAGTTCGTCGCTTCATTGTCGGCGCAGAGCGAAGCGGCACGCGCGGCGGTGTCGGAAAAGCGCGCGCTCGCCGCGACGTTGGAGCGTTCGATTGCCGGTGATCGCGAACGCCAAGCGGCGGCCCAGGCGGAGGTGAAAGGCTGGCGCGCACGGGCAGGCGAGGCGGCGAAGCGGATCGAGGAAATGGCCCGTCGCGAACGCGCTGCCGAAGCCGAGCTTGCGGCATTGACCGATACGCCCGCGGCGCTCCGCGAAGAGATTGCCGCGCTGGAGTCGCAGCAAGCTGAGGCGCGTACCGAAGCGGAGTCCCTGGCCGCCGGGGAGCGCGCGGCCGAAGCCCAGGTTCGCGAAGGCGAGGCGACGCTTGCGCAGGCCGGCGAGGCCCTCGCTCAGGCCCGTGAGACGCGCGCCGGTGCCGTCGCGCGCGCCGAGGCGGCCGATTCGCGCAGGATAGAGATGGGCCGCGTTTCCGGCGAACGTTTCGAATGCCCGCCGCCGGTGCTGCCGGAACGCATCGGCTTTTCCTCGTCGGATGTTCGCGATCCTGCCGAGGAATCCGCCCGCCACGACAAGCTCAACCTCGATCGCGAGCGGCTGGGACCGGTCAACCTCGTCGCCGAGCAGGAATTGCGCGAGGTGGAGACGGAGCTCGAACGCTCGATCAGTGAGCGTGATGAGCTGACGCAGGCCGTCAATCGCCTGCGCGGTTCGATCGGCAGCCTCAACCGCGAGGGCCGCGCCCGGCTGCTCGCCGCGTTCGAGGAAGTCGACCGCCATTTCCGCCGGCTGTTCGCGCGACTGTTCAACGGCGGCGAAGCCTATCTGCAGCTGGTCGATTCGGACGATCCGCTCGAAGCCGGCCTCGAAATTATGGCCCAGCCGCCAGGCAAGAAGCTCGGCAGCCTCACGTTGCTCTCGGGCGGCGAGCAGGCGCTGACCGCGGTCGCGCTGATCTTCGGCCTGTTCCTTACCAATCCCGCCCCGATCTGCGTGCTCGACGAAGTCGACGCGCCGCTCGACGACGCCAATATCGAGCGCTTTTGCGACCTGCTCGACACGATGGTGACGGAGACGGACACCCGCTACCTGATCGTCACCCACAACGCCGTGACGATGAGCCGTATGCACCGCCTGTTCGGCGTGACGATGGTCGAGCGCGGCGTCAGCCGGTTGGTCTCGGTCGATCTGGGCGGCGCGGAGGAGTTGCTGGCGGCGGAATGACGACAACCCTGCGTTAACAAGCTGAGGCTACGCGCGGTCACCTGGAGGTGCTGCGTGGTTGCGTCGTCGCATTACGAGCGGTTGGGCATCGGACGCGATGCCTCTCAGCAGGATATCGCCAAGGCCTATCGGGCCTTGTGTCGTCGATATCACCCGGACCTGAACGGCGGCCGTGCCGATGCTCTGCGCAAGATGCAGGAGCTCAATGAATCCTATGCGCTGCTGCGCAACCCCGCGCGGCGGAGTTCCCATGACCGCGGGCTCGCCGGCCGTGCCGGCGCGCCCATTGCACGCCGCCGGCCTTGGAAACCGGTTCCGGCCAGCCCGAAGCGGCCGAACCTTGGCGCCTGGTTGCAGGCAGCGATGCTTGCGATATCGGTTTTCCTGACCTTCGCGCCGCAGCCCGTATCGGCAGAAGCGCCCGCCAGCGCATCGCGCGCCGTCCACCCCTGACCCGTTGCCGCCAGGGCGGAGCGGAACTAGTCTCCTGCCGTCCGCGCGCCTGGGCATGTTCGAACCGTACGGGGGTGCCGCATGTCCGAAACGCCGCGAACAATCTCCTTCCTCCTCTTCCCGCAGGTCACCCAGCTTGACCTGACCGGTCCGGCGCAGGTGCTGTCGCGCATGCCGGGCGCGAAGGTGGAGCTGGTCGCGAAGACGCTGGAGCCGGTGCCGACCGATGCCGGCTTTCCGCTGCTGCCGACGGCGACGTTCGACACGGCCGTGCAGCCGGATATCCTCTGCGTGCCCGGTGGGTTCGGCGTTACCGGTGCGATGGAGGACGACGCCACGCTTGCCTGGCTGCGGCACGCGGCCGACGGCGCGCAGTGGGTGACGAGTGTCTGCACCGGCGCGCTGGTGCTGGGGGCGGCAGGCCTGCTGCGCGGCTATCGCGCGACGACGCATTGGGGCAGCCACGAATGGCTGGCGGCGTTCGGCGCGATGCCGGTCAAGCAACGGGTCGTGTTCGACCGCAACCGCGTGACCGGCGGCGGCGTGACGGCGGGCATCGACTTCGGCCTGGCGCTGGTCGCGGCGATCGAGGGCGACGACTATGCGCGCTTCGTCCAGCTCAGCCTGGAATACGACCCCGCTCCGCCGTTCGATTCGGGCTCGCCCGGCAAGGCCGATGCGGCGACGCTGGAGCGCTATCGCGCCATGGTTGCGAAGCACGCGGCCGACCGGCCCGCGCGCTACCAGGCCGCGGCTGCGCGGGCGGCGCGCTGATGGCTGCGCGCTTCGTGCCCGTGATGCCGCCGCGCCTGGATCGGCCGCGATCGGCGTGGAGCGGCGTGTTCGGCAAGAGCGCGCGCAACACGATCGGCGGCTGGTCGGAGCGGGCGTTTGAGGCGCCCTACCTGCGCGGGCGGCTGCTGACCATTACGCTGCATACGATCAGCGATCCGGATGCCGTGCAGCATGTGCTGCTCGACAACGCGGCGAACTATGTGAAGCCCGCCGTCGTCAAGCGGCTGCTGGCCCCGCTCAGCGGGCGGGGCCTGCTGGGGGCGGATGGCGATCTGTGGCGCAAGCAGCGGCGCATGGTTGCGCCGACCTTCGCGCCGGCGGCGATCGCGTCGATGGCGCCGCTGATCGCGCGCGTGGCCGAGCGGCAGGTGGCGGGCTGGCCGAAGGGCCCGGCGCTGCTCGACATGGCCGCCGAAGCCACGCGCGCGACGATGGCGATTATCGTCGAGGCGCTGTTCTCCGCCGATCCGCGACTGATGACGCGCGAGGCGAGCGATCACATCGCGGCCGCCCTCAATGCCGCCGCGGAGGCACGGCTGGGCGCCTTGCTGCGCCTGCCGGTCGCCGAGCTCACACGCACAGGCCGGCGTGGCCGGCGCGGCGTCGTCTTTCTGCGACGCACGCTCGATCGAATCGTGCGCGAGCGTGGTATCGGCGGTGGCGCGGACGATTTCCTGGGCGGCCTGATCCGTGCGCTTGCCCAGCAATTTCCCGAAGCCGAAGCGCTGGAACTTGCGGTCGACAATGCGGCGACCTTTTATCTCGCGGGTCATGAGACGACCGCGAACGCGCTGGCCTGGACGCTCTATCTGCTGAGCGAAGACCGGGAAGCGCAGGAACGCGCCCGCGCCGAGTCGATTGCGGCGCTCTCAGCCGATCCGGCCGAGCTGGCGGACAAATTGCCGTGGACGCGGCAAGTGCTCGAAGAGGCGTTGCGCCTCTACCCATCCGCGCCGCGATTCGACCGCGAGGCGCTGGGCGAAGACGTGCTGTGCGGGGCCCCCATTCGTCGGGGCGAAATCGTCACCGTCATGCCCTGGCTGGTGCACCGGCATCACGCGCTTTGGGACGCGCCGGATGCGTTCGATCCCGAACGCTTCGCGCCAGAAGCCAAGGCACGGTTGCACCGGTTCCAATATATTCCGTTCGGGGCGGGGCCGCGGGTGTGCATCGGCGCGCGCTTTGCGACAATGGAAGCGCTGATCATCCTCGCGCACTGGCTTGCGGCACGGCGCTTCGCGCCGTCGGGACGGCCGGTCGTTCCGGCGGCGAGCGTCACCTTGCGCCCGGAGGGCGGGTTGTGGCTGCAAACAAGCCCCTCCCGCTGATCGGGAGGGGCCTGGATATGTTTACGACTGCAGCGGAGTCAGGTTCACCGCAGCGTATTTGCCGCGACGGTCCACTTCCAGCTCGAACTCGAGCCTGTCGCCTTCGTTGAGGGTCGGCATGCCGGCCCGCTCGACGGCGGAAATGTGGACGAACGCATCGGGCTGACCATCATCGCGCTGGATGAAGCCGAAGCCCTTCATCGCGTTGAAGAACTTGACCGTGCCGCTCGCCTTTTCGCCGGTCAGCTGCCGCTGCGGGCCGCCGGCGCCGCCGCGATCCTCGCGACCGCCGCCACCGCTCGTGACCGGGAGCGGTTCGCCCTCGATCTTGAGGTCGGTCGCCGAGACACGGCCGCCGCGATCGACGAGCGTGAAGCCCAGCGGCTGACCTTCGGCCAGGCCGGTCAGGCCGGCGCGCTCCACGGCAGAGATATGCACGAACACATCCTCGCCGCCATCGTCGCGCACGACAAAGCCGAAGCCCTTTTGCGCGTTGAAGAATTTAACGACGCCCGTGCCTTCGCCGATGACCTGCTGCGGCATGCCGCCGCCGCGCGGGCCGCCGAAGCCGCCACCGCCGCCGCCGCCGAAACCACCGCCGCCGCCACCGAATCCGCCGCCGCGCGGGCCGCCGAAGCCGCCGCCACCGCCGCCGAACCCGCCGCCGCCGTAGCGGCTGCCGCCCGATTCGCTGTAACCGCCGTAGTTCTCGTCACCGAAACCGTCGCGCTTGTCTTTGCCGCCGCCGCGCTGACCCCGTCGTCCTCTATCGAAACCCATTCTTGCCTTCCGGTCGCCCACCTGTATCCAGTCGAACCTCGCACGCCGGGCGCGCATGCCAAGTCCTTGAGACGCATACCCCATAGATGCGTCCACGATTCGCCATAGCCGAGTTTGGGCGTCCCCGCGAACGAAATAATCCACAGCCTTGGCGAAGCGCCGCTTCGCCATTGAGCGTCGGGCCGGGTCCGCCTATGCCGTCGCCCCATATGGCCGTTCATTTTCATGAAGAAGACCTGCCGGCGGGCGTGCTCGCCGACGGCCCCGTCGCTGTCGATACCGAGACGATGGGGCTGCATTCGCACCGCGACCGGCTCTGCCTGGTGCAGATTTCGGACGGGCGCGGCGACGAACACCTCGTCCGCTTCGGCCCCGGCAGCCGCTATGACGCGCCGAATCTGAAGGCCGTGCTCGCCGATCCGGCGCGCGTGAAGCTCTACCATTTCGCCCGCTTCGATCTCGCCGCGATCGAACTCTACCTGGGCGTCACCGCCGCCCCCGTCTACTGCACCAAGATCGCGTCGCGGCTGGTCAGGACCTATACCGACCGGCATGGGTTGAAGGACCTAGTGCGCGAATTGCTCGGCCAGGAAATCTCGAAACAGCAGCAGAGCTCGGACTGGGGCGGCCCGGTGCTGTCCGATGCGCAGAAGGATTATGCCGCGTCCGATGTCCGGTATCTGCACGGCCTGAAGCAGGAGCTCGACCGGCGGCTGCAGCGCGAGGGGCGGATGGAGCTGGCCCAGGCCTGCTTCGATTTCCTGCCCGCGCGTGCGAAGCTCGACCTGGCGGGCTGGCCCGAGGTCGACATCTTCGCCCATGTCTGAAGCGGCGATCCGCTCGCGCGACGAGCGCCGGCGATGGGCGCTGCCGGGCAGCAGCCACGACAAGGTGATTCGCTGGGTCCGGATGCTGCTGCCGATGGCGATCGGCGCGCTGGTCGCCTTCATGTCGATCGCGCCGCTGACGATCGCCGGCGACATGAGCTTCGTGCTCGACAAGAACAAGGTCCAGGTCGCCAAGGAGCGGCTGCGCGTGACCGAGGCGCTGTACCGCGGGCAGGATTCGAAGGGGCAGCCGTTCGCGCTCCGCGCCGGCTCGGCGGTTCAGGCGACGTCGAAGGAGCCGATCGTGCGGCTGCAGGATCTCTCGGCCAGCCTGGCGATGCAGAGCGGCCCGGCAATGCTCCGCGCCGATCGCGCCCGCTACGACATGGACAAGGAGCAGGTGCAGGTCGAAGGGCCGGTCACCTACCAGTCGGCCGACGGCTATCGGCTCGTCACGCGCGACGTCGATGTCGACCTCAACTCCCGCACGATGCAGAGCCAGGGGCCGGTCGACGGCCGGATGCCGCTCGGCACCTTCAGCGGCGGCAAGATTTCGGCGAACCTGCCCGAACGCGTCGTGACGCTGACCGGCCGGGCCCGCTTGCACATCGTCCAGGGAGCCGTCAGAGGGGCGCGATGATCCGGCGGCTGATCCTTGGAAGCTTGTTCGGCGGCGCGCTTGCGATTGCCGCGCCGCTCGTCGCGCAGGCGCTCAAGAACCACAACACCAATGCGCCCGTCGATGTCGCGGCCGATCGCATCGAGGTGCAGGACCGGGCCGATCGCGCAATCTTTGCCGGCAACGTCCATGTCACCCAGGCCGAGCTGACGCTCGATGCGGCACGCGTGACGGTCGCCTACGACCGCTCCAGCGGCAACACCCAGATCGATCGGGTCGATGCGGCGGGCGGCGTTGTCGTCAAATCTCCGTCCGAAACCGCGCACGGCCAGTTCGCGATCTACGACCTCAATCGCCGGCTGATCACGATGACCGGCGGCGTGGTGCTTGAGCAGGGGCCGAACGTCGTCCGCGGCGGTCGGCTGGTGATCGATCTCGACAGCGGCCGCGCGGTGGTCGACGGATCGGCCGTTGGCGGCGCGCCCGGCACCACTTCGACCGGCCGCGGCGGACGCGTGACCGGCCGATTCTCGGTCCCGCAGCGCAAGGGAAGCTAAGCCACTCTTCCCACGTTTCGTCGCATTGTCATGCACGAAGCTTGCCAAACACCCCTTGTTTACCGATCAATAACCCCGATCTGCGAGCAGCCGGAGCCGGCATGAACGACGTCGCCACCTTGACCGCGCCCATCGCGCCCAGCCCGGAGCCGGAAGTCGGCAGCGGTCTCGCCGTCGTGTCGATCGCCAAGGCCTATGACAAGCGCGTGGTGCTGTCGGACGTGTCGCTGGGCATCGGCCGCGGCGAAGTGATCGGGCTGCTTGGCCCCAATGGCGCCGGCAAGACCACCTGCTTTTATTCGATCATGGGGCTGGTGAAGCCCGATTCGGGCCGCATCATGCTCGACGGGCTCGATATCACCGGCCTACCGATGTATCGGCGCGCGATCCTGGGCCTCGGCTACCTGCCCCAGGAAACCTCGATCTTCCGCGGCCTGAGCGTTGAAAAGAACATCCTCGCCGTCCTGGAACTCGCCGAGCCCGATCGCGCCGCCCGTGCGGAGCGGCTCGAGCAATTGCTCGATGAATTCGGCCTGACCCGCTTGCGCCATTCGCCGGCGATGGGCCTGTCGGGCGGCGAGCGCCGGCGCTGCGAAATCGCCCGCGCGCTGGCGGCCAACCCGTCGATCATCCTGATGGATGAGCCGTTCGCCGGCATCGACCCGATCTCGATTTCCGACATCCGCGACCTGATCTGCCAGCTGAAGAAGCGCGGCATCGGCGTGCTGATCACCGACCACAATGTCCGCGAAACCTTGGACATCGTCGACCGCGCTTGCATCATCTACGACGGCCGCGTGCTGTTCCAGGGCAGCCCGGAAGCGCTGGTCGCCGACGAGAATGTTCGCCGCCTCTATCTCGGCGAGCATTTCGAACTCTAGCCATGGCGTCGCTCGCGCCTCGCCTCGACCTGCGCCAGTCGCAATCGCTGGTGATGACGCCGCAGCTTCAGCAGGCAATCAAGCTGCTGGCGCTCTCGAATCTGGAGATCGAAGGCTTCATCGCCGAGGAGCTGGAAAAGAATCCGCTGCTCGAAAGCGGCGGCGAGGAGCGCGCCCCATCCGAAGCGCCGGAACCCGAAGCTGAGGGGTGGGACGGCGACGAGCCACCCGAGCCCGTCACGGCCGATCGTCTGGTCCAGCATGGCGACGGCGTCGCGGACGCGCCGCTCGATGTCGATCTCGTCGCGGAGACTTTCCATCACGACGGGCCGACCGAGAGCTACGGCCTCGACGGCTCACTGGGTGTCAGCGGCGCGGGCGGGGGCAGCAGCGAAGACGGCATCGATTTCGACAGCTTCGCCGGTCAGGCCGAATCGCTGCAGGATCATCTGCTCGCCCAGGCCGGCGAGACGCTGTCGGGCGGCGATTATCTGATTGCGGTGCAGCTGATCGGGCAGATCGATGAAACGGGCTATCTGACCGCGGACCTTGCCGAGCTCGCGCTGCGCCTCGGTGTCGGCGCGGCCGATGTCGAGCGTGTGCTGTGCGTCGTTCAGGGCTTCGATCCGACCGGCGTCGGCGCGCGCAGCCTGGCCGAGTGCCTTGCGCTGCAGGCAAAGGAAGCCGATCGCTACGATCCGTGCATGGCGCGGCTGATCGCGAACCTTGATCTGGTCGCGGCCGGCAAGCTCCAGCACTTGAAGCGCATCTGCCAGGTCGACGACGAAGACCTGGCCGACATGATCCGGGAACTGAGGAACTGCGATCCCAAGCCCGGCCTCCGCTTCGGCGCGGTCCGCACCGAAACGGTGGTGCCGGATATTTTCGTGGCGAAACGGCCGATCGGTTGGGCGATCGAGATCAACGCCGCCACCCTGCCGCGGCTCCTCGTCAATCGAACCTACTATTCCGAGCTCGCGTCCGGGCCGCAGGACAAGACGTCGAAGGCCTGGCTCGCCGACTGCCTGCAAAGCGCCAATTGGCTGATCAAGGCGCTCGACCAGCGCCAGCGCACGATCATCAAGGTCGCGACGGAAATCGTGAAGCAGCAGGAGGCCTTTTTCCTGAAGGGCGTCGAGCATCTGCGGCCATTGACGCTGCGCCAGGTGGCGGAAGCGATCGGCATGCATGAATCGACGGTCAGCCGCGTCACGTCGAACAAATATCTGAGCTGCGCGCGCGGACTGTTCGAGCTGAAATACTTCTTCACCTCCGCGATCCAGGCGGCGGACGGCGGTGAGGCGGTATCGGCCGAGGCGGTCAAGAGCGCGATCAAGGCGCTGATCGCGGCGGAGGAGGCGAACGCGATCCTGTCGGACGACACGCTGGTCGATCTGCTGCGGGAAAAGGGCTTCGACATCGCCCGGCGCACGGTCGCCAAATACCGCGAATCCATGGGAATTGGATCGTCGGTGCAACGAAGGCGACAGAAGGTGCTCCGGGTCGCCTGAGCCGATTTTAACCGCCTATCAACTCTTACCAACTATCGTTAACGAAATCGTCGTTCGCGGTGGGGTAAGTTAATGCGTAAGCTTCGGAATTCGTGCGTTTTGAGCCTCGGGCTCGCGCTTGCGGCCTGCGGTGGCGGCGGGAGCGGCGTCGGTTCGGCCGGCACCCCGGCGCCCACGCCCGCGCCAAGCCCGACGCCTGCTCCTACACCGACGCCGAGTCCGACGCCCACGCCGACGCCGGCTCCCACGCCAACGCCGACGCCGGCTCCGACCCCCACGCCGACGCCGGCTCCTACCCCGACGCCGACGCCTGCACCGACGCCAACGCCAACGCCAACGCCGGCTCCCACCCCGACGCCAACCCCGGCTCCCACGCCAACGCCAACGCCGGCTCCCACCCCGACGCCGACCCCGGCTCCCACGCCGACGCCGACGCCGGCTCCGACCCCCACGCCGACGCCGGCCCCCACGCCGACTCCGTCGCCAACACCCACGCCAACGCCGGGCCAGACCAACACCAGCCTGGCGCCCCTGGTTTACAGCGAAACCTTCGATGCGACGGGCGCACGCACGTCATCGACCGTCATGGCCGCCACCGGCACCGCCACCAATTTCGGCGCAGTCGCGAACGGCTTCGGGCAGGGCGTGTCGCTGGCCTATGATGCGGCCACCGGCGGATATACCGTTACCGATGCGGGCGGCGCGTCTGCGGCGTTCCTGCCGTCAATGCGAACCGCCGCGAGCGACCAGCATGTGACGGTCTATTCGAAGCAGTCGGGCAACGTCGCTGACGATCTGGTGCTGTTCAATCCCGGTGCTGCGAACACGGCAATGCCGCTCAGCTATGTCAGTTACGGCGCCTGGCAGCGCTCGACCGACAACGGCGCGACGGTCGATTTCGCCCAGCAATTCTTCGTCTATGGCATTCGTCAGGGCGCGAACCAGCCGAGCACAGGCTCTGCATCTTACGCGACCGCGGTCGACGGCATCTGGAGCAATCCGGACGGTATCTACAGGCTGGCCGGCAGCAGCTCCTTCACGGCCAATTTCACGAATATGACCGTCGCGACGACCCTGGATCTGCAAGGGACAAACACCAGCTCCAGCATCAGTGACGTCAAGAGCCTTGGCCACTTCAACGGCACCGGCACGATCGCAGCGCTTGGTGGTGGGTTTAGCGGCACGCTGACTCACCAGGGAACGGACGGCAACGGCAATACGCTGAACGGCACCTTCGCCGGCGCCTTCTTCGGTCCGCAGGGCCAGGAAGTCGGCTATACCTTCAGCTTGCGCGACGCGACGGGATCGGGCGGTACCGCTGCCGGTGCCGTGGTCGGCAAGGCCAACTAGCGCCGCTTGTTACGTTCCCGCGGAGGCGGTTTGTGTTGGTTCGTGTCGCCTCCGTCCTGCTGCTCGCTGCTTTGGCGGCGCCTGCGGTTGCGCAGCAGCAAAGCTGTGATCTGGCCCAAGGCTGCGCAACCGGGCTGACTGCGCCGCAGGTGTTCGGGATCGCCGAGCGCTACGCGGCGGCCCGCCGCTTTGCTGATGCCGAGACGCTGCTGAAGGGGCTGACCCACGACCCGAACGCTGACTATCGGGCAGAGGCGCGCTTCCGCCTTGCCGCGTTGCGTGAAGCGCAGGGCGACAAGCAGGGCGCGATCGAGTGGCTGAAGGCACTGCTCGACGAAAAGCCCAATGCCGGTCGACCGCGGCTCGAACTGGCGCGACTGCTGGCCGAGACCGGCGACGAATCCGGCGCGCGCCGGGAATTGCGACGCGCCGGTGCAGCTGGACTGCCTGAGGACGTCGCGCGTGTCGTCGACCGATTTGCGACGGCGCTCCGCTCCAGCCGCACCATCGGCGGTTCGATCGAAGTGGCGATCGCGCCGGACAGCAACATCAATCGCGCGACCACGCAGGAGCGCGTGGACACGGTGGTCGCGCCGCTGACGCTCAGCCGCGATGCGCGCGCCACCTCGGGCATCGGCTTTTCGCTCTCGGCCCAGGGCTTCGCGCGCGGCAAGATCACGGATCATGTCGATCTGTTGAGCCGCGCCTCGGTCCGTGCCGACCTGTACGGCAAGTCGCGCTTCGACGACATCGTCATGACGCTCGCCTCGGGCCCGGAATTCCGGCTGGGCGGCGCGCGCGTGCGGCCAGCCGCGATCGCGCAGCGCCGCTGGTTCGGCGGCGACCTCTATTCGGAAAGCTATGGCGGCTCGCTGAACGTGCTGAAGCCGCTCGACCGGGTCAGCCAGGTCGAAGGCGAGCTGACGTTATTGCAAAGCAACTATGCGCGGATTCCGGTCCAGGATGGCCTGCTCACCGATTTCAATGTGGCCTATGATCGCGCGTTCAGCCCGCGCTTCAGCACCCGGGTCAGCATCCGCGCCACGCGGCAGGACGCGCAGGTCGATTTTCTGTCCACCGACAGCGTCGGCGTCGACCTGCTCGCCTCGCGCTCGTTCGGTAAGCAATTGGGCTTTATCCAGCTGAGCGGCTTCCGGTTGGGCGCGAAGGGCCGTGATCCACTGTTCGGCGCCACGCGAGAAGACAAGCGCTTCGACGTGACTGCCGGCCTGATCATCCGCCGCTTCACCTGGCACGGCCTCGCCCCGTTGATCCGCGTGATCCATACCGAGAGCGATTCGACGATCCCGATCTATGACTTCAGGCGCACCCGCGTGGAGTTCGCGCTAAGCCGGGAGTTCTAGGCCCGCTCCTCGACGCGATCCGCGTTCGGCTTCTCGGCGCCGTCCTGGTCGATCGCGGCGCGGACCATCCGCTCCCAGACCGCGGCGTCACCCGCCGCCGCCATCTCCTCGTCCGGCTCGCGAAGCGTTCTGAGCACCGCGCGCGCATCGTCCAGATGCTCGTGCCATGCCAGGTCGACGACATCGCCTGCCGAAGGGTTCGAGCCTTCCGCGTTCGAGCTCAGTCGCTGGCCGGCCAGCACCCGCGCGATCCGCTCCACCAGCGGCGTGTTCGAGATATCCATCAGCTCACTCCCGATCCTGTCAGGAGCTAAACCGTTTCGCGGGCGTGCGGTTGCGCCGGCGCCCGCCAAGACGTATCTACTCTGTAGATACAGGTGAGGTTATGGGCATTCACATCCGCAAATGGGGCAATAGCGCAGCGGTGCGCTTGCCCGCCGCGGCCCTGGAACAAGCGGGCCTGCACATCGACGACCCGGTGGAGGTGCGCGAGGAAGATGGGCGGATCGTGATTGAGCCCGTCAAATCCGCGCCCGTAGATCTCGATGCTCTTATCGCCGGCATTACCGAGGAGAACCGGCACGAAGAGATCGACTGGGGCCCGCCCCAGGGGCGCGAATTCTGGTGACGGCCTGGGCTCCGGCCGCGGGCGACATCGTCTGGGTGAATTTCGATCCGCAGGCCGGTCGGGAGCAGGCCGGCCATCGTCCGGCAGTCGTGCTATCGCCCCAGCGTTACAATCGACAGGCGCGGCTCATGATGTGCGTTCCGATGACGACGCGGATTAAAGGCTATCCGTTCGAAGTCGCGATCGCCGGCCAGCCGCCGAGCGTCGCCCTGGTCGATCATGCGCGCAGCATCGATTGGGTCGCACGGAAAGCACAACCCAAAGGGCGGGTCTCGGCCGCGGAGCTGGAACGAATCAGGGCGGTCTTGCGCGCCCTGATCGGCTGATCACACGTCCAGGTTGGCGACGCTCAGCGCGTTTTCCTGGATGAACTCGCGGCGGGGCTCGACGACGTCGCCCATCAGGCGCGTGAAGACTTCGTCCGCCACGTCGGCCTGGGCAATCTCGACCTTCAGCAGCGAGCGCACGTCCGGGTCCAGCGTGGTTTCCCACAATTGCTCGGCGTTCATTTCGCCCAGCCCCTTGTAGCGCTGCACCGACAGGCCTTTGCGCCCGGCGGCGAAGATCGCGTCAAGCAGCTCCGACGGGCGGGTGATCGTCACGCCTTTAGGATCGGCCGGTGCGTCCTCGCTTTCCTCCGCGACGGCCGTCTTGGCCGAGACCAGCCGCGACGGTTGCGCATAGCTGTCGGCCTGCTCTTTCGCGAGGCCGTGCAGCTTGCGCGCCTCGGCCGAGCCCAGGAACGCCGCTTCGATAATGTGGTGGTCGGTGACGCCGCGCCACAGCCGCTCGAGATGATAGCCGCCCTCGGCCGCCACGCGCCCGGTCCAGCGCGCCTCGGGGTCGCCGCGGTTCAGCCATTCGGCCACGCGCCCGATCGCCGCGGCCTTGGCATCCGGGCTCATGTCCGGGGCGAGCGCGCCGTTCAGCGCCAGCGCCTCGACGATCGCGGGATCGTAGCGCCGCGGCACATAGGCCATCAGCGCGCGCATCCGGCGGGCGTGGTCCACGACGGCGCGCAGATCGTCGCCGAAGCGCGTGCCTTCGGCCGTCTCCAGCCGCATCGCCTCGACACCCGCGCCGATCAGATACTCGTCCATCGCCGCCTGGTCTTTCAGGTAGCTCTCCGACCGGCCACGCGCGACTTTGTAGAGCGGCGGCTGGGCGATGTAGAGGTGCCCGTTGGCGATGATCTCCGGCATCTGCCGGTAGAAGAAGGTCAGCAGCAGCGTGCGGATATGGGCGCCGTCCACGTCCGCGTCGGTCATGATGATGATCTTGTGGTAGCGCAGCTTGTCGATGTTGAAATCGTCGCGGCCGATGCCCGTGCCCATCGCCTGGATCAGCGTGCCGATTTCCTTGGAGCTCAGCATCCGGTCGAAGCGCGCGCGCTCGACGTTCAGGATCTTGCCCTTCAGCGGCAGGATCGCCTGGTAGTGCCGGTCGCGGCCCTGCTTGGCGGAGCCGCCGGCCGAGTCACCCTCGACCAGGAACAGCTCGGACTTGGCCGGATCGCGCTCCTGACAGTCGGCGAGCTTGCCTGGCAGCGAGGCGATATCCATGACCCCTTTGCGCCGCGTCAGCTCGCGCGCCTTGCGCGCCGCCTCGCGCGCCGCCGCGGCGTCGATGATCTTCTGGACGATCGCCCGCGCATTCTGCGGGTTTTCCTCCAGCCATTCGTCCATCTTGTCCGACATCAGCTGTTCCATCGGCTGACGCACTTCGGAGGAGACGAGCTTGTCCTTGGTCTGCGACGAGAATTTCGGGTCGGGCAGCTTCACCGACACGATCCCGGTCAGCCCCTCGCGCATGTCGTCGCCGGTGAGGGTGACCTTCTCCTTCTTCAGCAGCCCTGAACGCTCGGCGTAATTGTTGAGCGTGCGCGTCAGCGCGGCGCGGAACGCGGCCATATGCGTGCCGCCGTCACGCTGCGGGATGTTGTTGGTGAAGGCGAGGACGTTCTCGTAATAACTGTCGTTCCACTCCAGCGCGATGTCGATTCCGATATTGTCGCGCTGACCGGTAATCGCGATCGGATCGGGGAAAAGCGGCGTCTTCGCGCGGTCCAGCCACTTCACGAACGCAGCGATGCCGCCTTCGTAAAACAGGTCGTGCTCGACCCGCTCCTCGTGCCGCGCATCGACCAGCCGCAGCCGCACGCCCGAGTTCAGGAAGGCGAGCTCGCGATAGCGGTGCTCCAGCTTTTCGAAGTCGAATTCGGTGATCTTGAACGTCTCGGGCGAAGGCAGGAAGGTCACGCGCGTGCCCTTCTTGCCCGCCGGCGCGTCGCCCACCACCTTCAGCGGAGCGACCGCGTCGCCATGGGCAAAGCGCATGAAATGCTCCTTGCCGTCCCGCCAGATGGTCAGGTCCAGATACTCGCTCAGCGCGTTCACCACGCTGACGCCGACGCCGTGCAGGCCGCCCGACACCTTATAGGCATTGTCGTCCGACGTGTTCTCGAACTTACCGCCCGCGTGCAGCTGGGTCATGATGACCTCCGCCGCCGACACGCCCTCTTCCGGGTGGATGCCGACCGGAATGCCGCGGCCATTGTCCTCCACCGAGACGGAGCCGTCGGGGTTCAGCTGGATCAGGATCAGGTCGCAATGCCCGGCCAGCGCCTCGTCGATCGCATTGTCCGAGACCTCGAACACCATGTGGTGCAGGCCGGAGCCGTCATCGGTGTCGCCGATATACATGCCGGGCCGCTTGCGGACCGCGTCGAGGCCCTTCAGCACCTTGATCGAATCGGCGCCGTAACTGTTCGCATTGGGGGAAGTTGCCATAGCGAGCATATAGGGTCTCACCCCTTGGAACGGAAGCAAAATGGACCGTTTTCCACAGCCGAAACCGCCGCTACGCTGAGCGCACAACAAGGGAGAGAAAGACATGAAAAGGGTCGTGATTATCGGGGCCGCGGTGGCGGTGGTGGCGCTGGTGCAGGCCGCGGGGGCGGCGCCGAAGCCGGCCGCGACGGTCAAGGTGCCGCCGCTCGCCATCGTCGAGGGGCGCCACGCCGCGATGATGATGTCGTCCTCGGCTTTCGGAGCGATGCGGGCCCAGGCCAATGCCGACGATCTGAAACGCGCCGTGCGGCCGGCCCAGGCGCTCAACCTCTGGGCCAAGGCGATCCCCGGCATGTTCCCTGCGGGCACGAACGTGGCGCCGACCGACGCGCTGCCTGCGGTCTGGACCGACCGCGCCGGCTTCGATGCCGCAGCCCAGACCTATGTCGCCGCGACGGCCGCTGCCGTCCAGGCGGCGACCGCAAACGACAAGACCGCCTTTGCCGCCGCGCTCGATCAGGTCGGCAAATCCTGCTCAGCCTGCCACGACAAATATCGGAAGGCCGAAGAGAAGCACTAGACCGGCCGTGCCGCGGCGCGCCGGCGCTGGGCGGCGCCGGCGACCCAATAGGCGCAGCCGATCGCCAGCACGATCGTGATGCCGCTCAGGCTGTGCGGCGCGTCTTCGTAGATCATCGCGGCCATCAGCGCCGCGTTGATCGCCAGGCTCGCCAGGATCGGGAGCGGATAAAGCGGGGTGCGGAACGGGCGCGGCAGGTCGGGCTCCGTCCGGCGCAGGCGCAGCGCGGCCAGGCTGACGGCGCTGTTGATCAGGATCAGCAGCGCCACGCTATAGGCGACCAGGGCCGCATAATTGCCCGACCAGGCGAGCAGCGCACCGGGCGTCGCGAGCGCCAGCAGCGCCACGCGGGGCGTTCCGGTCATGGATACCTGCGTCAGCGGTGCCGGCAGCACGCCGCACCGCGCCATCGCGAACGTGACCCGGCTGCCCGACATCAGGTAGAGGTTGGTGATCGCCAGGACCGACAGGGCCGCCAGCATCGACACGAGCAGGTCCGCCCGGCCGCCCAGCCGCGCCTGCATCGCATCGGCGGCCGGCAGGTTGGACGCGGCGATCTGGACCGGCGTCAGCGCATGCAGCAGCGCGACGTTCACGATCGTGTAGAGCGCGGTCACGAGCAGGATGCTGCCGAACACCGAACGGGGCAGATTCCGCTCCGGCGCCTGCACTTCCTCGCAGAAATAGGTGGCGAGGTTCCATCCGTCATAAGTGTTCTTGACCGCGCGGGCGGCGACAGCGAACGCGACGATCGACAGGCCCGGCGAAATGACAGGCGCCGGGCTGGCCTGCGCCGCCGATCCGAACAGCAGCCCGATCAGCACGATCAGGCCGACGCGTTTGGCGAAGCTGCCGACGCTCACGCTCGCGCCGCAGATGCGCGTGCCGGTCCAATTGACCGCGGTGAACGTGGCGACGACGATGGCGGCGAGCCGGCCGGTCGGTTGGCCCGCCATCAGGCCGAGGCGTTGCAGATATTCGGCTGAGACCACGGCCAGGAAGCCGATCGCGACCATCGCGTTGATGGTGTCGGCCCAGCCGATCGTCGCTGCGGCGGTTCGCCCGAACGCGCGATCGACAAAGGCATAGGGGCCGCCCGCGCACGGGACGGCGGTCGCGATCTCGACCGTACCGCAGGCGTCCAGCAGACAGAACAGCCCGATGCCGAGCCAGAGAAGGACGATGATGGTGGGGTCGGGAACCGCGCCGGCGACAATGCCCGGCGTGCGCAGGATGCCCTGGCCGACCATGCCGCCGACGGACGCGGCAAGCCCGAAGCTCACGCCCAGGACGCGGACCAGATCGGTGTTCGGTCGGCGGCCGGTGTGCCCCATCCCGCTCCCCTCTACGGGACGCGGATCATCTCATGGCTGCTCGGCCGACACAAGCGGTCGAGGACGGGCGGCTCAGGAGTGGAAGCCGGTGAACGTCGCCGTGATCTCGTCGGTGCTGCGGGCGGCCCAGTCGCGTGCGTCGGCGGCGTTGTCGTACAGCTTCAGCGTCAGCGCGCCGTGATTGAAGGCCCGGTCGCAGACCAGGGTCAGCGCAATCGCGATCATCATGGACGTAAGGCGCTTCATGCTGCCCGGTCTAAACGGGATTGCTTAAGGAATGGCGAAGGATTGACCTTGCGCCTCCGTTATCAATGTGATGTTATCACGTTAATGATCGAAGGAGGATGCGATGCACCGCACGACCGCTCCCGCCGCCGAGTTCCAACCCTTTTCGCAGATGAACACCACTCCGCTGATCGACATTCTACTGGTGCTGCTGATCATGTTCATCCTGACCATCCCGGCCCAGATGCATAAGGTCGGCATCGATCTGCCGAGCCCGCGCCCCGGTCTGGCAGCCCAGCCCGAAACCCACCGCCTCGCGATTGCCGCGGATGGCACGCTGAGCTGGGATGGTCTCCCGCTCGCCGATGCCGATCTCGTCCCTCGGCTACACGCCATTGCCGGCCGCCCCGAAGCAACGCTCCAGCTCCAGTCCGCGGCAGAGACGCGTTACGCGCGCTTCGACGCGATCCTGGCAGACGTGAAGCGCGCCGGCATCACCCGGTTGGGGTTCGTCGGCAATGAACGATTCCGGTTCTAGGGAACCGCCTTTCCGGATGCCGCCTCAGAAATAGCTGCCGGTCTTCAGGCATTTCTGCCAGTGGCTCATGGCCCGCATCCGGCAGGTCCCGTCCGAACAGAGCGCCACGTCGGCCTGGTATTTCTGCGCGCACTCCTTCTTATCGCCCGCCGCACCCGAGGCCGTCCGGGTTGCGGCGGCGGCCGGGCTGGGCGGCCCCAGCAGGGCCTTCATCTCTGCCGAGGTCGCATAGTCCGCCGGGACTTTCCCGTCCCGGTCGCGCGCGGAGCGGCTGGCGCCGTGCGCGATCAGCACCTTGGCCGCCGAGACCCGGTCGCGGCTGGCCGCGGTGTGCAGCAGGGTCGATCCGACATCGTCCTTGGCGTTCGCGCCGACGCAGTCGTCGAGCAGCAGCGCAAGCTCGTCGGGATGATTGTACCAGATGTCGTCGCGCGCACGCAGGATCGGGCGCATTGCCGCCGACCGGCCGTTGTTCGCGCGCTCCGCAATCACCGCGGCGCAGGCGCCGTTCCCGGCCGAACTGCCGGCCGGCCCCCTTGTCTCGGGCACCGTATCGACGGATCGGACAGAGGCCATGTTCGGCGCGCTCATCGCCTTCGCCAGCGCGGCCTTGACCATCGGCCCGGTCGCCACGTCATAGGGCTTCAGGCCCGCAGCCGTTTTGAGGGTCGGATCGGCGCCGCGCGCGAGCAGCGCGTTCACCATCTCAAGATTGCCGGCATCAGCCGCGGAATGAAGCAGGGTATAGCCCTCTTCCGTCTGCATGTTGATGTCGAACGGCTTGGCATCGACGATCGCCAGCGCCTCGGCATTGTGCTTGATCGTGATGTCGTAGCGCGCCGTCGTGAACGGATCGGCCTCCGCCAGCGCCGGGCTTGCCGACAGGGCAACCGAAAGCCCGATCGCGAACGTCTTGAACAAAGCTTTCATACCGCCCCCGTTGTGATCCCCGTCGCATAACGGGATGAAAGCATTCCGGATTGTAAGAATCCGCCGTCGTGAGGACCTGCGTGAATCAGCGGCCCGCGGTTGCCCGGGCGAGGGCGCGCTACCGCCGTCGGCGCGGCGGAGGCGGCGGCGGCGGGCGCAGCCGGCACGCCTGCTCGGCGACGGTTTCGCCCGTCGTTCCCGGCGTCGGCGGTCCCATGCGCTGCATCGCCAGCTCCTCGCCATCGCGCTGGTCCGCGATGACCTGGCCGGCGCTGTCCAGCGAGACCGTTTCGATGACGGCTGAGGTGCCGGCGCGGCAGTCGATCAGCTCCAGATGCCGCTCCTCGACCGTGCCGTCGCGCTTGGGCGGGGCATAATGGATGCGCCACCAGGCGCGCTGCAGCGGACGCCAGTTGAGCGAGGCACGGTTGATCTCGATCGCGCCGCCGCCTGCGCCTGTTCCCACCGCAGTCCAGCGCGGCATCGGCGCCGCCGCCATTGCCGGCCCGGCCAGCAGGGCGATCAGCAGAAGAGTCGGTTTCATGGCATGCACCTCCCGAGTCGCTTTTAGCACGGACGGTCCCATTCGCCGTGCGGCCGATCACAGGTCTGCGCGCTATGTCGGCTGGCGGACAGATTTCGCCTGACGTTCATGTTACAAGCGATGCGTGTCGGGGGGTCGTAGCGCGTGGCAGAGTACAAGCTTTACTGTCTCGACCCCAAGGGTCGGATTGCCCGACGGCATGAGTTCGAGGCATCGGACGACGCCGACGCGATCGATCGCGCGCGCACGGATCATCCCGACGAAAGCTGCGAACTCTGGTGCGGGACCCGCAAGGTTGCGCTGATCCCGGCCGGCGGCGAACCCGTTCTCGCGCGCCCGTTCGTCTAGTCGGCGCTCGCCTAGTCTGCGAGCGTCCGGCCGATATCGGCCGGCTCGGGCCGTCCGCCTTTTTCCCGTTCCGCCGCCAGCCGTGCGCCTTCCTTGGCGAGCATGTCGAACAGCCGCTCGGGGTCGCTGAACCGCAATCCCGCGGCAAAGGCTTCCGCACCCTCGGCCACGATGATCTCGCGCTCACCGGCGGCGATGCCGGCCAGGATCCGTTGCGCGCAGGCCGACGGGGCCATGCCTGCCTCGATGTTCGGGTCCGATTCTCCGCGCGCCGATCCATCGGCCAGCAAGGCGTTCGCCGCGACCTGCGTGCGCACCGATCCCGGCAGCACCGTCGTCACGCCGATGCCATAGGCCTGCTCCACTTCGGCGCGGAGCGCGTCGAGATAGCCGATCAGCCCGTGCTTCGCCGCGCAATAGCCGGTGCGGAGCACCGTTCCGAGCCGTCCGGCGACCGAGCTGATGCCGACGATGTGCCCCGATCGCCGCGCGGCCATGCCGGGCAGCATCAATTGCGTCAGCCAGATCGGCGCCAGCAGGTCAGTCTCGACGATCGTCCGATACACCTCCGGCCGCGTGTCGACGGCCAGGCTGCGCTGGCTGATGCCGGCGTTGTTGACGAGCATGTCGATCGCGCCCGCCTGCGCGACCACGCCGGGCAGCGCGGCCCAGTCGGTCGCCTCGAACGGCAGCACGGCAGCGTCGGGCTGCACCCGCGCCGCGACCGCGCCCAGCGCCTCCCGCCTTCGCCCGGACAGCACCAGCCGCGCGCCCGCCGCCGCGAACGCCTCCGCCAGCGCCGCGCCGATCCCCGAGGATGCGCCCGTGATCCATATCCGCTTGCCCGCAAAGCTCATCGTCCGCTCCAGTAATCGAAGGCCTGCCCCTGCAGCTCGCGCACCAGCGCGCGGGCGTCAGGCCCCGTCCACGCGCCGTCATGCCCATAGCGATAGGCGCTTGCCACCCACCAGCCCTGGCCGGGCAGCCCGTCCGATTCGCGCACGACCAGCACCGCCAGCTCCGGCTCCCCCGCCGCCGCGCCGGCATCGTCGATCGCGCCCAGCACTGCGCACAGCGCCCGCATCTTGGGCCGGGTGAAGCGATAGCCGAGCTGCCCGAGCACCTCAGAATAGGAGACCGCACGCCCCTCCCGCGCCGCCGCGACCAGCAACGCCCGCACCTCGGCGACGTCGAACAGCCGTCCCGCTGCGGCACAGTCCCCGGTTGAGACAGCGTTAACCATAAGCCTCTCCCGCCGTCGCGCGGCGAATGCGTCACAAGGTGTCTTGTTGCACAAGGGAGTCGCCAAGATGAAGACGCGTATGTTGCTTGCGGCCGCATTGCTGGCCGCCACCGTCCCGAGCGCCGCCGAGGCCGCCTACACGATCACCGGCTATGCCTTTTCGCCGGGCGCGCTGACCGGCACGATCCAGTACACGCCGACCAACCTGAACCTGAACGTCGGCATCGGCCGCCTGAACCTGACCGGCACCGAAACGCCGGGCGGCGATCCGGCCAGCTTCCTCACCTATTGCGTGGACATCTTCCACACGCTGACGATCCCGGCGACGTTCGACTTCGCGCCGGTCTCGACGCTGATCCCGGACGCGACCAAGAAGACGCGGCTGCTGACGCTGATCGGCAATGCCGGCGCGCTGGTCGCCCATGCCGCGAACAAGGCCGAGGCGACCGCCGCCGTCCAGCTCGCGACGTGGGAGATCGTGAACGAGAACACCGGCAGCTACGGCTTTTCGACCGGCACGTTCCGCTCGTCGGGCGGCAACAGCGACGGCGCCCGCGCGCTCGCGATGACCTATCTGGACGGCATCACCAGCGGCGCCTGGGGCACGCCCACCGGCGGCTCGTTGAAGCTGTTCTATTCCGCGACCAGCCAGAGCCAGGTGATCGCCGCGGTGCCGGAGCCCGCCACCTGGGCGATGATGATCGCGGGCTTCGGCCTGGTCGGCGGCATCGCCCGCCGCCGCAGCCGCACGACCAACGTCGTCTACGCCTAAGCCAGGGGGGAGGCGAGGGCGGGCGCGGGAGTAAATCCCGCCCCCGAGTCCGTCGGCCCTGAGGCCGACCCGCTCGCCTTCGATCCCGTGCCCCGCCGGAACCGCGTCGACGGCTGGACGGCGGAGCGCCAGCGCGCCTTCATCGAGGCGCTGGCGGCGACCGGCTCCCCGCGCCGCGCGGCCGCGCTGATGGGCAAATCGAGTTACGGCGCCGAACAGCTGCGCCGCGCGCCAGGCGCGGAGAGCTTTGCCGCCGCCTGGGACCGGGCGATCGCGATGGCGGAGGGCACCGGCCGCGCCCGGATCCAGGCGGGGCTGGAGGCGGCGCGCGCGGAAGGCGCCGCCTGGGCCCTGCCGCCGGCGCCCTGGAAGCGCGCCGCCACCCGCACGCCCGCGCCGTCCCGGTCGCCGGCGCCGCGGCTGGAGGAGGACTCGGACGAAGCAAAGCTGGAACTCCTCGACACGCTGATCGGCAAATACATGCTGAAGATGGATCGGGAGCGCGAGGCGCGCCTGTCCGGCCGCATCGCCGAGGCCGATTTCCTCATCCGCCAGGTCACGGTGCTGGAGGTCATGCTGGACCTCTCCAGCGGCGACGCGCTGGCGGCGCTGGAGGCCGCGCGCCCGGGCGGCAATGATTTCATGCACATCGCCGAAACCCCGCTGTCGTTCCTGCTGGACGAGGCCCGCCGCGCGCACTGGGAAGCCTGCGGCGACCCGCCCCGCCCGAACCGCCCGGTCGACTGGCTCGAGGAAGAGGAGGACGGCTATATCACGGAGCCGGCCGGATCAATCCAAGTCCGCCCCGACATGAGCTTCGCGGAGCAAGAGGCCGAACTCGAACGCCGCTACGCCCAGGCGGCAAGGGAGCAGGTGGCGTGGGAGGCGGAGGCGCGGGCCGCGGTCCAAAGGCTAGCGAGCGATCGCCAAAGCGATCCAGCGAGCTAGCCGAGGACCAGCCGCGGCCCCGGCCGGCCTCGCCTCAAGCGAGGACCGACGAGTCGGGCTTTGCCCGACTCGCCTGCCCTGAGCCTGTCGAAGGGCGAATTCACTTCGCGCCGCTTTTTCCTTCGTCACCCCGGCCCCCGAAGCCGGGGTCCACCTTCTTCGCCCCGCTGACCCGAGCAAAGCCCAGCCCGCACCCCAAACGGAGCCAACCCATGCCCCTCCACCCAACCTTCCAGTCCCTGATCGACCTGCCGAACCAGCCGGCGCCCAAAGACCCGCTCGATCCCGATCGAAAGCAGGCCCGCATCGCCTGGGCCCGCCAGGCTATGGCCCGGCTGAAGGCCGCAAACGCCCGCGACGCTGCCTGGTCCCGCCTGATCGCGGACCAGCCGGAAGAGGATGACGAGGCGTTGGATGATCTCAGCCCGCCCGAACAGGACGAAGCCGACGCGATCCTGGCCGAAATCAAAGCCGCCTGCGACCACGACCGCTGGCCGAGGGAGCTGTATTGGAGCTTGTAGCGCCGAGCCCAAGTGCGCCGGCGTGCAACGCCCCCGCACTTAGGCGAAGAGCCGCGACAAGCTCGGCCGGCCTCGCCTGGCGAGGACGGACGGCGCGGATTCACTCCGCGCCCTTCCGTCACCCCGGACTTGATCCGGGGTCCAGCTTCTTCCTCCTCACCCCGAGCAAAGCCCGTCCTGATCCAGCCCAAGCATCGAGCGCGCGCTCCGGGAACCGCCCGGACTCCCACGGATTCTCCCCGCAAGACTCACCAAGGAGAACCCGCCATGACCAGCAAGCGCGAGCTCATCGATACCGGCACCGACAAGCGCTATGTGCGCCGCGACGAACAGGGCCGGTTCAAGGAAGTGGTGGACCAGGGCCGCTCCCTCTCCGCCGACGCCCGCCACCACGCCAAGACCAAGGTGAAGGCGCGGCAGGGGGATAAGGGCGATCGGTGAGCCCCGAGACTAAGGAGCGATCGCGCAGCAACCCAGCCCGTTGGACGAAGAGACGCTTGAGCCGGGCCGGCCTCGCTGCGCGAGGGTCCATAGCGCGCGATTCAGTCCGGCCCCGGACAAGGCGTTGGGCGTCGATTGCAGGGCACTCTTGCAATAGAGAACTCTACCCTAGGGCGGGCCGGCGATCTGAAAATAGTGGCAGACCCGAACCGCCGTTTGGCTGAGGCCCATAGTTCTTTGCCGCAGAGTCGCCAGCTCTCGAAAGATCGCCCTTGAATCGGTTCTCGATCTTTGTGAGCGGATTCACGCACCACTGCATGGGGAGAGCTCTTTCACGGGCTTGCGAAACCAGTTGGTCAACTCCGTCCCGGCAGTACCTAAAAAAGGCCCAAGCCACCTCTCGGCGCCTTTTGAATTTCGTTAGGAAGTCTTTCTCACGATAAATTAGCCGAACGTTCGTATCGATCGCACTCCACACAGAATTGTCTGAAATGAAAGTGTCAAACATCGTTGTCTCGAGAAACATTAGGCGGCCAACCAAGTCTCTCACAACGTAGCCGCACAGACGACTAGGGAGGATCAAAGAGTCCTCACAGAGTTCGTGTTGGGACTTCGTATAAATGTATCGATGGCTAACTAAATCCGTTAGAACTCTAAAACTATACTCATTAGAAATCCCGATAGTCTCAAGGCTATCATAAACGGTTTTAACAGAGATGCCGTCGAAATCGCTCTCGGAGCTATAGACAACCAGCGCAGACATAATGAAGAGGCGGAGAAACTGTACGCTACTACGTCCTAGATACGAGTCAAACGGATTGCCAATTACCGAAAGCGTTTCCCTGTAAACGTTCTGGTTGCCCAACATTATAGCCCGAAGCGCCTCATGCGGAGGAAGCCTGTAGCGCCCAGTTCGCTGATAAATGGAAACCGCCTTACCGGTCGAACTATACCCGTATTGTAGGAACTGACGCGTCATTTTGAGCGCGAGGCGCGTGTCTCCCGTTGCCGCCACCTCGATAATTCGGCCAACCTCCGTGCCCAGCACCGAATCGGATAACATGTCGATAATGGACTTCCCGTTGTCGACGATAACCTTCGAACCGTTCTCCGCCTCAAACTCAATTTTTCGCCCACGAAGCAACTGGCCAGCGACAGCGAACCTCTTCGAAAGAACTGATTTGATGTCAGGTGGGTCTATATAGACAGCATCGAAATCAAACGCATCAAATACGGCGCTGGCACGGTTCTTCACATATGTCGCGTCTCTCATCGCGAGAATGAGGTTACACCGAAGCGTACGAGCAATTGCTGTAGCTTCCAAGAAAATCCTAGCTTGTGCATCCGCCGACTCGACTTGATCAACGTTGTCTATCACCAAGAATACTGGTACACTGTCCGCCAGTGGCTTGAGGAGCTTGCTCGCATAGGGGAGCTTCAATTCGTAGTCCCGCAAAATTAGCTGGGATACTGCTTCATTAAACCGCTGCTCGTCACTCGAAATCAAGGCCAGAGGACCTTCCCTCAAGGACCTTATTTCTGTCGAATAGGCAGGCTCAATGGACCTCTTGAAGCTGTTAATGTGCGGGTGAGACGTCACGTAGCTAAAAAGGGACTGCGATATGATCGTTTTGGGATCGTCGGATTGGCTAAAGTCCCTAAAATCTACATATATCCAGCAACCCTCTGGCCTTCCATCGGCAATCTCGAACTTTCCTCCCGACGAGACCTGCGAAACGTAATCGAGAAACGTGGTCTTGCCTGATCCGACTAGACCGATCGTAAGGAGAGCTATGGGCCTCGATGAGATTTGCCGTTGGGTTAATAGGGCCTTCACTGCGTGTCGATCTTTTCCTCGCCCAACAGGGCGAATAGGACGCGAATTCAAAACCTGATCGCGAGGGTTCAGGTACATTTGGATGCGCTCGTCAAACCGCGTTCTCTCGGCGGTCTGTACGTAACATTTTTCGAGTACATCCTTGTTTTCGGCAAGCAAGCCCTCACTAAAGGCTGTTACAATCTCCCTTTCGATTGAGGAGAATATACTTCTACGATTGACTTTAGAAAACGACCGGTCGTAGATCTTATTAAGCCTGCGAGACTCAAGCTGATCCCTAGTCGATCCAAGGAGCTCTCTCTCCAAGGATCCACCAATTACAGAAGATCGCGATAGAAGGTCGCAGAATTCTTTCAAGTCGTCCGAATTCGTGAACTCCAAGTCACTGAAGACTATGGCCAATGAACTTTCTGCTGGAACTTGGTCTCGTCGATTAACGGGGAAAACTACCCAGCTAGTTCCATTCGTAGCGGCGCAGAAGCCAACGCTGCGAGCCCTACCGTAATCTCTAGCCTGCTTCAAAATAGCTGACGTCGGCCCTTTCGTGGCCCACCGTTCTGAGACAGGTGCTTTCCTACCCTTTGGTAGCTGGCCAAATGATTTTCCAATTCTCTTAGCTTCGATTAAGAACGAATGAGAGCCGGCGCTGATCGCATAATCAATAAAGGAGCTTTGGCCATCTTCA
The DNA here is from genome assembly GCF_000974765.1 of Sphingomonas changbaiensis NBRC 104936. Taxonomy (GTDB): domain Bacteria; phylum Pseudomonadota; class Alphaproteobacteria; order Sphingomonadales; family Sphingomonadaceae; genus Sphingomonas_B; species Sphingomonas_B changbaiensis. Next base: position 146,953 of record NZ_BBWU01000039.1, on the reverse strand, counting down.
GTCACGCGCTCCTCGACGGTGACGTCCGATTTCCGCCATCCAAGAAGGTCGAAGATGATGCTGTCTATTAACTTGAAGCGCGTGCTCGCTTCATTAGCGTCGCTAACGCGTAATTCGGAAGCTTGCATAGCAAGCTGAACGGGCAGGCCAGGCTCCATGTGGATAGCGTAGCCATCTTCGTGACGGTGTCAAAGCGCAGCTTCATACGGCGAAGTTCACCGCAGCGCCGATCATTTTTCGTTATGAGCGAGTATTGCTTGCAACGAGCATGCGATACCGACCCGGCTGGCCAGCGTTTCCATCGATGATGCAGCTTCAGGTGCTCGCCTAATATCCGCGGTGCGCTACGGTCACGCCCCCAACTCTGGCATCACTTCGTCATGCGACACCGGCGGTCGCGGTTTCGCGAACGAAACCGCGACCCTTTCCTGCAGCCAGGCCAGGTAAGCCGCTTCCTCTTCGGCCGAACAAACTGCGACACGATGGGCGAGTAGGGGTTCATCGGCATAGGAATATGCGACAACGCATAAGAGTTGCAAATGTCCGCTCTTCTCCGTCACCCCGGACTTGATCCGGGGTCCACCTTCACTTTTGAGCGACGGGAAGGCAGGTGGATGCCGGATCAAGTCCGGCATGACGAGGAGGGTTCAGCCTTCGTCGCCCATGCGCAAAGCCGCGATGAAAGCCTCTTGAGGGATTTGCACGCTTCCATACTCGCGCATGCGCTTCTTGCCCTCTTTCTGCTTCTCCAGCAGCTTCCGCTTCCGCGTGATGTCGCCGCCATAGCATTTCGCGGTCACGTCCTTGCGCAGCGCCGCGATCGTCTCGCGGGCGATCACCTTGCCGCCGATCGCGGCCTGGATCGGGATCTTGAACAGGTGCCGCGGGATCAAATCCTTCAGCCGCTCGCACATGCCGCGGCCGCGGGTTTCGGCGGTGCCGCGGTGGACGATCATGCTGAGCGCGTCGACCGGCTCGTTGTTCACCAGGATCGACATTTTGACCAGGTCGCCCTCGCGATAGCCGATCTGGTGATAGTCGAAGCTCGCATAGCCGCGGCTGATCGACTTGAGGCGATCGTAGAAGTCGAACACCACTTCATTGAGCGGCAGTTCATAGGTCAGCTGCGCGCGGCCGCCGACATAGGTCAGGTTCTTCTGGATGCCGCGCCGGTCCTGGCATAGCTTCAGGATCGCGCCCAGATATTCGTCGGGCACATAGATGGTCGCCTCGATCCACGGCTCTTCGATCGTGTCGATCTTGTTCGGGTCCGGCATGTCGGCGGGGTTGTGGAGCTCGATCGTGCGCGCTTCCGCCTCGCCGGCGCTGCGGGTCAGCTGCAGGCGATAGACGACGCTGGGCGCGGTGGTGATCAGGTCCAGGTCGTACTCGCGGGTCAGCCGCTCCTGGATGATCTCGAGGTGGAGCAGGCCGAGGAACCCGCAGCGGAAGCCGAAGCCCAGCGCGGCGGAGGTCTCCATCTCGAAGCTGAAGCTGGCGTCGTTCAGGCGCAGCTTCGAGATCGATTCGCGCAGCTTCTCGAAGTCGTTGGCGTCGGTCGGGAACAGGCCGCAGAAGACGACCGGCTGGACCTCGCGGAAGCCGGGCAGCGGGGTGTCGGCGGGGCGGCGGGCGTCGGTCAGCGTGTCGCCGACGCGCGCCTGCGCCACGTCCTTGATCTGGGCGGTGATGAAGCCGATCTCGCCGGGGCCGAGCTCGGTCAGCTGCTCGATCTTGGGCCGGAAGCAGCCGACGCGGTCGATCAGGTGCGTGGTGCCGGCCTGCATGAACTTGATCTGCTGGCCTTTCTTCAACGTGCCGTCGATCACGCGGACCAGGATGACAACGCCCAGATAGGGGTCGTACCAGCTGTCGACGAGCATGGCCTTGAGCGGGGCGGCGGCGTCGCCCTTGGGGGGCGGGATCTTGGCGACGATCGCGTCCAGCACTTCGTCGATGCCGATGCCGGACTTAGCGCTGGCGAGCACCGCTTCGGATGCGTCGAGGCCGATGATCTCCTCGATCTCGGCGCGGACCTTTTCGGGCTCGGCGGCGGGCAGGTCGATCTTGTTGATGACGGGCACGATCTCATGGTCGTGCTCGATCGACTGGTAGACGTTGGCGAGCGTCTGGGCTTCCACACCCTGGGCGGCGTCGACGACGAGGAGGGCGCCTTCGCACGCGGCGAGGGAGCGGCTGACTTCGTAGGCGAAGTCGACATGGCCCGGCGTGTCCATCAGGTTCAGGGTGTAGCCGTTCCACTCCAGCCGCACCGTCTGCGCCTTGATCGTGATCCCGCGCTCTTTCTCAATGTCCATATTGTCGAGAACCTGCGACGACATCTCGCGCTCGGAAAGGCCGCCGGTGCGCTGGATCAACCGATCCGCCAGCGTCGACTTGCCATGGTCGATATGGGCGATGATCGAAAAGTTGCGGATGCGGGAAAGTTCAGTCATTTCGCCGAGGCCGTTAGCAGGGGCTGCGGAACGGGGGAAGCGCACCGCGCGTCGTTCGGGCATGGCAGCGTGGCGGATCGGGACGGCGGGGTGGGCGATCCCTCGGCAGAGTGCCGCCGCGTTTCCTGCCGATGGCAGCACGCTCGAACGCTACGCCGCCCGGCTGAACGCCGCCGAGATCAACTCGAGCTTCCACCGGTCGCATCGGCCGGCAACGTACGAGCGCTGGGCCGCGTGCGCGCCGGAGGGCTTCCGCTTCGCGATCAAGCTGCCCAAGGCGATCACGCATGTGCGGCGCCTGGTCGACTGTGCGGAGCCGCTTGCGGCGTTCGCGGCCGAGATCGCGCCGCTCGGGCCGCGCCGCGGGCCGGTGCTGGTCCAGCTGCCGCCGAGCCTTGCGTTCGACGCCGGGATCGCCGAGCGATTTCTCGCCGAAGCCCATGCCGCCTTGGGTGGCCAGCTTGCCTGCGAGCCGCGGCACGCCAGCTGGTTCTCGGCTGACGCGGATCGCCTCCTGATCGAGCGCCGGGTCGCGCGCGTCGCCGCCGATCCGGCACGCTTGCCCGGCGCGGAACAGCCGGGCGGCTGGCCCGGCCTCGCCTATTTCCGCCTTCACGGTTCCCCGCGCACCTATTGGTCCGCCTATGACGACGCGGCGCTCGCCCAATGGGCCACGCGTGTCCGCACGGCTGCGGAGCGGGCCGACCTTCTTTGGTTGATCTTCGACAACACCGCCGGCGGAGCAGCGGCCGGCAACGCGCTGGCGATCCGCCGCCTATTCGCGCAATAGACCGAAAAGCCGTCGCATCGCAGCCGCTTCTGCATTATTGTCGTTCGAAACGGGTCGCACATCGCAAATCCTGTGACTGGGGTCACAAACCCGTGGCTTCGGCCGCGCTAGGGCGCATCCAAGTTGGATCACGCGCCTGGGTTTAGGGAGACTTGACGTGCGGAACCTCGTTTCGATTTTTGCCACCGCGGCCGTGCTCGCGACCGCGCCTGCCACCGCCCAGACGGCGATGTCGTCTTCGGGCCGGACCTACAAGGACGGCACCACCAAGGGCGCCTCGTCGGGGCGGCGCGACCAGGAACGGGCAGAGCGGCAGATCCCGGTCTGCACCCGCAAGCTCGGCACCGTCGCGATCGTCGAGCCGGACAACCAATGGTGGCGTGAGCTGAACCTGGGCAGCCCGGAGGCGATCCTGAAGGTGTTCGTCCAGCAATCCGGATGCTTCACTCTGGTGAACCGCGGGCGATCAATGGCCAACCGCAACATGGAACGCGCGATGGCCGATTCGGGCGAGCTGCAGGCCGGATCCAACCTCGGCCGCGGCCAGGTGAAGGCGGCGGACTATTTCCTGCAGCCCGATATCGTCAGCTCGAACAAGAATTCGGGCGGCGGCGGCCTGGGTGGGGCGCTCGGCGGCTTCCTCGGCCGTTCGACCTTCGGCTCGATCGTCGGCGGCATCTCGGTCAAGAAGTCCGAAGCCAACGTGACCCTGTCGATCGTCAATGCGCGTACGACCGAAGAAGAGGCCTTGACGCAAGGCTATGCCCGCAAGTCGGACGTCAGCTTCGGCGGCGGCGGTGGCGCCGGCTGGTGGGGCGGGTTCGCTGCAGCCGGCGGCGGCGGCTACCAGGATACCGAGATCGGGCAGGTGATCGTGCTCGCCTATCTCGACGCCTATACCAAGCTCGTCACGCAGCTTGGCGGCCTGCCGCAGAATGCGGCGGCAGCGGCGCCTCAGGCGCGCTGAGCGGAGCTGCGCCTACCGGCATCGGGGAAGCAGCCGCGTTCGGCGGCTTCCCCGATCGCCTTCATCGCATTTTCGAAGCGGTCGTCGCCATGGCCGCCGACCAGCGCCCAGGGCAGATCCCGGCGCTCCAGCTCGGCGCGGGACAGCTCGAAGAATTTGCCCCGCAGCGCCTCGGTGCCGAACATGCGCGTGCCGTCGGGCACCCAGGGCAGATCGACGTCGAACATCAGGTAGAAATCGGCGGTCTCGGTGAAGCGGTCGAACCAGGGATCGCGCTCACCGAACAGCATGTCGGCCCAAACCGCCGTCATCAGCGGATCGGTATCGAGCACCAGCCAAGCCGGGCGCCGATTGAGCGCCTCGCGCGTGGCGGCCATATGGCCCTTCGCAATCGCGACCAGGTCCGTCATCGTGAAGCCGATGCCCTTCGCTTCGGACCAGGTCCGTCCGAACTCGGCGACATAGGTGCCGCCCAACGCGTTCGCGATCCGCGGACCGAGCGTCGACTTGCCGGTGCTTTCCGGCCCGTGCAGGCAGATTGTGCGGGTCATGTCGCGAGCATCTTCCGCTCGGCGACCAGCGCCTTGCGCCAGCTGAGCAGCCCGACGACCGAGACGATCAGAAAAACGGTATAAAGTATCGAGGTCAGCATCAGTCCCTTGGCCGCATAAACGCCGATCGCGACCGCGTCGACTGCAATCCACAAAATCCAGTTCTCCAGATAGCGGCGCGCCATCAGCAGCTGGGCCGACACGCTCGTCATCGCGATGAACGCGTCCCACCAGGGCAGGGCCGCACTGGTATAGAGATGCATAAGCGCGCCCCAGGCCAGCGTCGCTACCGCAATGACCGCAATCCAGCCCGCCCGGCCGGCGCCAGGCAGCAGCAGCACCTGAACCTCGCCGCTTTCCGCTTCCGACTGCGACCAATTCCACCAGCCATAGAGCTGGACGACGAAGAAAAAGACCTGCAGCCCGACATCGCTGTAGAGCCGCACGTCCGGCTGGGCGAAAATCCAGGCATAGATCGCAACCATCGCCAGCCCGAACGGGTAGTTCCAGACGCTCCGCCGCACGATCAGGAAAATGTTGATCAGGCCCAGCAGCGTGGCCAACGCTTCCAACGGTCTCACCGACACCCCCTAGCACTCGCCGCTTAAAGGACGAGATTTGCGCGACGAACACCGCAAAGCAATCGACGGCGGCCGGGCTTGCGCTCCCCCGCCGTCCCGTTAGCATCCGCCGCCAAAGGGCGGGAGAGCGGAATGCGCCACGTCGCGGTGATCGGGTCGGGTCCGGCAGGCTTTTACACGGCAGAGGCCGCATTGAAGGCGTTCGGAGAGGGCGTCTGCGTCGACCTGATCGACCGGCTTCCCGTTCCCTATGGCCTGATCCGCTTCGGCGTCGCGCCCGATCATCAGTCGATCAAGGCCGTGTCGCGGCGATACGAGCAGGTCGCGCTGTCGCCGCATGTGCGCTTTGTCGGGAATGTCTGTGTCGGGCAGGACGTGTCAATCCCCGAGCTGCAGTCGCTCTACGATGCCGTGGTGATCGCAACCGGGGCGCCGGTCGATCGCGCGCTCGACATTCCCGGCAGCGACCTGCCGGGCGTGGTCGGATCGGCGGCCTTTGTCGGGTGGTATAATGGGCACCCGGACTTTACCGATCTTCACCCGCCGCTCGCCGGCCCCGGCGCAGTGGTGATCGGCAACGGCAATGTCGCGCTGGATGTCGCACGGATCCTGTCGAAGACGCGCAACGAGTTCGCCGGCTCCGACATCACGACGCCCGCGCTTGACGCGCTCCAGCAGTCGGGGATCGTCCGCGTGACCCTGCTCGGCCGCCGCGGCCCGCACCAGATCGCGATGACGCCGAAGGAACTGGGCGAACTCGGCCACCTCGAACGCGCGCAGCCGCGCGTCGACCTCGCCGACTTTCCCGAACCCGGCGCCGACGCGCTGCTCGAGCCCGGCATGCGCAAGTCGGTCGCGCACCTGCGCGAGTTCGCCGTCGCGCCTCTGTCGGGCAAGCCGGTCGCGATCGACTTCGACTTCTTCGCGATGCCGGTCGCGATCGAAGGCGACGGCCGCGCCGAGCGCGTGATCGTCGAGCGCACACGGCTGGATGACGAGCTGCGTTCGATGCCGACCGGCGAGACCTATGTCGTGCCGGCGACGCTGGTGGTCAGCTGTATCGGCTACAAGACGCCGCCGATCGACGGCGTTCCGTACGAACATGGCCGCGGCCGGTTTGCCAACAGCGATGGGCGCATCCTGCCCGGGCTCTATTGCGTCGGCTGGGCGCGGCGCGGGCCGACGGGCACGATCGGCACCAACCGGCCGGACGGCTATGCGGTGGTGGACCTGATCGTCGCGGACACAGCGGACGACAGCGGCAAGGCCGGGCCGGACGGACTCGACGCGCTGCTCGCAAGCCGCGGCGCCGACGTCGTCACGTTCCGCGACTGGCAGAAAATCGAGGCTGCCGAAGCCGCGCGCGCCCGCGACGGGAGTCCCCGCGAGAAATTCGCGTCAATCGAGGAGATGATCGCCGCCGTCCGCGATTAAGTCGTGAGCTCATAAGATTGGAACGTCCGCAATGGGTGGAAAGCTGACGTCGGACGCTCGCAGCTCAGCGCCTTTGCTTCAGCCGTTCGGACCAGCGCGCAAAGAACCCCGCTAGGTAAACGCCCACCGCGACGTTCGTCAGGCCGCCCAGAGCAGTGAGCACCGGCTGCCGCGTCGCAAGTCCCGCAACAAAGCCGACGATCCCAACTACTGACAGCCATATGGCTGCTTTCGAGTGCGCTCGCCGCGCTCTCAACCATCGACTGAAGCTGAGGGAAGCGTATCCTATCGCGACAACGACACAGACGGCACTGACATTTATGAGCCCGTCTGGAGCGCCGTAATTGGAAGCCGCCAGCATCAGAGTCGTGGCAATTATTGTGGGAAGCGCAAAGAAGAGCGCGTGCCTCTGCCAGAGTGTCATATCCAAAGACGTAAGCTGCGAGGCACGGGAACGAAAGTGCTTTCGTCCAAGCCCATCGTCCCGGTGATGTCCGTCAAGGGTCGAAAGGAGTCATCCTCGCGAAAGTGGGTATGACTGGCACTGTGATACCTAGTCGAACCTGAAGCGCGCCCATTCGTCGATCGGCGCGCGACTGCTGCGGAGCTGGTTGGCGGGCTCGCGCGTGTCCTCATGGCCGATCGCCATGCCGCAGAAGAGCATCCGCTCAGGGGGCGTGCCGAGGAAGCGAGTCGCGGTGTCCGGGTACATCGCCCAGCATTCCTGCGGGCAGCAGGCAAGGCCGGCATCGACGATCAGCAGCATCAGGGTTTGCAGATACATGCCGAGGTCGGACCATTGCGGCGGCCCCATGCCGCGTCCGACCGTGCAGAACAGGCCGACCGGCGCGCCGAAAAACGCGAAGTTGCGCGCGAACCAGCTCCGCCGCGCTGCCCGGTCCTCGCGCGGGATGCCGATATGGCCATACATCGCTTCGCCGATCTCGAACCGCCGTGTCCTGTAGGGATTGTCGAGCTCGAGCGGATATATGTCGTAGGCGGGCTCCTCCTTCTCTCCGGCCATGATCCGGGCGGCGATCTCGCGCTTGAACGCCGCGAGCGGGGCGCCGCCGATCACGTCGATGTGCCAGGGCTGGAGATTGCCGCCCGAAGGCGCCCTTGCCGCCAGCTCCACCAGCCGCCGGATCAGCGCCGGGTCGATGGGCGTGTCGAGAAATCCGCGAACGGAACGGCGGGCGAGCACGGCATCGGCGACGGTCATTCGCCGTGAATGCCGTTCGCTTCGAGCGAAGTCGAGAAGGCTCGTTCCGCTTCGCCAATCAACCCGAAGCGCTCTCGTTCGTTGACCGGGCAGGAGGACAGAATGTCACTAGAAAAGATGATCGCGCTTCACCCCGACGTCGCCGGCAACGTCAATGTAGAGCTTGCGACGGCAGCCCGGCACGCGATGCTCTGCTCGCTCTTCTGCACGTCCTGTGCGGATGCGTGCATCGCCGAAGACATGGACATGACGGAGTGCATCCGAACCTGCCTCGACTGCGCCGATATCTGTGCTGCGACGGCGCGGCTCGCCACGCGGCGCGCGGGGCAGAACATCGCGATGCTCCGCGCGCAGGTCGAGACCTGCATCCGCGCCTGCGAGCTGTGCGCGGAGGAATGCGCAAAGCACGAGCACGCCCACTGCAAGCTCTGCGCGACGATGTGCCACGAATGCGCCGACGATTGCCGCAAGGCGCTTCCCAGCATCCAGTGAGGACAAGCCCATGACCGACAGCAAGCACGACAAGGGCAAGAGCCCGTTCCAGAGCGACCTCGATCGCAATCCCGGCATCGGCCAGTCGAAAGGCGCTTTCTTGACCGGCGAGGACCCGGAAGAGCTGGAAGGCGAGAACACGATGGAAGGCGATGTCGAGAACGACGCCACAGCCGTCGGCGGCGCAACCGACCGGAAGCTTGGCCACACCAATCGCTGACCGGCCGATCCTCTCCCTAACGTAAACGTCAATTCCTGCTTGCCCGCGCTGCCGCGATGCGCGATGCAGGACGCACACGGACAAACGGGAGTGGAGCGATGGCCGAGGCCTATATCGTCGAGGCAGTGCGGACCGCGGGCGGCAAGCGCGGCGGCAGGCTTGCGGGCTGGCATCCGGTCGACATGGCGGCCTCGGTGCTCGATGCGCTGGTCGAGCGCGCCGGGATCGACGGCGGCGCAGTCGAGGACGTGATCATGGGCTGCGTGATGCAGGGCGGCCAGCAGGCGGTGCAGGTCGGCCGCAACGCGGTGCTGGCGGCAAAGCATCTGGGCGAGCGCACGCCCGCCGTCACCATCGACCGCCAGTGCGGATCGTCCCAGCAATCGATGCAGTTCGCGGCGCAGGCCGTCATGTCCGGCACGCAGGACGTGGTGATCGCGGCCGGCGTCGAATCCATGACGCGGGTGCCGATGGGCTCGACGGTCGCCTTCCACGCCAAGGAAGGGCTCGGCACCTACAAGTCGCCCGGACTCGAGGCGAAATATCCGGGCGTCCAATGGTCCCAGTTCATGGGCGCCGAGATGATGGTCAGGAAGCACGGCTTTTCGAAGGATGATTTGGACCGCTTCGCGCTCTCCAGTCACCAGAAAGCGAAGGCCGCGACCGAGGCCGGGCGCTTCGATAACGAGATCGTGGCGCTGGAGATCGAGACGCCGGAAGGGACCGAGTCCCACCGGGTGGACGAAGGCATTCGCTTCGACGCGACGCTGGAGGGCATTGCCGGCGTGAAACTCTTGCAGGAAGGCGGCGCGATCACCGCCGCGAGCGCCAGCCAGATCTGCGACGGCGCCTCTGCCGTGCTGATCGTGTCCGAAGCCGCGTTGAAGGCGCACAATCTGACGCCGCTCGCGCGCATCCACAATGTGACCGTCACCGCGGGCGATCCGGTGATCATGCTGGAAGAGCCGCTGTTCGCGACCGACAAGGCACTGAAACGCGCGGGGCTGCGGATCGAGGATATCGATCTATACGAGGTCAACGAGGCGTTCGCGCCGGTGCCGCTCGCCTGGCTGAAGCATGTGGGCGCCGACCCGGAGCGACTGAACGTGCATGGCGGCGCAATCGCGCTCGGCCACCCGCTCGGCGCGTCGGGCACCAAGCTGATGGCGACGCTCTTGAACGCGTTGAAGGCGCGCGGCGGCCGCTACGGGCTGCAGACGATGTGCGAAGGCGGCGGCGTCGCCAATGTGACGATCGTCGAGCGGCTGTAGGGAAGCCCCTCCCCTTCAGGGGAGGGGGTGGGGGTGGGGCTGGTCCTTGCTCCGCATCATTCGATTACATTCCCCACCCCAACCCCTCCCCTGAAGGGGAGGGGCTAAAGGAGAGCGAAGCAGATGAAACTGGGAAATGACATCGCAGCCGTGGTCACCGGCGGTGCCTCGGGGCTTGGGGCCGCGACTGCGCGAGCGCTTACCGCCAAGGGCGTGAAGGTCGCGATTTTCGACCTTCAGGCGGGCAAGGGTGAGGATGTCGCGCGTGAGATCGGCGGCGTGTTCTGCGAAGTGAACGTGACGTCGGACGAGTCGGTCGACGCCGGCTTTGCCAAGGCACGCGCGGCGCATGGCCAGGAGCGGGTGCTCGTCAACTGCGCCGGCACCGGCAATGCGATCAAGACCGCCAGCCGGTCGAAGGAAGACGGCTCGATCAAGCACTTCCCGCTGGATGCGTTCAACTGGCTGATCCAGATCAACCTGGTCGGCACCTTTCGCTGCATCGCCAAGTCCGCCGCAGGCATGCTGACGCTCGATCCGCTGGAGGACGGAGAGCGCGGCGCGATCGTCAACACCGCGTCTGTGGCCGCCGAAGACGGACAGATGGGCCAAGCCGCCTATTCGGCGTCGAAGGGCGGCGTGGTCGGCATGACGCTGCCCATCGCCCGCGACCTGATGAGCGAAGGCATTCGCGTGAACACGATCCTGCCCGGCATCTTCGACACGCCGTTGCTCGCGGGCGCTCCGCAGAATGTGCGGGATGCGCTGTCCGCCTCGGTGCCGTTTCCGAAGCGGCTCGGCCGGCCGGACGAATATGCCCAGCTTGCGCTGACGATGATCGAGTGCGGCTATTTCAACGGCGAGGACGTGCGGCTGGACGGGGCCATCCGGATGGCGCCGCGCTGAAGCGCGGCTGGCGCCGCGCCGGTGCCAGACTCGCGCGAAGCCGGCCGGCGTGGCGCTCGCGCCACGACCGCCGACGCGGGACTTGCTCCCGCGTCGGCCCCACCCCAACCCCTCCCCTGAAGGGGAGGGGCTTTGCTTAAGCGCCCTTCGCCGCCTTGGCGCGCTCGACCGCTTCAACCACGATCCGGCGCGCATCTTCCGCACCGCCCCATTGGCCGACGCGCACCCACTTCTCCTTCTCCAGATCCTTGTAGTGGGTGAAGAAGTGCTCGATCTGCTGCATCACGATCGAGGGCAAGTCCCCGCGCTCGCCGACGTCGCTGTAATAGGGAAAGGTCGAATCGACGGGCACGCAGACCAGCTTCTCGTCGCCGCCATGCTCGTCTTCCAGGTTCAGCACTGCGATCGGGCGGGCCTTGACCACGCAACCCGGAATGAAGGGCGAGCGTGCGATCACAAGCGCGTCGAGCGGATCGCCGTCCGGTGACAGCGTGTGCGGCACGAAACCATAGTTCGCCGGATAGCGCATCGGCGTGTGCAGGATGCGGTCGACGAACAGCGCGCCCGACGTCTTGTCGAACTCGTATTTCACCGGCTCGCCGCCGACCGGCACTTCGATGATGACGTTCAGGTTGTGCGGCGGTTCGTCGCCGCACGGAATCAGGTCGATGTTCATGTTTTTGTCTCGAAAACTGAAGGGGCAGCTCACCTAGGCGCGAGCAGCCTGTCCAGCGCACCCTCTCCGGTGCCGATTTTTTCGAGGCGCGGGTAGCGCAAGCCGCCGCGATAGTCGATGGTCACGTCGCGATAGCGATCGTCGGATTTGACGACCAGCCGGATCGGCCCGGCGCCCCGCTTCGCGTCGGTGATCGCCCGCGCCATCGCGTCGGCGTCATAGGCGGCGTCGTTGACCGCGAGGACCGTCTCGGTCGGGCGGATGCCGGCGCGAAAGGCGGGGCCGTCCCACAGCACGTCCTTGATCTCGCCCTGTTTCGAGAGGTTCAGCCCGACCGAATAATAGAAGTCGTCAACCTTGGCCTTGGCGAGCTGCTTCTTCGAGGAGTCGGTGGGCTTGTCCCCGAACACCAGCCGATAGCCCGCCGCTTCGACGGTCCTGCGGTTGATCGCAGGATCGGTCGAATCGAGCCGCGAGCGCAGGAACCCGGCCCAATCATAAGGGGCGATCTGGTTCAGCGCGGCGGCAACATCGTCGAACCGGTAGGTCAGCTCGTGGTCCCATTGGCCCGGCTCCACGCCGAAGAAGAGCTTGGCGAAATCGTCCATGCTCTTCTTGCCGTTCGTCAGCTTGCGGATCGTCGCGTCCGCCTCGATCCAGAACAGCTCGCCGTTGCGATAGTAATCGGCGCTGCGGAACCAGCTCGGCCAGGCGCCGCCCGGTCCGTGGTCGGTGATGATCGGCTGGCTGGTCGTGTCCTGCACCGGCCGCCAGGTCACGCCCGGCATGCCCTCGCTGTAGCGCGCGACGACATTGGCCAGGAAATCGAGATAGGCCTGTTTCGACCACAAGCCGGACCGCGCCGACAGCACGTCGCCCCAGAACTGCGTCTGGCCCTCGTAGACCCAGAGCAGGCTGTCCCGCATCGGCTGGTTGTAATCGGGCGTCCACAGGTCCGCCGGCCGCCGGAATTTGCCGTTCCAGCTGTGCGTATATTCGTGCGCGACGACGTAGTGATCGTAAAGGTTGGCGTCCCAATCGGTCAGCAGGTCGGCATCCAGCGTGTTCTCGGAACTGCGGTGATGCTCGAGCCCGTCGCCGGACTGATAGTCGGACAGCGCGACGAGGAAATCGTAATGATCGTAATGGCGCGTGCCGAACAATTTGTCGGCCTGCTGCACCAGCGTCTTGTGCAGCGCCACCTGCTCCGGCGTGATCGCCGTCTGCCACGGCGAATCGGCGACGATGTCGAACGTGACCTGCGGGTCCAGCTGAACCTGTTTCGTATAGGCGCCGGCATAAACCGGCGAATCCACCAGGATGTCATAGGGCACCTGGTCGTAAGTGACCGTCGTGCCCCGCTGCTGACCGCGAAGCGCGGTGAAGCCCGTCCAGCCCGCCGGATAGGTCGCGCTGGCGCGGACGGGCACGTTGTGGACGTAATAGCCGGCTGGATACAGCGACACCGATTCCCACTGCAGGTTCGCCATCGACGGCCCGAACACGCGCCGTCCGCCCGCGCCGCCCTTTTGCGGCGAGAGATACTGGAACTCGGCTTCGATCTCGGTCGCCCCGGCGGGCACGTCGACATGGAAGGCGAACATGTCGATCGGATCGCGGCGCCAGGTGACCGGCTTGCCGCCTGCGCTGAGCTTCAGGCCGGCGAGATTCTCGATCTGACCCGAGGGCGAATGGTTGCCCGGCTTCCACTTCGGATAGAGCAGCACCATCGGCCCCGGCCCGGAAACCGGGATCGTTTGATGGATGCGGAAGATTCCCTGCTTCACGTCGCGCAAATCGACCTGGAGCTGCATTGTGCCCTGGAAAAGCACGTCCCTCGCAACCGGAACGTCGGCGAAGGCGGGTGAGGTAAGGAGAAAGGCGAACGGGATCAGTAGTTTCATAACGCTTCCGCTACCTTCTTCGTCACTCCCGCGAAAGTGGGAATGACGGAACGGCTACATCATCCCCCGCCGCCGAGCACGTTGATCGTGAACGCCAGCACGCCGATGTTGAACACGAACGCGGCTATGCAGTGCATCAGCACGATCTGACGCATCCGGCGGCTGCAGATGCCGACGTCGGAGGTCTGGAACGTCATGCCGAGCGTGAAGGCGAAATAGAAGAAATCCGCGTAGTCCGGATCGCCGCGGCCGGGAAATTCGAGCCCGCCCTGGTCCCGCTTCGTGCCGCCATCCTGCAGGTAGAAGACGTGCGCGTAATGGAGGGCATAAACCGCGTTGGAGAACAGCCAGGCGAGCGCCAGCGTGCCGATCACCAGCGCCTTGGCGGCGCCGTGGAGCTGATCTTTCTGCGTCACTTCCGATCCGACGGCGACCAGGATCGCGACGATCACCGCGCCCGAGACGACCAGCAACGTCGCGCGGTTGGCGTCATTCAGTCGCGAGCTTTCGCGCATATGGGCGGAGTCGCGGCGGCTGAACAGCGGCGCGATCATCAGCAGGAAGCCAAACGCGGCGATGTCAAAGCCGATCATCGCGGCGCGCTCGAACGGGACGTCGCGCGAAGCCAGCCAGGTCGCGATCGTGAGCAGGGCGATGAACGCGAGGAAGCGCTTGGGCGCTACAACATTGCCGATCGGTCGCATGCGCCTCCCCTTGGTGCGCGGACGCTAGCGAAAGCGCACGACCTCGCATAGAGAGCGCGGCTCCATGGCAAAGATCGAAACTCCCCGCCCGATCCGCGGCACGCAGGACATGCTTGGCGAGCAGGCACTGCGCTTCCAGCATGTGGTCGACACGTTCGACCGCGTGCGCAAGCTCTATGCGTTCCAGCGCGTCGAAGTGCCGGTGTTCGAGGCGACGGCCGTGTTCGCGCGCTCGCTCGGCGAAACCACCGACGTGGTTTCGAAGGAAATGTACAGTTTCGAGGATCGCGGCGGGGATTCGCTGACGCTGCGGCCGGAATTTACCGCCGGCATCGCGCGCGCCTACCTGACCGAAGGCTGGCAGCAATATGCGCCGCTGAAGGTCGCTACGCACGGCCCACTGTTCCGCTACGAGCGGCCGCAAAAGGGGCGGTTCCGGCAGTTCCACCAGCTCGACGCCGAAGTGATCGGCGCGGCGGAGCCGGCCGCCGATGTCGAGCTGCTGGTGATGGCCGACCAGCTGCTCAAGGAGCTGGGCGTGAGCGACGGCGTGACGCTGCAGCTGAACACGCTGGGCGATTCCGAGACGCGTGCCGCCTGGCGCGATGCGCTCGTCCGCCACTTCGACGCGCATCGCGGCGAGCTGTCGCAGGAGAGCCTGGACCGGCTGGAGCGCAACCCGATGCGGATCCTCGACAGCAAGGACCCGCGCGATCGTCCGATTGCCGACGCCGCGCCGTCGATCGACGACGTGCTGACCAGCGAGGCGGGTGCATTCTTCGAGGCGGTCACCAAGGGCCTCGACGCCGCAGGCGTCGCCTGGACGCGCAATCCGAGCCTGGTGCGCGGTCTCGACTATTACCGGCACACCGCGTTCGAGTTCGTCACCGACCGCCTCGGTGCCCAAGGCACGGTGCTGGGCGGCGGGCGCTATGACGGTCTGATCGAAACCCTCGGCGGCCCGCACACGCCCGCCGTCGGCTGGGCGGCGGGAATCGAGCGGCTGGCGATGCTGATTGAGACCCCGCCCGCGGAACGTGTCGAAGTGATCATAGTCGACGACGATCGACTTTCTGGTGAGCGACCAATCGAGTACTCGGCAAAGCTTGCTTCGCAGATTCGTAGAACCGGAGTCCCCTGTTCTGTGATTGCTTCGGGCAAAAGAGGGAAACGGTTTGAACGCGCCGCGCGCCAGTCGCCCAAAGTCATACTGCTGCTGCAGCACGAAGAATATATGAACCTGAAAGGCCGCGTACTGATCCGCGCCCAGGGGTCATATTCTGAACTTGAGAGCTTTCCCGTCACTAACTTCGACACTAAGCTATTGAATAAACTGCCTGCCTGGATCGAACAGGCTTCGGCATGACCACCATCTCCCCCGAACGGATCGCGCAGATCGAGGCGCGGCGGGACGAGTTGCAGGCGCTGATGGCGTCCGGCGAGCTTGCCGCCGAGCGGTTCGTCGCCGTGTCGAAGGAATATGCGGAGCTGGAGCCGGTCGCGGCGGCGGCGGGCGAGGTGCGGCGGCTGCGTGCCGAGCTCGACGTGCTCGCCGACATGGCGAACGACAATGATCCCGACATCCGCGACATGGCGGTCGAGGAAGCGGCGTCGATCCGCGAGCGGTTGCCGGCGGCGGAGCGCGATCTGGCGGTCAAGCTGCTTCCCAGGGATGCCGCCGATGAGCGCGCGGCGATGCTCGAAATCCGCGCCGGCACCGGCGGCGACGAGGCGGCTTTGTTCGCGGGCGACCTGTTCCGCATGTACCAGCGCTATGCCGAGGATCGCGGCTGGCGCGTCGAGCTGATCTCGGCCAGCCCGTCGGAGTTGGGCGGCTACAAGGAAGTGGTGGGAAGCGTGACCGGCCAGGGCGTGTTCGCGCGGCTGAAGTTCGAAAGCGGCGTCCACCGTGTCCAGCGCGTGCCCGCGACCGAGAGCGGCGGCCGCATCCACACCTCTGCCGCCACCGTCGCGGTGCTGCCCGAGGCCGAGGACGTCGACGTCCATATCGACGAGACCAAGGACCTGCGCATCGACATCTACCGCTCGTCCGGACCCGGCGGCCAGTCGGTCAACACCACCGACTCCGCCGTGCGTATCACGCACCTGCCGACCGGTCTGGTCGTGATCCAGCAGGACGAGAAGTCGCAGCACAAAAACAAGGCCAAGGCGCTGAAAGTGCTGCGCACCCGCCTCTACGAAATGGAGCGCGAGCGGCTGCACAACGAACGCGCCGGCGCGCGCAAGTCGATGGTGGGCTCGGGTGATCGTTCGGAGCGCATCCGCACCTACAATTTCCCGCAAGGCCGTGTGACCGACCACCGCATCAACCTGACGCTCCACCGCCTGCCCGAAATCCTCGAAGGTCATATGGACGAGCTGATCGAGGCGCTGATCGCGGAGGACCAGGCGGAAAAGCTGGCGAATCTGAATGGGTAAGTCCCCTCCCGCTTGCGGGAGGGGTTAGGGGTGGGATCAGTGTCCCACACCGCGTCGGAGCCTGACAGTGCCCACCCCCAGCCCCTCCCGCAAGCGGGAGGGGAGTTGGCCCGCGCCACCCACCTTCTCACCCCCATCTCCCCCACCCCGCGGCTGGACGCCGAGCTCCTGCTCGCCCACGCGCTCGGCATTTCGCGCGAGGCGCTGCTGCTCGGTCCCGAGCGTTCCGTCCCCTCCGGTTTCGAACCGCTGATCCGCCGCCGTCTGGCGCATGAGCCGGTCGCCTATATCACCGGCACCAAGAGCTTTTGGACGCTCGACCTGCACGTCACGCCCGCGGTGCTGATCCCCCGGCCTGACACCGAGACGCTGATCGAGGCGGCGATCGACCATTTCCGTGGCCGCGCTCCCGCGCGCGTCCTCGACCTCGGCACCGGCTCAGGCGCGCTGCTGCTCGCGAGCCTCGACCAATGGCCGCATGCCTGGGGCGTGGGCGTCGACCGATCGGCGGCGGCACTGGACGTCGCGCGCGGCAATGCCGATCGGCTCGGCTTCGGCAGTCGTGCGCATTTCGTGCAGGGGAACTGGGGCGATGCTCTCGACGCCCGCTTCGACCTGATCCTTTGCAATCCGCCCTATGTCGAAGCGGACGCGGTGCTCTCGCCCGATGTGGCCGTCCATGAACCCGCCTCCGCGCTCTATGCCGGGCCGGAGGGTCTCGATGATTATCGCCTTCTGGTCCCGCAACTTCCGCGCCTGCTCGCGGCGAACGGCCTGGCGGCGCTGGAGATCGGATCGAGCCAGGCGGAAGGCGTCGCCGCCCTTGCCGTGGAACAGGGGCTCAAGACCGGCACGCGCAAGGACTTGGCGGGCCTGGACCGGTGCCTGGCCCTTGTCGCCGATTGACACAGATCAGCAAGATTCGGCCGTTAATTTGCTCTTGGTTTTTGAAATGCGAACCACTAGATAAAGACCCAGAGGGGAAGGCAGTTTTTCGAAAGCGGCGCCCGACGGCGGTTCGAAAAGGGCCTCCCATCCCCACAGCTAAGACGCGGTTAGACCCGGCCGCGCTGGCGAATGGCGTGAGCCTGCGCATGCGGCGCGGCTCCCCAGGGCCGCGCATCCGAAGAAGTTCGAGAAGGACTGGACGGCGCCGGAACGGACAAGTTTTTGGGTGAAGTAGAGGACATCCCTTGATCGACAATCGTCAGAACGGCCGCCGTCGCGGTCGTGGCGGCCAGCGGCCGCAGGGCAATCCGGGACGCCCCGGTGGCGGTGGCAACCGCATCGACAACCGGGCCCGCGGCAACGCCCAGCAGCTTCACGAGAAATACAAGAATCTTGCGCGCGATTCGCAGATGGCCGGCGACCGCGTCACCACCGAATATTACCTGCAGTTCGCGGACCATTATTTCCGCGTGTTGAGCGAATCCCGCGCCCGGTTCGAAGACCAGCGCCCGCAGCGCAGCGGCTCCGACGAGGAGTTCGAGGGCGAGGACGGCGGCGACGAGTTCGAATCGCGCGACACCGGCCAGCGGCGCGACCGCAACGACCGCGACCGCAATGATCGCGACCGCGGAGAGCGGGCTGATCGTGGCGACCGCAACGGCTTCCGCCGCGATGGCGAACGCCGCGAGCGCCAGCCCGAGCAGCCGGCCGAAGCCGCCGGCGAAGCGCAGGCGAACGAGGCGTCCGCGCCGCAGGGCGACGACGATCAGCGCCGCGGCCGACGTCCGCGCCGCCCGCGCGAGGATCAGGCCGAAACGTTCGACGCCGATCGCCTGCCGCCGGCCATTGCCGTCGACAACGCGGCCTCGGGCGAAGAGCCGGCGCCGCGTCGCCGCACCCGTCGCCCGCGTCCGGAAGGCGCGAACGACACGGTCGAAGTGCCGCCCGCGGCCTGATCCGAACCCAGAGACAGAAAAAGGGCGTCCATCCTGCGATGGGCGCCCTTTTTTAGTGGTGGAAAGCTAGTCGGCTGCGGACGGGCCGGCGGCTGACTCGTCGCTGCCCAGCTCGCGTAGCCGCTCCATGTGCATCGAGGCGAGCTGGAGGTGCGCGCGCGCGACGGCGCCAGAATCGGCGGTCAGGCCGAGATCGAGCTCATGTGTGGCCCGCTGAGAATGATAGCTGAACTCATCCTGCTGCTGCATGCAAATCCCCGCTAACTGTCCCGATATCGCACAAGCTGCGATTCGGACGCTCCATTTTCAACAGCAGGCTGTGGGCGAATGCGCCCACATGGATCAGGCCGGCGACGATTCGCCGATCAGAATTTGCCGGCAGTGATCAGCCGGCCGGGGCCGAGCCGTTCGAGCACGCGCGGCAGGTCCGCCTCGCTGAACGCGAAACAGCCCTCGCTGCGCCCGAGCTTGCCGTGCTCCGCGACCATCTCGGGGCTCACATACCAGGCGCCGTGCATCACGACCGCGCGCGGCTCGGCATTGTCGTTGGTCGGGTCGAGCCCCTTCAGCCGCATCGAGCGGCCATGCTTGCCCGGATATTCGCCAGCGGTGAGATAGACGCCGTCCGACGTCGCGCTCGATCCCGGATCGTTGGAGAAGCGCTTCAGCCAGCCGCAATGATCGGGATCGGACCCGCGTCCGTGCGCGACCAGAAAGCTCGACACCCGGCCGCTCGCCATATCGACCAAGTGAAAGCGCGGATCGCGCGACGCCGGGCTGAAGTCGGCGACGCCCACGACGTCGCGCTGCGCAGCCATGCCGCCATGCGTCGCCAACGCCCGCCGCGCCGCTTTCACGATATCCGATTCTTGTTTCGGAGTGACCAGCGATCCAAGTGGCCCCAGCGCAGCCGGCGCCCGAGCCGTCCCGGTCACCGCCAGCGCCGCCACGGACCCGATCAGCCCCCGCCGCGAAATCAACATGGTTTGAAGGTATGGGCTGCGGTTCCCGGCGACAACCGCTGCCAACCCGCGTGGGGCACGACTCGCCGCGAGCGGCTCAATTTACTTGACAAATAGGAGAATGTTGCTGATCTGTTCTCACCGCATCAGCAGGCGGGGCGGCGCAATGGACAGTTCGGCAAGCGCGCAGCGGCGGGCCTTTTCCCATTGGTTGAGAACGGGGCGCTTGCCCCGGCCACGCGCGGCGGACGGCCGCGAGCTCAAGTTCAATCCCTATCACGATCCGGACGATGGCCGTTTCACCTTCGCACCGGGCGGCCCACGCTCGTTGGCAAGCGTGGTCGTGTCGGACAAGCGGCGGCCGAAGAATTCGGCATCGGATGGCGACAGGGACAAGCCTCCGGCGGCGCCGGAGCCGCCGCCTCGGCTGACCCAGGCGGTCTATCATCCAGACGAGGACAATCCGCTCCTTCGGCAAGTCGCGGCGCCGCGCGGCGGCCCACCGATGCGGCGCGGGGGCAACTATGAAGCCTTGATCCGACCGATGACGCTGGAGCAGGTGTTCCCGTCGCTGCGGAACACGGCAGGCGGCGCGATCGTCGCTGTGGCGGACAATCTGCTGGATTTCACTGGCCCGGCACAAGCGCTGACCGCGGAGTTGACCAACGATCTGACAGATACGTTGATCCGCCAGATCACGACCGTGGACCCGGATTATCGCTTGGAGTCGGTGGGTTTTCCGCAAACGCTCGAAGGCCAGATGAATCAGCTCAACAACTTACGCTTCGAGTTGGCTGCTGCACTTCTGCGTAAGAAAGGCGATCCCCGGGCGCTGCAGGTGGAAACACTCAGATTGATGCAGGCTGAGGCGGATAAAGCCTATGAAATCGCGCGAGGGCGATTGCGCGCTGGGAACTTAAGAGTCCGATTATCGAACCCTGAAGCGATAGGCAATTTTATCGACCGACATGTGCGTATCGAGCTCCGTCAGCGCCTTAATCGGTTTGGCATCGACTCGGCAGGAAAAGGGCCAGTGCGGGTGAATCGTCGCGAAAATAACAGCTCCGCGACGGAGCTTACCTATCGCCGGCCGGACGCGCGCGTTGCGAACGTCGCATTTGATGTTTCGCTGACCCAAAAGACAATCAAAACCGCTCAGATTCGAGATTTTTTCGCCACCGATTTCAAGCCGTCGATCGTCATTATTATTCGTCCCCGGCAGCTCGGCGGAACCTACACCTACGCGATCCCCCGACCGGAGAAGAAGCAATGACTGGCTATCGCAGCCCCTACGCCAATCCGAGGCCTTATATTCCGGCGAGCCTGAGTGAAATCTATGACCTGCTCGGTTCCATGATCCTCAAGGCACCCAAATTTATCGACGACTCTGGTCTGTTGCCCAAGCGCAATATCGACACGTATTTTGGCGAGTTGGTGGATAGCTTCGGCATCGTTCGCAAGAAGCTAGGCGATGAGCGTTACACGGACCTGATCGCGCTGGCGGCGAAAGCAAAGGCTTTGTTCGCGGCCGATCCAGACGAGACCAACGGCAAGGCCAAAGAGGGGTTCGATGCCCTTTATGCAATTGAGGATATCATACAAGAAGTTCGCAAGCGCCGCGTGAAAGCGAAGCTCTCCGACGATGATGGCGAGGTGACGGGCGACTGACGCCCGCTCACAAACTCGGCAGGTCCAACCCCTTCTCCCGCGCACATTCCACCGCGATCTCATATCCCGCATCGGCGTGGCGCATGACGCCGGTTGCGGGGTCGTTCCACAGCACGCGTTCCAGCCGCGCTGCGGCCTCGTCGGTGCCGTCTGCGACGATGACTATGCCGGCGTGCTGCGAATAGCCCATGCCGACACCGCCGCCATGGTGCAGCGACACCCAGGTCGCGCCGCTTGCGGTGTTGAGGAGCGCGTTCAGCAGCGGCCAGTCGGAGACGGCGTCGGAACCGTCGCGCATCGCCTCGGTCTCGCGGTTGGGGCTGGCGACCGAGCCGGAATCGAGGTGATCGCGGCCGATCACGACCGGCGCCTTCAGCTCGCCCGAGCGGACCATCTCGTTGAAGGCGAGGCCGAGCCGGTGACGGTCGCCCAGGCCCACCCAGCAGATGCGCGCCGGCAAGCCCTGAAAGGCGATCCGTTCCTTCGCCATGTCGAGCCAGCGGTGCAGGTGCGCATTGTCGGGCAGCAGCTCCTTCACCTTGGCGTCGGTCTTGTAGATGTCCTCCGGATCGCCGGAGAGCGCACACCAGCGGAATGGCCCCACCCCGCGGCAGAAGAGCGGGCGGATATAGGCGGGCACGAAGCCCGGGAAAGCGAACGCGTCCGCAACGCCTTCGTCCTTCGCCATCTGACGGATATTGTTGCCGTAATCGAGCGTCGGCACGCCCGCCTTCCAGAAATCGAGCATTGCGCGGACATGCTCCGCCATCGAGGCCTTGGCGGCGTGCTCGACCCCCTTCGGATCGCTCTCGCGCTCACGCATCCAGCGGTCGAGCGTCCAGCCCTTCGGCAGATAGCCGTTGACCGGATCGTGCGCGGAAGTCTGGTCGGTGACGACGTCGGGCCGCACGCCGCGGCGCACCAGCTCCGGATAGATGTCGGCGGCATTGCCGAGCAGGCCGACCGAGATCGGCTCCTTTGCGGTCGTGACCAGCTCTAGCGCCTCGTCGAGGCTGTCGGTGGCGCGGTCGAGATAGCGGGTCTTCAGCCGCATCTCGATCCGGCTCGGCTGGCATTCGACGGCGAGGCACGAGGCGCCGGCCATCACCGCCGCGAGCGGCTGCGCGCCGCCCATGCCGCCGAGCCCCGCAGTCAGGATCCAGCGGCCGGAGAGGTCGCCGCTATAATGCTGCCGCCCGACCTCGACGAAGGTCTCGTACGTGCCTTGGACGATGCCTTGGGTACCGATATAGATCCAGCTGCCGGCCGTCATCTGGCCGTACATCATCAGGCCCTTGCGATCGAGCTCGTTGAAATGATCCCAATCGGCCCAGCGCGGCACGAGGTTGGAGTTGGCGATCAGCACGCGTGGCGCATCGCGGTGGGTGCGGAACACGCCGACCGGCTTGCCGGACTGGACCAGCAGCGTCTCCTCGTCGCCCAGCCGCTTCAGCACCGCGGCGATGCGGTCGAAGCTCTCCCAGTCGCGCGCGGCGCGGCCGATACCGCCATAGACGACCAGCTCTTGCGGGTTCTCGGCAACCTCGTCGTCGAGATTGTTCATCAGCATCCTGAGCGGCGCTTCGGTCAGCCAGCTCTTCGCGTTGAGCTCGGGCCCACGCGGCGCGCGAATGTGGCGGCTATTGTCGAGGCGGCTCATGCTTGTTCCTTCGCAAAGGCGATGCAGGCGCCGAGCACGTGGGCGAGCGTCTCGCGCATCCGGGCCGCGCGCGCGTCGTCGTAGCGTACGGGCCAGGTCTCGGGGGTGAAGGCGGTGGGTTCGTCCAGATAGCCGCGCATCGCCAATTCCATCTGGATCGCGTGCAAGCCCTGTTCGGGCCGGCCATAGTGGCGCGTGGTCCAGCCGCCCTTGAAGCGGCCGTCAATGACTACGCTGTGCTCCGGCAAAGGCCGGAGCCTTGTGAGTTCAGCGCTCCGGCCTTCGCCGGAGCACGCCTGAGCAACCACGGCCGTAAGTGCCGGCGAACAGCTCTTCCCGCTATTGGTGCCGATGTTGAACTGCGGCAGCTCGCCGTCGAACAGGCGAGGCACGATGCTGCGGATCGAATGGGCTTCGTAGAGGACGATTGCCGGATGCATCGCACGCAGCCGCGCGATCTCGCTCTCAAGGGTCGCGTGGTAGGGCTGGAAGTATGTCTCCACCCGGCGGGCGATCTCTACCTCGTCCGGTGCTTCCCGCCACAATGGCTCGCCGTCGAAATTGGTGGTCGGGCACAGCTCCGTCGTCGCCTGCCCCGGATAGAGCGACGCGCCCGACGGGTCGCGGTTCACGTCGACGACACTGCGCGAGATCGAGGTCGCCACGGTCGTCGCGCCCAAGTCGGCTGCGAAGGCATAGAGACGGTCGACATACCAGTCGGCGTCCTGACGCCCGATCCAGGGGGAGACGAGGGCGGCTCCCACGTCCGCCGGTATTTCGGTCCCGGCATGGGGCACCGAGACGATCAGCGGCGCGTCGCCACGGCGGATCGTCAGCCAGTCGCTCACGCGGCGACCTCGGGCAGCGCCACGCCGGCGGCCGAAGCCAGCGCACCGCTCGCGACCAGCCGGGTCGCGGCGAGCATGTCGGGATGGAAATAGCGATCGTCCTGCAGCTTCGGCACGGCCTTGCGCACTGCCGCCCGCGCGCGCTCCAGCGGCTCGCTGGACGTCAATGGGTTCAGGAAATCGCAGCCCTGCGCCGCCGCCAGCAGCTCGATGCCGAGCACGTTCGCGAGATTCTCCGCCATCGCGACCAGCCGGCGCGCGCCATGAGCGGCCATCGAGACATGGTCTTCCTGGTTCGCCGAAGTGGGGATCGAATCGACACTGGCCGGGTAGGCGCGCTGCTTGTTCTCGGAAACCAGCGCCGCTGCCGTCACCTGCGGGATCATGAAGCCGGAGTTCAGACCCGGCGCGGGGGTCAGGAACGCCGGCAAGCCCGACAGCGCCGGATCGACCAGCATCGCGATCCGCCGCTCGGCGATCGAGCCGATCTCGCACAAGGCCAGTGCGATCATGTCGGCGGCGAACGCGACCGGCTCCGCATGGAAGTTGCCGCCCGATAGCGCCTCGTCGGTATCGGCGAAGATCAGCGGGTTGTCAGAGACGCCGTTCGCTTCGTCGGCCAAGGTCGCCGCCGCCTGGCGCAGCAGGTCGAGCACCGCCCCCATGACCTGCGGCTGGCAACGCAGGCAGTACGGGTCCTGCACGCGGGTATCGCCGTCGCGATGCGATTCGCGGATCGCCGAGCCCGCAACCAGCGTCCTGAGCGCCGCGGCGACTTCAATCTGCCCGCGCTGGCGACGAAGCGCGTGAATGCGGGGATCGAACGGCGTGTCGGACCCGCGCGCCGCTTCGGTCGACAGTGCGCCTGTGACCAGCGCCGCCTGCAACAGCCGCTCCGCCTCGAACAGCCCGGCAAGCGCATAGGCGCAGGAAAATTGCGTGCCGTTCAGCAGCGCCAGCCCTTCCTTGGGCCCGAGCGCCAGCGGCGTGAGGCCCGCGCCTTCCAGCGCGGCAGCGGCGGGCCGGCGCTCGCCGGAAACCCAGATTTCGCCGACACCGATCATCGTCGCAGCAAGATGGGCCAGCGGGGCAAGATCGCCGCTCGCGCCGACTGAGCCTTGCGCCGGGATCACCGGCACCAGATCGCATTCGATCATCGCCGCGAGAAGATCGGTCGTCGCCGGTCGCACGCCCGACGCGCCCTGTGCCAGGCTGGCGAGCTTTAGCGCCATCATCAGCCGCGCGACGGGCGCCGGCATCGGGTCGCCGACCCCTGCGGCATGGCTCAGCACGATGTTGCGCTGGAGCGTCGCCAGATCCGCGTCCGCGATGCGCACGCTCGCCAGCTTCCCGAAGCCGGTGTTGATGCCATAGACCGGCTCGCCCCTGGCGACGATGCGCTCCACTGCCGCGGCGCCCTCGTCGATCCGGGCCGCACAGGCCGGATCGAGCGCGACCGCGCCGCCGTCATAGATGTTGCGCCACTCAGCGAGCGAGACCGAACCGGGCGTGAGCATGGGCGCAATCTTGCCGCGCGCGGCGAATATGTCTAGTCATAATAATCGCGAGGAGACCCCGATGACGCAGCTTTGGTTCGAAACGGCATTGCTGCCCCAAGGCTGGGCCGACCGGGTGCGCGTGCGCCTGGAGGGCGGCCGGATCGCGAGCGTCGAGCCGGATGCGGAGCCCGCTACCGGCGACGAGCGCCACGCAATCGCCATTCCTGGCCAGGGCAATGTCCACAGCCACGGCTTCCAGCGCGGCATGGCGGGACTGACCGAGCAGCGCGGCAGGCCCCACGACGATTTCTGGAGCTGGCGGGAGCTGATGTACCGCTTCCTCGACCGGCTCGATCCCGACGACATCGCCGCGATCACCGCCCAGGCCTATGCCGAGATGCTGGAGACCGGCTACACGCGCGTCGGCGAGTTCCACTATCTGCACAATGCGCCGGACGGGCAGCGCTATGCCGCCCCCGAAGCCATGGCGGCGGCGATCGTCGAGGCCGCGCGGCAGACCGGCATCGGCCTCACCCTGTTGCCCGTCTTCTACGCTCATGCCGATTTCGGCGGCGCGCCGCCCGCGCCCGGCCAGCGCCGCTTCATCTCGGACCTGGGCGGATTCGCGCGGCTGGTCGACGCAAGCGAGAAGCTGCTGCGCAAAGACGACCGGCTAGGCATCGCCCCGCACTCGCTGCGCGCCGTCACGCCCGACGAGCTTTCGCACCTGCTGACGCTCCGGCCCGGCGCGCCGGTGCACATCCACGCGGCCGAGCAGACCAGGGAAGTCGAGGCAAGCGTCGCGCATTTCGGCGCGCGCCCAGTCGAGTGGCTGCTCGCCAATGCCGGCGTCGATGCGCGCTGGTGCCTCGTCCATTCGACCCATCTGACCGAGGCCGAGACCGACGCGCTCGCCGCGAGCGGCGCGGTCGCCGGCCTGTGCCCCGTCACCGAGGCCAATCTGGGCGACGGCATCTTCCCGGCCCGGCGCTATCTTGAGGCCGGCGGCCGATTCGCGACGGGCACCGATTCCAACATCCAGATCGACGTCGCCGCCGAGCTCCGCCAGCTCGAATACAGCCAGCGGCTCCGCGACCGCGCCCGTGGCTGCCTCGCGACTGCCGACGAGCCTTCGGTCGGCGGCCGGTTGTTCCGCGCGGCGGGGACCGGCAGCGCGCAGGCATTGCAGGGCGCGTTCGGCATAACGGTCGGCCATTCCGCCGACATCGTGTCGCTCGATGCCGAGCATCCGTCGCTGATCGAGCGTCGCGGCGATGCGTTGCTCGACGGCTGGATCTTCGGCAGCAATCGCGGGGCTATCGATTGCGTCTGGCGCGCCGGCGAGCGCGTGGTGAGCGGCGGCGTGCACACGTCGCGCGCCGGGATCGCCGTGCGCTACCGCAAAACGCTCGCCAGGCTGCTCGCCGCATGACGATCGAGGCGCGCATCCGCGCCGACCTCGAACACCGCATCCGCTCGGGCGAGCTCCGCCCCGGTGCGCGCATCCCGTTCGAGCATGAGCTGGTCGCCGAATATGGCTGCGCCCGCGCGACGGTCGGCAAGGCGCTCGCCTCGCTTGCCCGCGCCGGGCTGATCGAGCGGCGGCGCAAGGCCGGATCGTTCGTCGCCCACCCGCACAGCGAAGCCGCGGTGCTCGACATTCCGGACATCGGCGCGGCTATCGCGGCCCGCGGCGGCGGCTATCGCTTCGAACGGGTCGCGCGGATCGAAGAGAAAGCAGAAGCGGGCGTGTTTGCCCCCGGCACCAACCTGCTGCGCGTGGAAGGCGTGCACCATGCGATCGATGGCCCGTTTGCACATGAGCTGCGCTGGATCAGCCTCGCCGCTGTCCCGGATGCGCGCGCCGAGCCGTTCGAGAGCATCGCGCCCGGCATCTGGCTGCTCGACCATGTGCCGTGGAGCGAGGCGGAGCATCGTATTTCCGCAATCGGCGCGACCGGCGATGTCGCCGCGCGCCTCCAGCTTCCGCGCGGCACGCCCTGCCTCCGCCTCGCCCGCACCACCTGGCGCAACGGCGAGCCGGTCACCCATGTCCGCCAGACCTTTCCCGGTGATCGCTACGATCTGGTCGCGCGCTTCACGCCCGCAGGGCGGTAATCCCGCCCCCGAACACCCGCGCGTGAAGCGGGTTGAAGCCGATCCGATAGACCAGCTCCGCCGGCTCCCGCACGTCCCAGATCGCTAGGTCGCAGGCCTTGCCGGGCTCCAGCGTCCCGACCTCGCCCGCCAGTCCCAGCGCGGCGGCGGCGTTGCGGGTCACGCCGAGCAGGCACTCTTCCACCGTCATCCGGAACAGCGTTGCCGCCATGTTCATGACGAGCAGCAGCGACGTCATCGGCGAGGTTCCCGGATTGCAGTCGGTCGCGAGCGCGATCGGCACGCCGACCGCGCGCAATGCCCCGATCGGCGGCAGCCTGGTCTCGCGCGTGAAATAATAGGCGCCGGGCAGCAGCGTCGCGATTGTTCCCGCCTGCGACATCGCTGCGACGCCGGCTTC
Organism: Sphingomonas changbaiensis NBRC 104936; assembly: GCF_000974765.1. Lineage (GTDB taxonomy): Bacteria > Pseudomonadota > Alphaproteobacteria > Sphingomonadales > Sphingomonadaceae > Sphingomonas_B > Sphingomonas_B changbaiensis. The sequence continues at coordinate 119,281 of NZ_BBWU01000039.1, read as the reverse complement.
GTCCAGATGCTCGAGGTGATCGGCCGACAGCGCGCCGTATCGGGCCGCCAGCGCCGCGCCGTGCAGGTTCGACAGCTGTTCAGCATGCAGCTTCACCGGCAAGCCCTGCTTCCGCGCGGCCGCGAACACCCGCTCCACCTGCTCCGACGAAAAACCGATGCCCTCGCAGAAAGCGTCCACCGCGTCTGCCAGGCCGCCGAGGACGGGGATCATTTCGCAGACTGCGTCGATAAAGGCATCTGCCCTCCCGGCGAATTCCGGCGGCAGCGCGTGCGCGCCGAGGAAGGTCGTCGCGACCCGCACCGGCCGATCTTCTGCGAGCGAACGTGCAGCACGCAGCATCTTGCGCTCGGAATCGAGGTCGAGGCCATAACCCGACTTGATCTCGATCGTCGTCACGCCTTCGGCAATCAGCGCATCAAGCCGGGGCAGGGCCTGTTCGATCAGCGCCGCCTCGCTGGCCTCGCGCGTGTGCCGCATCGTCGAGACGATGCCGCCGCCGGCGCGCGCGATCTCCTCATAGGACGCGCCTTTCAGCCGCAGCTCGAACTCGGTGGCGCGGTTGCCGGCATAGACGAGGTGCGTATGGCAATCGATCAGCCCGGGGGTAACCAGCCGACCTTCGCAGTCGAACACGCGTTCCGCGTCGACGTCGCCGGGGCCGACATGGACGATCCGCCCATCCTTCGCCGCGATCGCGCCCGGCTCGTTGGTGACCGGCGATCCGGCCGCCATCGTCAGCAGGCGGGCGTTGGTCCAAAGTGTGTCGGCGCGCATGGGCCTCGCCTACAGGAATGCCGGCCGATGCTGCAAACGAGGCCGTCGGGTTGACCAAAATCGTATACGATGTAGGTGGGCTACGACCAGCTCATCTCGCACTGAAGGACTCGCCCATGATCACCGGATCCATCCTCATCGGCGCGGCCGATATCGCGACCGACGATCGTTTTGCCGCGCTCGACCCTTCGAACGGACAGGCGATCGGCCCCGAGTTCAGCGCGGCAGGCGCGGAGCACGTGGATCGCGCTTGCGCGCTGGCCGATGCTGCGTTCGCCAGCTTTTCCGCGACCGATCTCGAGACGCGCGCTGCCTTCCTGGAGGAGATCGCGAATGCGATCCTCGCGATCGGCGATGAGCTGATCGTGCGCGCGATGGCGGAGAGCGGCCTGCCGCGCGCCCGGCTGGAAGGCGAGCGCGGCCGCACCGTCGGCCAGCTCAGGATGTTCGCCACGTTCGTGCGCACCGGTAACTGGCTGCACGCGACGATCGACCCGGCGCTGCCCGACCGCACGCCCATGCCCCGGTCGGACCTGCGCCGCCGCCATGTCGCGCTTGGGCCGGTCGCGGTGTTCGGCGCGAGCAACTTCCCGCTCGCCTTCTCCGTTGCCGGCGGCGATACCGCCTCGGCGCTCGCGGCGGGCTGCCCAGTGGTGGTCAAGGGGCACCCGGCGCATCCCGGCACCGGCGAGCTGGTCGCGCGGGCGATCCGCAGCGCGGTGCAGACCTGCGGCCTGCACGAAGGCGTCTTCTCCTATCTGCCGGGCCCGTCGAACGAGCTTGGCGGCGCGCTCGTCGCCGATCCGCGGATCAAGGCGGTCGGATTCACCGGCTCGCGCGGTGGTGGTCTCGCGCTGATGCGGATTGCGGCGTCGCGCCCTGAGCCGATCCCGGTTTATGCCGAGATGAGCAGCATTAATCCGATCCTGCTGTTCCCGGCCGCGCTCCGCAATCGCGCGGAAGCGATCGCGACCGGTTTCGTCGGCTCGCTGACGATGGGCGCCGGCCAGTTCTGCACCAACCCCGGCCTGCTGATCGCGGTCGCCGGACCCGATCTCGACCGTTTCTCCAACGCGGCCGCTGCGGCGCTGGAAGGCGCCGCCGCCGGGCAGATGCTGACCGCGGGCATCCACGCGAATTACGAGCGAGGCGTCGGCGCCCTGCAGGGCCATAATGCCGTCCAACTGATCGCGCGCGGCGCCGTGGGACAGGGCTGCCAGGCGCAGGCGGCGCTGTTCGCGACCGATGCCGACAGCTTCCTCGCCGATGCCGCGCTTGGCCACGAAGTGTTCGGATCATCGTCGATCATCGTGCGCTGCCGGGACCTGGCCCAGGTGGCAGACGTGATTGCCGGGCTCGAAGGCCAGCTCACCGCGACGCTGCAAATGGATGGCGAGGACGAATCGGCCGCCGCCGGGTTGCTCCCGCTGCTCGAACGCAAGGCCGGCCGCATCCTCGCCAATGGCTGGCCGACAGGCGTCGAGGTGTGCCACGCGATGGTGCATGGCGGCCCCTTCCCGGCTACATCGGACGGCCGCACGACTTCGGTCGGGACGCTGGCGATCGAGCGCTTCCTGCGCCCGGTCTGCTACCAGGACCTGCCGGACAGCCTGCTGCCGGCATCGCTGAAGCGGGATAATCCCTGGCAGCTCAGCCGGCAGGTGGACGGGCAAAGCGGCGTTCGATCGGCCGCTTGAGTGCGAGCAGGATGACCAGGCCCACCGTCCCGATCGCGACGTTCATCGCCCAGAAGCCGGTTGGGGTCATCCGCTCGTAAAAGCCGCCGATCCAGCCGATCATGCTGTACGACACGAACAGCGACAGGAACGCGACGCCCATCATCGTCGCGTTGACCGGTCGCGGCGCGACGCGCGACACCAGCGCCAGCAGCGTCGGCCAGTAATAGAGGAACGAGACGCCGAGCAGCAGGTCGTACACGACCGGGAACACCACCGGCACCGGCGGCCCGACCCGGCTGCCGAGCACGAGCAGCAGGTTGGCGACTGTCGCAATCGCGAGGCCGATGACGATCTTTGTCATCTCCGTCGGCTCCTTGCCTGTCGCGGCCTGGCGCCGCCAGAAGGCGAGCAGCAGCGGCACGCCGAGCACGCTCGCGATCGGGTCGATCGAGGCGAACCACGGCACCGGAATGCGGAAGCCGCCATAATCCAGCGCCACGGTCCGATCGATCCAGACCAGCGCCATGTTGGCGTTCTGGTAATAGATGATCGAGTGGAACACCGTCAGCGCGATCACCAGCAGCAGCAGCGCGATCGTCTTCCAGTCCTGCGTGCTGAGCTTTTCATGCGTTTCGCGCACGCGGCGCTCCACCGCGGGATCGGGCAGATAGCGATAGCCGGCGATGTAGGTGACGAGGCCGAGCAGCATCAGCGCCCCGGCCGCAGCAAAGCCGGCATGCCAGCCGAACAGCTGCGCCAGCAGCCCGCAGGCAAGCGGCCCCAGGATCGCGCCCACATTGATGCCGGTCGAGAAGATCGCGAACGCCCGGGTGCGGCGTTCGGCGTCGTCGCGGGGATAAAGCTGGCCGACCTGGGCGGAGATATTGCCTTTCAGGAAGCCGCAGCCGACGATCAGCAATAGGAGCGCGAGCAGGAACGACGCGTCGAACGCCATCGCGACATGGCCGCCGCTCATCATCAGCGCGCCCAGCATCACCGCGCGACGGCGGCCGATGAAGCGGTCGGCGATCCAGCCGCCCAGCACCGGCGTGAAATAGACGAGGCCGCTGTAGAGGCCATAGATCTGCGAGGCGAGCGCCAGCGTCGCCATCGGCCCGAACAGGCTTTCGAGCCCGCGCCGGAAGGCAGCAAAACCGGCCACGTGCTCGACATGGCCGGGCAGCAGCAGCGCCTGGCTCATATAGAGCACCAGGATCGCGGTCATGCCGTAATAGGAAAAACGCTCCCACGCTTCGGTCAGCACCAGGAAGGTGAGGCCGATCGGCTCGCCGAACAGACGGCGCTGCTGCCCTTGCTCGGGCAGCAGCGCGGGGGAGGGCACGGCCAGGCTCATTCGCCTCGCGTCGCGCTGTCGTAGAAGGCGTCGAGATCGGCCTTGAACTGCGCCGTCACCGCCGGGTTGATGTACACCATGTGACCGGACTCATAATAATGGAAGGTCAGGTTCGGGCGCAGCGTCGGATCGATCTGCATGTGCTTCAGGTCGTATTCCGCGCCGAAGAACGGCGTTGCCATATCGTAATAGCCGTTCAGCGACAGCACCTTCAGGTGCGGGTTCTGCCGCATCGCCGCCGACAGGTCGAGCGCGGTATCGGCGAGCGCCATCGTGCGGCCCTGCTGGCCCGGCGCCTTGTGCCGCTGGTCCCAATGGCTGCCGCCGATCTTCACATAGTAATTCGGACGATAAGCAAGCTTGGTCTTGTACCCGAGCGTGCCGAACAGATATTTGTTGAGCGCGCCGATATAGGCACCGCTGATCGAGGTATCGGTGGTGTCGTATTCGGGCTCTTCGCCGGCCGCGTCGACGTCGATGCCGACGAAGCGGGAATCGAGCCGGCCGACCGTGCGCTTCTGGTCGCGCATCAGCTCCTTGCGGAAGCGGGACAGATCGACGCGCAGGTCGGAATCGAGCAGGTATTGGACCGACAGGCCGGTATAGGCGCTCATCTGCTTTGCAACCGCCAGGCGTTCCTCGTCACCAAGGTCAGCGCCCTTGGCGAGAGCGGCGGCATAGGGACCGACGGTCCATTGCCGCACTTCGGCCAGGAACGGCTCGAGCGCGGCCGGCTTGTTGGCCAGCCGGTTGTGATACCAGGCCGTCGCCGCATAGCTGGGCAGGTAGGTCAGGTAGATCTGGTCGAAACCGGGCTGGCGCACGCCATAGTTCAGGATCGACGACAGCAGGGTCACGCCGCTCATCTGCACGCCCCGCTGCTGGAGCGCGTAGACGAGACCCGCGGACCGCAGCGTGCCATAGCTTTCGCCGAACAGGAATTTGGGGCTGTCCCAGCGATCGTTGATCCTGAGGTAGCGCATGATCGCGCGCGCATAGGCATCGATGTCCTGGTCGACGCCCCAGAATTCCGGACCCTTCGACTTGCCGATCGGCCGCGAAAGGCCGGTGCCGATCGCGTCCATGAACACGATGTCGGTCTTGTCGAGCATCGTATTATGGTTCTCGGTGATGCGGTACGGGGCCGGCATCGGCACCGATGCGGTCGGCGTCTCGACATGCACGGGGCCGATCGATCCCATGTGCAGCCACATGCTCGACGATCCCGGCCCGCCATTATAGGCGAAGGTGATCGGCCTGGGCGCCGAGCCCTTGGGGCGATCCGCGACGTAGGCCACGTAGAACATGCTCGCGACCGCCTCGCCGTCATCGTTGCGGATCGTCAGCGTTCCCGGCGTGACGGTATAGTTGATCGTCTTGCCCGCGACCGTGACGCTGCCCCGCTTCGGCTGGGCATCCTCTTCCGCGCTGGCGAGCGCGATATCCTCGTCGACCTTTTTCGTCTCGACGGTCGTGTGTTCGGATTTGGTCTCCTTCTCCTGCGCCGCAACCGGCGAGGCGATGACGGCAGCGAAGGCGATCGACAGCAAAAGACGATGGGTACGCATAATCTCTCCAGGGGTTATGTTTTGTGAAGGGGAACGGATCAGGGAGCAGTGGTCACGGGGTCCTTGCCACCATCGGCAATGAAGCGGTTCAGCTCCGATTCCAGCACGGGCAGCGGAACCGAGCCGAGGCTCAGAAAGGCGTCGTGGAAGGCGCGCTGGTCGAATTTCGACCCGAGCTCCTTCTCGGCCTTGGCGCGCATCCGTTTGATCGTGAGTTCGCCCAGCTTGTAGGCGAGCGCCTGGCCGGGCCAGCTGATGTAGCGGTCGACCTCTGTCTCGACGTCGTGCTGGGCGAGCGCGGTGTGGCTGGCGAGGTAGTCAATCGCCTGCTGGCGGGTCCAGCCATAATGGTGGATGCCGGTGTCGATCACGAGCCGGCACGCGCGCCAGATCTCGAACGAGAGGCGGCCGAAATCCTCATAGGGCGTGCGGTAGATGCCCATCTTGGTGCCGAGCCATTCGGTGTAGAGGCCCCAGCCCTCGCCATAGCCGGAGAAATAGGTCTGGCGGCGGAAGGCCGGGCGGTTCGGCGCTTCCAGCGCAACCGCGGCCTGGAAGCTGTGTCCCGGATTGCACTCGTGAAGCGTCAGCGCCGGGATCTGGTAGAGCGGACGCGACGGCAGGTCGTAGGTGTTCATCATGCAGGCTTCGAGCCCGCCGCGGCCCGACGTGTAAGTCGGCGCGATCGCGGCCGGCACCGGGATAATCGTGAAGCGATAACGGGGCAGGAAGCCGACCGTGTATTTGAGCTGCCCGTCCACCTGCTTCGCGACATAGGCCGAAAAGCCGAGCAATTCGTCCGGCGTCTTCGCATAGAATTGCGGATCGGTGCGCAGAAAGGTCAGGAACGCCGGCATGTCGCCCGTGAAGCCGGTCTTCGCCTTCACCGCCTCCATCTCGGCGGTGATGCGGGCGACTTCCTTCAGCCCGATCTCATGGATCTGCTCGGGCGTGAGGTCGGTGGTCGTATATTCCTTGATCTGCGCCTGGTAGAAGGCCTTGCCGTCCGGCATCGCCTCGGCCGCGAGCGTCGTGCGCGTTTTCGGCAGATATTCGGTGCGGTAGAAAGTCAGCAGCTTCTGATATGCGGGGGCGACGGTCTGCGCGATCACCTGCCGCGCTTCGGCCTGCAGCCGCTCCTGATCCGCGGCGGGGATCGTGGAGGGCATTTTGGCGAAGCTGTCGTAGAAGGGGTTCTTCGACGGATCGGCGTCGATATAGGCAGCGATCGTCGCATCGCGCCCTTCCAGCGAGGCGCGCGGCACGCTGAAGCCCCGTTTCAGGCCAGCGCGCATGTTCGCGATCTGCTCGTCGAAATAGCGCGGGATGTCGCGCATCCGGCCGAGGTAGCGCTGATATTCGTCGGCCGTCGGATACGGGTTGCGCGCGTTCAGGCTCGACCAGAACTGGCTGTCCGCATTGAACGGCATTTCCCAGGTGCGGAACTTGCCTTCCGACACGAAGGCCTCAAGGCTGGTGCGGAACACCGCGGCGTTGATCTGCTCGTCATGCGAGAGCTGGTCGACCGGGATTTTGTCGAGCTCGGCCAGCGTGTTCCGCCAATATTTCTGCCGCGCCTCCTGGGTCGCGGCATCGACGCGGGGGAAATGGTCGGACGAGGCACCGCGGGCCGCGTCGCCGGATTCGCGGGCGAACTCCTTCTGCCGCCAGGCCCATTCGGCGTCGTAAAGCGCGCGCAGGCGGGCATCGGCGCTTTGCGCGGCCGGCGCGGCTGCGGGCGGCGTCTGCGCAACGGCCGGCGCAGTGGCGATCGCCGCAAGGGCAAGCGCGGACAAGAGAACAGGGCGGCAGGACATGGAGGAATCTCCGTTCGGGATCAGCCGGTTGGCTTAATAGCCGGCGGCAAGGCCGGCGCGTCGGGGATCGGCGACGCCGGTGAGGGTGCCGTCGGGGTTGCGTTCGATCGCCTGGATCGACCCGAAATGCCAGTTGTAGGGCGTGGTCGGGCGGACGTTGACGCCGTAGCGGGTCTTGAGCTCGTCGCGCACCGTCTGGCTGACGCGGCTTTCGATCGCCATGGGCACGCCCACCTGCGAGCCCTGGAAGCGCGGCGCGTCGACCGCCTGCTCCAGCGGCATGCCGTAACCGAGCAGGTTGATCAGCGTCAGCGCGACCGCGCGCGACGACAGGCCGGGCGACCCGATCGTCAGCCACGGCTGGCCGTCCTTCGCGACCATCGTCGGCGGGAAGGGCGAGATCACGCGCCGCCCGGGTCCGGCGGTGTTGCCGGGGAAATTGTTGCCGCTGTTCATCGCGATCCCGTCCACGACAAGACCGGTCGCGAAGGTGCTGCCGTAGACCGAGTGAGTGACCGACGCCATGTTGCCCTGCGCGTCGACGGCGACGATGTGATCGGTATCCGTGGAGTGCCGGTCGTGCTCGGCGAATGAAGCGGCGAGCTCGAGGCCGCTGCCCGAGGCGTCGGCGGCAGCAGCAAGCTTCGGCATGCTCGCCGCCGCCTGGGCCGACAGCATCTTCGCATAGTCTTTCGACAGCAGCAGGTCGGTCGGGACGTTGTAGCTCAGCGGGTCGCGGACGAATTCGTCGGTCGCGGTCTCGGCAAAGCCGAACGCGCGGCGGATCGTCTCCAGGCTTTCGACCGACTGCGAATAATGCGGACGCGCCTTCAGGTCGTACGGCTCGAGGACGTTCAGCACCATCGAGATCAGCGTGCCGGCCGTGGACGGCGGCGGTGCGCTGATGATCTCATAGCCGTGATATGTGGAGCGCAGCGGCGTTTCCCACCGCGGCTTGTACGCGGCCAGTTCCTCCGCGGTGATGCCGCCGCCGGTCCGGTGGACCGCATCAATGAAATGCTGCGCCCATTCGCCCGAGTAGATGTAGGACGGCCCCTCGGCCGCGACGCGGCGCATCGCCTGCGCCAGCCGCGGATGCTTGACGATCGTGCCGACCGGCGGCGCATAGCCGTTCGGCAGATATTCCTCGCGTCCCGACGGATAGGCGGACAGCCGGCCGAGCGCGGCGTCGGCCAGCTCGCCGTAGAGGAAGGAATACATCGGGTAGCCCTCGTCGGCGAGCTTGATCGCCGGTGCGAAATAGTCGGCCCATTTGAGCGTGCCGAACCGGTCCGCGGCCGCCTTCATGCCCGCGACCGTGCCCGGAACGCCGATCCGCTTGCCCGATGTTTCGGGCAGCCGCTCGCCGCCGCCGGTATATTGGGTCCAGCCGGCGCCGACGATCGCGTCCTTGGTGTGATCCAGCTCCGCGTCGAGGTAATAATATTGGTGAGACTTGGCGTCGTAATAAAGGATCGAGACGCCGCCCGCGAGCGTGACCATTTGCGGCTCGATTACCGTCTGCATCGGGATCGCGGTCAGCACCGCGTCGAGCGCGGTGCCGCCTTTCTTCATCACCTCGACCATCGCCTTGGTGACGGTCGGGTTGGAAGAGGAGGCCATCGCCGATTTGGCGGTGACGGCGGGCTTCGGCCCCTGTTCCTGCGCGAGCGCCGGCTGCGCCATCGCCGCGGCCAGGCACAAGCCCACCGCCCATCCAACCCGCTTCGTCATCATGCCTCCTCCTGTTTTCGTATGCCGCCGCTTCTATGTCGTCTTAAGCGGATCTGCGGGCGTGAAGACCCGCACCCCGAACACCGGTGCGCAGCGTGTCTTGTCGTTGGCGGGCTGGAAGCGGACCTTCACCGTTTCTTTGCCTTTGGTCAGCGCTTCCGGAATCGGATAATCCTTGTCGAAGAAATCCCCCGGATGCTCTCCCGACAGCTTCTCGGTCGCGATCCGGGTGCCATCGACCAGGATATCGAACAATTTGTCGCGCTCCTCGCCCCAATAAGTGGCCTGCAGCACCAGCGGGCCGGGCCGCACCTTCGATGTGAATTCGAAGAAACCAAAGGTCCGCGCGTCGCGGCCGTGGCGGCCGCGATAGGTGACGGCGTAGCTGTTCTTCGCCGTCAGCCCGTGATCGCGCTCGGGCTGCATTTCGCCCAGATTCATGACGTCGACCGAGCGACGGGCAAGGTCCTGCTGCCGCGCCTGGTCGGCCGCAAAGGCGACCTGCTCGCGCTGCCATCCCGCTTCGTCGAAGCTGCGGAAATAGACGGCCGTGCGGCGATCGCGGAGCTGGAAAAAGGGCGCGAAGCTCAGGTCGGCCGGCCTGGCGATGCCGGTCGTGCGGAAGCGGCTGGCGGCTGCATCGACCGGCGCGAAGCCGGCGAGCAGGTTCGCGGCGACGAGCGCCGGCGGCGCGCCTTCGTACGGCTCCGAGGCCGGGCCGAGATCGGCCGCCAGCACCGTCGGCCCGTTCAGCAGCGCGACCACGGACGGATCGTCGTTGGTCGGTTCGGTCCTGAGCCGTATCGGCAGATCGAGCGTGATCCGGTCGCCCTTCGTCCAGCGCCTGCGGATCGTCGCATAATCACCCGGCGAGCCAGCCGGCACCGGCTTGCCGTTGACGCGGAGCGTCGCGCCCTCGCACCAGCCGGGAATCCGGAGCGCCACCGCGAAGCTGCGCGGCTTGTCCAGCTGCTCCAATGCAATCGCGACCTGCTCGCCGAACGGGTAGGCCGTCTCCATCCGGAACGTCGCCCCCTGGTCCGCCCAGGTCGCGACCGACGGGATGTAGAGATTGACGGACAAGGTGTCCGCGCTCTGCCACCAGATGGAATCGCCATGCTTGGCATGGCTCTCCATGCCGGTGCCGACGCAGCACCAGAAATTGTCGAACGGCTTCGAGAAATTCCGCGCCGAGCCCGACATCAGCGGCACCATATAGGCGAACATGCCGGTCGCGGGATCCTGCTGTGCCAGGATGTGGTTCAGGTGCGCGCGCTCGTAATAGTCGAACAGCCGCGCCTGCGGCTGCCAGCCATAGAGGTGCCGCGTCAGCTTCAGCATATTATAGCTGTTGCAGCTCTCGCACGTCTGTTCGGTGATGTGCTTGGAAATCGTGCGTGGCGCCGGGAAGTATTCGCGATCGGCATTACCGCCGATCACATAGCTGTAATCCCGGATCACCGTGTCCCAGAAGAAGCGCGCGGCATTGGCGTCGCCCGGATTGCCGGTCAGCTCGTGCAGGCGGGCGAGGCCGATGATCTTCGGCACCTGCGTGTTGGCGTGAATCCACGGCAGCACATCCTTGCCCGCGGTGAGCGGGTCGAGGATCTTCTTGTGCCGGAGCCGTTCGGCGAGGCGCAGCCAGCGCGTGTCGCCGGTCCGGGCATAGAGCTCGGCGAAGCTTTCGTTGATGCCGCCATGCTCGCAGTCGAGCACCTGCTGGACCTGGGCATCCGAAAGGACCGCGAACACGCCGTCGATATAACCGCCCAAGCCAATGGCGACCGGCAAGGCCTTGCTGTTCCCGCAATGGGCCTGGGCGTCAAACAGGCCCGCGTACAATTTGTGCCAGTTGTAGAACGGGACCCAGCAGCCGTTCAGGTCGAAGCCCATCGAGCGGATGTCGCCCCGCTTCAGCTCGGCGAAGATGACCTTGCCGTCCTCGACGAGATCGTCGCGCTTCCGGGTGAAGCCGGCGACATAGCCGTCGCCATGCGCCCGCTGCACCTCGGCCAGTTCGTCGACGATATAGTCGACCCGCCGCTTGCATTCGGCATCGCCGGTCTGGGCATACATCAGCGACAGCGCCGAGAGATAATGGCCCAGCGTGTGCCCCGCGATCGTATCGCTTTCCCAGCCGCCATAGACTGCGCCCTTCGGCATCAGCCCGGCGCTCGTCCGATAATTGTGGAGCAGCCGGTCGGGCTCGAGCGCGTGCAGGTAACGGCGATTGCCTTCGACGGCATCGAGCCAGGGGGACGGCAGCAGGCGGACCGAAGCAAGTGGCAGCGGCTTCGCACGCTCGGTTTGCAGGAGGGAAGACTTCGCACGGGCGATCGTCGGCACTAAGGCCGCGGAAGCGGCACCCGCCAGAAGCGCCCGCCGATCGAAGTGCCAGGGACTCACTGGTAGAGGTTCCCGCTCATCCCGCAGTCATATTATACGGTATACGAATGTGTCCAGCGCCGATAAGCCCGTGTAAATTTGGTGAGGAAGAATGACGAACCAACAATCCGATGTGCTGCTGTCGCTCGATGAAGTGGCGGCGCTTTCGCGGGCTGCACTGCTGCGCCAGGGGCTGGCGGAGGCCCATGTCGAAGCGGTGACGGCGACCATCGTCGCCGGCGAGCGCGACGGCTGTGCGAGTCACGGCATCTATCGCCTGCTGGTGTGTGCCGACACGCTGAAGACCGGCAAGGTGGCGAAGGACGCGATCCCGGTGGTGGACGATCGCGCCGGGGGCGTGGTTCGGGTCAACGCCAAAGGCGGCTTCGCGCAGCTGGCGTTCCAGCGCGGTCTCCCGCTGCTCGTCGAAAAGGCGAAACGGAACGGCATCGCGGCGCTTGCGATCAACGATTGCGTGCATTTCGCCGCGCTCTGGCCGGAAATCGAGGCGGTGGTGGCGGAAGGGCTCGTTGCGTTTGCCTTCACGCCCAGCCACGCCTGGGTTGCGCCGGCGGGGGGAACGAAGCCGCTGCTCGGCACCAATCCGATCGCGTTCGGCTGGCCGCGACCGGGCCCTTATCCTTTCGTCTTCGATTTCGCGACCAGCGCGGTCGCGCGGGGCGAGATCGAGCTGCACCGTCGTGCCGGCAAGGCGATACCGGAAGGCTGGGGCATCGACGCAGAGGGTCGGTCGACTACCGATCCCGCTGCGGCCATGGCCGGCGCGATGCTGACCTTTGGCGGGCACAAAGGCTCGGCGCTTTCGATCATGGTCGAGTTGATCGCAGGACCGCTGATCGGCGACCTGACCAGCGCCGAGTCGATCGCGCTGGACGCGGGCGCGAAGGCTTCACCGATCGGTGGCGAACTGATTCTCGCGATCGATCCGGCCGGCTTCCTGGGCGGCGAGGCGGCGCAGCACATCGATCGCGCGGAAACCCTGTTCGACGCGGTGGTCGGCCAGGGTGCCCGGCTGCCTTCACAGCGCCGCTTCGAAGCGCGCAAGCGGAGCCTTGCCGAAGGCGTCCGCGTGCCGCGCAAGCTCTACGACGACGTCCTCGCGCTGGTCCGTTAGAGGGACTTGCGCGCAATCCGGTTCGCTCGTCCCGAGCGAAGTCGTGGGGCGCTGCTCCGAACTCTAGGCCCGCGCCCCTCGACTTCGCGCTTGCGCGCACCGCTCGGGACGAGCGGTGAAAATCGATCGCACTGCAAACCGCTCTAGCCGAACGGATTGTCGATCGAATGGGACGGCTCGGTGAACCAGGCCGGGCCGTTGTCCGTCATGTAGAAATGATCTTCGAGCCGGACGCCAAATTGGTCGGGCACCACGATCATCGGCTCGTTCGAAAAGCACATGCCGGTCGCGAGCGGCGTGCGGTCGCCGCGCACCAGATAGGCCGGCTCGTGGATCGACAAGCCGATGCCGTGGCCGGTGCGGTGCGGCAGGCCAGGTAGGCGATAGTCCGGGCCCAGTCCCGCCTTTTCGAGCACCCATCGCGCGGCGGCGTCGGCCTCCTCGCACGGCCGGCCGGGCTGGGCCGCGTCGAACGCGGCGGCCTGTGCTTCCTTTTCCAGGTTCCAGATCCGGCGCTGCTCCGCATTCGCCTCGCCGAAAACGTAGGTGCGCGTGATGTCGGAATGATAGCCCTGGATGACGCATCCGACGTCGATCAGCACGATGTCGCCCTCGCGCAGCGCCGCGTCGCCCGGCAGGCCATGCGGGAAGGCGGTCGAGCGGCCGAACTGGACGATGCAGAAGCTGTTGCCGCCCGGCGCGCCGATCGCCCGGTGCGCTTCATCGAAGAAACGCGTGACTTCGCTAGCCCTGATCCCGGGCGCTAAAGCGCGGGCGGCGCGGCGGTGGACCTCCAGCGTCATCGACTTGGCCTGCTGCAGCAGCGCAATCTCGGCCGGCGACTTGTACATCCGGCAGCCGTCGACGATCGGACTGCCCTCGACGATATCGAGCGACGGCGCCGCGCGCCGAAGCCGTTCGACGAACAGGAACGACATGGCCGGATCGATCGCGAGCGTCGATTGGCCGGTCTCGCGCATTGCGTCCGCGACCAGGGCGAACGGATTTTCATCTTCTTCCCACAGCCGCAGATCGGCTTCGATGTTCAGCTCTGCTTCCAGCGTCCCGAGTTCGAATGCTGGCGCGATCACGATCGGCCTGCCGTTCACCGGCAGCAGCATCGCCACCAGCCGCTCGCTCGCGGACCAGGAAATCCCGGCGAAATAGCGCAGGCTGGCGCCCGCCCCGATCAGCAGCGCACCCGCGCCCGTCTCGGCGGTCAGGCGCCGGGCCTTGTCCAGCCGCGCTTGCCGCTCCTCGTTGCCGATGGGAGGGGCGGGGTTTGCCCACGGTCGGATCGCAGCGAGTTCCTGGGTCGTGCTCGACCCGCCTATTCCTGTCGTCATGCGCGCACTCCAAAACGGTCGATATCGAACGGGGTGAGGTCGAACGGCGGGGCGTCCCCGCTTGCCAATGCCGCGACTGCCTCGGCGGTCGTGGCGGCGAGCGTCAAGCCGAGATGCTGATGCCCGAATGCGTAGAGCAGGTTGCCCGCGCGGCGGCTGCGGCCGATGGCGGGCAGATAGTCGGGCAGGGTCGGCCGCGCGCCCATCCATTCGCGCCCGGGCAGGCAAAACGGCAGACCGAGCGCGGCCACGTGCTTGCGCAGGCGGGCCCATTTGCGCGGGTCGGCGGGCCGGCTGGCGCGGCCGAACTCGACGAAGCTCGCCGCCCGCAGACCCGATCGGAAGCGCGTGACGATCATCGAGCGATCCTCGAACACGACGGGCGGCATCCCCATCGGCCAGTCGCTGTGCGCCGACTGGATATGATAGCCGCGCTCGGCGATCAGCGGCACCACGTGCCCGATCGGCTCCATAAGCGTGCGCGACGCAACACCGGCAGTGACGATAATGGCCTCCGCATCACAGCGGGCGCCGTCCTCAGCCACCGCGGCGGCGCGTCCATTCTCCACATCCAGCCGCGCAATCTTCGCTTCGACGCGCGTTCCTCCCGCCGCCTCGAAGCTCGCGACCAGAGCCTCGCCCAGCGCCGGCAAGTCGGCGATCTGCCCGGACCCTGAAAAACGCACCGCGCCGGCGATCGGCGCCCGCGTCAATTTGGCCAGCTGCGCCAGCTCTTCGGGCGTCGCATCGCGAAGCGCTGCCTTACCAAGGTTGGCCGCCTGCCAATGGGCACGCCCGGCCCGGGCGCTGGCTTCGCTTTCCCAGAGGATGAAGTGGCCGTCTTCGAGAAGAAGCTCCCGCGCGCCGATCCGATCGAGCAGACGTTGCCAGGCCACCATCGCCTCATCCAGCGCACGACCGAGCGCCTTGCACCCGCTTTCGAAGCGAGTCGGCCGCACGGCGCCGAGCAACCGCAGCGAGAAGGGCAGCCATGCGCCGATGTCGCGCAGCGGCAGCGACAGCGCGCCGCCGCGCCAGAACAGCCGCTTCGGCATCGAGCAAATCGACGCGGCCGAAGCGAGCGGCTCGCATTGTTCGATGGCGATATGCCCCGCATTGCCCCATGATGCCGCAGGGGATTCGGTGGGCATGTCGAACAGTTTTGTCGCTATCCCTTGCAGCTGCAGATTGAGCGCGGTCGCTAGCCCGACCACGCCGCCGCCAATCACAATTGCCGTCTCAGAAGCGGCGCGTTCGTCCGAAGACACTGAAAAATCAGTTTGCATGGTTCATCATATACCGTATACGATTTTCAGCTTCAACGGAGGTTTTGAATGACATCGTCGCGGAAACTGTGGGAAGGTGTCTATCCCGCAGCTACCACCCAATTTGCCGAGGATCTGTCGGTCGACCTCGACGCGACGCAGCGCGTGCAATCCGCGCTGATCGACGACGGCGTGGACGGGCTTGTGATCCTTGGAACCTGCGGCGAGAATAATTCGCTCGAGCCCCAGGAAAAGCGCGCGATCTTGAAAGGCGCGGTCGAAGCGGCGGCGGGGCGCGTGCCGATTGTCGCGGGCGTCTCCGAATTCACGACGGCGCGCGCGGTCGATTATGCGCGCGATGCCGAAAAGCTGGGCGCCGACGCGGTCATGCTGCTGCCGGCGATGGTCTATGTCCCCACGCCCGAGGAGCTGCAGGCCCATTTCCGCACCGTCGCCAGCGCGACGTCGCTGCCGGTCATGCTCTACAACAACCCGCCTGCTTACCGGGTCGGTGTCGATTTCGCGACGCTGGACGCGTTGTCCGACGTTCCGAACATCGTCTGCATCAAGGAAAGCGCGCCCGATCCGCGCCGCTTCACCGATGTCTTCAATCGCTTCGGCGATCGCTATACGGTGATGGCAGGCCTGGACGATGTCGCGCTCGAGGGCCTGTTCCTCGGTGCGAGCGGCTGGGTCTCGGGCCTGACCAGCGCGTTCCCCACGGAATCGGTCCGGCTCGTCGCCGCATTCGAAGAAGGAAAATATGACGAGGCGCTGGCGATCTATCGCTGGTTCATGCCGCTGCTCCACCTTGATGCGGAGCACGACCTCGTCCAGTCGATCAAGCTGGCGGAGCAGATCATGGGCCGCGGGTCGGAGCGGGTGCGGATGCCGCGCCTGCCGCTGACCGGGCAGCGCCGCAAGGACGTGATCGCCTGGGTCGAGCAATGCGCCGCGACCCAGCCGAGCAAAGCCCGCCCGCGGGCTGCGTGAGCGTCTGACTGCATGCGCCATACCTTCTTCTGCATCGACGGCCACACGGCGGGGAACCCCGTTCGTCTGGTCGCCGGTGGGGCGCCGCTGCTGCGCGGCAACTCGATGGGCGAGCGACGGCAGGATTTCCTGGAACGGTTCGACTGGATTCGCACCAGCCTCTGCTTCGAGCCGCGCGGCCACGACATGATGTCGGGCGGGTTTCTCTACCCGCCCACACAGCCGGACAGTGACGTCGGTATCCTGTTCATCGAGACGAGCGGATGCCTGCCGATGTGCGGCCACGGCACGATCGGCATGGTTACGTTCGGGCTGGAACATGGGCTGATTACGCCGCGCGAACCGGGCAAGCTTCGTGTCGAAGTCCCCGCCGGCGTGATCGACATCGAGTACGGCCAGGAGGGCGACAAGGTCACCTGGGTCCGCATTCGAAACGTTCCCGCCTATCTGGCGGCGGAAGGAATCGCGATCGACGTGCCCGGCTTCGGGCCACTGACTCTCGATGTGTCCTATGGCGGCAATTATTATGCGATCGTGGAGCCGCAGGGTGCCTATCGAGGCCTCGACGACCTTGGCGCCTCGCGGATCGTCGAGCTGAGCCGCACGATCCGCTCGCTCGTTCGCGAGGTCTATGAACCGGTTCACCCGGTGGACGATCGCATTCGCGGCGTCAGCCATGTCCTCTGGGCCGACAAGCCGAAAGGCGAGGGCGCAGACGGCCGCAACGCCGTTTTCTATGGCGAGCGGGCGATCGACCGCAGCCCGTGCGGCACCGGCACGTCGGCCCGGCTGGCGCACCTCGTCGCGAAGGGCAAGCTGGCGGTCGGCGACCGGTTCGTGCACGAAAGCTATATCGGCAGCCGTTTCGTCGGGCGGGTGGAAGAAGCCACGACGCTCGGCGGCACGCCTGCGATCATTCCCTCGATCGAAGGGTCGGCCATCGCCACCGGCTTCAACACGATCTGGGTGGATCAATCGGACCACTTCTGGAAGGGGTTTTCAGTGGTATGAGGCATTCATGAGCCTCGTCATCCGCACCCTCTCCGACCAGCTGGTCGACCTTGTCCGCAACCGCATTCTGTCCGGCGCCGTGTCGACGGAGCAGGCGATCCGCCAGGACGCGCTCGCCGCCGAGCTCGGCGTCAGCAAGATCCCTCTCCGCGAGGCGCTCGCGCGTCTCGAGGAAGAAGGGCTGATCCGATCGCAGGCCAATCGCGGTTTCTTCGTAGCGCCGCTCAGCACGTCGGAAGCGAAGGAAGTCTACGAACTTCGTATCAAGCTGGAGCCGGAAGCGACCGCGCTCGCCGCCGAGCTCGCGACCGAGGCCGATCACGCCCATGCGGTCGAGACGCTGAACACGCTTTATAACGTGACCGACGAGCGTGGCGATGGCGTCGGCGCCTTCAACCGCGCGTTCCACCGCGCCCTGTTCCGCCCGTGCGGCAAGCCGATCACGGTCAATATCCTCGAGCGACTGCAGGTGCTTTCGGAGCGCTATGTGCGCATGCATCTCGAGCCGCTGGGCCGCGACGAGCGCGCCAACGAAGAACATCGCGAGCTGCTGCAGGCATGGCTGGCGCGCGACATCGGACGCGTGGCCGACCTAGTGCACGCGCATATCGGCAAGACGATCGAGGATCTGCATCTGCAGCTCGTCGAGGAATAATAAGAGCGGGCCGGCTGCCGTCGGCCTCGATTGAGGAGGGGACCAGTAAGTGGCAGCAGGATTGTTCGGGCCCATCAAGCCCATTGAAGCGTCGCAGCGGGAGGCCGGGCATAGCCTGCGCCCGACGCTCAGCTGGCCGCACCTCGTGGCGTTGGGCGTGGGCGCAATCGTCGGCACCGGCATCTACACGCTGACCGGCGTCGGTGCGGAGCGCGCCGGCCCGGCGGTGATCCTTGCGTTCGCGATCGCGGGTGCCGTGTGCGCATGCGCGGCGCTTGCCTATGCGGAGCTGGCGACGCTGATCCCGGCTTCCGGCAGCGCCTATACCTATACCTACTCCGTGCTGGGCGAGACGCTTGCCTGGATCGTCGGCTGGAGCCTGATCCTCGAATATTCGCTCGCCTGCTCCGGCGTGGCGGTGGGTTGGTCCGGCTATCTGGTCGGATTGCTCGAGTCCACGGGGGTGCATCTGCCTCACTGGCTTCTGGGAGGGCCGCACGCAGGCGGCATCATCAACCTGCCGGCGGTGCTGGTGTCGGTCGGCATCGCCGCGATGCTGATGGCCGGAACGCGGGAAAGCGCGACGGTCAACATCCTGCTCGTGGTGATCAAGCTCGCCGCGCTGGCCGTGTTCGTCGTCGTCGTGATGCCGTCCTTCAACTCGGCCAACCTGGATCCTTTCATGCCCTATGGCTTCGGTAGTCATATGCAGGGCGGGGAGAAGCGCGGCGTGATGGCGGCGGCGGCGATCGTCTTCTTCGCCTTTTACGGGTTCGATGCGGTCGCGACGTCGGCCGAGGAAACGCGCAATCCCAAGCGCGACCTGACCATCGGCATCGTCGGTTCGATGGCGCTGTCGACCACGATCTACATCCTCGTGGCGGTCGCTGCGGTAGGGGCAGTGTCCTACACCACGCTGGGCGGCTCGCCCGAGCCGCTCGCGCTCGCCTTGCGCGCCCTTGGGCATCCGGTCGTCTCCTGGGTCGTCGCGAGTGCGGCGCTGGTCGCGCTGCCGTCGGTGATCCTGGTGATGATGTACGGGCAAAGCCGCATCTTCTTTGCGATGGCGCGCGATGGCCTGCTGCCGCGCAGGCTCTCCAGCGTGTCGAAGCGCACCGGCACGCCGGTGTTCGTGACCGGCATCACCTGCCTGTTCGTGTCGCTGATCGCCGCCTTTTTCGACGTCGGCGAGATCGCTGCCCTGGCCAATGCCGGCACGCTGCTCGCGTTCATCTCGGTCGGCGTGTGCCTGATGGTGCTGCGTCGCCGCGCGCCCGAGATGCCGCGCGTGTTCCGCTGCCCGGCGCCCTATCTGATCGGATCGCTGGCGGTGCTGGGCTGCATCTATCTGCTGGTCAGCCTGCCCAGCTCGACGCTCATCCGTTTCCTGATCTGGAATGCGATCGGGCTGGTGGTCTATTTCGTCTACAGCCGTGCCCGCAGCATGGTCGGGATGGACCGGCCCGCCGTCGAGGCTTGAACGAAAAAGGGGCGGCCGCGCTACCGCGACCGCCCCTCCGTTGCCGGGTGCCGCGGGTTCAGGGAGACGGTGCCCGACTGTTGGATATCATTGCTCGGACTCGGCGGTTTCGATCGCCATCGCGCCGGCCGGCAGACCTCTCGCGGTCTTCGCATCCAGCACCATCTTGCGGATCTCGGCGCGGAGCTGGCGGGCGTCGTACAAAATGCCGTCCTTGATCGTCCAGGCGATCCCGCCGATCCGCTCGACCTTGCCGGTCTTGTCGTCGAGATGCAGCGTGCCGGTGCCGAACAGCAGCTTCAGGTTCGCCAGCGGATTGCCCTTGACCACCACCAGGTCGGCCTTGCGCCCGACCCGGATCGTGCCGACCTGATCCTCATGGCCCAGCAGCCGCGCCCCTTCCTGGGTCGCGGAATGGATCACCTCAAGCGGCGAGAAGCCTGCCTCACGCAGCAGCTCCAGTTCCTGAACATAGCCGAAGCCGTAGAGGTTGTAGATATAGCCTGAATCGCTGCCCACGGTGACGCGGCCGCCGCGATTCTTGTATTCGTTCACGAACTGCATCCAGAGCCGGTAATTCTCCTTCCAGGCGACTTCGTCCTCGGTCGTCCAGTCGAACCAGTAGGAGCCGTGGTGGGAGCGGTTGGGGCGGTAATAGTCCCACAGTGCCGGGAGCGTGTAGTCGGAATGCCAGGTGGCCCGGCTCATTCGCATCAGGTCGCGGCTGGCGAGATAGGCGGTGAAGGTCGGATCGAGCGTGAATTTGCGGTCGAGCAGGGTCTGCATGACCTCTTCCCATTTCGCCGATCCAGGCGCGGCGGTCTGCGCCCAGAGCCGCCCGGACTCGCCGAAGCGCTCCTGCTCGTCATTGTTGACGAAGTCATTCGGCCAGCGCTGGAGCTTGCGATCGGTGAACATCGCTTCCGGCAGGCCGTACCAATGCTCCATCGATTCCAGGCCGTGTTCCGACGTGGTCAGCACATTGGCATAGGCGACGCTCGGCTGGGCGTGGTGCATCGTCGTGTGGAGGCCGAGCTTGTGGGCTTCCTCGATCGCCGCGAACAGCACGTCCTCGGGCCCGCCGATGAACTTGATGCCGTCGGCGCCCCGCTTCTTGGCCTCCTGGACAGCCAACCGCGCCTGCACGGGATCGTTGACCGGCGTGGTCCGGATCTTGTGGAAGAAGGGATAGATATCGATGTGCGGCGCGACGATCTCGTTGCGCGCGCTGCGGGCTTTGATGTCCGCGAGCCATTCGATCGGGCGGTCGCTGCCCACCTCGCGCACCGACGTGACGCCGTTCGCCATCCATAGCTTCAGGATATAGTCGGACGGCACATGCTGGGCGTCGTTCAGGTTGTGGAGATGCACATGCGCATCGACGAAGCCCGGAAGCACGTAATAGCCGGTCAGGTCGAGCTCATAGTCGCCCTTGGCGGCGCGTGCGGATTCGTCGATCTTGCCGGGCGCGCCGATCGTCCTGATCTCGGCGATCCGGTCGCCCGACAGCACGATATCGACCGGCCCTTGGGCGGGTGCGCCGGTTCCGTCGATCATCGTGACGTTGCGCAGCACGACGCGCTGGAACGGGCCGATCCCTTCTGTGCGCGGGGGGATCACGTCGGCCACCTGGGTTTGGGCCTGCAACGGGGCAGGGACAAGCGGACCTGTCAGCAATGCGGTGGCGCCAAGCAGCGCAGCACCAAGGGTTCGCAGCTTTGATTTCATATTTCCCCCCGTCCCCCCGAATTGAAGCGGCCGGCGGATAAAGGGGAATCCGCCGGCCGCAGGGTGATCCTCAGAACTTCATGCGAAGTCCGGCGAAATAGCGCCGGCCGAGCGTGTCGTAGAGCGACACGTCGACGTTTGCGTCGCCGACGAATGTCGTTCCGAGGATCGGGGGCATCTTGTCGAACAGGTTGTTGACGCCCGCGAAGAAGGTGAAGTTCTTGCTGAGGTCGACGTTGGCGGTCAGGTCGAAATACCAGACCGACGGCGCCGACTTGACGATCGTCTTGTCCAACAGCGTCGGATAGACGTTCAGACCCCCGATCATCCGGCCCTGGCCCCGGACCGTCAGCGGACCGCTGCTGTAGATCGCGCTCAGGTTCAGCTTGAAGTCCGGGATGATGAAGCCGCCGGTGCCGGTCGAGCAGCCCGCGCCGTAGAAGCCCGCGCAATCCTGGGCAGGCACGCTGCTCAACACCTGCGTCGAGCGTTCGAAGAGCCAGCTGCCGACTGCCTGCAGCGACAGGTTGGCAGGCTCGCCGCCGATCTCGACTGCGGCGGGCAGGGGCACGCGATAGTCGGCCTGCACGTCGAGGCCGCGCACCTTCAGCGCGCCGATGTTGTTCTGACTGGTGCGGACGAAATCGATCTGGCCGCTCGACAGGCGGAAGATCGACTTACAGGTCGGGCTGCTCGCGTTGAGGGTCGTGTAGCAGTCGTTGAGCGTCTGCTGCGCGTTGATCGTGGTGATCGCCCCCGACACTTCGACATTGAAATAGTCGGCAGTCAGGTTGAACCGCGGGATGAAGGGCGGAGAAACCACCGCACCGATCGTGTAGGTCTTCGACTTCTCCTCATGCAGGTTCGGGTTGCCGCCCGTTTCCTGCGTCAGGCCCAAAGTCGCCTGGGTGAAGGTCGCGATGTCAGCCGCCGGCACACCCTGAGCCACGCAGAACTGCTGCAGCGCTGCGCTCCGGGTATCCGCACCCGTCAGGTTCGGACGAGCGCACGGATCGGTGCCGCCCGTGAAGCCCTGGCCCCGCGCGGAGAACAGCTCGTTGATGTTGGGCGCGCGGATGGCGCGGTTATAGGCGCCGCGGAACCGGATCCAGTCGACCGGCGCATATTCGCCGCCCAGCTTCCAGGTGAACACGCCGCCGATCGTCGAATAATCCGAATAGCGGGCGGCCCCCTC
This sequence comes from Sphingomonas changbaiensis NBRC 104936, assembly GCF_000974765.1. Lineage (GTDB taxonomy): Bacteria > Pseudomonadota > Alphaproteobacteria > Sphingomonadales > Sphingomonadaceae > Sphingomonas_B > Sphingomonas_B changbaiensis. The sequence continues at coordinate 97,159 of NZ_BBWU01000039.1, read as the reverse complement.
AATCGCGAGCGTATTAAAGAACGGCTTGTCCTTCAGGATCGGGATCCGCAGCTCACCAAACACTTCCTTGACGTCGAAGGAGCCGGCCAGCGCGTTGCTCGACGCGGCGCCATATTCGTTGTTCAGGTCCATCGCGCTCGGCACGGATTCGTACTGATCCTTGCGGTATTCGACGCCGGCCGCGACCGCTACCGGGCCCGCCGGAAGGTCGAACAACGCACCGCTGAGCGACGCACCCGCAACCTGGCGCTGGAAGATGTCATGGCTGTTCCGCGTCGGCGTCAGATACTTGCCCGCTGCCGGCGTGATCGAGTTGAGGCCAAAGATCGAGACGGGCACGCAACCCGGCACACCGGAGCGGCAGACGACCTGCCCTTGCGCGTTCACGATCGAGTCGAGCCCGAGGCTCAGACGGGTCTGGTTGATCACGCCTTCCGACCGCGTGTCGGTGCGGTTGCGCATATACTGGTAGAAGGCGTCCCAGCGCCAGTTCTGCGACCCGATGTCGAAATCGCCGCGCAGACCGGTCGTGATCTCGTATGACTGGCGCTCGTAAAAGCTGTCGCGCGTGCCGAGTTCGTTGGCGCGACGGCCGCCGCCGACCACGGCCGCGGTGCCGTCACCGTCCGGATCGAAGATCGCCCGATTGTTCACGAAGAAGTCGCGAACCGCCGGCGAAAGGCTGGCGCTGGTGGCGTAATTCGGCACCAGCAGCGTTGACGACGGCGCACCGGGCGTCACTGGCGTGAACGAATCCGGCGCCAGCCTCGAGTTGTTCCGCGAATTGACGAAGAACGCTTCGGTATAGGCGGTGATGTGGTCGGTGAAGTCGTAGTGAGCGAGCGCCGAAAGGTTGATGCGCTCTTGGGGCCGTTGCAGCAGGTTGAACGGCGCGTAGTTGTAGGTGTCTTCCGGCTGGCAATAAGGCAGCGGCGTGCCGCCCGCCCCAAAGCGGATGCCTGTGATCGAGGTGCACGTGCCGGTCGGGGTCAGGTTGACGCCGACCAGCGAGTTGCGCTGCGCCTGGCTCAGCGGAACGCGCGTGCCGGGGATATTGCCGGAACCCGAATAGACGAGCTTGCCGTTGATTTCCGCGAGCGGCACCTTGCCGAACGGGCGATCCGCCTGGGTGATCGGATCCTGCGTCGCCCAGGATGCGGAGAACGTCACGTTGCCGCGACCGCCGTCCAGGCCGGCGCCATAAGTGAGATCGAACTTCTTGCTGCCGGCGTCGCCGCGGTCGGTGATGCCGGCCTGCGCCGTCGCCTCGATGCCTTGGAAGTTGTCGTCGAGGATGAAGTTGACCGCGCCGGCGATCGCATCCGAGCCGTAGACTGCGGACGCGCCGCCGGTGATCACCTCGACCCGCTTGATCAGGGCATCGGGAATGCTGGCAAGGTCCACAGAGCCGTTGGAATCGGCAGGGATGAACCGGCGACCGTTGACCAGCGTCAGGGTGCGGGTTGCGCCCAGGCCACGCAGGTTGGCGGTCAGCACGCCCGAGCTGCCGCCATTATTGACCGTCGAGGTGTTGCCCGAGGCGAGCTGAGGATATTCGTTCAGCGTCTTTTCGAGCGAGACGTTGCCCGAAAGCTTGATGGCGTCCTGGTTGACGACGGTGATCGGGCTGGGCGCAGTCAGGTCGGGACGAATCAGGCGCGAGCCGGTGACGACGATGTCGGGAGCCGGTTCTGCCGCGGCCTGCGCCGGCGCTTCCTGCGCGGCGGCGACCGCCGGCATCAGCGTTGTGGCGCACAGAAAACTGGTGGCAAGCAGCGCATGACGGAGACGGGTTTGCACGCGCCGGCTGTGATCGAACGACATCCTGGATTCTCCCTGATCGGTTATTGCTTGGTTTGATGGTTCTGGTGGGCGGGCGCGCCGTGGATTGCCGATCTCATGCGATCGGCCTCTTCAGCGAGGCGCATAGCGCCGCTGGCGAACGGCAGCGCGGTTGCGCCGCCCCGGAAATTTCCTACCACGTACAGCATCGCGCCCCTTTCCGCTACGACTGTATACGAAATACGATATACTCGCGATTGCAGATGTCAATGCGTGATTCGGGGAGGAATGGGAGCGTGGTAAGAATCTGTCTCAAGACGCTGCGTAATGTCGCAGTTTCCTTGCTGTCCGCGGCCTTCGGGCTTTCCGGAAGTGTCGTCTGGGCGGCCATGCCGGCCCCGCGCGCCACGCTGATCACCGACGTGACCGTCATCGACGGCACAGGTGCAGCGCCGAAGCCGCACATGACGGTACGAATCGAAAACGGCAGGATCGTCTCGCTGGGGCCGAACGGCGCCAAGTCGGCGGGAGCCGTGGTCGTCGATGGGCGAGGGCACTACCTGCTTCCCGGCTTCGTCGACAGCAACGTGCACGTATCGGTCTACGGCAACCCTGCGCGGCGCGACACCTCGGTCAAATACGCCGATCGCGGCGAGGAACTCGCGCTCGAGTTCGCCCAGCGCGCGCTGCGCTATGGCGTCACGACGATCCGCGACAGCTACGGCATCCTGCCGCCGATCCTGGCCGTGCGCGACCGCATCGATCGCGACGAGGTGGTGGGGGCACGGATCAAGGCGGCGGGCAACATCCTGGGCTGGAGCGGGCCTTTCTCGCTCACCTTCTCGCTGACGAAGGACTCCGACCTGACGCTGTTCCAGGAGCAGTGGAACGACCTGCTCGCCCAGGGCATGGGCGAGGAAATCATGGACATGACGCCCGACGAGCTGCGGGTGGCGATGAACCATTATCTCGATAAGGGCGTCGATTTCATCAAATATGGCGGGACCAGCCATTTCCTGCGCCCGTCGCTGATCGGCTTCTCCCCGCGCCAGCAGGCGGTGATCGTCGAGGAAGCCCACAAGCGCGGCAAGCCGGTCGAGACCCACGCGACCAGCTCGGAAGGGCTGCGGCTCGCGGTCCAAGCCGGCATCGACCTGATCCAGCATCCCGAGCTGATGAGCCGCGACCTGCCGGACGATCTGATCGCGCTGATCGTCCAGAAGAACGTGCTGTGCGGGATGCGCGCCAACTATATCACCGGCGCCTATCGCCAGCGGCACCTGGCCCATCGCGCCGAGGCTGAGGCGCGGATCGCAAAGATGCCGCCGGCCACGACCAGCGCCGAGCGTTGGCGCCGGCTCGATATGATGGGCGACAACGAGGATGTGCAGCACCGCAATGCCGAACGGCTGATCAAGGCCGGCTGCCGGGTGACGCCGGCGACCGACAGCTATTATGGCGACGCGCCCGAATTCCGTCGCACGCCGAAGACCGACGAGGCGGAACCGGGCATCGGCACGATCCGCGCGATCGAGGGCTTCGTCGAACTGGGCATGACGCCGATGCAGGCGATCGTCTCGGCCACGAAGAACGGCGCGGCCGCTGCGGCGATGCCCAATGAGCTGGGCACGATCGAGCCCGGCAAGATCGCCGATCTCGTGCTCTTGTCGGCCGATCCGATCGCGGACATCCACAATATCGAGAAAGTGGAGGCGGTGTTCTCGAAGGGCCGGATGGTCGACCGCGACCGCCTGCCCGAACATCCGCTGTTCCTCGTCAAGGCGGAGAAGACAAAATGATGAGGCTGATCGCGCCGCTCTTTGCCCTCGCGCTGCTCGCCGCCGCGCCCGCCCGTGCCGGCGAGGCGGAGGACAAGGCCGCGATCCTGAACGTCATCGCGACGATGGAGCAGGCCTGGAACCACGGCGACTTCGCCGGCTATATGGCCGGCTTCTGGAATCCCGGCGTGGTGTTCGTGTCCGGCGGCAAGATCCAGGCCGGTTGGCAGGGTACGCTCGATCATTATGTCCGCGATTATGGCGGCTCACCCGAAAAGCGCGGCAATCTCCACTTCTACGACATGACGGTTGACATGCTCGCGCCCGACGCGGCGCTGCTGATCAGCCACTATCATCTCGAGCGGCCCGATCATCCGCAGGAAGGGATCAACACCCGCCTGTTCCGCAAGATCGACGGCCGCTGGGTGATCGCGATGAACCACGTGTCCTCCTACGAGGCGCACGCGGCGAAGTAACTTTGAGCTGGATGCGTTGTGACTGGATCACCCTCACCCTTCCGCGGCTGCGCCGCTCCCTCCCTCTCCCGCCGGGAGAGGGAAGGGGCCCGCGAGGCGGAGCCGAGTGGGAAGGGTGAGGGCGACTGGGGCCAGTAATCGACCTACCGCTCGCTACGGGCGAGCAGGTCGATCAGGTCCTGCTTCCAGAACTTGGCCCATGTGTGCGTGCCGTGCCCGTGCGTCTCGGTGCTTTCCGGGATCAGGCGGAAGCGGGTGTTCGGCATCCGCTTCAGGGCCTCCTGCGGGAAGGTGAAGTTGCGTGGGTTAATGAAGTCGTCGGCCGAATTGATCCAGGTCATCGGCGCCTTGATCTTCTCGAGGTTCGGCCACGGATTGTAGGTCTTGGACGATTCGAACTGGTAGATCATGTCGTTCGCGTCGCGGCTGGCGATATCGGCCTCGACGCGCTTGCGGACTTCGGCGATCGCGGCGTCCTTGTCCGGATACAGCTTCTGGAAATTCAGCGGCGCGCCGCCCGCAATGACGGAGATCGACCCGGCCGTGCGCAGCCCCTGCAGCGGCTGCGTGGTGTAGTTGCCGTTCATCCAGGCGGGATCGGACTCGATGCCATCGACGATCAGCTGCCGCCACATCCGGTTGAGCCCGGCGATCTCGATCGGCTCGCAGGCGAGCGGCATCAGTGCCTGCATATAATCCGGATACATCTCGCCCCAGACGAAGCCCTGCATGCATCCCATCGACGTGCCCATGATCAGCCGCATGCGCTTGATGCCGAGGCCCTCGGTCAGCAGCCGGTGCTGCAGCTCGACCATGTCGTCATAGTCATAATGCGGGAACTTCATCCTGAGGCCGTCGGAGGGCTTCGACGATCCGCCGTGGCCGACATTGTCGGGCAGGATGATGTAATAGCGGTTGATGTCGAGCGGCTGGCCGGGGCCGTAAAGCTCGTCCGCGAATTGCGGCCGCAGGAATTGCTTGCCGCTGCCGCCGGTGCCGTGGATCACCATCACGGCGTTGTCGATCTCACCTTGCGCATTGCGGTGCGGCGATCCGAGCGTCGTATAGTGCAGCCGCACTTCCGGCAGCGTCTCGCCCGAACGGAAGCGAAAGTTGCGGACCGTGAAATCGCCTTCGCGGGTCGGCCACTGCTTTGCAGCCGGAGCGGCGGCCGACGTCGGCGCCGCCGCGGCGGGGGTTGCCTGCATCGCCAGCAGCGCGATCGCGAGGGAAATCATCTGCATTGCTCCATGTTCACGGAAATCAGGATTGCCGGCGCCGGGCGGTCAGGACGACGTCAATCTCGTCGGTGCGCGGATTGATGAACTCGATGCGGGTGCGGCCGTCGTCGGTCTGAGTAACCGTGCCGGGAATCGAGCTGTTGGTCAGCACCCAGCCGGCGGGCAGCACGACGGTGTTCAGCGGGCGACCAAAGGACCGGTGCCACACCAGCTCGTCTCCGACCAGCTTGTAGCGGTCCGGATCGGTATAGGTTTCCGAAAAGCGCAGCCGCGCGCTTCCGCCGGGCTTCACGGGATCGAAGTGGAAGACGACGGCCTCGGTCTCGGCCGTGACACCCTTTTCCGCGGGGTCGGCCTTCAGGATGTCGGCGCCCTTCATCAGCTCCCATTTTAGCGGCTGGCCGGTATCGAGGTTGCGCGCGGAGGGCTTAGAGGCGGCACTGCCGGTGCGCACGATATTCACATAGGTGCCGACGCCCGGGCGGCTCTCGGTATAGTCGTGATAAAGGTCGAAGCTGTGGGTCTCGGGCGGGTTCAGGAAATAGACGATCTCGCGGTTCTGGTGCGCGCGTTCGTCGAGCGCCTTCGCCATGCTCGACGGCGCGGCTGCCAGCCCGGGTGAGGGGCGCGCCTTGATGACCAGCGGCGCCTGGGCCGGCGTGTTGTTCCAGAAGGCGATCTTGATCCGCCCGTCCGCTTCCTGAAGCACCTGCGCCGGGTAATTGCACGAGACCAGCTCATAGCCGGCCGGCAGCACCACCGCATTGCGCTTCACGCCAAGCGGCCGATCGAAGACGATCGTGTTGCCGTCCTGGTAATAGCTCTTTGCGTCTTCATAAGTCTTGTCGATGAACACGCGCCCTTCGCCGCCGTCGGCCGGCACGGGGCGGGCAAGCTCGACCCGGATATACTCGCCGTCGGGCCCGGCACTCCGGACGCCTTCGGCCTTGGCGACACTGCCGGGCACGACACCGAACTTCAGCGGCTGCCCGGTCGCGCGATCGGTTACGCGTTCGTCGGTCGCGGTGCTGCCGGGCCGGATCGGATTGAAATAGGCGGTCGCGCCCGGCGTGCTGGCCGTGATCTCGTACAGAATGCGGAACTTATGGCTGCCGGGCGCCAGCAATTCGTACCGCGTATAGCCGTCGGATTCGACCTGGGGCGCCTGCGCCTGGGCGGGGAAGGCCATGGCCAGCACGACCGCAGAAATCCCCGTCCATCCGATCCGACCCATGTCGCTCTCCCCGCCGCCGTTTCAGCTATCGTCTATACAGGCTTAGCGTCAGCCGTCGTCGTCGGCATCGGCGAAATCCTCGTTGCCATAGCCTTCGTCCTGATCGGCGGTTTCGACGGGGAGCGCCGTGATCAGCGGCTGCTTGCCCTTGGCGGCGAGCAGCCGGTTGAAGGCCGGCACGTCGCGTCCCATCACGGTCTGGTAACCGACGGTCGCCTTCGCGATCTCCTTCTCGATGCCGTCGAGCAGCACCGGCGCGGTATCGGTGGGGCCGAAATCGCCGCCGCCCGCCACGTCGCCGGCGCCGGTGCCGATCTCGCCGTTCAGCCAGAGCAGGTTGTAATAGCTCTTCCAGGTGTTCGTGTAATATTTGTCGTCGCTGGCGGCGAGCGCCTTCTGGAACAGGCTGTATTCGACCGCCTGCAGCTTGGCGTCCATCGCATCGATCTGCTTGGCCGAGACGCCGGTGTCACCGCTCGCGCGCAACTCGTCGAGCTGGCGCCGCTGACGCTCGATCAGGTTCACCATATCGGAGATGTGGCCGACATCGTCGCGGATGCGCAGCTGCAGCGCAAGCGTGCGGTTCAGATCCTCGGGCGAGCCCGGCGACTTGGGATCGGGCAGCAGCACCAGCGGCTGCTCATAACTCTGGCCGTCGACAGTGATCTTGACCCGATACTGGCCCGGCGTCGCGACCGGTCCCGGCTGGTGCGGCGGCATGCCCCAATGGGTGATCGGCCGCCAGTCCTTACCCTTGAAGCGGGTATCGTCCCAGATATGCGGGTTTTCCGGCGGGATCGTCCGCAGCTCGATCGTGCGCAGCGGATCGTAGCGCATGTCCCAGGCAATGCGGTTCAGGCCCTCGTGCGCCGTCGAATGGAGCGTGCGGACCGGCTTGCCGGCGGCATCGACGATCTCGGCGGTCACATCGCCCTTGGCAGCGGTCGGCAGCCAATAGGTGAAATAGGCCTTGGCGTTCTGCAGGCGATAGGTCTCGCGCGGCGCGAAGAAGGTCGGGGCGGTCGGCTTGCCGTTCTTGGCCATCTCCTCAAGCGGCGAGATGTCGTCGAGGATGTAGATGCCGCGCCCATAGGTCGAAACCACGAGGTCGTGGAAACGCTTCTGCGCGACGGTCCAGGTGACAGGCGCGGGTGGAAGACCGGTGCGGAAATGGGTCCAGTTCTTGCCGTCGTCCAGCGAGTAATAAAAAGCGTTGCCGGTGCCGGCGAACAGCAGCCCCTTGACGTTCGGATCTTCCGAGACGTTGCGGGTATAGGCGAGCGGCCCCTTGGGCAGCGACGCATCGATGCGGGTCCAGGTCTTGCCGGAATCGGTCGTCTTCAGGATGTACGGATCGCGATCGTCGATCAGGTGCGCATCGATGGTGACGTATGCGACCGCCGGATCGAAGTGCGACGGCTCGATGCTGGTGACGGTGCCGAGTTCCGGCACCCCGGTTCCTTTCAGCCCGGCGGTGACGTCGACCCATTTCGCGCCGCCGTCCGGCGTGTACCAGATCTTGCCGTCATTGGTGCCGGCCCAGACCAGGCCCTGCTTGATCTGCGACGGCGCGATCGCGAACACGACTTCCGGCGCGAACTGGCCGAGGTTGTCGCCGACGATGCCGCCCGACGATTTGATATATTGGGGGTCCTGGCGCGACAGGTCGGGGCTGACCACCTTCCAGCTCTGCCCCTTGTTCGTCGTCTTGAAGACGACCTGACAGCCATAATAGACCGACTTGGGATCGAACGGATCGATCGCCAGCGGCGGCGTCCAGTGACAGCGATAGGGGACTTCGCCCGGCACCGAGTCCATCGTGTGCAGCCACGGGCTGACTGATCGGGCGCGGTTGGTGCGGCCGTCCCAGACCGTCACTTCGTTCGAATAGCAGGTGGCCCAGACAGTGTCGGGGTCGCTCGGGTCGGGCAGGGTGAAGCCGCTTTCGCAGCCGCCGATCTTGTGATCCCAACCCTGATCCGAGGGACGGCCGCCGATCGGCAGGCTGGGCCCCCGCATCGTGCCGTTGTCCTGCATGTTGGTGTAGACATAATACGGCGTCTGATCGTCCACCGCGACGTGGTACATCTGCCCGATCGGGAACGTGAACTTCTGGGTGCTCTTGCCGCCGTTGGTGGTGAGGTTGATGCCGCCGTCATTGGTGATCGCGAAATGGTCGGCGTCCTTCGGGTCCCACCAGATATCATGCGTGTCGCCGCCCCAGCGCACGACGTCGAAGGTCGTGCCGCCATCGGTCGACTGGCTGACGCTGCTGTTGGCGACGATGATCCGGTTCGGGTCCACCGGCGAGACCATCAGGTGGATGTAATAGCCGGCACGCCCGATCAGCTTGCGGTCCCAGGACACGGTGCGCCAATTCTGCCCGGCATCGTCGGACCGCCACAGCGAGCCCAGGCCATTGGTCTGGATCAGCGCATAGACGCGGTTCGAATCGGACGGCGCGACCGCCACGTCGATCTTGCCGACCGGCGTGGTCGGCAGGCCGTGGCCGACGATCCGCTGCCAATGCGCGCCGCCGTCGCGAGTCACATAGACGCCGCTGCCGGGGCCACCGCTATATTCGCCCCAGGTGCGCATCTTTACCTGCCAGGTGCCGGCATAGATCGTCTTCGGGTCCTTGGCGTCCATCGATAGGCCGGAGCAGCCGGTCTTGTCATCGACGAACAGCTGGCGTTGCCAGGTCTGGCCGCCGTCCGCGGTATGATAGACGCCGCGCTCCTGCTGCGGACCGGAAAGGCGGCCGAGCGCGCACACATAGACGCTGTTCGCATTGGTCGGATCGACCAGGATGCGGCCGATGCGGCCGGTCGCATCCAGGCCCATGTGAGCCCAGGTCTTGCCGCCGTCGGTCGATTTGTAGACGCCGTTGCCGGTCACGTCGATGTCGCGGATAGCCCAGGCTTCGCCGGTGCCCGCCCACACCGTCTTCGGATCGGACGGCGCGACGGCAAGCGCGCCGATCGCGGCGACGTTCTGGTCGTCGAAAACTGGCGTCCATTTGCTGCCGCCGTCGACGGACTTGAAGATGCCGCCGGAGGCCGCGCCGGCATAATAATTGAGGTGATCGCCCGGCGCCGCGGCAAAGGATGCGATGCGGTTTCCGACCACCGGCCCGAGGAAGCGGAAGCCGAACTCCGCCGGCTTATGCTCTTCCCTTGCTTGAGCGTGGGCCGCCCCGATTGCGAAGAATGAAGCCGCTGCCAGCATCAGACCGTATCGGCGCATCAGAATCCTCCCGCTCCAGTGTTCTCGTATACTATATACCTTTATGAACCCGAGAAGACGCGGCGGTCAACCGGCGATGAAAGGTCGTCGCCGGCGCCGATCGACGGCGCTCGAACGGGCGCAAGCGCTGGGAAAATGCGAGGGGGGAACGCCGCCGGCTATGTCACTGAGCTCTGCGGAGCTGTGGTGCCCAGGGGCGGGATCGAACCACCGACACTGCGATTTTCAGTCGCATGCTCTACCAACTGAGCTACCTGGGCACGGTGCTTGGCAAGCGAGGCGCGGCCTATAGCGGCGGCTCCGCGGCGCTGTCCAGTGGGTTCTCATGCGCGGGCGGTCCGGGCACGCGATAGCCCTCGCCCAGCCAGTTCAGAAGGTCGCGGTCCTTGCAGCCGCGGCTGCAGAAGGGCTGATGTTCGTCATTCGTGGGCTTGCCGCAGAGCGGACAGGTGTCGCTTTTTGCCATCGCCCGCAGATGGGGCGCAGCCGGCCGCCGCTCAACCCGTTCCGTTTGATCGGCCTGGCATTGCGCCTAGATTGTGCCGGACAGGGAGAGAATCATGGCCGACCGGACCGACACCCCACAGCCGCTCAGCCTGGAGGACATGCAGCGCTGGACTTGGGTGATCGGCCGCGCCCAGCAGCTGATGCTGGAGCATGGCGTCGAAATGGCGATGAAGGCAACCGAAACACCGGCTCCGCCTGCGTTCCCGACTCTCATGGAGACGACAGCGCTTTCGCAGGCAGCGACCGACTTCTGGTCGGACAGCCTGAAGCTCTGGCAGCGCTTCCTAATGCCGGCCGAACCGTCGGCGCCTTCAAAGGACAAGCGTTTCGCCGCGCCGGAATGGCAGCAGCATCCCGTCTTCGACCTGATCCGTCAGACCTACCTGACGATCGCCGATCACATGCTGAAATCGGTCGACCTCGTCGAGGGCGTGGATCCCGTGCAGAAGGAAAAGCTCCGCTTCGCGACCCGCGCGATCGTCGATGCGATGAGCCCGTCCAATTTCGTGCTCACCAATCCCGAGGTGATGAAGCGCACGCTGGAAACCGGCGGCGAGAATCTGCTGAGGGGGCTGGAGCATCTGCTGCGCGACTTGCGGCAGGGTCAGCTCACGCATGTGAAGGAAGGCGCGTTCGAACTCGGGCGCAATCTCGCGACGACGCCGGGCAAGGTCGTCAAGCGCGCGCCGCTTTACGAGCTGATCCAGTACAGCCCGACCACCGACCAGGTGTTCGAGACGCCGCTGGTGATCTTTCCGCCCTGGATCAACCGCTTCTACATTCTCGACCTGACACCGGAGAAAAGCTTCATCCGCTGGGCGGTAGAGCAGGGTCTCACCGTGTTCATGGTCAGCTGGAAGTCGGCCGATGCCGCCATGAAGGACGTGATCTGGGACGATTACGTCGCCGCCCAGATCGATGCCATCGACACGATTCGCGACCTGTTGGACGTCAAGGCCGTGCACGCGATCGGCTATTGCGTGGCCGGCACGACGCTCGCGGCGACGCTGGCGGTGCTCGCCGGGCGCGGCGAAGCGGAGAAGGTCAGGAGCGCGACCTTCTTCACTGCCCAGGTCGATTTCGAGCAGGCGGGCGAGCTCAAAAATTTCGTCGATGACGAGCAGCTAAAGATGCTGGAAGGGTTGGCGCCCGAGGGGTTCTTCGACGGCCGCTACATGGCCGCGACGTTCAACCTGCTGCGCGGCCGCGACCTGATCTGGAACTACGTCGTCAGCAATTACCTGCTGGGGAACGATTATCCGGCGTTCGACCTGCTCCACTGGAACGGCGACACGACCAATCTGCCGGCCAAGTGGCACCGGGCGTATCTGAGCGACCTGTACCGGGACAATAAGCTGGTCGTTCCAAAGGCGATGACGGTGCTCGGGGTGCCGCTGGACCTTCGCGAGGTGACGACGCCCACCTATGTCCAGGCCGGCCGCGAGGACCATATCGCGCCTGCCGAAAGCGTGTGGAAGATCACCGACCATTTCGACGGGCCGGTGCGCTTCGTGCTCGCCGGGTCCGGGCACATCGCCGGCGTCGTGAATCCGCCGGCGGCCGGGAAATACCAGTATTGGACCAACGCAAAGCCGGCGGCATCGCTCGACGAGTTCGTTGCCGGCGCGACCGAGATCAAAGGCAGCTGGTGGCCGGATTGGATCGACTGGCTCTCAGCGCGCGCGCCGGAGAAGGTGCCCGCTGAAGGGGCCCGCCTGCCGGGCGAGGGCAAGCTCGCGGCGCTGGAAGATGCCCCCGGGAGCTATGTCCGATCGCGTTGAACGGTCGTCCGCCAAGCTGAACCGCGGGTAACATCGGCATTCAGCCTGCCCTCAAGCGACTCAGGGCATAACCATCTTCGACGTGAGGGCGCAGGGGCGCCGCTGACGAAGGAGATAGATGATGATCAAGAAGATCGGCCTGATCGGCGCGGCACTGGCCACCGTTGCTGGCGGAACGCTCGCCGCCGCGCCTGCCAACGCGCAATATTATGGCGGCTATAGCCGCGGTCATTACGGGAATGGCTATTACGGCAACCGTGGCTACTACGGCAGCCGCTATGGCAACGGTTACTATGGCAACCGCAGCTATTACGGCAACCGCTACGGCACCGGCTATTACGGCAACCGCAGCTATTACGGCCGCAACAGCTACAGCTATCGCTGCCGCGGCAGCGGCACGACCGGAACCGTGCTTGGCGCGATCGTCGGCGGCCTGCTCGGCGATGCCGCGGTCGGCCGTCACGGTGATGGCACCGCCGGCGCGATCGTCGGTGCGGGCGTCGGCGCCCTGGCCGGCCGCGCGATCGAACGCAGCGGTCACCGCTGCTGAACCGACCGAACGGAATTCCCCTCCGGTGGCGTAACGAGGGGACGGAGGCCGGGGCGGTGACGCCCCGGCCTTTTGCTAGTGCAGGCCCCGGTAGAGCATGGTGATCGACACGCGGCGGTTGCGCGGGTCGGCTGGGTTCTTTTCGATGTAGGGGTCGCGGTCGGCGACGCCTTCGATACGCTCGAAGCGGCGCTCAAGAATGCCGCTCATCGCCAGCCGCCGGCGGGTCGCCTCCGCCCGGCCGCTTGAGAGCATCCAATTGTTCATCGATCGCGGGTCGCCATAGGCAAGGCTGTCCGTGTGGCCGCGGATCGACACCTGGTTCGGCATCACCGCGACGGCCTTCGCGACCGTGTCGATCAGCTCGGCCGCCTCGGGATTGAGCGCGGTCGTGCCGAGCGCGAACATCGAGTAATCGGCGTCGTCGATCAGGTCGATGCGCAGTCCGTCGCGGGTCGGCGTGAAGCGGACGTGGCTCGCGATCTTCTTGAAGCGGGGATCGGTGCCGAGCTGACGCGTCAAGACCGAATGAAGCTTCGAAAAATTCTGCAAATCCTCTGTGCGCAGCTTGTTGCCCGATTCGGTGCGGAGCGAACCCTCGGGCCCGGCGCCTTCCCGCGCGCCACCTTCGGCCCCCAGAGGCACGGTCAGTGCGCGCGTGCCGGTCTGCGACGCCTTGAATGGATAATTGTCCTTGTCGGTCAGCGACGATCCGCCAAGCAGGCCGTTTGAGCCGGCGCTGTTCTGGCGATATTCGACCAGGGTTGGCGTGAAATAGTCGGCGATCGACTTGCGCTGCTTCTCCGTCGTCGCGCCGAGCAGCCACATCAGCAGGAAGAACGCCATCATCGCGGTCACGAAGTCGGCATAGGCGACTTTCCAGGCGCCGCCGTGGTGGCCGCCGTGATCGTCGGCGATGATCTTCTTGACGATGATGCGCGGCGGCTCGTTCGAGCCCGGCCGCGCCGGCACGGTGATGCGGCGGGCCATTTACTTGCCCCTCAGGCCGTCGAACACTTCGGCAAAGCTCGGCTGCTTCGCGTGTACGATGCCGGAACGCGCCGCCTCGATCACCAGCGGCTGCGGATGGCCGTGCAGCGACGCGATGATGATCTGCTTGATGGTCTGATAGATGGCGGCGTCTTCCTCCAGCACTGCCTTCAGGCGCGTGGCGAGAGGGCCGACCATGCCGTAAGCGAGCAGCACGCCCAGGAACGTGCCGACCAGCGCCGAACCGATCATCGCGCCCAGGATCGCGGGCGGCTTGTCGATCGAACCCATCGTCTTCACGACGCCCAGAACCGCCGCGACGATGCCGAGCGCCGGCAGCGCGTCGGCCAGGCCCTGCAGCTGGGTCGCGGGATGCAGGGCTTCGTGGTGGTGAGTCTTGATGCTGTTGTCGACGACTTCCTCGACCGCGTGCACATCGAGGGTGCCCGACGAGACGACCACAAGCCGCAGCGTGTCCGCGATCAGATGGACCAGCGTGGCGTCCTTCAGGAGCTTGGGGAATTCCGCGAACACCGCGCTCGATTTGGGATCCTCGACATGCGGCTCGAGCGCGATCGGGCCTTCGACGCGCAGCATCTTCATCAATCGCGAGACGAGGAAGATGACGTCGAGGAAATCCTTCTTGGTGTAGCTCGGGCCCTTGAAGGCCTTGCCCAGACCGCCGCCCAGCGACTTCAGCTGCTTGCCGGAATTGCCGATGATCAGCGATCCGACCGCGGCGCCGCCGATGATGATCATCTCATGCGGCAGCGCTTCCAGCACGGGGCCGAGCGCGCCGCCGGTAAAGACGAAGCCGCCGAACACCATGCCCAGGAGAACGACAAGACCGATCGCAGGAAACATCGGGCTTTCGCCGCCTCCCCAGAAACTCTTCGCGGATGCGCCCGCGCTCGACTCCTAAGACGGCAGCGACGCCGGAAGCTTGAGCGGGAATGTTGGTTAAAGTGCCGGTAAGCTGCGGATTTCGGACGCTTACCGGATGTAATCGAACAGGCTGAGCTGGCTGAGCTTGGTAAAGCTCGCCTGCGTCGCCTGCAGCGTCAGCATGGTCTTTTGCAGGTCCGTGACTGCCGCCTGGATGTCGACGCCTTCCAGGTTGCCGCGCTCGATGTCGTAATCATTCGCGGCCTTGGCCAGGCTCTCCGACTGGATGTCGAGGCGCGCGCCGCGTGCGCCGATCGACGCGCGAGCGGTGTTCACATTCTCGAGTGCCGCGGCAAGGCCGTCGCTGGCATCGGCGAGCGCCTGTTTGCGATCCGCGGGCGTGGCGCTGCCGCCGACATCAAGCGCCTTTGCGAGGTCGCTGACGATCTTGAACACGTCCTTGGTCGTGCCGCCGACCTGGATGCCGCCGAAGACGCGGGGGCCGCTGTCGCTTGCCTGGACGGTCACGCCGTCGCCGACCGGGATCGGCGGCGCCTCGCCCTGGCCGACAAAGCTGATCGTGCCGTCGGCGGCGCGGCTATAGGCCGGGCCGGCGCTGCTGCCACCGAACAGCGCGGTCCCGCGCACGTCGGTGGTGTTGGCGGTCGAATAGAGATTGTCGACGATCGACTTCAGCTCCGCGGCCATTGCGGCGCGGTTGTCGTCGTTGAGCGTATCGCTGCCGGCGCGGACGAGCAATTCCTGCGCGCGCTGCAAGTCGTTCGTCACGCTGTCGAGCGCGGTGTCTGACTGGCCGAGTATCGACTGGGCAAGCTTCACGTTGCTGGCGAACTGCGTCTGATCTGCGGCGCCGCCGGCCATGCGCGCCAGCCGCGCTGAAATGATCGGATCGTCCGACGGGGTCAGGATGCGCTTGCCGGTTGCGATCTGTTCCTGCAGCTTCGCGGCCAGGCCGGACAGATCGCCCATCTGCCGGTTGCGCGAATCGAAGAAATAGGCGGTGCCGATCTTCATGGGGCGTCCCTTCAATTCACCGCGTCGAGAATCGACTGGAAGATGTCGCGCGACACCTGGATGATCCGGCTCGACGCCT
Source organism: Sphingomonas changbaiensis NBRC 104936 (assembly GCF_000974765.1). GTDB lineage: Bacteria > Pseudomonadota > Alphaproteobacteria > Sphingomonadales > Sphingomonadaceae > Sphingomonas_B > Sphingomonas_B changbaiensis. The sequence continues at coordinate 81,575 of NZ_BBWU01000039.1, read as the reverse complement.
GATAGGCCTGCTGGAAACGCATCAGATCGACGGCTTCCTGATCGAGGTTGACGCCGGTGACCGCGTCGCGGGCGGCGGTCGCGCCCTCCAGGATCGCGTTCTGCGCGTCCGCTACCTGGCGCTTCGCCGACAGCGCGGAGGCGTTGGACGAGACCATTTCATTCGAGGTCGCCTCGAAGCCGCCGTCCTTGCGGAGCTGAGAAAGCAGGTCGAGATTGCCGTTGTCGCGGCTGCCTGGGGTGGTCGCGCTCACGGTGAAGCTGTCGCCGTCGGCGGGCGCGCCGCCGACAGTGATGTCGAGCCCGGCGAGGGTGACCGGCGTGCCCGGCGTGTACGGCGCGGTGCCGATCACGCTGTTGGTGACCGGATCGGTCGCGGTCAGCACGCCGCCGCTGACGGAAATGCGTGTGGAGCTGAGCGGCGTGCCGTTGGTCTGGATTTGCAGCGTGCCGGCGCCGGCGTTGCCTGCCGCCGCGCCGACGGTCCACGGCCGGGCCGCGGCGATCTGGCGCCCGGACAGTGTGTTGACCGCGATCTTGCCGTCGCCGGAACTGGCGTCGAAGAGCGCCGCGCCGGGCTGGCCGTCGAGGTCCACGCCCGCCGCCTGTACCTGGTTGACCCCGTTGGCGAACGACGTGGCGAGATTGGTCACCTGCAGGCGCAGGTCGGAAATCCGGGTCGCGGCTTCAGCAAAGCCGGCGATCGAACCGCCCTTCAGGGGCACGGCCTCGGGCGTGCCGTTAGGATCGAGCGTCAGCGCCATCGTCCCGGACGCGTTGAAGGCGATGTCCAGCGATTTGCTTGCGACGCCGGCAACGATCGTCGGGCCGTTGACGTCGTTGAACTTGACGGTCGCGACGCCGCGCTCGTCGGTGGTGACGCTGATCGACGCGAGCTGGCTCATCTGATCGACCAGCCGGTCGCGCTGATCCATCAGCTGCGCCTGCTCGTTGCTGCCGTCGCGCGCCTTGATCAGCCCGGCATTGGCCTCGGCAAGTCCGGCGGCAAGGCCGTTCAGCTGGTCGACGGCAAGTTTCGCCGATGCACGCAGGTCGCCGTCGATAGCGGCGAGCCCGTTGGACGTCGTCGAAAACGCCGACGACACGCCATAGGCCGCGTCGAGAAAGCCGGCGCGCGGCGCGGACCCGGTCGGATCGGCCGCGATCGCCTGGCCGGCGTTGAAGAATTTGGTCATGGCCGCCGAAATGCCGGCGGTGTTGAGCGTGTTCTCGACCCGCTCCAGCCAGACGATCGTCGAGCCTGTGCGTCCAGATTCGGCCGTCGCGTTGCGCAGGTCGGCAGCGCGGAACGCATCCCAGTCGCGACTGACCGTGTTCGCGGCGACCCCGCTGCCGACGCTCAGGTTCGACATCAGGATGTAGCGTCCGGCGCCCCCGGAAATCTCGGTCAGCTGCGCATTGCGGCGCACATAGCCGGTGGTGTTCGCGTTGGCGATATTCTCGCCGACGACGTTCAGCGCCGTCTGGTATGCGCGCACACTGGTCGAGCCGATCGAGAGCAGGTCGCTCATTTGGCTTCTCCGCCTTTCGCGTTCGCGTCGCCGCCCTTCAGATCAGGCCGATTTTTGGCCAGGAAGTCGGTCAGGGCCTTGCCGATCCCCATCGGGGTATGCAGCGCGATGGTTTCCGAAAGCTTAGCATCCTGCATGTCGCGGAACTGATCGACGGCGTCGCTGTCGAACAGCCCATCGTCCAGCTTCGCCGCGCGCGCGGATTTCAGCATCTGATTGATGAAGATCGATTCGAATTGCGCGGCGGCTTTCGCCAAATTGTCCTTTGTCGCCAGCCGACTGGAGTCGGCGGCGACGCTGGGGCTGCCGACCAGCGGCGGTGTGAGGGGCGGGACGGCGCTCACAGCACGATCAGCTCGGCTTTCAAAGCGCCGGCTTCCTTCAGCGCCTCGAGAATCGCGACCAGATCGGCCGGGCTTGCGCCGATACCGTTCACGGCCTTGACGATGTCGGCCAGCTTGGGGCCGGGCGCGAGCATGAACATCGGATTGGCCTTTTCCTCGACCTGGACATTGCTCTGCTGCTCGACGGCAGTGGTGCCGTTCGACAGCGGCGCAGGCTGAACCACGCGCGGAGCTTCGTCGATGCGGACGGTCAGGCGGCCGTGCGTCACGGCCGCCGGGCCGACGCGGACCGCCGAGTTGATGACGACGGTGCCGGTGCGGGCGTTGACGATCACCTTGGCCGGCGGTTCGGCCGAGACGACGGTCAGGTTCTCGATATCGCTCATCATCGCGGTGCGGACTTCGGCGCCCTGCGGCGCCTTGATGCCGATCGAGACGCCGTCGAGCGTGCGGGCGGTGCCGGTGCCGAAGCGGGCATTGATCGCCTGCGCGACGCGTTCTGACGTCGTGAAGTCAGCCTTCTGCAGATTGAAGCGCAGCTCGTCGCTGGTCGCGAAACCCGTGTCGACCGCACGCTCGACGGTGGCACCGTCGGGGATGCGGCCGCTCGAGGGGACGTTGATGACGATCTTGGAGCCATCCGCGCCTTCCGCGCCCAGGCCGCCGACCGCCAGCGATCCCTGCGCCATTGCATAGATCTGGCCGTCCGCGCCCTGCAGCGGCACCATCAGCAAGCTGCCGCCGCGCAAGGACTTGGCCTTGCCGATCGCGGCAACGGTCACGTCGATGCGCTGGCCGGGCTTGGCAAAGGCAGGAAGCTCCGCCGTCACCATCACGGCCGCGGCGTTCTTCAGCCCCGGATTGATGCCCGCCGGCAGGTTCAGGCCGAAGCGCGAGGTGACGCCCTTCATCGACTGGACCGTGTATTCGAGATTGTCGTCGCCGGTGCCGGCGAGACCGACGACGATGCCGTAGCCGACCAGCTGGTTCGGGCGCACGCCCGCGAACGCGCCCAGATCCTTGATCCGCTCGGCATGGGCCGGCACGGCAAGCAGCGCGAAAAGGGCGATCAGATAGCGGATCATCGTCAAATCCTAGAAGGGGCTGACCAGCGAGAAGAAGCGCTGCAGCCAGCCGGGCCGGGCCTGCCGCTGGAGATCGCCGCGGCCGGTATAGGTGATCTTCGCATCGGCGACGCGCGTGGAGAGCACGCGATTGTCGAGGTCGATGTCGGCGATGCGCACGATCCCCTGGATCTGCACATATTCGTCGCCGCGATTGAGGCGCAGCTGCTTTTCGCCGCGCACCAGCATCGTGCCGTTCGGGTAGACTTCCGCGACCGTCACGCTGACTTCGCCCGACAGGCTGTTCGACTGGCTGGCGCTTCCCTGGCCCTTGAACGCCTGGGTGCCGCTCGCCGCAGCGTCGGTGGCGCCGAACAGCGACAGCGGGCCGCTCGTCGGCGGCGTCAGCCCGATATTGCCGTCGCGGCCGGATTTGGAGCCGACATCCTTCTGAGCAACGGTGCGCTCGGCCAGCACGATCGTCAGCGGATCGCCGACGCGGCGGGCACGCGGCCCCTCGTACAATGCAGCATAACCCGCCGACGCCTGGAAGATCGACCCGTTCGCCGGCGGCGCCGGCGGCTGGACCGGCATGGCCGGAGCATAGTCGATCTTCGGCTTCTTGCGGGCGAGCGCCGGCTGCGTCGCAACCAGCAGCGCCAGCATGGCAAGCGCGAGCTTAGAGGTTCTGGTTGGCATATTGCAGCATCTGATCGGTGGCCGAGATCATCTTGGAGTTGACCTCGTAGGCGCGCTGGGTCTCGATCATGTCGACCAGCTCTTCGACGACATTGACGTTCGAGCCTTCGAGCATGCCCTGGCGGATGTTGCCGCGCCCGTCCTGGCCGGCGACGCCGACATTGGGCGCGCCGCTGGCCGCCGTCTCGGTCAGGAAATTCTCGCCCATCGGCTGGAGGCCGGCAGCGTTGGGGAAGGTCGCGATCTGGATCTGGCCGATCTGGGTCGGCGCGGTCTGACCCTGCACGGTCGCCGACACGGTGCCGTCATTGCCGATGGTGATCGACGTCGCGCCTTCGGGCACGGTGATCCCCGGCTGCACCTGATAGCCCTCGCTGGTGACGAGCAGGCCTTCGGGCGAGCGGCTGAAATTGCCGGCGCGCGTATAGCCGATCTGGCCGCCCGGCATCTGCACCTGGAAATAGCCGGCGCCGTCCAGCGCCAGGTCGAGCGAGTTGCCGGTGGTCTGGAGCGAGCCCTGCGTATCGATCCGGGCAGTGCCCTGGATGCGCACGCCGGTGCCGAGGTTCAGCCCGGTTGCGTATTTCGTCTCCGACGTGCTCGGCGCGCCGTTCGCGGTGACGGTCTGGTAGGCGAGCGTCTCGAACGCGGCGCGGTCGCGCTTGAACCCGGTCGTGTTGACGTTCGCCAGGTTGTTCGAGATCACGCGCATCCGCTCGTTCTGAGCGTCGAGGCCCGTGCGGGCGATGTGCATCGCTGCGCTGGTCATTGCATTTGTCCTTTCACGGCAGGCGCATCAGGGATGCGCCGCCATCGTCCATGTCCTTGGCGGTCGAGAGCATTTTCGCCTGAACTTCGTAGCTGCGCTGATTCTCGATCATCTGGATCAGCGTCTCTGTCACGTTGACGTTCGACTGTTCGAGTGCCCCCGACTTGACCGTCGCGTCGAGATTGGCGGGCAGGGTGCCGCCGTCCTTGACGCGCAGCAGGTTATCCATGCCCTTCAGCGTCACGCTGCCCTTCGGATCGACCAGCTTCAGCCGGTCGATCGTCTGCGGCTTGTCGATCTGGCCGCCTGGCGGCACGATCAGCACCGATCCGTCGGCGGCGATCGTTACCTTTTGGGCGGGCGGGATGGTGATCGGACCGCTGTTGCCGATGACCGGAAAGCCATCACCGGTCTGCAGCACGCCCGAGGGCGCGATCGTCAGGTCGCCGCGGCGGGTATAGGCTTCCTCGCCGTCTCCCGCCTGCACCGCCATCCAGGCGTCGCCGTTGATCGCAACGTCCAGGTCGCGGCCGGTCGAGACGACCGGGCCCGCCTTGCGGTCGGCATCGACGACTTCTTCCGAAGTCAGCGCCCGCGAGTCGAAGCCGGTGCCCTTCAGCGCCAGCTGCTCGAAGTTGAACGTGTCCGCGCGGAAGCCGACCGTCGAGGCGTTCGCCATGTTGTTGGCGATCGCGCCCTGCGCGGCCATGCGGCCCCGCATGCCGGAATAGGCGGTGTAGACCAGTCTATCCATCGATCGCCCCTAAGGCCCTCGTTCCGTTAGCTGCGGATGTTGATGATCGTTTGGCTGAGCTGCGTGGCGGTATCGATCGCCTTCGCATTCGCCTGGAAGTTGCGCTGTGCGGCGATCAGGCCGACCAGCTCTTCGGTGATGTCGACGTTCGACCGCTCGATCGCACCCGCCATCAGGTTGCCGAAGCCGCTTTCGCCCGGCTGGCCGACGGTCGCATCGCCCGACAGACCCGAAACCGACCAGTAGCTGTTGCCGATCTGGCGCAGGCCCTGCGGGTTCGCGAACTGCGCCAGCACGATCTTGCCGAGCGCCTCGTTCTGGCCATTCGAGAAGCTGGCCTTGACCAGACCGTTGGCATCGACCGTCACGCCCTGGAGCTGGCCGATCGGCGCGCCGTCCTGCGACTGGGCGATGATCGAGAAGGCCGACGGGCGCTGCGTCGTGGCGATCGAGAAATCGACGGTCATGTCCTGTGGCGCCGCGTTGGGCGGCGTGAAGGTCGCGAACGTGGTCGGGCCGGCCGGCGTCTGGAGCACGCCGTTCGAATCGAACGTCATCGTCAGCGGCACCGCCGGGTCCGGTTGGGTCGGATCGGCCGAGATCTGCTGGCCGCCGACGAACGAATAGCACTTCCAGGTGCTGGTCGTGACGGCGCCCCCCGGCTGTGTCTCGCGGACGTAATAGTTGGTCAGCGTGTTCGGGTTGCCGACCGAATCGTAGATTACCGTCGACGAGGCGAAGTTGTACGTATCCGGATCGAAACGGCTGAACGCATAGGGGCTGGCTGCCGTCCATTGCGGGTCGTTTGCCGGGATCGGCGCGTTCGCCGACAGGTTGACCGAGACCTTCGCCTGGGTCGTCGCCTTGGGAGTGCCGCTGGTCTGCGGCAGACGGAGGCTGACCGTATCGTCAAGGCTGGTCGCAACGACGGTGCCGCTGCCGTCCACCGGGAAGACCTGCACCGTGGCGCCCTGCGAGTCGGTGACGAGCCGGTCGGCCGACACCGAGAAGGAGCCGTTGCGCGTGAACGCCACTTCGCTTGTATTGGGATTCGGCTTCACGACGAAGAAGCCTTCGCCGCTGATCGCCAGGTCGAGCGAGGACTGCGACTGCTGCAGGCCGCCCTGCGAGAATTGCTGGCGGATGCTCTTCACGTACGAACCGGAGCCGATCAGCTGGTTCGGGCTCTTGGTCGCCGTCGAGGCGATGACGTCGCCGAACTCGACGCGGCTGCGCTTGAAGCCGTTGGTGCTGACGTTCGCGAGGTTGTGCGCGATCGTCGAAAGCTCGGTCTGAGCGCCCTGAAGGCCCGAAAGCGAGGTGTAGAAAGACATGGTTTAACTCCTACGAATGGCTCAGCCGACCTGGCGGACGGCACTCAGAGGCTTCGGACCCAAGCCGGCCAGGTTCAGGGTCGGCGCACCGCCGTCCGAACCCAGGCTGACGGAGGTAACCGGCGCCCAGACGTTGATGGGAGAAGCAACCCGCGTGCCATTTTGCAGCAGGCTGGCAGTGATCTTGTATGGACCGGCCGGAGCGGCGCCGCCGCTGTCGGTCTTGCCGTCCCAGTTGACCGCGAGGTCGCCGGCCCCTTGGGCGCCATAGTTCATCGTGCGCAGCAGGTTACCCGCGCTGTCGCTGATCTGGACCTGGACGTCGTCGGCGGGAGTGGAGAGCGGCAGCACCGCGTTCATGGAGCCGTCCGTGTTGGGGAAAGCGGTATCGCCTTCAACCAGCACCGTCTTGCCGACATAGGAGATCGCCTGGGCGGCGTTGGAGCCGTCGAGCCGCGACGCGACGTCTTTCAGCGTCTTGTTCATCTCCGAAATGCCGGCGACGTTCGAGAAGGTCGCCATCTGCGCGACCATGTCCTCATTCTTGACCGGATCAAACGGGTCCTGGTTCTTCATCTGCTCCGTCAGGAGCTTCAGGAAGCTGTCCTGGCCCAGCGCATTTGCCTGACCGGCCGCCTGCACCTGAGGGGTGCCGGCAACGCCCGTGCGCGAAATGCCGAGCTTGGTGAGAGTGTCGTCGAACGACGAGGAGACGGCGTCGGTCATTTGCCGAGCCTCAGCGTGTCGAGGATCAGACTCTTGGCAGTCTGAAGCACCTCGACGTTGTTCTTATAATTCCGTGCGGTCTCGAGCATGTCGACCATCTCCCGGGTTTCATCGACGGCGGATTCGAAGACGTCGCCATTGGCGTCCGCCATCGGGTGGTTCGGATCGTGACGCTTGGTGGGCGCGGGGCCGGCGGTGACGACTTCCTTGACGTCGACCGTCGCCAGGCCGCTCGCCTTGTCGTAGCTGGTCTTGAAGACCGGCTTCATCGAGCGGTAAGCGTCCTTCTCGCTGCCGGCGACGGCGCCGGCATTGGCGAGGTTCGACGCGGTGGTGTTCATCCGCACGAGCTGCGCCGACATAGCGCGCCCCGCGACATCGAAAATGGTGAGCGGCTGCGCCATCTTCATTCGCCTCTCAGCGCGCGCGTGAGCGTCTGGATGCGGCCGTTCAGGAACGCGAGCGTCGTCTGATAGGCGACGGCGTTTTCGGCGAACTGGGTCTGCTCGGTGTTGAGCTCGACCGTGTTGCCATCCAGCGACGGCTGCAGCGGCACGCGGAATTTGGTGGCACTCTCGATCGCGGACGAAACACTCGTGCCCGGCTTTTCCGCCGCGGCGAGCGCTTCCGAGAAATCGATGTCCTTCGCCTTGAACCCCGGCGTCGAGGCGTTGGCGATGTTGGAGGCAAGCAGGCCCAGCCGCTGCGAACGCAGCGCCAGCGCCTTCCCATGCACTCCGAACAGATCGTCACCCAAAGCCATGTCGGCTCCTCGCGAATGTTGCGCGGGGCGATCTGCAAAGGGTGTGCCAAGTCGCTGAAAGGGCTCGGCCGAGCGTCCATTGGCACGGCGGCGGCACCGAACCGGCAACATTTTGCCGCCGATCGGCAAGCCGCCTTGCCGCTGCCGTCCTCGGTTGCCGCGTTAGCGCATTTGGCCCGGCTCTTGCTGAATACAGGCGCGATGAACATCGACGCGTCCACCCTGCTCGTCTTCTATGATCCGGTTGCGCTGGCGATCGTCGGTGGCGGCACCATGCTCGCCACCGCCGCGCGCGGGCCGTTCACAGACACGCTGAACGCGCTTCGGTCACTGCCGGTGCTTGTGCGGCGGCCGTTCGACTTCGGGCCCGCCCGCGCCGAGCTCGCCCGCGCCGAGCGGGTCGCGCATGCCAAGAGCCTGCTCGCGATCGATTCCCAGGTGCTGAAGGACGCGGACGTGGTGCGCGGCGTCGAAGCTGTCGCGGACGGCGCCACGCCCGACCAGGTCGAGCAATTGCTTGATCGGCTGCGCGAGGAACGGCTCGATCGCCATACGGTCGTCCAGGACTTCTGGGCCGCGGCGGCCGAGGCGGCGCCCGCAATGGGGATGGTCGGCACGCTGATCGGCCTCGTTCGCATGTTCCGCTCCATGGACGATCCGGCGACGATCGGCGCTGCGATGGCCATTGCACTACTCGCAACGCTGTACGGAGCGCTTTTTGCCAACCTGATCGCGGCGCCGGTCGCGGCCCGGCTGCGCCGGCTCTCTCGCGCGGAAGAGAGTGAGCGCCGAGGTCTGGTCGCGCCGTTCCGTGCTTTCGCCAGGCGGGAAACGCCGATCAAGCGGAGCCGCGCCGCCTGATGCGTGCCGCGCTTCCTCTCTCCAGGCCGCTATGGCTGATCACGCTCGCCGACCTGTCGCTGCTGCTGGTCGGCTTCTTCGTGTTCCTGCAGGCGACCGCGCACAAGCCGCGGCCGGAGCAGGAGGCGATCCGCGCCGGCATTCGCGAGGCGTTCGGGGGCGTCGGCCGGATGCCGCTCGCCGTCGACGCCAATGCGATCGCCGGCTTCGCCTCCGGCAGCACCGCACTTCCCGCCGACACCGCCGCCGTGGCCGCCTGGGCGCGAGACGCACTTTCCGACCCGCGCACCCGCCTGATCGTCACCGGCTATGCCGATGGCTCGCCCGCCGATCGGGCGAACGGCAGCGCGCTGGCTCTTGCCGGCCTGCGTGCCGAAGCCGTCGCTGCGGCGATCGGCGGCGCGATCCCGCCTGACCGGCTGCGCCTGGGCGCCGCCATCGCTCCCGGTGCGCGCCGGGTCATGCTTTCCGTTTCCTACGATCCTTGATGGAGCCGACCATGCTCTCGCTTTTCCTTCTTTCCGTCGCAGCACCGACCAATCTGGCGCTGCTCGACCGCGCCGCCGAAATCTTCGCCGGCGCACGCCTGGGCGAGCCGGGCGGCCCGATCGCCCCGATCGATCGCCGGCTGCGGCTGGCCAATTGCAGCTCCAGCCCCGAGTTCACCTGGCGCACCGACGCGCACGACGCGATCGTGATCCGCTGCCCCGATCCCAGGGGCTGGCGGATCTTCGTGTCGGTTCGCGCCATTCCCGCCGCGCCTGTTGCACCCGCTGCGGTCCAGCAGGCGGCGGTGAAGGCGGAGCCGGTCATTCGCCGCGGCGATCCAGTGACGCTCGAGGCGAGCCAGAGCGGCTTTGCCGTCTCGGCGGATGGGATTGCGATGGGCGATGCGGCACCCGGCGAGCGGCTGCAGGTCAAGATGGAGGGCGCGAAGGCGCCCGTGCAGGCGGTTGCCGTCGAAGCTGGCAAGGCGACGCTGCCAGGCTGGTGAGCAACTTTTCCTAAAGGTTCTGACCAGCCGGCCGTTCAATCATCCGAACCCCACTCCAGCCAAGAAAGGACGCGGGCATGATTGATCCAATCGGCGTAACGCCCGGCACCGTCCAGGGCGTTCGTGTTGAACCGAGGGAAGCGACGAAAGTCGTGTCCCTGCAATCCATTCGTGCGTCCGAGCCGGCCGTTGCGGAAACCAGCGCGCGGGAGACCGCGAAGGCGCTTGCCGCACAACCGCCGGTCGACACGGACCGCGTGCAGCAGATCCGGCGGGCGCTCCAGGAAGGACGCTACCCGCTCGTCCCCGCCAAGATCGCCGACCGGATGATCGCGGCGCAAATGAAATGGGCCGAAAAGAAATGACCCGAACGGATGCCCTGAAGGCGGTGATCGCCTCGCTGCAGGACGAGCTGGCGGCGCTGAAGAGCTTCGACATCGAGGCGCTCGCCACGGCGACGGCGGAGAAGGAAGGGCGCATTGGCGTCCTCGCCGCGCGCAACGACAACCCGATCTCGGCCGAAGAGCGCGCGCTCGCAGAAGAAGCGATGCGGCTGAACGAGACAGCGCGGGTCTATGTCAACCTGATGAGCGCGAATGTGAAACAACGCCTCGAAACGCTCACCGGCATCAAACCGGTCGCCTACGCCCCGACAAGGGCCGTGGCGTGATTAAGTCCCTCTCCCGCTTGCGGGAGAGGGAGGGGCCCAAGCCGGCAGGCTTGGGAGGGTGAGGGCCCGAGCTGACGCTCTGAGCCCAACACCCTCACCCCGCTCGCGCCCGCAGGCGCGAGTCGCCCTCTCCCGCTTGCGGGAGAGGGGTTTTGTTAAACTGGCACACCCCTTGCAGTTCATCGCCCGAGAACAACCGGGGCGCATGAATGACCGTTGCCACGCTTCAATCGCTGCTTTCGACAGGGGGGGTGCAGTCCGCGATTCAGCGGGCGAGCCTGAAGACCGGCGTCGATTTTTCCTACCTGCTGGGGCAGGCGCAGGTCGAATCGAGCCTGCGCCCCGATGCGAAGGCGCAGACCAGCAGCGCGTCCGGACTCTATCAGTTCGTCGAGCAGAGCTGGCTCGGAACCGTCAAGCAGCATGGGGCGGAACATGGCCTCGCCTGGGCGGCGGACGCGATCAGCCAGGGCTCCGGCGGCCGCTATTACGTCTCCGACACGGCGACCCGCGCCTATATCCTGAAGTTGCGCAACAACCCGGACATTGCCTCGATGATGGCGGCCGAGCACGCTGCCGACAACAAGGCGGAGCTTGAAACGAGCCTGGGCCGGGAGGTCGGCGGCGCCGATCTCTACATGGCGCATTTCCTGGGCGTGGGCGGCGCGAAGAAGTTCCTGTCCACGCTTGCCAGCAACCCCGGCGCATCGGCCGCGCAGCTCTTCCCGGCCGCGGCCGCGTCGAACCGCCACGTCTTCTTCGGCGAAAGCGGCCAGGCACGCTCGGTCGCCGAAATCTATGACCGGTTCACGGCCAAGCTGCAGCACGGCGCCGAGGTTGCCGCCGGCGGCAATGCCTTGCCGCCCATTGCCGCCCCCGGCAAAGCCGACCCGCTCCAGCTTGCGATGGCAGAGCAGGATGTCGACCGTCCCGAAGTCGCGACCCTCGACCAACTGCTGGCGTCGGCGGATCGTTCGTCGCTGCTGCGGCCGACGCCCAAGACCGCGCAGCTCGCCTATATGCTGCTCGCGAGCATGGGAGCGTAACGGGTGGCGTCGCTCGCTCTGACTCCCGCCGCCGCGGGCAAGGCCGGCCGGCTGGCCGCGCTTCCCGCCGGCATCCTGATCCTCGTCCTGCTGATGGTCGTGCCGATTCCGGCCGCCCTGCTCGACGTCTTCTTCATCATGAACATCATGATCTCGGTCGCGGTGCTGATGGTGGCGCTGAACGCCGAGAAGCCGCTCGATTTCTCCAGCTTTCCGACCGTGCTGCTGCTGGCGACCCTGTTTCGCCTGTCGCTGAACGTCGCCTCCACCCGCGTCGTGCTGGTGCATGGCCATGAGGGCAAGGGCGCCGCCGGCCATGTGATCGAGGCGTTCGGCGCCTTCCTGATCGGCGGCAACTATGTCGTCGGCCTGCTGGTGTTCGCGATCCTCGTCATCATCAACATGGTGGTGATCACCAAGGGCGCCGGCCGCGTCTCCGAAGTTTCGGCGCGCTTCACCCTCGACGCGTTGCCGGGCAAGCAGATGGCGATCGACGCCGATCTCAACTCCGGCCTGATCACGCCCGAGGAAGCCAAGGCCCGCCGCGTCGAAACCGCGGTCGAGGCGGACTTCTATGGCTCGATGGATGGTTCGTCCAAATTTGTGAAAGGCGACGCAGTCGCCGCGCTGCTGATCCTGGGCGTCAACGTGATCGGCGGCCTGATCATCGGCGTCGCAAGCCACGGCCTCGGCGTGGGCGATGCGGCCAAGGCCTATGTGCTGCTCGCGGTCGGCGACGCGCTGGTCGCGCAGATCCCGGCGCTGCTGCTGTCGATCGCCGCCGCCGCCATCGTCACCCGCGTCGCCTCCAGCCACGACCTTGCCGGCCAGATCGGCAGCCAGTTCGCATCGCCCCGCACCTGGGCGCCAGTTGCCGCGATCCTGGGCATCATGGGCGTGCTGCCCGGCATGCCGCACATGCTGATGCTGCCCGCCGCGGCGATTGCCGGCTTCGGCGCGTGGAAGCTGGCGAAGAACAAGGCTGCGGCCGATGCGCTGCCGGCCCCCGCCAACGACGATACGCCGGCCGACCTCAGCCGCATCGATTGGTCCGAAGTGTCGGATGCGATGCAGGTCAATCTGGAGATCGGCTATGGCCTGGTGCCGCTGGTCGACGAGCGCCAGGGCGCGCCGCTGATGGCCCGCATCACCGGCGTGCGCCGCCAGCTCTCGAAGGAGCTCGGCTTCGTCGTCCCGCAGGTTCGCGTCCGCGACAATATCTCGATCGCGCCGTACAATTATCGAATTCTGGTCAACGGCGTTGTGGTCGGCGAGGACATGGCGTCTCCCGACGAAATGCTCGCGCTCGACACCGGCCAGGCGATCGGTCGCCTGCCGGGCAAGAAGGCGAAGGACCCGACCTTCGGCCTGGACGCAGTCTGGATCTCGCCAAACGACGCCGATGCCGCGACCGCGGCGGGCTATATGGTCGTCGATTCCGGCACCGTCATCGCGACCCACCTCAATCACCTGCTCGGCGCCCATGCCGCCGAGCTGCTCGGCCCGGACGAAGTGCAGAGCTTGCTCGACCGGCTGAAGGAATCGGCCGCTCAACTGGTCGCGTCGCTCTCGCCGGCTCCGGTGCCGCTGACCACGCTGACGCAGGTGCTGCGCGCGCTGCTGGCGGAAGGAATCCCGCTCAAGGAATTCCGGCGCATTGCCGCCGCCATCGCCGTCGCCGCCCAGCGCACGCTCGATCCCGAAGAGCTGGTGGAGGCGATCCGCCCCGATCTGGGTGCACTGATCATCCAGCGCATCTGCGGCCCGCGCGAGCCGCTGCGCGTGATGACGCTCGAAGGCGGGCTGGAGGCGATCCTGGGCCAGGCGGTCCGTTCGGACCCCGCCAACCGTCACATGGTCGAACCCGAACTCGGCCGTCGTATCATCGACGCGCTCCAGCAGGGTGCCCGGCCGTTGATCGCCGAGAACAAGCCGTTCGCGCTGGTCGTCCAGCCGGCCGTGCGTCTCGCCGTGCGCAAGCTTGTGCGGACGTCGCTGCCCGACACGCCTGTGATGAGCTTCCTGGAAGTCCCCGAAGACAAGGCCGTCGAGGTCGTCGCCGTGATCGGCGCGCCCGAGCGGCTGGCCGCGTGAGGTCGATGATGGCCGCGCAACCGCTCCATTCTCCCACCTACACCCGCACCGGCCCCAGTGCCGCGGCGGCGAACGAGGCGCTGATCCGCGAGCATATGCCGCTGGTCCGCCGCATCGCCTGGCACGTGCACGGCTCGATCTCCAGCTCGGTCGAGGTCGAAGACCTGGTTCAGACGGGCCTAGTCGCCCTGGTCGAGGCCGCCGGCTCGTTCGAGGATCGGGGACAGGTGACCTTCGCCCAGTATCTCGGCACCCGCATTCGCGGCGCCATGATCGACGAGCTCAGGCGCCAGGCGACGATCACCCGCGGCGCGATGCGGCGCCGGCGTGAGATCGCCGAGGCGGAAAAAACTCTCGCCGTCCAGCTCGGCCGCGCGCCGAGCGACGAAGAGCTCGCCTTTCAGCTGGGCGTTCCGACCGAGCGGCTGCGCCAGGAGCGGGATGCCGCCCAGCCGGTTCGTTTCGAGCCGATCGACGGCGTCTACACCGACGACAATCCCTGGTTCATGAGCGACGATCCGAACCCGTTCGACCTGCTCGAAAGCGAGGATCTGCGGCAGACGCTGATCGCGGCGATCGGTCGCTTGTCCGAACGCGAGGCGCAGGTGATCCAGCTTTATTATGTCGAGGAGTTGAACCTCGAGGAGATCGGGCAGGTGCTTGGGGTCGGCGCCGCGCGCGTGTGCCAGATCAAGAAGTCTGCGCACGACCGCCTGAAAAAGGCGCTGGAAGCGCGGATCGGCTAGACCATCTCTCCGGCCCGCATGGGCTCGGCGAGCGGCTTGTCCCGCAGGAACTCGCGGATTGCCGCTGTCACGGTCTCGGGCGCTTCCCAGGTGACGAAGTGTCCGGTGTCGACCTCGATGACCGTCAAATCGTCGACGAAGGCCGAAAGTCCGTCGAGCTGCACCGGCAGAAGCGAGCGGTCGCGCATGCCCCAGATCACCAGCGCCGGCATTCTGAGCGTCGGGAAAGGAGCCTCCAGATACGGCGGCCGCTCGACCGTCTCGTCCGGCTTCGGCACCAGAATGGACGAGGCACGATACCAGTTCAGCATCGCCGTGAACGCGCCGGGCGTGCGCCACTGGTCCAGATAGACGGCCTTCTCCTCCTCGCTCAGCAGCTTTGCGTCGGTGGAGCGTATGAAGTTGATCTCGAAGAACTTCTCGAGGCCCATTGCGCCCAGCTTGGTCTCGAATGCCGGCTCACGGAAGGTGCGGATATATTGCGAGGCCGCCCGCTGCTCTGGATCGTCGATTAGCGTGCGCTGGAAGATGAACGGATGCGGCGCATTCGCAATCACCAGCCGCGCAATCCGATCGGGATGCTTCAGCGCCGCCAGCCAGGCGATCGCGCCGCCCCAGTCGTGGCCGACCAGCGTGAACCGCTCCAGCTCCAGCGCGTCGGCGAGCGCGATCAGGTCTGCGACCGGCTTCGACGGTTCGTAATCTTCAATCCTGGGCGGCTTGGATGACCCGGCATAGCCGCGCTGGTCCGGAGCCACGACGAAGCAGGTGTCCGACAGCGCCGCCAGCTGGTGCCGCCAGGTCCGGTGCGATTCCGGAAAGCCGTGCAGGAAGATCAGTGCTTCGCCGCCCCGCGGGCCGCCCATCGTCACGTCCAGCTCGACCCCGGTCGGCAAATGGAAGCGTTGCTGCTGCAGCGTCATGGCCCACTCTCCTGATCCGTGCTGCCGAAACGAACGGGCGCGCGGAAGGTCCCCGGTCAGGGATAGCTGACAGTGATCGGCACCTCCGGCAGCGGGATGAATTCGTCCGAATCGCCGGGGACAAGCGGGAAGCGCCCATCTTTCCAGTCGTGCTTCGCCTGGTTGATCCGCTCGCGGCTGGACGAAACGAAGTTCCACCACACGTGCCGCGGCGTCGCGAACGCCTCGCCGCCGAGCAACATCGCGCGGGCGCCGGTGTCGGAGCGCAGCGTCATTGGCGTGCCGGGCTTCAGCAGGTACAGCGTGTGGAGCTCCAGCGGCTCGCCATCGAGGGTCGCGTCGCCGGACGCGACCAGCACCGCCCGCTCGTCGGCCGCGGCGTCGATCGGCAAGGATGCGCCGGCTTCGAGCCGGATATCGGCATAGATGGTGTCCGCATAGCAGGTGGTCGGCGCCGTGCGTCCCCAGAGGCTGCCCATGATCACACACGCATTGACGCCGCCGTCGGCCACGATCGGCAGGTCCCCCGCCGCGACATGCTCGAACGCTGGGTCGATCTCCTCGCGCCCGTCGGGCAGCGCCAGCCATGTCTGCATGCCTGACATGATCGCGCCGCCGTCGCGCTGATCGGCAGGCGAGCGTTCGGAATGAACGATGCCGCGTCCCGCCGTCATCAGATTGACGGCGCCCGGCTCGATCCGCGCGCAGGTGCCGAGCGAATCGCGGTGATCGATCGCGCCGCCGAACAGATAAGTGACGGTTGCGAGATTGATGTGCGGATGCGGCCGCACGTCCATGCCCGCGCCGGGCGCGAGCTGGGCCGGCCCGAATTGATCGACAAAGATGAACGGGCCGACCATCGTCCGCGGCTTGGACGGCAGCGTGCGACGCACCTTGAACCCGCCCAGATCGTGCGTGCTCGGCGTGATCGTGAGGGTGAAGAGGTCGGTCATTGTTTCTCCCCTCCCGCTTGCGGGAGGGGCAGGGGTGGGGCCGTCCTCACGCGCTGGGGCATTTCAATTTGCCACCCCTAGCCCGTCCCGCAAGCGGTAGGGGAACCTCCGACGGCGCCTTGGTCACCATTGCCAGCGCGTGCACGCGGTCGCGCAGCAGGTCGCCCAGCGCTGTGTTGACCATCCGCTGCCGGGCAACGCGATTCTGCCCTTCGAAGAAGCTGCTCACCACGATCACCGTGAAATGGCTCTCGCCCCGCGGATCATGCCCGGCATGGCCGCGATGCTTGTCGCTGTCGTCGATCACCTCGAGCCGTTCCGGGGCGAGTGCGCCCCGCAGCCGATTTTCGATTTCGGCCGCCACCGGGCCCTTCGCAGTTTCGATCATGGCCCCCATATACGCGCTTTTGCTCCGGACAGAATGCGCCCGCCCAAGGATCGTCCCAACACTCGTTTTCACGGCCGCGTCGAGAACGCGGCCGACACTTGCGCGCATCCCGGCTGCGACGCGCCGGGCGAGTTTCGCGCGCCGCCTTTGGGCGACAGCCGCGGCAAGGACAGTCCGCCCGCGTGGCGCTGGTTCTGCCTGGATCATGTACGCGAGTTCAACTCCGGCTACAATTTCTTCTCCGGCATGAGCCCGGACGAGATCGACGCGGCGCAGCGCCCCTATGCCGGGTGGGAGCGTGAGACGCGCGCCTTCGCCCATACCGGCGCCGACCGACCGCCACGCTGGGGCGATTTCGACGATCCGCTCGACGCGATCGGCGCCCGCTTTCGCCAGGCTGCGCCAAAGCAGCGCGCCGACGGCAAGCCGCTGTCAGGAGAGAATCGCCGCGACCTGGGCACGCTCGGCCTTTCTGCCGATGCCGATCGCAAGGCGCTGCGCCAACGATACACCGAACTGGTTCACCGTTATCACCCCGACCGCAACGGCGGCGACCGCTCCCATGAAGGGCAGCTGCAAAAGGTGATCGACGCCTATCAGCGGCTCCGGAAGGCGCCGGCCTTCGCCTGAACCCGATAGGCCGCGACGCGCGACGGCTAGCGCGGCGCTTTCGGTGCCTTGGGCGCGAACAGGTCGCCGAAATAGTCGCCCGTATACCAGCGCGGCGCCTCGTCGGCGTCGGCGAGGGCACGGGTGATCCGGTAATTGACCTCGGCAAAGCGCGCGGCCGCGTTCCAGTCGATCGCCTGGTTCATATCGTCTGCGGGCTGGTGATAGGCCTTGTCGAAGAACGCCTTCCACGCCGCCTCGCCGCCATTCGCATAGCCGGTGGCGAGGAACACCGCCGGCACGCCCTGCTGGACGAAACGGTAATGGTCGGAGCGGACGAAGATGTTCTCGGCCGGCATCGGATCGGGCGAAAGCGCGATGTTCATCGGCTTCGCCGCGTCCGCGACGACCTTGCCGAGCGTCGAGTGATCGGCGCCGAAGGCGACCACGTCCGTGAAAGGATAGAGCAGCAGCGGCATGTCGAGATCGACATCGGCGACGATGCTGGCGAGCGGCACGGTCGGGTTGTGCGCGTAATATTCGGCGCCGAGCAGGCCCTTTTCCTCGGCCGTGGAGGCGAGAAAGACGAGCGTGCGGCGCGGGCGGGTCGGCGCCGTTGCGGCCGCGCGGGCGACTTCCAGCATGGTCGCGATGCCCGACGCATTGTCGAGCGCGCCATTGTTGATCCGGTCCTTGTTCGGCGGATCGTTCGGGCGCGGCTTGCTGATGCCGATATGGTCGAGATGGGCGGAAAGAATCACGACCTGCGGGGCCAGCGCCGGGTCGGAGCCGGGCAGGACGCCGATGACGTTGGGGCTGGTCAGCCGTTCGCTCGCCGTCTGGGCGACGACGCGGACGGTGCCGGCAAGCGGGAAACCCTTGGGCCGGCCGCCGTCGCGCTCGGCCTCTGCGCGGATCTGGTCCAGCGTGTGCGGCGCACCGGCGAAGAGCGCGGCGGCAACCGTGTCGTCGACGCCGGCCGACGCGCGCAACCCGGGCGCGTCCTCGTGCGGCTGGCCGTCGGCGCCGATCCAGTTGAAGCGCGAACCGTCCGAATAGCGCTGCCGCACGGCCCATGGCCGCGTGGCGGCGGTCAGGTTCGTGTCGATCCCGATCAGGCCCACCGCGCCATGCTCGACGGCGGCATTGCCCTTGTCTTCGGAAAGATGCGCGCCGACTTCGCTCGGCATGCCCTTGGGAAAGCCGTTCAGCGCGACGACGATCTTTCCGCGCACATCGAGGCCCTGATAATCGTCGATGCCCAGCGACTTGTCCGCGAGGCCATAGCCGACGAAGACGATCGGCGCGCTGAGGTCGGTCTTCGCCTCGCGCGGGTTGATGCCGATGATGACGTCCTGACCATGAGTCCAGCGCTGGCTGCCTTTCGCGCCGCTCAGCGTCAGCGTGCCGGGCGTGTCGCCGCGGCGGGTCTTCTGGAAGGTGACCTGCTGATACCAGCTGCCCCCGTCGCCGCCCGGCTTCAGGCCGAGTCCGGCGAATTGCGAGGCGACGTAGCGCGCTGCAATCTCGTGCCCCCGGCTGCCGGTGTCGCGTCCTTCAAGAAGATCGTCGGCTAGGAAGGCGACGTGCGCGCGAAAGGCCTCGGGAGTGAAAACCGGGGCGGGAGCGGGAGGGGCGGCACTGACGAGAGCGAGCGGCAGGAGCGATAGCAGAACGCGCGGCATGATTTTCCTTGGAAGAGAAGGAGAAGCGGACAGCGTTGGTTCAGCGAAAATGGGCTGCTATGCAAGCCGCACGTCGCTCTCCCCAAAAGGATTCTTCATGCGCCGTTCCTGGCTTGCCGTTTCGCTCCTCGTTATTTCGACCGTCGCTTTCGGTCAGACCGCCCAGCCCGCACCGCTTTCCGAGCTGTCGCGCGCGGTCACTATCCCATACCAGCAATTCACTCTGCCCAACGGCCTGCGCGTGATCGTCTCGACCGATCACAAGGCGCCGGTGGTCGCGGTTTCCGTCTGGTACAATGTCGGATCGAAGATGGAGCCGGCGGGCAAGACCGGATACGCCCATCTGTTCGAGCATCTGATGTTCAACGGATCGGAGAATGCGCCGGGCGATTTCTTCAAGCCGCTGCAGCAGATCGGCGCGACCGACGTGAACGGCACCACCTGGTTCGATCGCACCAATTATTTCGAGACGGTGCCGACGCCCGCGCTCGAACGCGCGCTGTTCCTCGAAAGCGACCGGATGGGCCATTTCCTGGGCGCGCTCACCGAAAAGAACCTGAAGAACCAGATCGGCGTGGTCCAGAACGAAAAGCGGCAGGGCGACAACCAGCCGTTCGGGCTGGTCGAATATGCGCAGCTGAAGGCGCTCATTCCGCCCACGCACCCCTATGGCCATTCGACGATCGGATCGATGGCGGACCTCGACGCCGCCAGCGTCGATGACGTGAAGAACTGGTTCCGCCAGCATTATGGGCCCAACAACGCCGTGCTGGTGCTGGCCGGCGACATCGACCTGCCGACCGCGAAACGGCTGGTGGAAAA
The DNA here is from genome assembly GCF_000974765.1 of Sphingomonas changbaiensis NBRC 104936. GTDB lineage: Bacteria > Pseudomonadota > Alphaproteobacteria > Sphingomonadales > Sphingomonadaceae > Sphingomonas_B > Sphingomonas_B changbaiensis. The sequence continues at coordinate 61,800 of NZ_BBWU01000039.1, read as the reverse complement.
GTATTTCGGCGACATCCCGCGCGGCCCGCAGCAGGGCCCGATCGTCGCGCCGGTGCCCACGCCTGCCCACCGCGTCGATGAAGTGATGCATGACCGGGTCGCGACTCCGCGCATCTACCGGACCTGGGTGGTGCCGGGCCTCAACGATCCCGACGCGGTGCCGCTGGACATTGCCGCGACGGTGCTCGGCGGGCTCTCAAGCTCTCGGCTCGACAATGCGCTGGTGCGCGGCGACAGAAGCGCGGTCCGGGTCAGTGCGGACCTCCAGCAGTTCGCTCAGCTGAGCTTTTTCGAAGTGCAGGTGGACGTCGCGCCCGGCACGGACGTGGCCGAAGAAGGCCGCAAGCTCGACCGGCTGATCGCCGACTATATCGCGCAGGGCCCGACTGCCGACGAAGTGCTGCGCGCGGCGACGCGCGACGTGGCGGCGCGGACCAGCGCGCTCGAATCGGTCGGCGGCTTTGGCGGGAAGGCGGTCACGCTGGCCGAAGGCGCGCTCTATTCGAACGACCCCGGCTTCTACAAAAAGCAGCTGGCGGCGTATGCGGCGGCGACGCCCGAGCAGGTGCGCGCCGCGATGCAGAAATGGCTCACGCGCCCGATGCACGCGCTGGTCGTCGAACCGGGCCCGCGCGGGGCCTACGAGGAATCGAAATCGGTCACCGGTCCGGCGACCTTCTCGCCGTCCTTTTTTCACAAGCCCGGCGAGGCGCCGGTCACCTTCGCGCCGTCCGCCGCGGTCGACCGCTCGCAGCTGCCGCCGGTCGGCCCGATCCCCGACCTGAAGTTCCCGACCGTTCAGCGCGCCAAGCTCTCGAATGGGATCGAGCTGGTCTATGCGCAGCGCACGGCCACGCCGATCACGCGCATCGTCGTCAGCTTCGATGCCGGCAATGCGGCCGACCCTGCCGACAAGCTCGGCCTGCAATCGCTGACGCTGTCGCTGCTCGACGAGGGCACGACAACGCGCAGCTCGATCCAGATCGCTGAGGAACAGGAGCGGCTGGGCGCGAATATCGGCGCGGGCACCTCCACCGATCGGACCAGCGTGAGCCTGTTCGCGCTGTCGCCCAACCTGAAGCCGTCGGTCGTCCTTTTGGCCGACATATTGCGCAACCCGGCCTTCGCTCCGGCCGAAGTGGAGCGGCTGCGGAACCAGCAACTCGTCTCCATCCAGAACGAACTGACGCAGCCGGGCGGCCTGGCCGCGCGGACGCTGCCGCCGATCCTGTTCGGCCCGGAGCACCCCTATGGTCGCGCCTCGTCCGGCACCGGGACTCCCGAGGTGGTTTCGAAATTGAGCCGCGCCGATCTGGTCGCGTTCCAGCACGCCTGGATCCGCCCCGACAAGGCAACGATCTTCATCGTCAGCGACCGCCCGCTGGCGGAAGTGCAGAGCGTGCTCGATACGGCGCTGGGAGACTGGAAAGGGGAGGGCGCACCCGGCACCAAGACCTTCACCGCCGCGGTGCCGCAGGCCCAGCCGCGGATCGTCCTGGTCGACCGGCCCGATTCGCCGCAGTCGCTGATCTATGGCGGCGAGGTCACGCCGCTGAAAGGGACCGACGAGATGCTGCCCGACATCGCGGCGAACGATGTGCTGGGCGGCAATTTCCTGTCGCGGCTGAACATGGATATCCGCGAAACCAAGGGCTGGTCCTATGGCGTGAACGGCAATTTCCGGCGCCTGTTGAAGGGCGTGCCCTATATCGTTTCCGCGCCCGTCCAGGCGGACCGCACCGGCGACTCGCTGGCGGCAATGCAGGCGGATATCCGCACCTTCCTGACCACAGAGGGGATCACGCCCGAAGAGCGCGAACGAACGATCGACGGCTTCGTCCGTGAGCTGCCGGGCAGCTTCGAGACGGGGTCGGACGTGCTCGGCGGGATGCAGAACAACGTGCTCTACGGCCGGCCCGACGACTATTACGACACCGTCGCCAGTCGCTACCGCGCGCTGACCGTGCCGGAAATGGACAAGGCGATCCGCTCGGCGCTCGACCCGTCGAAATTCGTGTGGGTCGTCGTCGGCGACGCGAAGCAAGTGAAGCCGCAGCTTGACAGGCTCGGCCTGCCTGTCGAGGTGAGGACGGTACCGCAACAATCTGCTCAGGGAGAGAAATAATGGCGCAAGTCGATGGCGATTGGGACTGCATCACGAAGTCGCCGCTGGGCGAGCAGAAGTCGGTGTTCACGGTCAGGAGCAACGGCGACACCTTCACCGGCCAGCAGGCCGGCGCGATGGGCTCGCTCGACGTGATCGACGGCAAGGTCGACGGCAATAAGCTGACTTGGAAGATGGAAATGAAGGTGCCGATGCCGATGACGCTTGACTGCCAGGCGACCGTCGACGGCGACACGCTGACGGGCACCGTCGGCGCCGGTGCATTCGGCAGCTTCCCGCTGACCGGCACGCGGAAGGGCTGAGGGAGCTCAACCCCTCCCCTTCAGGGGAGGGGTAAGGGGTGGGTTCGGCCGCAGGCCGATCGAAACACCGAAATCAGGGGATAGACTCTGCCCCACCCCAACCCCTCCCCTGAAGGGGAGGGGCTTAGAATAGCCGCGTCACATGTCCCATCTTCCGCCCCGGGCGGACATGCTTGCCATAAAGGTGCAGCTTCGCCGCGGGATCGCGGAGGATTTCGGGCCAGTCGTTGGCGTCCTCGCCGATCAGGTTCTTCATCTCGACGCGCGCGCCGGTGCGTGTCGTTGATCCCAAGGGGAGCCCGCACACCGCGCGGATGTGATTTTCGAACTGCGAGGTGACCGCGCCTTCGATTGTCCAGTGGCCGCTGTTGTGCACGCGCGGCGCCATTTCGTTGAACACCGGGCCGTCGGCGGTCGCGAAAAATTCGCAGGTCAGCAGGCCGATATGGTCGAGCTCGTCGGCGATCTTGTGGGCTAGGGCGATCGCCCGCTCGGCCTGATCGAGGATCAGTGTCCGCGCCGGTGTCGTCGACGTATCGAGAATGCCGTGCGTGTGGACGTTTTCGGGCGTGTCCCACACGGCCGTTTCCCCGCTTTCCGCGCGGCACAGCAGCACCGAGAATTCGGCGTCGAAGGTCACGAAGCCCTCCAGCACGCAGAGCGCGCCGCGCACGGCTTCCCAGGCTTGCTCCAGCTCCGATCCGTCGCGGAGCCGCACCTGGCCCTTGCCGTCATAGCCCAGGCTCGATGTCTTCAGGATCGATGGCGCGCCGATCTCCGCAAAAGCGTCCCGAAGCTGAGCGAGACTGCCGACGGCACGGAACGGCGCCGTGCGCCCGCCCAGATCCCGCACCAGGGTCTTTTCACGCTCGCGCACCCGCGAGATTTCGAGCGAGCGCTTGCCGGGCCGGATCGGCACCAGCGCTTCCAGCCGGTCGAGCGCGGCCGGCGGGACATTTTCGAATTCGTAGGTGACGACACCGACGCTTTCCGCAAAGCGCGCGAGCGCGTCCGCATCGTCGTAGCCGGCCTTGGTCCATTCGGCGCTGACTTCGGTCGCGGGACCGCTCGCCTCCGGCGCGTAGATATGGCTGCGATAGCCGAGCTGGGCCGCTGCCATCGCCAGCATGCGGCCGAGCTGGCCGCCGCCAAGAATGCCGATCGTGGAGCCCGGCGGCAGGATCATTCCGGTTCGGCCGCGACCGCGTCGCTCTGCCGCTTGCGCCAGGCGGCAAGGCGTTCGGCCAGCGCACTGTCCTCATTGGCCAGGATCGCCGCGGCGAACAGGGCGGCGTTGACCGCGCCGGGCTTGCCGATCGCGAACGTCGCGACCGGGATGCCGCCCGGCATCTGCACGATCGACAACAGGCTGTCGAGCCCGTTCAGTGCCTTGGATTCGATCGGTACGCCGAGCACCGGCACGGCCGTCATAGAGGCCGCCATGCCCGGCAGGTGCGCGGCGCCGCCGGCGCCGGCGATGATCGCCTTCAACCCGCGATCGGCGGCCGATTTCGCATAGTCGTACAACCGGTCGGGCGTGCGGTGGGCGGAGACGATGCGCGCTTCGTGACTGATGCCGAGCGCGCCCAGGATTTCGGCGGCATGGCGCATGGTCGGCCAATCCGACTGGCTTCCCATGATGATGCCGACGAGAGGCGAATTCTCTGCCATGCGTGCCCCGCTTTTGGAGCGCCGCCGTGTAGCGCCCGATGATTCCTATTTCAATCCGCGCCAATTCGGAGGATGATGGGGCAGGGTGAAGGATGCAGGACGAGATTGATTTAGAACAGGAAAATGCGGCGCTTCGGGCGCGGATCGCCGAATTGGAGGCGCGGATCGGCTCGCTCGAGCGGCTCGCCGACAGCGACACGCTGACGCCCCTGCCCAACCGCCGCTTCTTCTTTCGTGCGATCGAGCGGGCGGTGGCGCAGCGTGCGCGGCACGGCACGCCGGCCGCCCTGCTGTTCGTCGATCTCGACAGGCTGAAGGAAATCAACGACGCGCACGGTCACAGCGTCGGCGACGAAGCGCTGATCCACACGGCCTGGGTGCTGCGCGAAAAGGTCCGCGGCAGCGACGTCGTGGCGCGGATCGGCGGCGACGAATTCGGCGTGCTGCTCGAATATGCAGAGCCGGAAGCGGCCTATGATAAGGCGTCGGCGCTGGTCGCGGCGGTCAAGGCCGCACCCTTGCATGGCCGGTTGCCGATCACCGTCTCGATCGGGGTCACGATCCTTCAGCCCGACGACACGCCGGACGCGGCGCTCGCGCGGGCGGACGCGGAAATGTACCGGGCGAAGCGGGCAGGCTAGCCGACGACCGCCGAAACCAGCAATTTGTCGATCTTGCGGCCATCCATGTCGACGATTTCGAAGCGCCAGCCCTGTTCCTCGAAATATTCGCCGACCGTCGGCAGGTGGCGGAGAGCGGCGAGGGCGAAGCCGGCCACGGTCGCGTAGTCACGGTCTTCCGGCAGCGTCAGGTCGAGCCGTTCGGCGAGCGCGTCGGCGGGGAGCGAGCCCGAGACCAGCAGGCTGCCGTCCTCGCGCTCGACGCAATCGGGATCGGTGCCCTCGTCCTGGTCCGACGCGAAATGCCCGGCCAGCGCGATGAACAGGTCGGCCGGAGTCACGAGACCTTCGAGGTGGCCATATTCGTCATGGACCAGCACCATCGGCACTTCTGCGCGCCGAAGCGTGTGGAGCGCGTCCATCGCGTCGACCTGATCCGGCACGATCAGCAGCGGCCGCATCAAGGCACGCGGCTCCAGCGACCGGCCTTGCAGCAGGGCAGCGGCGATATCGCGGCTCTGCAGCACGCCGACGATCCGATCCACGGACCCCTCGGCCACCGGCACGCGGGTGTGCGGCGTCTCGACGAAGCGTTGGCGAAGCGTCTCGGCATCGGCATCGGCGTCGATCCAGTCGATGTCGGTGCGCGGCGTCATGACTTCGCGGACCGGCCGGTCGGCCAGGCGGACGACGCCCGAAATGATCGCGCGCTCGCTCTCCTCGATCACGCCGGATCGGCTCGCCTCGGCGACGATCAGGTGCAGCTCCTCGGCGGTCACATGCTTGTCGGTTTCGCGCTGGAGGCCGAGCAGGCGGAAAATGAGCGCGCTGGTGCGGTCGAGCAGCCAGACGATCGGCGCCGTTGCCCGCGAAAACCAGTCCATCGGCACCGCCGCGATCGCCGCGATCGGCTCGGGCGAGCGGAGCGCCAATTGCTTCGGCACCAGCTCGCCCGCGATCAGCGACACATAGGTCGTCACCACGATCGTGACCGCAAAGCCGTAATGGGCCGGGATGCCGATCAGCGCCAAACGCTGGCCGACCGGCACTTCGAGCACCGCGCCGGAGAATGCGCCGGTGAGGATGCTGATCAGCGTGATGCCGATCTGCACCGTCGAAAGCAGCCGGCCGGGATCGCCCTGCAGCTTGAGCGCGGTCCCGGCGCCGATGCGCCCGACCTTCGCCATCGCCTGCAACCGCGCCTTGCGCGCCGAGACGATCGCCAGCTCGGACATCGCGAACAGGCCGTTCAGAACGATCAGCGCAAGGATGATCGCGACGCTGAGCCAGGGGAAGGGGTGAAGGGGCTGCATGCCGGAGGTGTAACGTCTTTAGCGGCCAAATGTGACGCGGGGCAATAATGAACCCTCTCCCTACAGGAGAGAGGGCGACTCAGCCCTGCGGGGCTGAGCGGGGAGAGGGTGCTGTGGTACGTGCCCAACCACCCTCTCCTAGCTTCGCTAGGCAACAAGTTGCCAAGCTCCGCTGTTCCTCTCCCCTCCAGGGAGAGGAAGTTCAGACGGTTTCCAACATCCTCCGTCCGGCCCGCGTCCGCATGCTGTGCGTCCGGGCGACCTGGGTCGAGCGTCCGATCACCGTGTCCATGAAGTGCCAGTCGCAGCGGGCGGCCTCGGGCGTCAGCGTGACGGTCATATAGCCGCGACCGGCCGTCGAACACCATTTGAGCTCCGGATTCGCGCGGACGAGCGCGCTCGAGATGTCGGTGGGCGGCACTTGGCGGAAGAAGGATTCATAGCCGGGCGAGGTGACGCTGTGGCCATCGAACTCGACGCCGGCGCGCTTGCCGCCTTCCGAAAGCTCGAACCCCCAGGCGTTGTGGCTGTCGCCGGCCAGGATGACCATGTCGGCATCGGCCGCCTGCGCCGAACGGAGCAGCCGCGCGCGAGCCGCCGGATAGCCGCCCCAGCTGTCGTAATCGCTGGGAAGGCCGAGCTTCGCTGCCAGTAGCGCGACCTTGACTCGCGAAGTGATGTAGTCGGGCGCGTCCGGCGAGATCCAGTTCGCGGCTTCGGGCGGCGCGACCTGACGGCCGACGATCGTGCCCACGCCCACCACCTGCCAGCGCTTCTTCGCACGAACCGAACGGCGCAAGGCTTCGTCCAGCCAATGCTCCTGCGTGGTTCCCATCATCGAGCGGGCGGGATCCGCCCAGGGGCCGTCACGAAACGCCTTCAGCGCCGCGACCGGATCGGCGGCGCCTTTCAGCGCGGCCTCGAGCGAGGGCTGCTCGCTGCGGCCGATCGTGCGCGTCTCGGTGCGGAAATAGGTGCCGAGGTCGCCGATTTCGTAAGTCTGGTACGGCTCGTCGGACACGGGCATCCACTCGCGCCACGCCTGCATCGCGGCGATTTTCCGCTCCGTATAGTCGCCTTCGCCCGGATTGTGGTTCTCCGCCCCGCCTTCCCAGCTGTCATTGGCGGTTTCGTGGTCGTCGACCGAGGCGATCATCGGCAGCCGCGCGTGCAGCGCCTGCAGGTCCGGGTCCGCGCGATAGCAGGCATAGCGGGTGCGATAGTCGACGAGGTGGATTAGCTCGTTCGCGGGCTCCAGCAGCCTCGCCGCGACCGCCTCGCGCTCGCTGGGATAGGTGCCGCGCTTATATTCGTAGAGATAGTCGCCCAGATGCACCGCCAGCTGCAGGTCATCGCGTGCGGCGGCATGGGCATAGGCGTTGAAATAGCCGAACGGCAGGTTCGCGCAGGAAAACACCGCCATCCGCCATTCGGGCACGCGGCCTTCGGGCAGCGTTCGGGTGCGGCCGACCGGAGACACCGCGCCATCCGCGCTGAAGCGGTAGAAATAGGGGCGACCCGGCTCCAGGCCCGCGACGGTCACCTTGGCGGTCCAGTCGCGCCAGGGGCCGGTGATCACGTCGCCGCCCGCCACGATCCGGCGGAAATCTTCCGTGTCCGACACTTCGGCGTGGACGTGCGCGCTGGCGCCCTGATTGGGCATGTAGCGGGTCCAGAGCAGCACCGAATCCTGGCTCGGCTCACCCGACGCGACGCCGTGGGTAAAGCCGCGGGCGGCGATCAGCTGCGCCAGCGCGGCGCTCCCGCCCGGCAGCAGCAGCGCTCCGAGGCCGAACGCGCCTCCCTTCACCAGCGAACGGCGGTCGATCGTCAGCGTCATCAGGCCCCTCCCAGTCGAAGCGCCTCTTTTGCGAAGCGCATTATGTCCTCGTCATCGTGATACAGGCCGAGCCCGATCCGCAAGACGTCGCCGCGCACGTCGGTGATGACGTCGCGCGCCATCAGCTCCGCCTGCCAGCGCTGCGCGTGCGGCGAGCGGAAGGCGAGGAAACGAGCATGGGGGCCGCCGGTCAGCGGGTTCAGCAGTTCGGCACTTTTAAGGGCTGTCCCGCGGATCGCGTGGAGCAGTTGCTCGTGCAGCCGGGCCACGTGCGCGGCGATCAGGGCCGTGGTCAGCCCCTCCGCCTCCAGCATCGCCCGCACGGCAAGGAAGCGGTAGAGGCCCGACGCGTCGAAGGTCGATCCCATGAACCGGCCGGCGTCGGGCGCGTAGCCGACCGCGCCGGGCGGCAGCGACAGGTCGTCGAACTCGGCATACCAGCCGGTATAAACCGGCCGCGACCCATAGCCCGGCGGCGCGTGCAGGAAGGCGGTGCCTTCTCCTGCCATCGCATATTTGTAGCCGCCCGCGACGTAGAAGATGCGATCGGCGACGGAGCCCAGGTCCGTCTCTACGCCCATGAACGCGTGGTAGCCGTCGACGACCACCCAGGTGCCTTCCGGCCGGGCGAGGGCGGCGAGCCGCTCGATCCCGTCGAACACATGGCCGGAGTTGAACATCACATGGCTGACGAAGATCAGATCATATTGGCCGTCTTCCGCCGCGCTCACGAACCGCTTGGCGAAGCTGTCGAACGGTTCGACAGGCACGCGCTCGACCGTCATTTCGCCCGCCGCCTCCCAGCGCGCGGACTGGCGGCGGAAGCTGTGGAACTCGCCGTCGGTCGCGAGCACCCTGAGCGGGCGCGGCCGCTCGATCGCGGAGACGAGGCGGACGATCAGCTCGTGCGTGTTGGGCGCGAAGACGATCGTGGACGGATCGGGCAGGCCAAGCTCGCCGGCGACGTCCGCCTGCGCGCGCGGCCAGAGCTCGCCCATGATCCGGTCCCATTTCCGGTCGGCAAGCTTCGCCGCATCCTCCCATGCCTGCCACTGGCCGTCATGGCTCGCGTCGGGCCAAAGGTGGTGACTGTGCGCCGCCAGATGCAGCCGCTCCGGCGCCGCATCGAAGGCGCGGCGGAAGAGGTGTTTCCAGCTCATGCCGTTCTCCTATGGGGAGAGGGCGACTCGCGGCGAAGCCGCGAGCGGGGTGAGGGGATTGAGCGTGTCCGGATAGGGCGCACCCCCTCACCCGCTCGGCGCTGGCGCGCCGAGTCGACCTCTCCCCATGGGAGAGGTGAGGCGGGGAGAGTCACAGCAGCGTCCTCAACGACCAAAGCTCAGGAAACGCCCGCTTCGCCACCGTCTCCTGCAGATACTTCACCCCCGCCGTGCCGCCGGTGCCGCGCTTGCCGCCGATGATGCGGGAGACGGTCAGCACGTGTTTGTGCCGCCAGGTCGCCATCGCGTCGTCGAGGTCGACCAGTTTCTCCGCGAGTTGATACAGGTCCCACCATCGTTCGGTATCGCGATAGACTTCGGCCCAGGCCGCCTCGACGCGCGGATCGGGCGTGTAGGGCTGCGTCCGGTCGCGATCGAGCGCTTCGGCCGGCACGTCGAAACCGGCGGCGGCGAGGGCGGCGTTGGCGTCGTCCCAGAGACTCGGTTGCTCCAGCGCCTCACGCATCGCGCGTTCGGCCTCGGGCCGCTCCTTCTGGTAATCGAGGAAGCGGCCGTCCTTCAGCCCCAGTAGATATTCCACGGTGCGAAACTGGTCCGACTGGAAGCCGGAGCTGGTGCCGAGGCCACCGCGAAATAGCGAATAGTCGCTGGGCGTCATCGTCGCGAGCACGTCCCAGCTCAGCGTCATCACCGCCTGGATGCGGGAGACGCGGGCGAGGCCCTTATAGGCCGGCACCAGCTCGCCGCCGCGCACCTGACGTTTCGCGAGCTTCAGCTCGGCGATCATCTGCTTCAGCCACAGCTCCTTGGTCTGGTGGATGATGATGAACAGCAGCTCGTCGTGGCGGTCGGACAGGGGGTGCTGGGCATGGAGCAGCTCGTCCAGGCCCAGATAGGAAGCATAGGTGACGTCGGTCATGCGGCTTCCTATCGTGCCGTAGCCGTTCCGGTAAGCCGGCAAGCGCTTCCCCTGAGTTCGCGTCCCATTATCCGCTTTCTGGATGACGCGATCGGGCGTATAATCGCAGCCGAATAGAACCCTCTCAAAAGCATGTGCGAGTCGCTTTTTTTGGCGATCGTTGGATGGGGGGTATCATGAAAAAGCATGTCATATTCGCCGCCGTCGCGCTCGCGATTTCGCCGGCGCACGCTGCGCAAGTCTTCTCCGGAAACGGCATTGGCTCGCCAGGCGCGACCATCGATCCGTTCGATGCGTCGACCCGCGGCACGCTACTGGCCTATTCGGAGACGAGCGGCGGTGCGTTCACGTTCTCGACGAAGTTCCGCTCGGCCGTCTATCGGAACACCGACGGACATCTCGACTTCTATTATCAGGTCGAGCGCACAGGCGCCGGGCCCAGCGGCAACAATGCGATCCAGAAGTTCACAGGCGCCGATTTCGGCGCGTTCGACACCTTCGCGTTTCGCGATGATTCGGACTTCGACGGACCGGGCGGCTTTTTGGCGGCTGGCAACCCTGGCACCTTCACGTCGCTGGCGAGCCGTTCGTTTGACGGCAACGTCCTCGGCGTGAACTTCGGCTCGAACAATCTCGTCGGAACCGAAAACAGCACGACTTACATTTTCCGCACCAATGCCTTTGCCTTCAAGGCGGGCACGTTCGGAGTCATAGACGGGTCGACGGTGGAGGGCCCGTCATTCGCGCCCACGGTGCCGGAACCGGCCACCTGGGCCATGATGCTGGGCGGCTTCAGCCTGCTCGGCGTCGTCGCGCGCCGCCGCCGCGCGCGGACAAATGTTGCTTACGTCTGATCGCTCAGAAATCCCCGATCGGGCGGAAAGGCTGCGCCGCTAGCCGGAAAGCTGGCGGCGCCTTCCAATTTCTCGTGACCGGCACATACTCCGCACCTCCTACAAGGGAGAGCGGACATGATCGCATGGACGCCGATGCTCGCCGCCGTCATGCCGGCTCCGGCGGAACGGGCGGCGATCTTCAAGGCCGCGGGCGAAAGGGCGGTGATCTTCGAAAATGAGGGCAAATCCTGTCGGCCGGGGAGGTAGACTCCTTCTGGTGAATCCCGTCGTCATCCCGGCCTTGAGCCGGGATCCCGCTTCTTCCTACTTTGAAAAGGTAGCGGGGCCCCGGCTCAAGGCCGGGGTGACGACAAAGGAAATGAGTTTCAACCTATCGGACGAGTTGCCCGCCCTTCATCACCGCGGAGACGTGCTCCAGCACACGGATATCGCTGAGCGGATCACCCTCGACCGCGACTATGTCGGCGAAGAACCCCGGCGCTACACGCCCCACCTTGTCCTGCCAGCCGATCAGTTCGGCGGCTGAGGTCGTGGCGGACTGGATCGCCTGCATCGGCGTCATGCCGTAGCGGACCATATAGGCGAACTGGCGGGCGTTGAGGCCGTGCGGATAGACGCCGGCGTCGGTGCCGTAGCCGATCTTCACGCCCGCCTTCACCGCCTTGGCGAAGCCCTGGCGCTGGGCTTCGGTCGTCTCGTCGTTCTTGCGCAGATATTCGGCAGGCCAGCCCTGCTTGCGGCCTTCCTCGGCGATGTAGTCGCCATTGTAGATGTCCATGACCAGCCACACGCCCCTGATCTTGGCGAGCGCGATGCCTTCGTCGTCGATCAGGCTCGCATGCTCGATCGAGTGGACGCCGCCGCGGATCGCGGCCTTGATGCCTTCCGCGCCATGGGCGTGGGCAGTCGCGTAGCTGCCGTGCGCCTTGGCGACTTCGACGGCGGCGCGCACTGCGGCCTCGTCGAGCTCGATTTGCCCCGGCTCGGTGCCGATCGCGAGCACGGCGCCGGTCGCGATCAGCTTCAGGAAATCGGCGCCGCCGGCGAAGATGCGCTCGGCCTTGTCGCGGACCTCAGCCGGCGTGCTCGCTTCGCCGAAGCGCATGTCCTCCGGCATCGTCATGCCCTTCACATTCACTTCGCCGCCGCCGCCGGGCCTGGTGATATAGGCGCCGGCGACCAGCATGCGCGGGCCGGGCACCAGGCCCTGGTTGATCGCGTCGCGCAGCGCGACGTCAGTGAAGGCGCGGTAGGTGCCGACGTCGCGAACGGTGGTGAAGCCGGCGCGGAGCGTCGTCAGCGCGTGGCTCGCGCCCAGCAGCGCAGTCGCGGCGGGCGAGGTCTTGTAGGGCAGCAGCGGATCGGACGAGTCGCCGACATCGGCCAGATGCGTGTGCAGGTCGATCAGGCCGGGCAGCACCGTGTAACGCGACCAGTCGACGATCTCGGCCCCGGCGGGTGGTGTTTTCCAGGGGGCGACTTCGGCGACCTTGTCGTCCTCGATCCGGATCATCCGGTCGCTCAGGACTTGCGCCGTGGCGGGGTCGATCAGCCGGCCGGCATGGACATAGACGGTCCGTGCCTCGGCCGGCGCGACCGCGATCAGCGCGGCCATCGCCGCCAGCATCCATTTCATCATGCTCTCCCCGCCCTTGGCTTGTGCGTGCCGTGAAGCTAGCGCGCCCCGCATGACCGATCCACTGACGATCCGCCGCCTCTACGGCCGCGCCAAGGGGCACAAGCTCCGCGCCGGGCAGGAAGAGCTGTTTGGCGAGCTGTTGCCGAAGGTGAGCGTGCCTGAGGGTCTGCTGGACGCGCCCACCCTGTTCGGCGACGACCGGCCGCTGGAGTTCGAGATCGGCTTCGGCGCGGGCGAGCATCTGGCAGCGCAGGCGGAGGCGCGGCCGGAGCATGGGTTCATCGGCTGCGAGCCGTTCCTGAACGGCGTGGTCGGCGCACTCGCCAAGATCGACGATCGCGAGCTCGACAATGTCCGCGTGCATATGGGCGATGCGCTGGACGTGCTGGAACGATTGCCGGACGCCTCGCTGGAGCGGCTCTACCTGCTCCACCCCGATCCCTGGCCCAAGGCGCGGCATGCGAAGCGGCGGATGGTCAATCACGGCCCGCTCGACCTGATCGCGGCGAAGCTGAAACCGGGCGCCGAGTTCAGGCTCGGCACCGACGACCCGGTCTATTGCCGCTGGTCGATGATGGTGATGAACCAGCGCCGCGATTTCGAATGGCAGGCGCAGACGGCCGCCGATTTCCTGGAGCGCCCCGCCGACTGGCCGCAGACGCGCTACGAGGCGAAGGCCCGGCGCAAGGGGCACGAAGTCTGGTATTTCCGCTACTTGCGCCGCTGACTTTTCGTCGCGCGCCGCGCCGGGTCCGTCGACCGATCGTTTCGTTTGGTCAACGCGCCGCTAACCGCCCCATCCGGCAAAAGCCGAACGACAAGAGATGGGGTGAAAGACAATGCGTATATTGATGGCCGCGGCGGCGGCGTTGCTTTGCACGGGTGCGGCGCAGGCGAACCTGGTCGACGATTTCAACCGCGCCGACGCGCTGACGATCGGCTACAATTATACGGTCCAGAACGGCAATTTCCGGATCAGCGGCAACAAGGCGACTACGACCAATTTCGTGTCGCTGGCGACCTATAACGGCTCCAGCTCCAGCAATGTCGGCGTCGATGCGTCGCTGCGCGGCTTCGACTCTGGCAGCTATGTCGCGCTGACCCTCGGCTACGGGTCGGCGCACAGCTATTTCATCAAGATCCAGGACAATGACGGCGACGGCTTCTTCGATCGCTATGGCTTCGATACCGGCAACAACGACCTGAACGGGCCGTTCAATGCGCTCGGCTTCGGCTTCCGGACCGCCTCGATCGACGCCAGCGTCACCGGCACGATCGCCACGCTGTCGATCCTCGCGAACGGCAACACGCTCACCTACAGCTACGATTATGGGTTTGCGCCGGGCAGCGGGCTTGCCGGCTTCGGCCTCAATCGGCTGGGCGTGGCCGACAATCTCCGCTTCGACTCCGTGCCGCCGCAGGGCGTTCCGGAACCGGCGAGCTGGGCGCTGATGATCGGCGGCTTCGGGCTGGCCGGTGCGGCGGCGCGGCGCCGGCGGCAGGCGGCCGTGCTCGCCTGATCCGCGCGATCCGGGGCCAGGGTTAAGCGACCGAACACTGCGTATCGGCGTGTCGGGAATCGATCATTCCTGATATAAGCGGATGAGCGGAGTCGCTTACCCCTGCGCCCGTTGGGACAGCCAAAGCGCAGGCGGATGAGAGTGCTCGTTTCGGCACCGGATGACGGCTGTCGAACCCCTGCGGGGGTTGGCAGAGGAACGACGTCATGGAACCCATCCTGACCGCAACGCAAAAGACGACCCATCTCGGGCGGACCGCGCAGATTTCGCTCGGCGCGAAGGGCGATCACCGTGCGGTCCGGGTCTCTCATCCCGGCAAGCTGACCCCGGATGAAATCGCCCGGATCGACACGGTGCTGATCAACGACGTCATCAAGGACCTGACCGGCTGCGCGTGCCTTTCCGGCACCATCGACGTGATCTGGGAACAGCAATTCGATCGCGTGCTCGACGTGCAGCTCGGGCATTAGAAGGAGGTCCGGCGTGGCTTCGGCCAAGCCGTCGGTCGGGTTGCTCTATAACCCGGCGGTGCCGGCCGTGCTCGACGCGGCCGGCACGCTCGTCGACCATGTCGAGGTCATTCCCGACCGGCTCTGGTACGATTTCGGCACGGGCGCGGAGCACCGCTTTTCGCACGCCCATGCGGCCATCGCGCAGCTTGGCCGTTATGCCGAACGTCACGCCGTGATCGGCCACGGCATCGGCCTGTCGCTGCCAAGCGCGATGCCGATCGACGAAGAGTTGCTGGACGAAGTCGCCGCGTCGCACCGGCATTTCGGCTATCGCTGGTACAGCGAGCATCTGAGCATGTTCCTTGCGCCCGGCGGCGCGGTGCCCAATGCGCAGGCCGGGATGGGACTGCCGGTGGTCCACGATGCGGAATTGCTGGAGATCGTGGGGCGGAAGGTGGAGCTGCTCCAGGCGGTCCTGGGCGTGCCGGTCGCGCTTGAGAACGGCACCATCTTTTCCGCCGTTCCATCGCCCGAAATGAGCGAGCCCGAATTCATGAACCGGCTGCACGCGCAGACCGGGTGCAAGATGCTGCTCGACCTGCACAATCTCTACGCGAACATGCGCAACCTCAACTGGTCGGCCCCAGCCTATCTGGATGCCCTGGATCCGGAGATCGTGATCGAGGTGCATATCGCCGGCGGGGATAAGTTGCGCGGCCATTATACGGACTCGCATTCCCGGCGCAGCCCCGCCGTGGTCTGGGACTGGCTGGCGGAATGGGGGCCGTGCTTTCCCAACCTGTCGGCGATCACGTTCGAATATCACGAATCCTACCACAAGCGGATCGGCGCGGCCGGCGTGATCGCCGAGCTGGAGAAGATGCAAGAGGTCGCCGACGACATCGCGTCCGGGCGCGAAGTTGGGGCGGAACTCGCATGACGCTCGCCCAATTCCAGCGCGCGCTGACCGATCTCACCGCGTCTCCGGCGCTGTGCCGTGCCGGCCGACGCGACCCGGACCTGCTCGCGCAGCTCTATGTCCTGACGCCGCTCGAGCAGGCGCGGCTGGGTGAGATCGTCGCGAGCGACGGCATGGAGGCGAACTGCATGATCTACCGGGCCAACCGGCTGGCGCCGATCGCGCTCAATTGTCCTGAGCTCTGCACGGCTCTGGGCGACAACCTGAACCGCCTGGTGTCGGCCTATTGGTACGCGGAGCCCACGACCAACGTGCATTTCCTGGTCGAGGCGGAGCGGTTCTGCAGTTTTCTCGTCGAGAGAGAGGATGTGCCGCCGGCCGCGCGCGATGCGCTCTCGCGCGAGCATGCGAAAGTGCGCGACCGGTTGGCGGCGACGGGCGCGCGCGCCGGCGAGGACGCGTTCGCTGCCGCGCGGGCTATGCCGCCGGCGTGAGCTTCAGCAGCCGCGCGTTTTCGCCGTCCTCCAGCAGCCATACCGTTCCCTGCGGCCCCTGGGCGACGTCGCGGATGCGCGCGCCCATGTCCCACTGGTCGGCCTTGGCGGCCTTGTCGCCGTTCAGCGTCACCCGGATCAGCGCCTGACCCGAAAGCGCGGCGATGAAGCCAGAGCCGTGCCAGCGCGGGAACAGCGATCCCGAATAGATCATGAAGCCGCCCGGCGAGATCGACGGGTTCCAGTAGAGCTTCGGCGGCTCGAACCCGTCGCCCGGATGATGATCCGGGATCGGCGAGCCGTCGTAATTGTCGCCGTTCGATACGACCGGCCAGCCGTAATTGCGGCCCGGCAGAATCATGTTGAGCTCGTCGCCGCCCTTGGGCCCCATTTCCGTCTCCCACAGCCGCCCGTCGGCAGCGAAGGCGAGGCCGTAGGGATTGCGGTGGCCGGTGCTCCAGGTCTCGGCGCGCGCGCCCTGGCCGGGAATCGGATTGAACGGCGGGACGGAGCCGTCGGGATAAAGGCGGAGGATTTTGCCGAGTTTCTGGTCCGGGTCCTGCGCCGGCGTCTTCCGCTGCCGCTCGCCGGAGGTCAGGAACAGATATTTGCCGTCGGGCGAAAAGGCGATCACCGCGCCGAACTGGCCGCCGCTGCCGTCCGATCCCTGCCGCCAGATGACGCGCATGCCATCGAGGTGGGGGCTGCCGCCATTCTCGACCAGCTTGCCCCGCGCCATTGCCAGGCTGCTGCCGTTCGGCCGCGGCTCCGAATAGGTCAGGTAGACGAAGTGGTCCTGTGCGAATTTCGGCGACAGCGCGACGTCGAGCAATCCGCCCTGATTGACGACCGCGACTTTCGGCACGCCCCCGACTTCGACCGTCTTGCCGCCGGGCGCCCACAGCTTCAGCACGCCCGGCTTTTCGGTCACCAGCAATCGCCCGTCGGGCAGGAACGCCATGGCGAACGGGCGATTGAACCGGCCCTCGACGGCGATGTCGAACGGGCGTCCGGACGCCGATGGCTGCTCCGCCTGCCCCGACGCGGCGTGGTTCTCGACGGCAGCGCCGGGCGACCCGCATCCGGATACGGCAAGCAGAAGGGTGGCACTGAACAGCGAAATGCGCATCGACGGGCTCCTCGAACGACTAACAGCCTAGCGGCCCCGCGGTTCAAGTCACCCCACTTGCACCCGCCAATCGCCCCTTGTGAGTCCGGGGCTGCGGGTCTATATCGCCACTGTTTCCTCGACATCGGTAACGGAGTTGAGGCTGGTGCCCTGCGGCGCCGGCACGGAACGGTCATGCATTTCGGAGAACCCGGTTGGCAGATATCGCCGCTCTGACGCGATTGATCGAACCCGAGGCGGCAGCGCTCGGCTTCGATCTCGTGCGCGTGCAGATGATCGGCGGCGCATCCGATCCGACGCTCCAGGTGATGGCCGAGCGGCCCGACACACGGCAGCTGACGATCGACGATTGCGCCGATCTGTCGCGCCGCCTGTCCGACATGCTCGACGAAAAGGATCCGATCAAGGATGCCTATCGGCTGGAAGTCAGCTCGCCCGGCATCGACCGGCCGCTGACCCGGCTCAAGGATTTCGAGGACTGGAAAGGACACGAGGCGCGGATCAAGCTTGCGGAGCCGATCGAAGGCCGCAAGCAGCTGACCGGCACGCTGGAAGGCGTTCAGGGCGACGTGGTCGCGATCGACGTCAACGGCTTCAAGGCCATGACCGTCCCGTTCTCCGCGATTGCGAGCGCCAAGCTGACGCTCACCGACAAGCTCATCGCGGCCACCGCGCCGCTATCCGCCGAGGGCGCGGATAAAGTTCACGTGGAAGGGTAAGACACGATTATGGCCACCTCAGCCGTTTCCGCCAACAAGGCCGAATTGATCGCGATCGCGGACTCGGTCGCTCGCGAGAAGCTGATCGACCGGGGTATCGTCATCGAGGCGATGGAAGACGCAATCCAGCGCGCGGCGAAGAACCGCTACGGCGCCGAGATGGAGATCCGCGCCAAGCTCGATCCGGCGAACGGCGACCTGCGCCTGTGGCGCGTCGTCGAAGTCGTCGAGCAGGTCGATGATCTCTACAAGCAGGTTTCGGTCGCCGATGCGCAGCGGCTGCAGAAAGGCGCGAAGATCGGCGACTATATCGTCGATCCGCTGCCGCCGATCGAGTTCGGCCGCATCCAGGCCCAGGCATCCAAGCAGATCATCTTCCAGAAGGTCCGCGAAGCCGAGCGCGAGCGCCAGTTCGAAGAGTTCAAGGACCGCGTCGGCGAGATCATCACTGGCGTCGTCAAGCGCGTCGAGTTCGGCCACATCGTCGTCGACCTGGGCCGCGCCGAGGGCGTGATCCGCCGCGATGCGCAGATCCCGCGCGAAGTCGTCCGCGTCGGCGATCGCATCCGCGCGCTGATCCTGCGCGTGATCCGCGAGAATCGCGGGCCGCAGATCTTCCTCAGCCGCGCGCATCCGGACTTCATGAAGAAGCTGTTCGCGCAGGAAGTGCCGGAAATCTACGACGGCATCATCACCATCCAGGCCGCCGCCCGCGATCCGGGCAGCCGCGCCAAGATCGGCGTGATCAGCCGCGACAGCTCGATCGATCCGGTCGGCGCCTGCGTCGGCATGAAGGGCAGCCGCGTCCAGGCGGTCGTCCAGGAAATGCAGGGCGAGAAGATCGACATCATTCCCTGGTCGCCCGACACCGCGACCTTCGTCGTGAACGCGCTGCAGCCGGCGAACGTCAGCCGCGTGGTCATCGACGAGGAAGAGGACCGGATCGAGGTGGTCGTGCCCGATGACCAGCTGAGCCTTGCGATCGGCCGCCGCGGCCAGAATGTTCGCCTGGCCAGCCAGCTCACCGGCAAGGCGATCGACATCCTGACCGAGACCGACGCCTCCGAAAAGCGCCAGCGCGAGTTCGCCGAGCGTTCGGAAACGTTCCAGACCGAGCTCGACGTGGACGAGACGCTGTCGCAGCTGTTGGTCGCGGAAGGCTTCACCAGCCTCGAGGAAGTGGCTTACATCGAGCAGGACGAGATCGCCTCGATCGAGGGTTTCGACGAGGAGCTCGCTGCCGAGCTGCAGAGCCGCGCCCAGGAAGCGCTGGAGCGTCGCGAGGAAGCGGCGCGCGCCGAGCGGCGGTCGCTGGGCGTCTCCGACGAACTCGCGACGATGCCGTACATGACCGAAGCGATGCTGGTCACGCTCGGCAAAGCCGGCATCAAGACGCTCGACGATCTGGCGGACCTTGCCACCGATGAGCTGGTCGCTAAGAAGCGCGTCGAGCCGCGCCGCCGCAACGAGGATGCGCCGAAGCGTCCGGAAGACAAGGGCGGGATCCTCGCGGATTACGGTCTGAGCGAAGAGCAGGGCAACGAGATCATCATGGCCGCACGCGCCCATTGGTTCGAGGAGGACGCTGTTGCGGAATCCTCCCAATGAACGGCCGAAGCTCAGGCTGAAGCATCCGTCTGCGGCTGAGGAGCGGGTCAAGGCGGCCATGCCGACCCGGCCCGCCAAGCCGGATAAGGATGGCCCCGAACGCAAATGCGTGCTGACCGGCGGCAAGACCGATCGCGCTGCGCTGATCCGTCTCGTGCTGTCGCCCGAGGGCGAGGTGCTGCCCGACGTCCGCGCAAAGGCGCCGGGGCGGGGGGCCTGGATCGGCGTCGACCGCGACGCGCTGCAGCGCGCGCTGGATAGCGGCAAGCTGAAGTCCGCGCTGTTTCGCGCGTTTCGGCGGCGCGACCTGACGG
This sequence comes from Sphingomonas changbaiensis NBRC 104936, assembly GCF_000974765.1. GTDB lineage: Bacteria > Pseudomonadota > Alphaproteobacteria > Sphingomonadales > Sphingomonadaceae > Sphingomonas_B > Sphingomonas_B changbaiensis. The sequence goes on along the minus strand of NZ_BBWU01000039.1, from coordinate 42,178 downwards.
TTGCCGCCGATCTGGCCGACCAGATCGAGAAGCAGCTTGAGCGCGCCGCGCTCGATCGGCTGGGGCTGGAGGCGCGGGCCGGCACGATCGTCACCGGCGGCGAGCGGATCGATGCGGCCGCGCGGACGGGCAAGGCCGCGCTGCTGCTTCACGCGGCCGATGCGGGCGAGGACGGCAACCGCAAGCTCGACCAGGCGCTGCGCGTCGGCAATGACGCGGAAGGCAGCGACCTGAAAGGGCTCGTAATTGCCGCTCCGCGCACCATATTGTCGTCTGCCCTGGGTCGCGAGAACGTGGTACATGTCGCGGTGACCGACCAGGGCGCCGCCCGGCGAGTGGGTGAGGCGCTCTCCCGCTGGCACAGGTTTATCGGATTTGGGTCAGGCGAACGGCCTTGCGAAACACGTCCGCAAGGTTCAATCGCCGCTGCTGCGTCTCCGGACGCGGCGGCGACTGCTGCGAATGAAGGACTGACGACGGTTCATGAGTGATATCGACAACAAGGAAAAGCCGAAGCTGGGCGCGCGCGCGCCGCTGGGCCTGAAGCGCACGGTCGAGACCGGCAAGGTCAAGCAGAGCTTCAGCCACGGCCGATCGAACACCGTCGTCGTCGAGGTGAAGCGCCGGCGCGTGCTCGGCCGCCCGGGCGAAGCGGATGCGACGCCGACGCCGGAGCCTGAGGTCGCGAAGGCGCCCGCCGCGCCGGCTCCGGCGCCCGCGGCTCCTCAGCGCCCGGCGCCCGCTCCGGAGAGCAACCGGCCGATGACGCCGCTGGAGCGTCGCGAGCAGCAGGAGCGCCTGCTCCGCGAGGCCGAAGAAGCGCGCATGGCTGCGCTCGAAGAGACGCGCCGCCGCGAAGAACAGGCACGGACCCAGGCGACCGAAGAGGAACGCCGTCGCGCCGAAGAAAATCGCCGCGCCGAGGAAGCTGCCCGCCAGCAGGCCGAAGAAGAAGCCCGCCGCGCGCAGGAAGCGCCTGCCGCGCCGGTCGAGGAACCCGCCGCCGAGGCCAAGCCCGAAGAGCGCGCCGCATCGCCGGCTCCGGCTCCGCGTCGCTTCACGCCGGTGCAGGCCCCGCGCCGTCCCGAGCCGCCGGCCCGTCCGGCCCGTCCGGGTCCGCGCGGCGGCGACGACCGCCGCCAGTCGGGCAAGCTGACCGTCACCCGTGCCTTGTCGGACGACGAGGGCGCGCGCGCCCGTTCGCTCGCCGCGCTGAAGCGCGCGCGGGAGAAGGAGCGTCGCGCGCACATGTCGGGCTATGGCCAGCCCCAGGCCAAGCAGGTCCGCGACGTCGTGGTGCCCGAAGCGATCACGGTCGGCGAGCTCGCCAACCGCATGGCCGAGCGCGGCGCCGACCTGGTCAAGGCCCTGTTCAAAATGGGCTCGCCCGTCACGCTAACCCAGACGATCGACCAGGACACGGCCGAACTGCTCGTGACCGAGTTCGGACATCGCATCAAGCGCGTGTCGGAATCGGATATCGACATCCAGTCGACGGAGGACGTCGACGCCCCCGAGACGCTGCAGCCGCGTCCCCCGGTCGTCACGATCATGGGCCATGTCGATCACGGCAAGACCTCGCTGCTCGACGCGTTGCGCGGCACCGACGTCGCGACCGGCGAGGCGGGCGGCATCACCCAGCACATCGGCGCGTATCAGGTGACGGTGAAGGACGGGTCGAAGATCACCTTCCTCGACACGCCGGGCCACGAAGCGTTCAGCGAGATGCGCGCACGCGGTGCCAACATCACCGATATCGTGGTGCTGGTTGTGGCCGCCGATGACGGGCTACGTCCCCAGACGATCGAGGCGATCAACCACACCAAGGCAGCCGGCGTGCCGATGATCGTCGCGATCAACAAGATCGACAAGCCGGAAGCCAAGCCGCAGAAGGTCCGCGAGGAGCTGCTGCAGCACGAAGTCATCGTGGAGGATATGGGCGGCGACGTGCAGGACGTCGAAGTCTCCGCGCTCAAGAAGACCAACCTCGACGCGCTGATCGAGAAGATCCAGCTGCAGGCGGAACTGCTCGAGCTGCGCGCCAACCCCGATCGCGACGCCGAAGGCACGGTGGTCGAAGCCAAGCTCGACAAGGGTCGCGGGCCTGTCGCGACGATCCTGGTCGGTCGCGGCACGCTGCGCGTGGGCGACGTGTTCGTCGTCGGCGCCGAAAGCGGCAAGGTCCGCGCCCTGATCGACGACAAGGGCCGCAACGTGAAGGAAGCCGGCCCGTCCACGCCGGTCGAGGTGCTCGGCATCTCCGGCGTGCCGGGCGCGGGCGATCCGCTGACGGTGGTCGAAAACGAAGCCCGCGCGCGCGAAGTCGCGGCCTACCGCGCCGGGGTGATCCAGCAGAAGCGGACCACGGCAGCTCCGGCCAGCCTGGAATCGATGTTCTCGGCGCTGCGCGAAAAGCAGGCGATCGAGTATCCGGTGGTGGTCAAGGCCGACACGCAGGGCTCCGTCGAAGCGATCGTCGGCGCGTTGAACAAGATCGGCACCGAGGACATTCGTGTGCGCATCCTGTCGGCAGCCGTCGGCGGCATCACCGAAAGCGATGTGGTGCTGGCCTCGGCGAGCCGCGCACCCATCATCGGCTTCAATGTGCGCCCGAACGCCAAGGCGCGAGAGATCGCGACGCGCGACGGCGTGGCGTTCAAATATTATGACGTGATCTACAATCTGACGGATGAGATCCGCGCCGGCATGGCCGGACAGCTGGGGCCGGAAGCAATCGAGCATGTCGTCGGCCGTGCGGAAGTGCGCGAGGTGTTCAGCGCGGGCAAGCACGGCAAGGCGGCGGGTCTGCTCGTCACCGAGGGTTATATCCGCAAGGCCCTGCGCGCCCGCATCACGCGCAACGACGTCATTATCTACAACGGCGCGATCGCGTCACTGCGTCGCTTCAAGGACGATGTGGCCGAAGTCCGCGCGGGCCTTGAGTGCGGCGTCACGTTCGAGAACACGACCGACATCAAGGCGGGCGACTATCTCGAAACGTACGAAGTCGAACTGCGCGAACGGACTTTGTGATCAAGCGCGTAGCTGGCTAGGCCAGGCCTGGTCGGCTACGCCTCTCCTGCGGCCCGCCACTCGCGGCCCGTAAGGAGGTGGTTTCTATAGAAGATGAACACGTAGCTCTGGCTCTGGGCGTCGCGGCTCTTGTGGTCGCGATCCTCGGCTTGGTGGTTGAGATCATCAAGCTGACGCGCCGCTAAGGCCCGGTGAGGAGCCCGGTATGACAGTGCCGGGCTCCAATATGGTTTTGGGCCCGGGTGTGACAGCACCCGAGCCCAAGAAGGTGTATCGAAGATGACACCGTAGCGGGTTCGATATACGCCTTGAACGTTAATGAGACAAGATGCGCCACAACGCCACTCCTGAAACCCGGTCCGTCCGCCTGCTCCGCGTCGGTGAGCAGGTGCGGCATGTGCTGTCGGAGATCCTGATGCGCGGGGACGTGCACGACCCGGTGCTCGCGTCGCATAGCGTGTCGGTCACCGAAGTGCGGATGTCGCCCGACCTGCGGCACGCGACGGTGTTCGTGAAGCCGCTGCTCGGTTCGGACGAGAAGGACGTGATCGACGCGCTGAAGCGCAACGTGAAGTATCTGCGTGGCGAGGTCGCGCGGCGAGTGAATCTCAAATTCTCCGCGCAGCTCAAATTCCTTCCCGACGAGAGTTTCGACGAGGCGAGCCATATCGACGCAATCCTGCGCCGGCCCGAGGTGGCGCGCGATCTGGACGCGGGCGAGGAATAATCCCGGCGCAACCCTTGAACGGGCACCGATTCTGCGCACAGTGCAGCCTTCTTAAAACATAAAGAGGCTGCCTGATGCTCCGCCGGTTCGCGTTCCTGCCGCTGCTCGCGCTTGCGATCCCTGCTTTTTCCCAGACCACCACGGCGCCGCCCGAAGGCCCGAGCCCGATGTTTCAGGGCCGCGACCTGTTCGGTCTCGAATGGGCGAGCGATCCGCAGATCAGCCCCGACGGATCGCAGGTTGCCTATGTGCGGCGCTCGAACGACATCATGATCGATCGCGCGCGCTCGACGATCTGGCTGATCGACACGCGCACCGGCGCGCAATCGCCGCTCGCCGCGGGCACGGGATCGCACACCAGCCCCCGCTGGTCGCCCGACGGCAAGCGCCTTGCCTATGTGTCGAGCGATGGCGGCGGCTCGCCGCAGCTCTATGTCCGCTGGATGGCGACCGGGCAGACGGCGCGGATCACCGGCCTTCCCGACAGCCCTAGCGCGCTTGCCTGGTCGCCGGACGGCAGCCGCATCGCCTATCTGATGCGCGTGCCGCAGGACGCGCCCAAGCTCGGCAAGGCGCCCGGACCGAAGCCCGAGGGCGCGCAATGGGCGAAGCCGCTGGAGGTCATCACCTCCGTCCAGTACCGCACCGATGAGGGCGGCTATAACAAGCCCGGTTACGACCATATCTTCGTCGTGCCGGCGGATGGCGGCGCGCCGCGCCAGCTGACCTATGGCCAGATCGACGATGGCGGTCCGCTGAGCTGGGCGCCGGACGGCAAGACCCTCTATTTCAGCACCAACCGCAAGGCGGATTGGGAACGCCAGCCGCTCGACAGCGAAGTCTATGCGCTGAACGTGGACAGCGGGACGGTGACGCCGCTGACGGACCGGCGCGGGCCGGATCGCAGTCCGGTCATGTCGCCAGACGGGCGACACATCGCCTATATCGGCTTCGACGACAAAAGCCTCGGCTACCAGAATGCCCGCCTCTCGGTGATGGACCCGGACGGGCGCAATTCACGCGTGCTGACCGGCAACCTCGATCGCAGCATCGGCCAGGCGCGTTGGAGCGGCAACAACAGCCTGATCGTCCAGTATGACGATAATGGCCTGACCAAGCTGGCGCGCATCGGGCTCGACGGACGCATGACGCCGCTGGTCAGCGATCTTGCGGGCTCTGAGATCGACCGGCCCTATACCGGCGGCGCTTTCAGCGTCTCGCCCGAAGGCGCGGTCGCCTTCACCAGCGGCACCGCGCAGCGGCCGCCGGACGTCTCAGTCTGGAAAGGCGGCGAGCGCAAACTGACCAGCCTCAATGACAATCTGCTCGGCTCGAAGGCGCTGGCGAGCGTCCAGCCGCTGGCCGTGACCGCCGCTGACGGGCGCAAGATCGATGCCTGGCTGGTGACGCCGTCCACGCCCGCGCCGGGCGGCAAATACCCGCTGATCCTGGAAATCCATGGCGGGCCGTTTTCCGCCTATGGCCCGCACTTCTCGACCGACGACCAGCTCTATGCCGCGGCCGGCTATGCCGTGCTGTACGTCAATCCGCGCGGCTCCACCTCTTATGGCGAGGAGTTCGCGAACCTCATCCACCACAAATATCCGGGCGACGATTATGGCGACCTGATGAGCGCTGTGGATGCGGCGATCGCAGGCGGCACGGTCGATCCGAACAACCTGTTCGTGACCGGCGGATCGGGCGGGGGCGTGCTGACCGCGTGGATCGTCGGCAAGACCGACCGGTTCAAGGCGGCAGTGACCCAGAAGCCGGTGATCGACTGGGCCAGCTTTGCGCTGACCTCCGACAATCCGGCCTTCTTCTCGCGCTATTGGTTCGGCGCCTATCCGTGGGAGGATTACCAGTCCTTCTGGGCGCGTTCGCCGCTGTCGCTGGTCGGCAACGTGAAAACGCCGACAATGGTTGTGGTCGGGTCCGAGGATTACCGCACGCCCGACAGCGAGGCGGAGCAATATTATGCGGCGCTGCAGCTTCGCGGCGTACCGACGGCCTTCGTGAAGGTGCCAGGCGCCGCGCACGGCACGATCGCGGCGCGGCCGTCCCAATCGGCGGAAAAGGCGTCGGCGATCCTGGCCTGGTTCGATCGGTATCGGAGCAAATAACGCATCAGGGAGAGGGAAATGGACGAGGGTATCCGCCAGCGCGCGATCGAACTGTACGATGTCTACACCCATGAAGGCCGGGACCGCCGCGCCTTCCTTCGCGAGATGACGCTGCTGGCGGGAAGCGCGGCAGCGGCCGAGGCGCTGATCGCCGGCATTGCCGCCTCGCCCGCGGCGGCGGCGATGGTTCCGCCCGACGACAAGCGCCTCAAGACCCGCACCGATCGCTGGAACAGCGCGCCGGGGCGGACGATGAGCGCCTATGTCGCCGCGCCTGCCTCCGGGCGCAACCGGGCGACGATCGTCGTGATCCATGAGAATCGCGGACTGAATGACCATATCCGCGACGTGGCGCGCCGCGTGGCGTTGGCCGGGTATCAGGCGGTCGCGGTGGACTTGCTGGCGCCCGTCGGGGGCACGCCGCCGAACGAGGACAAGGCGCGGGAGATGATCGGCGCGCTCGACCTCGCGGCAAGTGTTCGGGACGCGCAATCGGCATTCGGCCGGTTCGCGCGCGGGCACAAGGCGGGACTCGTCGGCTTCTGCTGGGGCGGGGCAATGGTGGATCGGGTCGCGGTCGCGGGTGCCCCGGGATTGGCGGCGGCGGTGAGCTATTATGGACCGGCGCCCGACCCTTCCGAAGCGGCGCGGGTGAAGGTGCCGCTGATGATCCATTTGCCGGGGCTGGACGCCCGCGTCGCCTCGACCGTGCGGCCGTTCGTGGCGGCGCTGAAGGCCGCGCACAAGGACATCACGCTCTACGAATATCCGGGGGCGAACCACGCTTTCAACAACGACACCTCCGCCGAACGCTACAACGCCGCGGCGGCAAAGCTGGCCTGGGAACGCACGATGGCATTCTTCAGGACGAAGTTGGCTTGAGCCTTCGTTCCTGATACGTTCTCACTCGATTCGAGGGAGGACGATCATGTCGGAACAACTGACCTTCTACACGCACCCGATGTCGCGCGGGCGGATCGTACGCTGGATGCTGGAGGAAGTGGGCGCGCCCTATGAGACGGTGCTGCTCGACTATGGCTCGACCATGAAGGCGCCCGAATATCTGGCGGTCAACCCGATGGGGAAAGTGCCCGCGATCAAGCACGGCCATGTTGTCGTGACCGAGGCAGCGGCGATCTGCACTTATCTGGCCGACGCGTTTCCGGAGGCGGGACTTGCGCCGCCGTCGGGCAGCCCGGAACGCGGCGCCTTCTACCGCTGGATGTTCTTCGGCGCCGGGCCGGTCGAGACGGCGGCTTTGGTCAAGGCGCTGAACGCGACAGTGCCGGAGGACCGCGCGGCGATGGCCGGATTCGGCACCCATGCCGCGGTTGCGGACGTGCTGGAGCGGCTGGTGACCGCCAACGACTATATCCTGGGCGACCGGTTCAGCGCGGTCGATGTCTATCTCGGCGCGCAGATCGGCTGGGGCACGCAGTTCGGCACGATCGAGAAGCGGCCGGGATTCGACGCGTATCTGGGCCGGATCATGAGCCGCCCCGCGGCGCTCAGGGCCCGGGAAATCGACGACGAAGCCATGGCGGCGTGAACTGACTCCCCTCTCCCTTCAGGGGAGAGGGCGACTCGGCCCTGCGGGGCCGAGCGGGGAGAGGGTCCTGGGCGCCGTACCACATCACCCTCTCCCCGCTCGCGCCCGCAGGCGCGAGTCAACCCTCTCCCCTTGAGGGAGAGGATCGGCCTGTCACCAAACCTTGATGCGCTGATCCGGCGCCAGGTAATATTTGCTCCCCGGCTTCACGTCGAAAGCGGTGTACCAGGCATCCAGGTTGCGGACGACATAGGGCCGCCAATTGCCCGGCGTGTGCGGGTCGGTGGTCAGGATCTGCAGCAGGATCGGATCGCGGTATTTGGCGCGATAGATCTGGGCGTATCCCAGGAAGAACCGCTGGTCGCCCGTCCAGCCGTCGATCACCGGGGCAGGCTTGCCGCCCAGCGAGATTTTGTAGGCGTCATAGGCGACGTTCAGGCCCGCCAGGTCGGCCATATTCTCGCCCAAGGTCAGCTCACCGTTCACATGGGTGCCCGGCAGCGGTTCGTAGCCGTGATACTGGGCGACGACCCGGTCGGTATAGGTCTTGAATCGGGTTGCGTCCTGCTCGGTCCACCAGTCGGCGAGCTTGCCGGTCTTGTCGAACTTGCGGCCCTGGTCGTCGAAATGGTGGCTCAGCTCGTGCCCGATCACGGCGCCGATGCCGCCATAGTTGACGGCATCGTCCGCGTTCGGATCGAAGAAGGGCGGCTGCAGGATCGCGGCCGGGAACACGACTTCGTTCATCAGCGGATTGGCATAGGCATTCACCGTCATCGGGGTCATGCCCCATTCGGTGCGGTCGACCGGCTTGCCGATCTTGTCGAGATTGCGTTGATATTCGAAGCGGTTCGTGCGATCGGCGTTGCCGAAGGCATCGCCGGCCTTGATCTCCAGATTCGAATAATCGCGCCACTTGTCCGGATAGCCGATCTTTGGCGTGAAGGCGGCGAGCTTCTCGCGTGCCTGACGCTTGGTTTCGGGCGCCATCCATTCGAGCTTCTGGAGGCGCAGGTCCATCGCCGCGATCAGGTTCTTGACCAGCTGGTCGGCCTTCGCCTTGGCTTCCGGCGGGAAGTATTTGGCGACATAGAGCTGGCCGACGGCCTCGCCCATGCCGCCATTGACCATGTCCACTGCGCGCTTCCATCGCGCCTTCAACTCCGGTGTGCCGGCGAGCGTCGTTCCCTTGAACGCAAAGTCTTCGGCGACGAACGCCTTGGGCAGCACCGGCGCGGCGTTCGACAGCGTGTGGTAGGTCAGGTAATCCTGCCACACGGACAGCGGCTCCGATGCGATCAGCGCGGCGGTGCCGGTGACGGCGCTCGGCTGCGCAACGATCACCTGCGCCTGGTCCACGCCCGCGGCCTTCAGATAGGCGGCCCAATCGAGCCCCGGCATTTTCGTCGCCAGCTCGGCGGTCGCGACCGGGTTGTAGAGCTTCTCGATCTGGCGCGATTGCGCGCGGGTCCAGTGGGTCTTCGCGATCTTGGTTTCGAGGTCGAAGATGCGCTCCGCCTTCGCGTCGGCATCGGCAATCCCGGCAAGCTTCAGCATCGCGGCGATGTGCGTCTTGTACTTGGCGCGCGCGTCCACGAACTTCGGGTTGCTGTCGTCGAGATAATAGTCGCGGTCGGGCAGCCCAAGGCCGCCCTGGCCGACATAGATAGCGTATTTTGTGTTGTCCTTCAGGTCCTGCTCGACCTCCACGCCGACCGGGACGGTGACGCCGCTGCGGTTCGCGTCGCCCATCCAGGCGGCGAGCTCGGCCGGCGTCTTCAGCGCGGCGATTGCGTCGAGCTCCGGCTTGATCGGGGAGAGACCCTTCGCCTCGATCGCGGCTTCATCCATGAAGCTCGCATAGAAGTCGCCGACCTTCTGGCCGTTGCTGCCGGGCGCGCCCTTGGCCGCAGCGGCCTGCTGGATCACTTCGCGGGTGCGTTCGTCCGACAGGTTGCGCAGGATCGCGAAGCCGCCCCAGCTCGATTTGTCGGACGGAATCGGCGTCGCCGCGTCCCATTTGCCGTTCGCGTATTTGTAGAAGTCGTCGCCAGGCGCGACCGTCTTGTCCATCCCGGTCGCGTCATAGCCGAAATCGCCGAGCTGCGGCTTGCCGGCTGCGAACGCAGCCGTGGAGAGTGCCAGCGCCGCGGCGCCAAGCAGGATGCGTGATGTCATTAATATTCCCCGACTCTCAAGAGTGATGACAGAGGCTTAGCGATTTGACCCGGCCGCGCAAACGCGCAGCCGCGACATTCATCGGCGCTTGTCCGACGTTGATCGAATAGTGCTGGACCGTGCCGCCTCCGGCTCTTCCGTGGCGGCCGGCAAGCGCAGCCGGACCAGCAGTCCCCCCAGATCCTCGCTCTCTTCCAGCCCGACGGTCCCGCCATAGATTTCGGCGACGTCGCGGACGATGGCGAGGCCAAGGCCGGTGCCGGGCTTGGACGTATCCAGCCGCGCGCCGCGATCGAAGATGCGCTGGCGCTCTTCCTCGGGGATGCCGGCGCCGTCGTCCTCGATCAGGAATTCGACGAACCCCGCCTCGCCCGACACGGTCACGAACACGCTGCCGCCGCCATATTTGGCGGCGTTCTCGATCAGGTTGCCGAGCAGCTCGTCCAGGTCCTGGCGCTCGACATGAACCGACAAGTCCCTGGGGCCGGCGCGGTCGATCCGGACGTCGGGGTAGAGCCGCCCGACCGCGCGCTCCACCGCTTCCAGGCTCGGCCAGACCTCCGCCCGGCTGTGGGCATGGCCGCGCCGCCCGACCGCCCGCGCGCGGGCGAGGTGGTGGTCGACCTGGCGCCGCATCGTCTTCGCTTCCCGGCAGACTGTCTCCGGCAGGTCGGCGGCATCCGCGGTTGCGGCGTTCATGATCACGGTCAGCGGCGTCTTCAGCGCATGGGCGAGGTTGCCGGCGTGACGGCGCGCTTCCTCGGCCTGATTCTCGTTATGCTCCAGCAGCGCGTTCAGCTCCTCGACCATCGGCGCGACCTCGTTCGGCAGCGGTTCGTCGACCCGGGTCGCGGCGCCCGATCGCATGCGGGCGATCGCCTTGCGCACTTTCCTGAGCGGCAGCAGTCCGTAATAGGTCTGCAGCGCCGCCAGCGCGATCAGGCCGACGCCCAGCAAAGCGAAGCTGCGCACCAGCGTGCGGCGCAGCACGTTGATCTGGTCGTCGAGCGCGGCGCGGCTCTGCGCGACCTGAAAGCGCCACCGCACCGGCGATCCGGGCAGGATCACGTCGCGTTCGAGCACGCGCAGCGGCTCGTCGGCGAATTCCTTGCTGTCATAGGTGTGGACGTCGATGTCGTTATGCTTCTCGCCAACTTTCAGCGACCGGTCCCACAGCGAGCGCGAGCGAAACGGCTCCAGCCCGCCGCCGCTGATCTGGTAATAGAGGCCGGAGTTCGGCTCCAGGAAACGCTGGTCGCCGAGGGGCCGATTGAGCAGCACTTCGCCGGCCGGCCCGATCTCCGCCGACGCGACCATCGCGGTCAGCACGTAGTTCAGCGAATCGTCGAAATTGCGCGTGACTGCGTTCGACAGCACCCGGTCGAGCGCAAGCCCGCCGCCCAGCAGCAGCAGCGTGATCCACGCCGCCGCGATCAGGATCATCCGCCGTGCCAGCGATCCGGTGGTGCGGCGCTTCTCCTTGCTCCTCCCCGGAACGGGGAGGGGGACCGGCGAAGCCGGTGGAGGGGTCGGTTGGGCGTAAGGCTCGCTGGCGCTCGCGACCCCTCCACCACGCTGCGCGTGGTTCCCCTCCCCGTTCCGGGGAGGAGCGCGTTCAGCCATTCGGGTCTTCGAGGCTGTAGCCGAGGCCGCGGATCGTGGTGATCACGTCCTGGCCCAGCTTCTTGCGGATGCGGGTGACGAACACTTCGATGGTGTTCGAATCGCGATCGAAATCCTGGTCGTAGATGTGCTCGATCAGCTCGGTGCGGCTGACCACCTTGCCCTTGTGGTGCATCAGGTAGCTGAGCAACTTATATTCCTGGGCGGTCAGCTTGACCGGCTCGCCGGCAAGCGTGACCTTGCCTGATCGCGTGTCGAGGCGGACGTCGCCCGCATTCAGCTCGGAGCTGGAATTGCCCGACGCGCGGCGGATCAGCGCCCGCAGGCGCGCAATCAGCTCTTCGGACTGAAACGGCTTGGCGAGATAATCGTCGGCGCCCGCGTCAAGGCCGGCGACCTTGTCGGACCAGCTGTCCCGCGCCGTCAGCACCAGCACCGGCATTGCCTTGCCTTCCTTGCGCCAGCGATCGAGGACGGTCAGGCCGTCGATCTCGGGCAGGCCCAGATCGAGCACGACCACATCGTAAGTCTCGGTCGTTCCCATGAAATGCCCATCCTCGCCGTCGGTGGCGAGGTCGACCGCATAGCCTGCCCCCTCCAGCGTCTTGCGGAGCTGGGCACCGAGGCTCGGTTCGTCTTCGACGATCAAAACGCGCATTATTGTCCCCTCAAAAACCCGAACGGCCGATCACGGCCCCCGTGCGGGCATCGACATCGACCCAGATCACCGAACCCGACCGCATGAACTTCAGGCGGTAGACCCCATTGTCGAACTCCGGACCCAGGTAAGTTGATCCCCGCATATGCGGCAGCACCCGATCCTCGATCTCACGCAACGAGAGCACCCGGCCGGACTGGTGCGCCTCATACGCCCGATACTGGTCGCCGTGGCGCTGAGCCGTGGCCGGCGCGGCAAGAGCGAGCGCAACAAGCGCGACAGAAGCGATACGCATCATCCGGAACATGGGCATAGCGCGTAGGCGGAACGCTTTGAATAGCCCATGAATGCAGGCGTTGGCGGCGGTTCAGGGTTGCTGCTAGGGACGCCGCCATGCCCGCTCCTGTTTTGAGTTTCGAAGGGCTGGGCCTCGTCCAGGGGTCCGGCTGGCTGTTTCGCGATCTGGATATCTATGTCGGCGAGCGTGATCGGCTCGCGCTGATCGGCCGCAATGGCGCGGGCAAGACGACGCTGCTGAAGCTGCTCGCCGGCCGGATTGAAGCCGACGAAGGGCGCCGGACGATCGTGCCGGGCACGAACGTGGTGCTGCTGGAGCAGGAGCCGAACCTCGCCGGATTCGAGACGCTGCGAGACTATGCGGTCTCGGGCAAGGATGCGCCGGCGCTGCATGAAGTCGAAGCGATCGCGGACCAGATCGGGCTCGATCTGTCCCGCGGCGCGGCGACCGCCAGTGGCGGCGAGCGGCGGCGGGCCGCGATCGCCCGCGCGCTGGCGCAGGCGCCCGAAGTGCTGCTGCTCGACGAGCCGACCAATCATCTCGACCTGGCGGCGATCGATTGGCTGGAAAGCTGGCTGAACCGCTACACGGGCGCGTTCATCGTCATCAGTCACGACCGCACGTTTCTGACCCGGCTGACGCGGCAGACTCTCTGGCTCGACCGGGGCAGCCTCAGGCGCGCGGACATCGGCTTTGGCGGGTTCGAGGCTTGGCAGGAAAAAATCTATGCCGAGGAAGCGCGCGCGGCCGAAAAGCTCGATGCCAAGCTGAAGCTGGAGCTGCATTGGCTCCAGCGCGGCGTCACCGCGCGGCGGCGGCGCAACCAGGGGCGGCTGGAGGCGCTGAACCGGATGCGCGCGCAGCGAGCCGCGATGATGGGCCCCGCAGGCGCCGCCAAGCTCGGCATCGAAGCCGATGACGTGCGCACCAAGTCGGTCATCACGGCCGAGCACGTGACCAAGCGCTATCCCGTCACCGCGGCGGAATCCACTGAGGGCGGTTTCCGCACCATCATCAAGGACTTCAGCCTCCGCATCCAGCGCGGCGACCGGATCGGCATCGTCGGCGCGAACGGGGCGGGCAAGACGACGCTGCTGAAGCTTCTGACCGGCGAACTGGCGCCCGACGAAGGGACCGTCACGCTCGCCAGGACGCTCGACGGCGTGGTCATCGATCAGCAGCGCAGCCTCCTCGCGCCCGACAAACGCGTGCGCGACGTACTGGCGGACGGCGGCGACTGGATCGAGGTCCGGGGCACCAAGAAGCACATCCAGGGCTATCTGAAGGAGTTCCTGTTCGATCCAGGCCTCGCCGACGCGCGCGTGGGCACGCTATCGGGCGGCGAGCGCTCGCGGCTGCTTCTTGCGCGCGAGTTTGCGCGGCGGTCGAACCTGCTGGTGCTCGACGAGCCCACCAACGATCTCGATCTCGAAACGCTCGACCTGCTGCAGGAAGTCATCGCCGACTATGAGGGCACCGTGCTGATCGTCAGCCACGACCGCGACTTCCTCGACCGGACGGTGACGGTCACGCTGGGGCTGGACGGGTCCGGCAAGGTCGACATCATCGCCGGCGGCTATGCGGATTGGGAACGCAAGCGGTCCCCCCTCCCGCGAGCGGGAGGGGAACAAGAAGCTCTCCTACAAGGACCAGCGCGACTACGACCTGCTGCCCGGCCGCATCGAAGAAATCGAGGCGGCGATCGCGCGGGACGAGGCGGCGCTGGCCGATCCTGATCTCTACACCCGTGACCCGAAGCGGTTTGCGGCCCTCACCGGAGCGATCGACAAGGCGCGAGCGGAGAAGGACGCGGCCGAGCTGCGCTGGCTCGAATTGGCAGAGCGGGTCGAGGCGCTCGGCTAGCCGACGGATGCCAGATAGCGCTCCAGCGCATCGCTTCCGCCGATGCGCTCGCCATCGATGAATATCTGCGGCGTGGTCTCGACGCCGAGTTGCTGCTCCAGCGCCTCGACCTCGTCGCGCGTCCTCAGGATCCGATCGTCAACATCGAACCCTGCCGATTCCAGCATGGCTTTCGCACGCACGCCGAACGGGCAGGTGTGATCGGGCAGGACCATTCGGTACAGGATCGCCGTCTCCGCCATTCGCGCTCTCCAAGCTTGCTGAGCCCGGCCAAACGAACGGCGGAGCGAGGCGATCCATCACATCAGGCGACCGCCTTGGTGCGCTCCCGGATACGCTGCTCCAGGATCGTCAGCGGCATCGCGCCTTCCTTCAGCACTTCGTGGAAGCGCTTGATGTCGAATTTGTCGCCCAGTGTCTTCTGCGCTTCCTCGCGGGCGCGGGTCCAGGCCATGTGGCCGACCTTGTAGCTGCAGGCCTGGCCCATCTGCGTGCAATAGCGCTCCACTTCGCGCTGCGAGCGCGGGCGGGCGAAGCCGGTGGTCGCAACCATGTAGTCGGTCGCCTGCTCCCGGCTCCAGCGTTTGGTGTGGATGCCGGTGTCGACCACCAGCCGCGCCGCGCGGAACAGGAAGGACTGGAGATAGCCCGCGCGCTCCAGCGGCGAACGATAGGCGTCCAGTTCGTTCGCCAGCTGCTCGGCATAAAGCGCCCAGCCTTCCGAATAGGCCGAGAAGAAGCCGAGCTTGCGAAGCGTCGGGATATCCTTCGATTCCTGCGCGATGCTGATCTGGAGGTGATGGCCCGGCACGCCCTCGTGATAGGTGAGCGAAGGCAGCGAGTATTTCGGCCAATCGCCGGTGTCCTTCAGGTTGATGAAGTAGATCGCCGGCCTCGAGCCATCGAGTGCGGCGCGATTGTAATAGCCGTTCGACGCGCCGTCCTGGATTTCCGGCGGCACGCGGCGGATTTCGAGCGGCTGGGTCGGCAGCGTCGCAAATGCGCGCGGCAGCCGCGTGTACATGTCCTTCACGCGCTCGTTGAGGCTGGCAATCAGCGCCGCGCGGCCCTCGTCGGTGTTCGGATAGACCTGGTCGGGCGCGACGTTGAGCTTGGCAAGCCGCGCGCCCACCGATCCTTGCGTGTAGCCCGCGCCCTTCAGGATCGTGTCGAGCTCTGCGCTGATCTCCGCGACCTGCGCCAGGCCGAGCTGGT
This sequence comes from Sphingomonas changbaiensis NBRC 104936, assembly GCF_000974765.1. Taxonomy (GTDB): domain Bacteria; phylum Pseudomonadota; class Alphaproteobacteria; order Sphingomonadales; family Sphingomonadaceae; genus Sphingomonas_B; species Sphingomonas_B changbaiensis. The sequence continues at coordinate 26,911 of NZ_BBWU01000039.1, read as the reverse complement.
GCACCTCCTCGGGCGACATGGTCGTGGTCGTCGCCTGCTGCAGCGCCGCGGCATAGATCGCCTCGCCGTCGGGAAGCCGCCAGGCACCGTCGCCCGGCTTCGTCGTCGGGCGAAGCTGCTTGATCAGCGCAATCTGCCGGTCGAGCGCGGGATAGACTTTGCCGGACACGATTGCCGCCGCGCGCGCCTGCCAGTCGCCCGCGATCCCGGCCGCCTTCGCCCGATCGACGAGCGATTGCACCATCGTCGAGCTTTCGGCCGGCTGGCCGCGCAGCTTGCCCATCTGCCCCAGCGTCAGATCGAGCGACCAGCCGGGAGCAAGGAAGCCCCGCGCCGCCTGGACCCGCTGCTCTTCGCTGTCTTCATCGAGCACCCGCGCGAAGGCGTCGAGGCGCGACAGATAAGCCTCGCAATCCTGGCTCGTGCGGATCGTGTGGGCGGTGTTCAGGAAATCGGGGATGCTGAAATAGGCGCCGCCTTGCTGGAAGATCGGATAGGGGCGCTGGACGGAATCGATCTGGAACTTGCCCGGCGCGACGGTCTGCGTCTCGAGCGAATAGCGAACAACGTCCAGGTTGAGCTGCGCTGCAGGCGACAGGCTGGCGCGGTCTACCTTCGCAAGCGCGGCAAGCGCCACCTGGGTGCGCTGCAGGTCCCGCTGCCGTTCCGCCGCCGTCGCCGGCGAAAGCTGCCCCTTCAGCGCCGCGAGCGGACCCTTGTCGAGCCCAAGCGAGGTCGCGAGTTCGGGAGAGGTCGCGACGCGCTCCTGGAAAATGCGCTCGAACAGCGCATTCAAGGCCACATCGCCGCTCTCGGCGAAAACGATGCTCGGCGAGAAGGCAGCCCCTGCAACGGCAAGGCCGGAAGTCGTCAGAAACGTGCGGCGGTCCATGGTCATCCTCTGCTTATCTGTCGATCTACGGTTTAGCGGCCGGCCGCGGTGCCGCCACCCAGGTTCGACAAACGTCAGGCAACCGCGCCGAATGTCGCTCGTTCTGTCGCTGAAACGAGGAGACGGACATGGAAATCACCAAGGCGCTGCACACCGATCACCAGGAGCTCAAGAAGCTGATCCGGGCGGTCAACAAGAGCGAGGATGGTGCCGAGCGCGAGCGGCTGTTCACCCAATTTGCCGAGTTGCTGGTCAAGCATTCCCGGGCCGAGGAAAAGGTCGTTTACGATGCGCTGATCAAGACCGGCGAGGAGGAAGAGGAAGAGGCGGGGTATGAGGGCTATACCGAGCACGGCCTGGCGGACTCGCTGCTCGCTCAACTGAAGGGGGGCGCCGATCCGATGTCGCCGGAATGGTCGGCCCAGGCGAAAGTCATGATGGAAATCCTCGAACACCACATCAAGGAAGAGGAAGACGAAGTCTTCTCCCAGGTGAAGGAGGATTTCGACACCACCGAACGCAAGGACATGGGTGACGCGTTCGAGGCGCAGAAGGAAAAGGTGAAAGCCTAGGGTGTGTGCTCGATAGCCACGTCGGCGTGACGGGGCGTATTTTGGCCTGTGGCTAGGAGCGAGGAGGGACGCGATGTGGGACATCGCGCCCGACGAGCGAAGCCGCCACGGGCCAAAAGACGCCCCGCCCCGAAGGGGTCGCCTGGAGAGGCGCGCTGGCCGCGTCGCTTGCTTGCGCGTAGCTTCAGCTACGCGTCTGCGCCGCGCTCCTCGCCAGCGCGCCTCTCCAGGCGATCACGCTCGATGTGGCTATCGAGTACACACCCTAGAGGGATCGTCCCTCGCGTCCGGCCAACTCCGTGACGTAATGCCAGGCCACCCGGCCCGAGCGCGCGCCGCGCTGGGTGGCCCATTGCAGCGCATCCTGCGCGTCGAAGGGCAGGTCGTGGGCGGCCGCGTAGCGCTCGACGATCGCCAGATAAGTTTCCTGGTCGATCGCATGGAAGCCGAGCGCCAGGCCGAAGCGATCGGCCAGCGCTAGCCGGTCGTCGACCACGTCGCGCGGATTGATCGCGCTCTCCTGCTCCGAAATGTCGCGGGCGACGATGTGACGGCGGTTTGAGGTGACGTGCAGCCGTGCGTTCGCCGGTCGCTCCTCGGCGCCGCCTTCGAGCAGCGAGCGGAGCTGCCGCGTCTCCGGTCCGCCCGCTTCGAAGCCGATATCGTCGATGAACAGGATGAAGGCGCGCTCCGCCCGCTCGACTTCCGTGAAAAGCAGGGGGAGGGTGTCGAGCCGGTCGGCGGCGACGTCGACCAGCGCGATGTCCAGCCCCTCGCCGCGCACCGCGCCCACCACCGATTTCACCAGCGCCGACTTGCCGGTGCCCTTCGCGCCCCACAGCAGCACGTCGTGCGCGGCGTGGCCGGCGGCGAGGCGCCGCGCATTGGCGAGCAGGATCGCCTTTTGCGCGTCGATCCCGGTCAGCAGGTCGAGCGGCAGCGGCGCGAAATGCCGCGCCTCGACCAGCCCGGCGCCACGCCACAGATAGGCGGCCGCAGCCTGCGGATCGGCCGCCGCCGCGGCGGGCGGGGACATCCGCTCCAGCGCGGCGGCGATGCGGGCGAGTTCGTCGGCCATGAACCGCGCCATAGCGGCTCAGGCGTCGGCTTTCCAATCGGGGCCGATCCGCTAGGGTCATGTCATGGCCACATCGATCACGCCCGTCATCCTGTCCGGCGGTGCCGGGACCCGGCTGTGGCCGCTCTCGACGCTCGCGCAGCCGAAGCAGATGCTGACGCTGTCCGGCGAACTGACGATGCTGCAAACGACCGCCGCGCGCCTGGCCGATGCCGCGCGGTTCGCCGCGCCGATCATCGTCGCCACCGGAGCGCAGGCCGATGCGATCGAGGCGCAGCTTGCGCGCATTGGCTGCACGCCCGCCGCGCTGATCCTGGAACCGGTCGCGCGCAATACCGCCCCGGCGATCGCGCTCGCAGCAATGGCGGCGCCGGACGCGCTGCTGCTGGTCCTGCCCAGCGATCACGCGATCGGCGACCTCGGCGCCTTTCGGGAGGCGATCGACCGCGCCGCGCCGCTTGCCGAACAGGGCTGGCTGGTGACGTTCGGGATCGCCCCGGAGCGGCCGGAGACCGGATTCGGCTACATCATGCTCGGCGATCCGCTGGCCGAGGGCGTGCACAAGGTCGCGCGGTTCGTCGAAAAGCCGCCTCTCGCGGAGGCGCAGCGGATGCTGCGCGAGCGCGGTTACTCCTGGAACGCCGGCATCTTCCTGTTCCGCGCTCGCGCGTATCTTGACGCGATGGGGCTCCACGCGCCGGCGATGCGCACGTCCGTCGCCGCCGCGATAGCCGCCGCGCGCCGCGACGGTGCGCGCGTACTGCCGGACCCGGAGCGGTTCGCCGCGGCGCCGGCGGAGTCGATCGATTACGCCGTGCTCGAAAAGGCCGAGCGGGTCGCCGTGGTCCCTGTCGCAATGGGCTGGTCAGACATCGGCAGCTGGGATGCGGTGCACAGCCTCGGGGCCGCCGACGATCGCGGGACGGTTGCCACCGGCGACGTGATCGCGCTGGACACCGCCAATTGCCTGATCCGCAGCGACGGTCCTACGATCGCAGCGCTGGGCGTCTCCGATCTGATCGTCGTCGCGACGGGCGACCACGTCCTGGTCCTCCCGCGCGGCCGCAGCCAGGAGGTCAAAAGACTCCTGGACGCAATGAAGGGTCGGACCGGCTGATCAGCGCGGCGGGGGCGGCGGCTCGATCGTGGGACCCAGGTTCCGCATCACTTCCCGCGCGTCGAAGTCGCGGGCGCTCTTCGGCGGCCCCTTGAACATCGCGATTTCGGCGCTCGCTTCGAACCGGTCGATCGTCGTCACGTCCACCGAGTCAGCCCAGAACGGGTCGTAGCCATAGGGGTCCCAATAGCGCCAGCCGAACCGGCCATAATAGCGCCAGCTCGGTCCCCAATAGCCGAATGGTCCGGGCGCAAACGGCCGCGGATAGGTCTGCACCGTCGTCTGCTTGTCGGTGTTGCGATCGACCATCGTGAAGCCGTCATAGCCCTGCTGGACGGTCAGCTCGGCGGCGCGGAACAGCAGGTAATTCTCGACCCGCTGGCGCGACGTGAACTGGTTGCCGGAAAACATCACGCGGAAGCGGTTCTGCTCGATCTGCTGCTCGGAGAATCCACCGCGCACGCCGGTGGGGGCACCGAGCGGCTGGTAGGGGGTGGGCGTCGCGCAGCCGGCCAGCAAGGCGGCTGCGGCAAGCGCGGCGAACGTCAGGCGTTTCATGGGTCGCGACCTTCTCTAATTCCATTGATGACAACACGCGCGACGGGTCGCCCGTTCCATGCGATAGGTTGCATGTGAAAACGCTCTTTCGCTCCGGCGCTGGCAATGGCACTCTCCCGCACAGCAGACCGAGTCAGGAGACCGACGATGGCCACTCTCGCGCAGCCCACCCTCGAGGAAATGATCGATCCGCTGGATGTCAGCCGGGCCGAACTCTATCGGGAGCATAGGTGGCAGGAGCCGTTCCGCCGGCTGCGGGCCGAGGCGCCCGTCTATCGCTGCGAGAACTCGTCGTTCGGACCTTATTGGTCGGTGTCGACTTACAAGCCGATCGTCCATGTCGAGAGCCTGCCGGACATCTACTCGTCGTCCTGGGAATATGGCGGGATCACGCTCGCCGATCCGCAGAAGGATGCGGAGTTCATCATGCCGATGTTCATCGCGATGGACCGGCCGAAGCACAGCGAGCAGCGCCGCACCGTCTCGCCCGCCTTCACTCCGAGCGAGATCACCCGGATGGCGGAGGATGTCCGCCGCCGCACCACCGAAATCCTGGATGACTTGCCATGGGGAGAGACGTTCGACTGGGTCGACAGGGTCTCGATCGAGCTCACGACGCAGATGCTGGCGATCCTGTTCGATTTTCCCTGGGAGGACCGGCGCAAGCTGACCTTCTGGTCCGATTGGGCCGGCGACATCGAGCTCGTCCACAATGTCGACACGCGCCAGCAGCGGCTCCAGCATCTGTTCGAGTGCGCGGCCTATTTCAAGAATCTGTGGGATTCGAAAAAGGACCAGCCGCCCTCACCGGATCTCATCTCGATGATGATCCACTCCGACGCCATGAGCGACATGGCGGACAATGAATTCCTGGGAAATCTGATCCTGCTGATCGTCGGCGGCAATGACACGACCCGCAACTCGATGACCGGTGCGATCTACGGCCTGAACAAGTTCCCGGATGAGCGCGCCAAGCTGGAGAACGATCCCGGCCTGATCCCGAACGCGGTGTCGGAAATCATCCGCTGGCAGACGCCGCTGGCGCACATGCGGCGCACCGCGACGCAGGATACGGAGCTTGAAGGGCAGCAGATCAAGGCCGGCGACAAGCTGGCGCTCTGGTATATCTCGGGCAACCGCGACGAGAGCGTGTTTCCGAACGCCGACAAATTGATCGTCGATCGCGAAAACGCCCGGCGTCATCTGGCGTTCGGCTACGGCATCCATCGCTGCGTCGGCGCCCGGCTCGCCGAACTGCAGATCAGCGTGCTGCTCGAGGAAATGGCGAAGCGGCGGATGCGGGTGGAAGTGCAGGAGGAGCCCGTGCGGGTCAGCGCCTGCTTCGTGAACGGCTACCGCAAACTGCCGGTCCGGATTTCGAAATATTGAAACCGACCGGGCCGCAGCTCCGTATCTTGGCCAAATATCCGCGAGGGCCTGGATCATGATCGACCGTCGAATGCTGCTTTTCTCAGGCGCGGCTGTCGCCGGAATGGGACTGTTTGGCTTCCGGGCCGGCGCCGTCGCACCGGCAACCGACCCGCGCTTCCGCCTGACTCCCGCGCAGTGGAAGAAGCGGCTCGGCCCTGAAGCCTATGCCGTGCTGCGCGAGGAAGCGACCGAGCCGCCGGGAAGCAGTCCGTTGCTGAAGGAGCACCGCGCCGGGCTGTTCACCTGCGCCGGCTGCGGCCTGCCGGTCTATTCCTCGAAGACCAAGTTCGAGAGCGGCACCGGCTGGCCGAGCTTCTGGGCAGCAATGCCGGGCGCGACCGCGACCGCGACCGACACCAAGCTCGGCTTCGAGCGCGTCGAGGAACATTGCAAGCGCTGCGGCGGCCATCTCGGCCACATCTTCGACGATGGCCCTAAACCCACCGGCAAACGCCACTGCATCAACGGCCTCGCCCTGAAATTCGTGCCGGGCAAAGCGGCCTAAAGCCCCTCCCCTTCAGGGGAGGGGTTGGGGGTGGGGCAGGCTGGCCCTGCTCCGAGTCGATCGGACATTCCCCACCCCAACCCCCTCCCCTGAAGGGGAGGGCTAAGATCATGCAAACGCCGCCCGCGCCATTTCGGTCAGCGCAGCCATGGCCTGACGATACGGCCCCGGCCCGTGGCTGATCCGCGCGACGCCGAGCTCCGCCAGGCGCTTCTTGTCCGGCATGCCGGCAAACATCATCGCGTTGACGGGCAGTGGCGATCCTTCGCACACGCGCGCGAGCAGCCTCTCGTCGGCAAGGCCGGGCACGAAAAAGCCGCTTGCGCCGGCATCGGCATAGGCGCGGGCGCGTTCGAGTGCGTGGTCGACCGCGGCGTTGTCGTGCGCCTCCGGCTTCGCCTTCAGAAAGATGTCGGTGCGGGCGTTGATGAAGGCGGGAATGCCGGCGCGTTCGGCCTCGCGCCGCAAGGCCTCGACGCGTCTGGCCTGGTCGCGGACCGGGTGGAGACCTTCGCCGCCGATCCTCTGATCCTCGAAATTGCAGCCGATCACGCCGGCCGACAGCACGCGCCCGAAATTCGCGGCGAGCGTGCCCGGCTCGATCGCATAGCCGCCTTCAAAATCGAGCGTCACCGGCAGCTCGACCGCAGCCGCGATGCGCGCCGCGTTGGCAATCGCGAACTCCATCGGCAGCGCCTCGGCATCGGTGAAGCCCTGGGCAGCCGCCACCGACCAGCTGCCGGTTGCGATGGCCTTCGCACCTGCATCCGCGACCGCTTTGGCCGATCCCGCATCCCAGGCGTTGAACAGAATGATCGGGTTTCCGGGGATGTGCAGGCCTGCGAAAGCGCGCGCCTTCTCCGTCTGGTTCATGCGTTCTCCCTCCTCTGGCGCGTCGGCGGCCACGGGTGCATCATCGCGCCTCGCAAGGGGAGAGGCAAATGATCGTCGTCACCACTGAAAATGTCCCGGGCTTCCGCGTACGCGAAGTGAAGGGCCAATGCTTCGGCCTGGTCGTCCGCAGCCGGGGGCTGGCGGGTAATATCAGCGCCGCGCTTCGCTCGCTGATCGGCGGCGAGATCAAGGAATATACCAGCCTGCTCGAAGAGGCGCGCCGTCACGCGGTCGACAGGCTTGTCGAGAACGCCAGCGCGATGGGCGCTAATGCGATCGTGATGATGCGGTTCGATTCGTCCGAGATCGGTCAGACCATGAGCGAGATCGTCGCCTATGGCACGGCCGTCGATCTCGTGCCGGCGGAGTGACGCGATGTTGCGCGTCGCGGTCATCCTCGCCGTCGCGCTCGGCTTGCTCGGCTGCCTGGTCGCGATCGTCACGACCGCCATTCCGTTCTGGGGTCCTGCCGTGTGGCTGGCGATCGCGCTGCTGCTGATGCTGCTTGAGCGGCGCGCCTATAAGAGCCCGGAGGCAGGCGTTCCGGGGCCGCCCTGGCAGGCGACCGCGGAGCGGTTCGTCGACCCCGAAACCCACCTGCCCGTGCGCGTCTATTTCAATCCCGAAACCGGCGAGCGCCGCTATGTCGCGGACGGGGACGAACGGACCTGACGACCAGGCCGTAGCTCTGCTATCGTCGCCCCGCGATCAGCACCGGCTTTTCGTCGATCAGTGGACGAAGCGCGCGACGACGTCGCGGTAGCTGCGGCTGACTTTCACCTGCGCGCCCGAATCCAGCACCAGGAAGCATTCGCCGTTGGTATGCGGCTTCACTTGCTTGACGAGGTCGAGATTGACGATCGTCGAGCGGTGGACGCGCTGGAAACGGCGCGGATCGAGCCGCTTTTCCAGATCCTTCATCGTCTCGCGCAGTATCAGCGTGTTTTCGGCGGTGTAGATGCACATGTAATCGCCGGCCGCGTCGATCCGCTCGATATTGTCGACGTCGACGCGGAAGATCTGGCCGCGATCCTTGATGTTGATCATCTTCTCGAAGCGGCTCGCCGACGGCGCCTCGGCGCCTTCGCTGATCTCGGCGGCGGCTTCGGGCGCAACTTCGGCCAGCGCTTCGCGCAGCCGGTCGACTTCCTCGACGCCGCGCTTTTCCGCGAGCCGCTGGCGGACGCGGTCGAGCGTGGCGGCGAGCCGGTCTTCCTCGACCGGCTTCATCAGATAATCGACGGCCTGCGCCTCGAAGGCGCGGATCGCATGATCGGAATAGGCGGTCACGAACACGAACAGCGGCGGCTCGACCTCCATCAGCCCCTGGACGACGGAAAAGCCGTCAAAGCCGGGCATCTGGATGTCGAGGAAAACGAGATCGGGCTTGTTGGTCTTGATCGATCGGATCGCTTCCCGCCCGTTCGAGCAGGTATCGACAATCTCCACATCCTCGTGCGGCTCGAGCCTCAGTTGCAGGCCCTGGATGGCCAGCGGCTCGTCATCGACGAGGATCGTTCTGATGGTCATGCGGCTTCCCTCGGTTGTTCCTCGGTTTGGTACGGAATTTCGATAAGAACCTCGAACCCGCCCCCCGCACGCGCTTTCGCGTCGAACTCATGATCCTGGCCATAGGCCTGCGCCAGCCTGTCCCGAATGTTCGCCAGACCGACTCCTGTGGATTGAATGGGCCCGGAACGCTTCTCGTTCAACCCCGGCCCCGTATCGGCGACCGTGATCCGCACGCGATCGACCACCAGCCGCGCGCTGATGATGATGTCGGCGCCTTCCTCGAGCGGCGTCACCGCATATTTGATCGCGTTCTCGACCAGCGGCTGCAGCAAGAGCGACGGCAGGCGCGCCTTCAGCACGATGGGATCGACCTCGAAAATGGGCCGCAGCCGCTCCTCGAAGCGCATCTTTTCGATCTCGAGATACAGCTTCAGTGTCTCGATCTCCTGCTCGATCGTGACCTGGCCGAGCGGTTCGTTGACCAGCGTGTAGCGCATGAAGGACGACAGGCGCGACAGCATCGCATTTGCCCGCTCGGTCTGTTTCAGCAGCACCAGCGTCGAGATCGAGTTCAATGTGTTGAACAGGAAATGCGGATTGAGCTGGTAGCGCAGCATCGCCAGCTGCGCCGACGACGCTTGGCTTTCCAGCGCGCGAAGCTGGTCCGCCTGCTGTTCGACGACCAGGAAGAAGTTGATCGCGTAATAGAGCGCGGACCAGGCGCCGATCACCACGAAATCGAGGAAGATGGTGCCCAGGAACAGGCTGATCTGAAAGCCTTCGCCGGGGCGCTGGATGGTGTTGAAGATCCAGGCGTCGATCAGCGAATAGATGCCGGCCGCGGTCAGCATGCCGGCGATCGATCCGGTCCAGGTCGCGATCGGCTTGCGCCGGATCAGGTCGCGATAGAGGGCGCCCAGCACCAGCGTCAGCGAATAGCCGGTGGCGGTCGAGACCGCGACCGGCACCAGGAAGGCGAGCGTCAGGCCGTTGGCGAAGCCGGATAGCGTCCGCAGCAGGAAATAGCCGGCCCAGCCCGCCGTCTGCAGGTTCCAGAAAGCGCGGTTCTTGTCATCGAAGAACGGCTTGGCAGCTAACCCGGGGGCCATGTCTGAGGCTCTAATGCTCGCGCGCGCAAAAGAAAACCGCCGCCCGGTGGGTCCGGACGGCGGCTCTCTGTTGCTCTTCGCCGCTCGGCTTAGAAGCGGAAGCGGGCGCCGATGCGGATCGCGTAGAGCGACTGGCTCGCATAGATGGTGTCGCTCGGCGTCGCGTTCGGCAGGCTGTAGCGATACTGCGCGCAGGTCTGCCCGGTGTTCGTCGCCACCGTGCCCGGTGTGCCGGTCGGCGTCGCCGCCGTCAGACACGACACGCGCGCCGCAACCGCGGTGTACGGGAACTGGAACTCGCGGATTTGACCCCACTTGCTGTTGAGCAGGTTCGTGAAGTTCTCGATGTCCGCAAACAGCTCGAACCGCGCCTGCGACCAGAACGGCACCGGCAATTCCTGCGCGACGTGCAGGTCGATGCGTGTGAACCACTTCGAGTTGAAGGCGTTGCGCGGCGCGATCTTGCCCCGATACTTCGCCAGGCCCGACGAGTTGAAGAAGGCGTCGAGCGTCGAGGCCGTGGCCGCAGAGTCGTACGACACCAGCGGATCGTTAATGCCGGTCGGCACGTAGATCAGGTACCGCGTGTTCGAACCCGTGGTGCCGAAGATGGCGCTGCGGCCGCTGGACGTATCCTGGAACGTGTAGCTGAACGGACGGCCGATGCGGGTCTCGCCGAACAGCGACAGCGTGGTCTTGTAGTCGCCGAAGAAGGCGTGATCGAACGTCACGTCATACTTGAAGTTGTGACGCACTTCGTCGTTCGAAATGCCGTAAGCCGCGCCGTTCGCGTCGAGGAATGCGCCGTTCGCGTAGTTCGAACCCGCGGTCGACGAGGTCGCCGGCGCCTGGTCCTTGATGTTCTGGTAGGTGTAGCTCAGGCCCAGGTTCAGGCCGAAGTCGAACTCCTTACGCACCCGCGCCACGGCGACATAGCTGCGGCCCTTCTTGGTGTTGGTCAGGATGATGTCGTTCAGCGTGTCGCCGAAGGTCGTCAGGGACGTGTACCGCACCCGGCCGTCCGGCGTCCGAGCCGCCGTCGGCACGGAGCGGAGGTCGGTGAAGAACACCTGGTTGCGCACGTCCGAGTAGAACAGGTCGGCACCGAAGTCCCAGCCGCTGCCCAGCGCGCCCAGATCCGGCGTCCAGTCAGCCGACACGGTGGCGCGCCACTGCGACGGAATCTTGAAGTTCGGATCGATGGCGTTGGTCGCCGCCGCCGAGACGCCGCGCGACAGATAGTCGTTGGCCGCCGACGGAATGGTCGCGCCGTTGACGTTCGTCAGGATCGCCCTCGGGTCGAACCCGGCCGGGAATGGCGAGTTGCCGGAGTAGGTGCCGTCATTCCGCTGAATGATGTCGATCGTGTTCGACAGAATGCCGGTGTTCGAGAAGCTGTTCGACGCATAGACGTCCGGCGTGCCGCCGGCGAAGATGCCGACGCCACCGCGAACGCTGATGTCCGACGTCGGCTTGAAATCGAAACCGAAGCGCGGCTGGAACACGCCGCGGCCCGACACGAACGCCTGGTTGGTAAAGCCATAGCGCCGCGTGAAGACCGGGTTCAGCGACGGGCGGCTGCCGCTGCCGTACACGTCGTAGCGGGCGCCGTAGGACACGGTGAGAATGTCGCTCAGCTGCCAGTTATCCTGGGCGCCGAACGTCAGCGTCGTGTACTTGAACCGGGCCGAAGCGAGGTCCGGATCGGGGATCGGCGTCGCGTTGGTATAGCCGAAGCGCTGCGCGTTGCCCGCCTGGAAGTCGGCGATCGAGTCGAAATAATAAGCGCCGCTGGTGCCCCCGCGCGGGTTCGACGAGCTCAGGAATGCATTGAAGATCTTCGTGTGCTGGAACTCGCCGAAGATGCGCACGTCATGATTGTCCCGCTTCAGACGCGCCTGCAGCAGGCCGCCGAAAGTCTGGGTGTTGAGCGCGTTGGTCTGGCGGGACACGTCCGGGCCGAATGCGACCACGGCCGAGCCGGGCGCGCAGTTGACCGAAGCGCCGGCGCCGGCCGCACCCGGATTGGTCCGGTCCGAGGTCGGTGCGTCACAGACGCGGAACTCGGCAAAGCCACGGCCGAGCAGCGGGTCCTGGATGCGCTTGTAATCCTTGTAGAAGCCGCGGAACTCCGTCGAGAAGGAATCCGTCCAGTCGGAGTTCAGCTGGAACACGCCGGTGTAGAGCTGGTTGCCCTGCTTGTACGCGTTCGATGCAAGACCAAGCGACGGCGAGCTGGGATTGGCGCTCGTGTTGTTGGTCAGGATGATCGAGTCCTTCGCGTAGGTGAAGGTCACCGCCGCGCGCTGCGTGTCCGACAGGTTGGCGTCGATCTTCGCGACCAGGCGATCGTCCTTGTCGCCATTGCTGTTGACGACGCCGCCGGTGTCGTAGCCGTATTTCGACTTGGCGATCTGCGAGATCTGGTCGACCTGCGCCTGTGTCAGGTTGGGGATCGCCGTGCCGGCATTGTTGTCGGACGGACCTTCGGCGATCGGACGGGCGGCGCGGATGCGCTCGCCGGCGACCATGAAGAACAATTTGTCCTTAATGATCGGGCCCGACAGTTCGGCGCCGTAATTCTCGATCTTGAAGTTCGGGAGCACGACCTTGCCGGTCGGCACGCCCGGGCCCGGCTTGGTCTTGGTGCCGCTCAGCTCGTCGGACGAGTAGCTGTAAAAGCCGGTGCCCTGGAAGTCGTTGGTGCCGGAGCGCAGGATGACGTTGACGGTGCCGCCCTGGAAATTGCCCTCGCGCACGTCATAGGGCGCGACCTTCGTCTGGAACTGGCCGATCGCGTCGAGCGGAATCGGCGACCGGCGCGACGGCAGGCCGTCGGGGTTCAGGCCGAAATTGTCGGTGATCGGCACGCCGTCGACGGTGAAGCGGTTGAAGCGCGCATTCTGGCCGGCGAACGAGACCGCGCGGCCGCCCGACGGCGTGTCGTCCAGGCGCGCGAACGGGTCGCGGCGCATCAGGTCGCGCACGTCGCGGTTGATCGTCGCGATGCTCTCGATCTTCTCGCTGGTCAGGATGGTGGCCGGGCCCTGGCTGACGGTGCCGGCGCCGGCGACCGACGACGCGGTGACGACGATTTCCTGGCCGGCTTCGGCCAGCTCGATCGGCAGGTTATAGTCCTGCGCGACGACAGTGTAGACGTCGGTGATCTGCGCGCGGTTGCCCCCGACCGAGACGGTGTAGGGTCCGCCCGGACGCAGGCCGGAAATGACGTAGCCGCCCGACGGGGTGGTCGTCGCCGTCGTGGTGGTGCCCGACGGCACGTGAACGGCCGTGACTGTCACGCCGGCAACCGGCGCCCCGTTATCGGTGACGGTCCCGCGAATCGTTGACGTGGTTTCCTGCGCCTGGACCGCAACCGGAGCGACGAGCGCGGCGATAGCCGCGCCGATAAATAGATGATTCCGCATTGTATTCCCCATTACCGGGCCGTGTGGCCCGCCCGCGACTCTGACCAGCCGACGCTGGTGCCCTTGGCGGCGATATGTTGCGGATCGAAGACTCGCAACGGAGTCGCGAAGCCTGACCTCAACAATCTGATTTGCGTTGCAGAAAAGACACGCTGACCGGCATGTCAGCGGGCACGGCAAGCCCTATATGGCGGCGCTGAATGGCAACGGAATCGCTCCCCCAGGCATTGAAGAATGAAGCTGCGCGGATCGGCTTTGCAGCTTGCGGGATCGCGCGGGCCGATGCGGCCCCGCGCTCGGGCGAGCGGCTGCGCGCCTGGCTGGCCGACGGCGCGCACGGCGACATGATCTGGATGGAAAGCCGCGCCGACCAGCGCGCGGCGCCCGCCGGGCTCTGGCCCGACGTGCGATCGGTGATCGCGCTCGGCATGAGCTACGCGCCGGGCGGCGATCCGCTGAAGCTCGCGGCGGAACCGGAGGCGGGCCGCATTTCGGTCTATGCGCAGGGGGCCGACTATCACGATCTCGTCAAGCGCAAGCTGAAGGAGCTGGCGCGCTGGCTGGTCGCCCAGGCCGGGGGTGACCTGAAGGTCTTTGTCGACACTGCACCGGTCATGGAAAAGCCGCTGGCCGAAGCGGCGGGGCTCGGCTGGCAGGGGAAGCACACGAACTTGGTCAGCCGCGAGCATGGCAGCTGGCTGTTCCTCGGTGCGATCTTCACGACATTGGAATTGGCGCCGGATGCCGCCGGTGCCCAGCGCTGCGGCAGCTGCGATGCCTGCCAGCGCGCCTGCCCGACCGACGCCTTTCCGGCACCGTTCCGGCTCGATGCGCGGCGCTGCATTTCCTACCTGACGATCGAGCATAAAGGCCCGATCCCGCGCGCGCTGCGGAAAGGCATCGGCAATCGCATCTATGGCTGCGACGATTGCCTGGCGGTCTGTCCCTGGAACAAATTCGCCGAAGCCGGCGCCGCGAACCTTGCCTTCGCGCCCCGCGCCGAGCTGAGCGCGCCGATGCTCGCCGACCTGCTTGCCCTCGACGACGCCGGTTTCCGGCAGCTGTTCGCCGGATCGCCGATCAAGCGGATCGGCCGCGACCGCATGATGCGGAACTGTCTGGTCGCGGCAGGCAACAGCGGCGCGGCGGGGCTAGTGGAAACGGTGCGTGCGCATCTCGACGACCCGAATCCGGTCGTGCGCGGCGCAGCGGTGTGGGCGCTGGGGCGGTTGGATGAAGCAATGCTTGGCGAAGAACGGAAAAGCCGCCTGCACGAAGAGCCGGATGAAATCGTTCGCGAGGAATGGCTGCTAGCCTCGCCTTCCCTCTAGGGAGGGGATTGTCACTCTGCCGCGCGGGCTTCGAGTTCTTCGCGCCAGTGGAAGGACAGATCCTCCCATTCGAGCGCGCGGCCGTCATGCGAGAAGACGCGGACGTCCGCCACCGGCTCCAGGTCGCGCTTGTCGACCAGCACCGGGTTGGACGGGCAGCCGGTCTCCCACTTCTCACCCCATTGCCTGAGCGCGATCATCGTCGGGAGCAGGTCGACGCCCTTTTCGGTCAGGCGGTATTCGATCTTGCGCCGGTCCTCGGGGCAGGGTTGCCGGTCCAGGATGCCGACATCGACCAGCCGGCCAAGCCGGTTCGCGAGGATGTTGCGCGCGATGCCCAAGTTTGACTGAATCTCTTCGAAATGCTTGAGGCCGTTGAAGGCCGCGCGCAGGATCAGGAAAGACCAGCGTTCGCCCATCGCTTCCAGCGCCTTGGGCAGGCTGCACTCGGCCGCGATCTGCGCAAGCGGTTCTCTCAGGCCCATTCGATCCTCTTCCCGACTTCAAAACCTAACCGAAGCCGCCCCGTTCATAAAGCGGCAAAAATAATTTTCAGTTTCTAGTTGCAACCTGAAACCTATTTCAGTAGGTAGCGATTCGCAACTGAAATCGAAAAGGGACGGATCATGGTACGGATTGCAGCTTTCATCCTGTCGCTGGTCGGCTCGCTGACCCTGCTTGGCTCGGCCGCGGTCGCGCAGCCCAACAACAGCTATTACAGCGTCACGCTCGCCCAGCCGGCGGCGACCAAGACCGTCGTGCGCGACATCATCGTCAACTGCGACGGCGCGGTGTGCGCGGCCGCGCAGGGCACCAGCCGCCCGGCGATTGTCTGCGCGAGCATCGCGCGCGAGCTTGGCGCGGTGACGAGCTTCCGCGCCGGCGATCAGACGCTCGACGGCGAAGCGCTCGCCAAGTGCAACGCGAAGGCGGACACGACCAAGCTCGCCCGCCGCTGACCGTTCCGGCGGACACACCCCTCTCAGTCCGCACACCTCCGCCGGGGCCGAAAGGCTCCGGCGGTTGTTTTTTGCCGATTGCTGTTGCGTTGCGGCACCGGTTTTCCGATCTTGCCTCTGTGCTGAGGCAGTATGAATTGGTCGAGCGGGTCAAGAGTTACGATCCGGAGGCGGACGAGGCGCTGATCAACCGCGCCTATGTGTTTTCGATGCAGGCGCACGGGACGCAGAAGCGGGCATCGGGCGATCCCTATTACAGCCACCCGATCGAGGTCGCCGGCATCCTCACCGACCTGCACCTCGACGACGAGACCATCGCGACCGCGATCCTGCACGACACGATCGAGGACACCGTCGCGACTCATGAGGAGATCGAGGCGAAGTTCGGCGCCAACGTTGCGCGGCTGGTCGATGGCGTCACCAAGCTCAGCAAGATCGAGGCGCAGACCGAGAATCAGCGGGCGGCCGAGAATCTGCGCAAATTCCTGCTGGCGATGTCCGACGACATCCGCGTGTTGCTGGTGAAGCTCGCCGACCGGCTGCACAACATGCGCACGCTCCACTTCATCAAGGATGCGGAAAAGCGCCGGCGGATCGCGCGCGAGACGATGGATATCTATGCCCCGCTCGCCGAGCGGATCGGCATGTACGAGTTCATGAACGAGATGCAGACGCTCGCGTTCAAGCAGCTCGAGCCGGAAGCCTATGAATCGATCACCAAGCGGCTGCAGCAGCTGCATGAAGGCGGTGGCGACCGGATTGCGCGGATCGCGTCGGGACTAAAGCTGCTCCTGTCCAGGAACGGCATCGAAAGCGAAGTGACGGGCCGCGAAAAGCACGTCTACTCGATCTGGCGAAAGATGGCCGAGCGCCACATCAGCTTCGAGCAACTATCGGACGTGATGGCGTTCCGCGCGATCGTGCCCTCCACGCAGGACTGCTACAAGGCGCTGGGGGTGATCCACGCCCGCTGGCCGATGGTGCCGGGGCGGTTCAAGGACTATATCTCGACTCCCAAACGCAACGGCTATCGCTCGCTCCACACCAGCGTGATTCATGCCGAGAATATGCGGATCGAGATCCAGATCCGGTCGAAGGACATGCATGCGCAGGCCGAATACGGCCTTGCCGCGCACTGGGCGTACAAGCAGGCGCAGGACAGGCCGGACACCCAGGTGCGCTGGATCCGCGACCTGATCGAAATCCTCGACACCGCCGAGAGCCCGGAAGAGCTGCTCGAGCATACCCGGATGGCGATGTACCAGGACCGGATCTTCGCCTTCACGCCGAAGGGCGAGCTGATCCAGCTGCCCAAGGGCGCGACGCCGGTCGACTTCGCCTATGCCGTGCACACGGACCTCGGAGACCAGACGGTCGGCGCCAAGGTCAACGGGCGCGTCGTGCCGCTGCGCACGCCGATCGAGAATGGCGACCAGGTTCAGATCCTGAAATCGAAGGCGCAGGAGCCGCAGCCGGGCTGGCTGAACTTCGTCGTGACAGGCAAGGCGCGGGCGGCCGTGCGCCGGTTCGTCCGCCACAAAGAGCGCGACGAAATGGTCGCGCTCGGCCGCAAGCTCTACGACGAAATCGTCCAGCGGCTGCCCGCGCAGCTGGGTGAAGACGCTCTCAGGAATGCGCTGCAGCGGCTCAAGATCGCGGACGAGGCCGGCCTGATGGCAGCGGTCGCGCGCGGCACCATCACCGATGTCGAGCTGATGGAAGCGCTGATGCCGGGGTCGACCGGCGCCGACCTGAACGCCAAGCCGCCGGCGCAGCGCGAGGCGATCTCGATCAAGGGATTGACGCCGGGGGTCGCGTTCGATCTGGCGACGTGCTGCCATCCGCTGCCGGGCGACCGCATCGTCGGGCTCAGGCGACCGGACGAGGCGATCCAGGTCCACACGATCGACTGCGCGAACCTGGCGGACGGCGTCGATGCCGATTGGGTCGATCTTGCCTGGGGCGACAAGTCGGACGGTGGCACCGCGCGCCTGAACGTGGTGCTGAAGAACGAGCCGGGATCATTGGCGGTGATGAGCGGCATCTTCGGCGCTCACCAGGCCAACATCCTGAACCTGAAACTCGCGAACCGCGACGGCGCGTTCCATACGTTCCATGTCGACCTGGAAGTGCACGACCTGCACCACCTGGTCCGCATCCTCGCGGCGCTAAGGGCCGCGGATGCGGTCGCGAGCGCCGAGCGGGTCTAGCCAACGCGAAAGGGCCGACCGTCTCGCGACGGCCGGCCCCCTCCTCCTCACGGAGCTGCGTTCAGGCGACGACGCGCGCGACGCGGTTGCGGCGACGCGTGGCCGCGCCGAGCAGACCGAACCCGCCGAGCAGCATCGCCCAGGTCGCCGGTTCCGGAACCGCCGACACAGGGACCGTGACCTGGCCGAGCGTGAACACGGCAGTGTTGGAACCGCCGGGCACGCCGTCCGGATTGTTCTTCGTGGTCAGGGTGAAGAACGCATCCAGCGTCTTGCCGCTGAACGTCGAGCGGGCGCCGAGACCGTTGAAGTCGAACGGCGAGAACGGGCCGCCGGTGTTCCGGAAGTCCGGGCCGACATAGGTGAACACCAGGTTGGGGATGTTCGGATCGTCGTTGAACCCGGGCGTCACGAAGGCGCCACTTGACGTATTCTCGACACTGCCCACGACATTCGCCGAAGGCGTGAAGATCGACCCGTTAATATAGCCGCCGAAATCGAAGATGATCAGGCGATCGCCGGAGCGCACGCCTTCATCAGGTCCGAGGGTGCCCTGATAATTCCAGGTGAAGTCCCCGGGACCGTTTGTTGTCACGCTGGCAAGCGTGATAACCGCCGCACTGGCAGGACCGGCGAATGCAACCGCCGCTGCCGCGGCCAAGACCCATTTTTTCATGCTCATAACTCCCTGAGCGAACGACCCCGCTCTATTTCGAAAGCTGGCGTTAACCTTTCCAGCTGCGGGTAGAACGACGCGAGGCCAGTCCGGTTCATTCGGAATTAATGTTTATTCGCACGGTTCGTCGCGTGAGTAGGGCGGCTTATCGCTTCGACACCGTAACGACGGGGCCGGGATTCCAGCATCAGGGGTTCAGCCGCTGCGCACGGTCACCCCCCACCGGGCGCCAAAATGCCCTGAGTCGAACAGAGCCCCGCCGCACGTGCGACGGGGCTCTATTCGTGACTTTTGAGAAGGAGGGCCAGGTCAGGCGAGCGCCTGCTTCAACTGGTCGACCAGATCGGTCCGTTCCCAGGTGAAGAATTCGCCCTCGGGCTTGCGGCCGAAGTGGCCATAGGCGGCGGTCTGCAGATAGATCGGCCTGTTGAGCCCGAGATGGGT
This sequence comes from Sphingomonas changbaiensis NBRC 104936, assembly GCF_000974765.1. GTDB lineage: Bacteria > Pseudomonadota > Alphaproteobacteria > Sphingomonadales > Sphingomonadaceae > Sphingomonas_B > Sphingomonas_B changbaiensis. Next base: position 8,195 of record NZ_BBWU01000039.1, on the reverse strand, counting down.
GCGAATGCCCTTGGGCGTCAGCTTCACCAGTTGCGGCAGCACTGCCTCGATCTTCGCGGCATCGACGGTGCCGGTGCCATGGGTGTCGACATAGAGCGACAGCGGCTCGGCAATGCCGATCGCGTAGCTGAGCTGGATCGTGCAGCGCCGGGCGAGGCCCGCCGCGACGATGTTCTTTGCCAGATAGCGGCTGACATAGGCGGCCGAGCGGTCGACCTTGGTCGGATCCTTGCCGCTGAACGCGCCGCCGCCGTGCGGGGCAGCGCCGCCATAGGTGTCGACGATGATCTTGCGACCGGTAAGGCCAGCGTCGCCATCCGGACCGCCGATCTCGAACAGTCCGGTCGGGTTGACGTAGATCTGGCTCTGGTCCGCGGGCATCCAGCCCTTTGGCAGCACATCCTCGAACACCGTCATCACATAATCGCGGAGCGTCCGCTGGCCGGCGTCGGTCGACAGCGCCTTCGAATGCTGGGTCGAGACGACCAGCGCGCTCGCGCCGACGGGCTTGCCGTCCTCATATTTCAGCGTGACCTGGCTCTTGGCGTCGGGCTCAAGGAAATCGACCACGCCGCCGTGCCGGTCGGCCGCCATCTTCTCGAGAATGCGGTGCGAATAATAGAGCGTCGCCGGCATCAGGTCAGGCGTCTCGTCGCAAGCGAAGCCGAACATGATGCCCTGGTCGCCGGCGCCTTCGTCCTTGTTGCCGCTTTCGTCGACCCCCTGGGCGATGTGCGCCGACTGGCCGTGCAAGTGGCAGGCGAACTCGGCGGTCTGCCAATGGAAGCCGTGCTGTTCATAGCCGATGCGCTTCACCGTATCGCGCGCGGCCTGCTCGATTTCGGCGAGCGATGGGAACCGATCCTGGTCGCAGCGCACTTCGCCGGCCAGGACGATCCGCTGCGTCGTGACCATCGTTTCGCAGGCGACGCGGGCGACCGGGTCGCGGCCGATGAACAGATCGACGACGGCATCGGAAATCTGGTCGGCGACCTTGTCCGGATGGCCTTCGGACACCGATTCGGACGTGAAGAGATAGTTGGAGCGCATCGTCGGTCCTGTGCTGGAGCAGGCGCGAAGCCCGCATATAAAGATATGTTTATGTGTGCAGGTCTCTAGCGGCGACGGATGCGGATGACAACGCCCAAAGCGACGAGTGCCAGCGCCAGCAGCGCGGGCAGAAGGTTGCCGTAGCGCGCGAACGGCGTCGGCGGCAGCGGTGCCGGCAGATGCGCGTCGAGTACGCCCTGCTTTCCGAGCCCGATCGACCCTTCGATCCTGCCATTGGGTGCAATCACTGCCGAAATGCCGGTCGGTGTCGCGCGTACGATCGTCATGCCTTCCTCGATCGCCCGCAGCCGCGCCTGCGCAAGATGCTGAGGAGGGCCCCAGCTGCCGAACCATGCGTCGTTCGACGGGTTGAACAGGAACAGCGGCCGGTGGGCCGGATCGATCACCTGGCCGGAAAAAATGATTTCATAGCAGATCTGGAACCCGATCGGGCCGACGCCGGGAATGTCGAACGTCTTCGGCCCCGGACCGGGCCAGAAATCGAGATCGCCCGGCACCAGCCGCGACAGGCCGAGCGGCGTCAGGATTGCCCGCATCGGCAGATATTCGCCGTAAGGAACCAGATGCGCCTTGTCATAGCGGGCGAGAATGCGGGTGTCGGGCGCCAGCGCGAATACGCTGTTGCGGCCGCCGATCGCGCGGCCCTGCTGGTCATATTCCAGCGCGATGCCGCCGGTGAGCAGCACGTCGCCGGGACCGAGCGCTCTGGCCAGATACCGCCGCAGCCCGGGTTCCTCGGCAAGCAGATAGCCATTGTCGATCGCCGCTTCCGGCCACAGCAGCAGCCGCGGGCTGGCGCCCGGCGGCCCGGACATCCGCACCAGCTGCTGTAGATGCGCGGCCTGGGCATCGACGTCCTGTTTCTCGTCCTGGCTGACGTTCGGCTGCACGATGCGGACGGCGAGGGGGCCCGGTGCTGCAGGATGCGGCAACAGCAGCAGCGCGAGCAGCGGCAGGGGGACGATCAAGGCTGCGCCCGCCCAGCGCCGGCGCGCGACCAGCAACGCCCCACCGGCGGCAAGGACCGTCAGGCCCGACAGCCCATAGGTGCCGACCCATTTCGTCGCCTGTGCGACCGGCAGGACCGGTACCCAGATCGCCGCCAGCGGGTTCCAGGCAAAGCCGGTGAACAGGGTTGCCCGCAGCCACTCGGTCGCGATCCAGGCGGCGGCGAGGAGGAGCGGAAACACAAGGCCGCTCGTCCCGAGCGAAGTCGAGGGGCGCTGCTCGGACTCTGGAGACGCGCCCCTCGACTGTGCTCGGGACGAGCGGGTCAGGGCGTGAGCGACAGCGGCCCCCACCGCCGGGAACACGGCCAGATACAGCGACAGCGCAACCACCGCGCCATAGCCGAACCAGTGCGGCATCGAGTCCTGGTAGGTGAAGGCGTGGGCGATCCAGTTCAGGCCGACGGTGAAATGGCCGAGCGCGAACAGCCACATCCGCCAGAAGGCGCTGCGCCAGGTCGGCGCGTCGCCGAGCAATCGGATCAGCAGCACGAGGCAAAGGATCGTGACGGGCCAGAGTTCGAGCGGCGCGAAGCCGGTCGCCGACAGCGCGCCTGCGGCCAGCGCGAGAAGCTTCGGATAACGGAGCACCGCGGCGCTATCGCGCGCCTTTGCGGCGGTTGCAATCGCGCGTAAGGATCGGGCGATGCTCAGTCTCGTCCTGGCGCTTGCCGCCGCGTCCTCGCCTCCGCCCCTCTCCGATCTGCAAGCGCGTCAGGTCCGCTGTGTCGCCGTGCTCGCGATTGTCGCCGGGGAGCAGCAGCGCCGGACAGCCTCGGCGCTGTCGCTGCCGCCGCTGGCGCGCCAGGGTGCCCGCTTCGCGCAGGTGGTCGGCGATACGCTGGTGAAGGACACCGGCCGTAGCCGGGAACAGGTGCGCGACCTGATCCTGCAGCAGGTCGCGGCGACGCAGAAGGCGGCAGGCGGGAAGGCCGAGCTGCCGATCGCTGAAGCGCAGGCCTGTGTCGAGGTGATGAACGCGGTCGCGCCGCCGCTGCCGCCGCCCAGCGCGGTCCAGTGCGCCGGGCTGCTGAAGCTTGCTGCCGACGATGTCCGCAAGCGCGAGGGGATGAGCAAGACCGCGATGGACCTGATGACGATCGCGTCCCTGCTGGAAGATCGCGCGCGCACCGAACTGCGCGACGCGGGCAAAAGCGAGGCGGAGGGCGACAAGGAGCTGACGCTGGCGCGCGAGGCGATCTCCGCCGATCCCAAGTCCGCGCCCGACATGGAAACCTGTGTGGAGCTTGCCCAGCCATGAGACCGTTTCATCTTGCGTTTCCCGTGCACGATCTCGCTGCCGCCCGATCCTTCTACGGCGGTCTGCTCGGCTGCGGGGAAGGCCGCAGCTCCGATCGGTGGATCGATTTCGACCTTTATGGCCACCAGATCGTCGCTCACCTGGACGAAGGCGCGCGATCGGCCGACACCAGTAACCCCGTCGACGGGCATGACGTGCCGGTGCCGCATTTCGGCGTGGTGCTGACGATGACTGACTGGCAGGCGCTCGCCGATCGCCTGAAGGCGGCCGGCATCGCCTTCGGCATCGAGCCGCACATTCGCTTCAAGGGCCAGCCCGGCGAGCAGGCGACGATGTTCTTCCGCGATCCCAGCGGCAACGCGCTCGAGTTCAAGGCGTTCGCTGGCGACGCAATGCTGTTCGCAACCTGAGCGGCGGCCGCGGCCCTGCTTGCTCCGCCGGGGCCGCTCCCTTACATCGCGCCGCATGAGTTCGACCAACGACATCCGGCGCAGTTTTCTCGACTATTTCGAGGGCGAGGGGCATGCGCGCGTGCCCTCGGCGCCGCTGGTGCCGCACAACGATCCGACGCTGATGTTCGTGAACGCAGGGATGGTGCCGTTCAAGAACGTGTTCACAGGCCTGGAAACGCGGCCCTATTCGACCGCGGTGAGCTCGCAGAAATGCGTGCGGGCGGGCGGCAAGCATAACGACCTGGACAATGTCGGCTACACGGCGCGCCACCATACATTCTTCGAAATGCTGGGCAATTTCTCGTTCGGCGATTATTTCAAGGAACGGGCGATCTCGCTCGCCTGGACCCTGATCACGCGCGAATGGGGGATCGATCCGAGCCGGTTGCTGGCGACCGTCTACCACACCGACGATGAGGCATTCGACCTCTGGAAGAAGATTTCCGGGCTGCCCGAGAGCCGGATCATCCGCATCCCGACCAAGGACAATTTCTGGGCAATGGGCGACAACGGCCCATGCGGTCCGTGCTCCGAAATCTTCTACGATCATGGCGAGCATATCCCCGGCGGCCCTCCCGGCAGCCCGGACGAGGACGGCGATCGCTTCACCGAGATCTGGAATCTCGTCTTCATGCAGTTTGAGCAGGAAGCGAACGAGATCGTCGGCAGCCTGCCCAAGCCCTCGATCGACACCGGCATGGGGCTGGAGCGGATCGCGGCCGTGCTGCAGGGCGTGCACGACAACTATGATACGGACACGTTCAAGGCGCTGATCGCGGAGAGCGGGGCGCTGACCGGCACTGCGACGACCGGTGCCAACCAGGCGAGCCACCGCGTGATCGCCGATCACCTTCGCGCGTCGGGCTTCCTGGTCGCGGACGGCGTGCTGCCGGCGAACGAGGGCCGTGGCTATGTGCTGCGCCGGATCATGCGCCGCGCAATGCGGCACGCGCACCTGCTGGGCGCCAAGGAACCGCTGATGCACCGGCTGGTGCCTTCGCTGGTGGCGGAAATGGGCGGCGCCTATCCGGAGCTGGTCCGCGCACAGCCGCTGATCGAGGCGACGCTGGCTCAGGAAGAGACACGCTTCCGCCAGACGCTGGCGAACGGACTGAAGCTGCTCGACGAAGCGACGGCGGCGATGAGGCCGGGCGACACGCTGCCCGGCGCGGTCGCCTTCAAACTCTACGACACGTTCGGCTTCCCCTATGACCTGACCGAGGACGCGCTGCGCGCCCAGGGCTTCGGCGTCGATCGTCTGGGCTTCGACGAGGCGATGGCCGAGCAGAAGGCGGCGGCTCGGGCCGCGTGGAAGGGGTCGGGCGCGAAGGCTTCCGAGGACGTGTGGTTCGACCTGGCCGAGGCGAACGGATCGACTGAGTTCATCGGCTATTCGGGCACGGAAGGCGAAGCCGAGGTCGTCGCGATCGTGAAGGACGGCCAGCCGGTCCAGCATGCCTCGGCCGGCGAGAAAGTCGTGCTGCTGACCAACCAGACGCCCTTTTATGCCGAAAGCGGCGGCCAGATGGGCGATGCGGGCGTCGTGACCGGCGACAAGGGCCTGCGCGCGGTCGTCGACGACACGACCAAGCCGCTCGGCCGCCTGCACGCGCATCACATGGTGATCGAGAATGGCGAGGTCGCGATCGGCGATACCGTCCATCTGGTCGTCGATGCCGAGCGGCGCGACCGCATCCGTGCGAACCACTCCGCGACGCACCTGCTGCACGCGGCGCTGCGCAAGCGGCTGGGCGGGCATGTGACCCAGAAGGGCTCGCTGGTCGCGCCGGATCGTTTCCGCTTCGATTTCTCGCACCCGTCGGCACTGAGTGCGCAGGAGATCGCCGACGTCGAGGCCGACGTGAATGCGCAGATCCGCGCAAACGAGAGTGTCTCGACCCGGCTGATGACGCCGGACGACGCGATCGCTGCCGGCGCGATGGCGCTGTTCGGCGAGAAGTATGGTGACGAAGTGCGCGTGCTGACGATGGGCCGCGACGCCTATTCGGTCGAGCTGTGCGGCGGCACTCATGTGAGCGCGACCGGCGATATCGCGCTGTTCAAGATCGTGTCGGAAAGCGCGGTGTCGTCGGGGGTGCGTCGCATCGAGGCACTGACCGGCGAGGCGGCGCGGCAATGGCTGACCGGCCGCGACGAGCGGCTGCGCGAGACGGCATCGGCGTTGAAGGCCTCGCCCGAGGAAGTGCCGGCGCGTGTTGCCGCGCTGATCGAGGAGCGGCGGCGGCTCGAGCGCGAGCTTGCCGACGCGAAGAAGGCGCTCGCGCTGGGTGGCGGCGGCAAGGCAGAGGCTGCGGGGCCGGAGCAGGTCGGCGGCCACGGCTTTATCGGCCAGGTCGTCGAGGGACTCGATCCCAAGGGCCTGCGCGGCGCGGTCGATGAGCTCAAGGCGCGCGTTGGCTCCGGCGTCGCGGTGCTGGTCGCGGTCAATGACGGCCGCGCTTCTGTCGCCGTCGGCGTGACGGACGACCTCACTGGCAAGCGCAACGCCGTCGATCTGGTCAAGCTGGCGGTTGCGGCGCTGGGCGGCCAGGGCGGCGGCGGTCGGCCCGACATGGCGCAAGGCGGCGGGCCGGACGGCGGGCAGGCGCCGGAAGCGGTTGCGGCGGTCAAGGCAGCGCTGGGGGAAATGGCGGAAGCGGCTTAGCGCCGCGGCCATTCCGTTCGACCGTCCTCACTCCGGTTTGGCCTGAGCTTGTCGAAGGCCTCCCTTCTTCTCTACTGCTAGGCCGGAAAAGAAAGGGAGGGCTTCGACAAGCTCAGCCCAAACCGAGCGAGGGATGCTTTTGCGCGCCAATTCGAAGCCTGGAATGTCGTACGACGCACTGATCATCGGCGGCGGGCATAACGGCCTGACCTGCGCCTGGTATGTCGCCCGCGCCGGCCTCAAGGTGCTGGTGGTCGAGCGCCGGCACATCGTCGGCGGCGCGGCGGTGACGGAGGAGTTCCACCCCGGCTTCCGCAACTCGACGGCGAGCTACACCGTCAGCCTGCTCCAGTCGAAAGTCATCCGCGACATGCGGCTGCACGATTGGGGCCTGCGCGTGGTGCACCGCCCGATCTCCAACTTCCTGCCGCTCGACGACAGCCATTATCTGAAGCTCGGCGGCGGGCTGGAGCGCACCCAAGCGGAGGTCGCGAAATACTCCGCGAAGGACGCGGAGACGCTGCCCGCCTATTACGATGCGCTCGACCGCATCGCCGATGTGCTGCGCGACCTGGCGCTGCAGACGCCGCCCAATGCCGGTGGCGGCTGGTTCGAGCTGCTGCGCGGCATCGGGCCGGGGCGCCGGATGGCGAAGCTGGGGCTGGAAGGCCAGCGCGACCTGCTCGACCTGTTCGTGAAGAGCGCCCGGACCTTCCTCGACGGCTGGTTCGAAAGCGATCCGATCAAGGCGGCGTTCGGTTTCGACGCGGTGGTCGGCAACTACGCCAGCCCCGACACGCCGGGATCGGCCTATGTGCTGCTCCACCACGTATTCGGCGAAGTGAACGGCGTGAAGGGCGCCTGGGGCCACGCGATCGGCGGCATGGGCGCGATCACCGGAGCCATGCGCCAGGCGTGCGAGGCGGCAGGCGTCGAGATCATGACCGATGCGCCGGTCGCGAAGGTGCTGGTCGATGGCGGCAAGGCGGTCGGCGTGGCGCTGGAGGACGGGCGCGAGCTGTTCGCCCGGCGCGTCGTCGCGAACGTCGGGCCGAAGCTCCTCTACGGGAAGCTGGTCGACGAGGCCGACCTGCCCGCCGATTTCGCGCGGCGGATGAAATCGTACAAGGCTGGCTCCGGCACCTTCCGGATGAACGTTGCGCTGTCGGAGCTGCCGCGCTTCACCTGCCTGCCGGAACCGGGCGAGCATCTGGCGAGCGGCATCGTGATCGCGCCGACGCTTGATTATATGGACCGCGCCTTCACCGATGCCCGCGCTTGTGGCTGGTCGAAGGCGCCGATCGTCGAGATGCTGATCCCCTCGACCCTCGATGACACGCTGGCGCCGAAGGGCGCGCATGTCGCGAGCCTGTTCTGCCAGCAATTCGCGCCCGAGCTGCCCGATGGCCGCAGCTGGGCCGACGAACGCGAGGCGGCGGCCGACACGATCATCGACGCTGTCGATGCCTGGGCGCCGGGCTTCAAGGCGTCCGTCGTCGGACGGCTGTCGCTGAGCCCGACGGACCTGGAGGAGCGGTTCGGGCTCGCAGGCGGCGACATCATGCACGGCGCGATGTCGCTCGATCAGCTCTATTCCGCGCGGCCGGTGCTGGGGAATGGCGCCTATGCCGGGCCGATCAAGGGCCTGTGGATGTGTGGCGCGGGCACGCATCCCGGCGGCGGCGTGACGGGTGCGCCGGGGCACAACTGCGCTCGGGAGATGCTGCGGGGTTTATAAC
>NZ_BBWU01000040.1 GCF_000974765.1 Sphingomonas changbaiensis NBRC 104936 | reverse complement strand
TTTTTGATCATCGGCCTCGGCTCCGATCTCTGCTCGATCGAGCGCATCCAGTCCTCGCTCGACCGGTTCGGCGAGCGCTTCGAGCGGCGCGTGTTCACCGATATCGAGCGCGCCAAGGCCGCGCGGCGGCCGTTCACCCGCGCGGGCACCTACGCCAAGCGCTTTGCCGCCAAGGAAGCATTCTCCAAGGCCGTCGGGACCGGATTCAAGCGCGGCGTGTTCATGAAGGACATCGGCGTCGTCAATGCGCCGTCCGGCCGGCCGACATTGAGGCTGGAAGGCGGCGCGAAGGCGGCGCTCGACGCGCTTGTGCCCGCTGGCCACAAGGCCCAGATACATTTGACATTGACCGACGATCATCCCTGGGCACAGGCGTTCGTCATCATCGAGGCGGTGCCGTTGTGAGAGGGATTGACGTGAACGAAGGCGACAAGGTCGAGAGCGCAGCGCCGGCGACTCCTCCCGCGACGAAGAAGAAAGGCACCGACTGGGCGGCCGAGGCCAAGGGCATTTTCTGGCTGATCCTGGCCGTGCTCGGCTTTCACAGCTTCATCGCCAAGCCCTTCTACATCCCGTCCGAATCGATGATGCCGGGGCTGTTGGTCGGCGATCGGCTGGTCGTCACCAAATATCCCTATGGCTGGTCGTTCGTGTCGCCGACCTTCCATCTGCTGCCCTATATTCACGGCCGCCTGTTCGGTCGCCTGCCGGAGCGCGGCGACGTGGTGATCGTCTCCCCGCCGGGCGAGAAGCAGGATTATATCAAGCGCGTGATCGGCCTGCCGGGCGACCGGCTGGAGATGCGGAACGGCACCGTCATCATCAACGGCGTGCCGATCAAGCGCAGCCAGCCGACGCCCAGGCTGATCCCGGTCGACGAGAACGCGCCGTGCAGCGACCTGCAATTCCCCGGCCGGCTGGTCACCGGGCCCGACAACAAGCCCTATTGCGAGCTGCCGATCGTGCACGAAACCCTGCCGAACGGCCGCAGCTACGACACGATCGAGCTGGGCGCGAGCCGCGCAGACGATTTCCCGCCGCTGACGATCCCGCCCAACCAGGTCTTCCTGATGGGCGACAACCGCGATCGCTCGGCCGACAGCCGCGTGCCGCTGATCGAAGGCGGCCTGGGGGGGCCAGTGCCGTGGGAGAATATCGGCGGCCGCGCCGAGTTCATCACCTTCTCGCTGGACGGCTCCGCCGAATGGTACAACCCGATCAGTTGGATCGAGGCGTTGCGCCCCGGCCGCGCCGGCACCTCGCTCCATCCGCAAGAGGCCGATAGCAAGTGACGGAGCCGGCGCCCGTCACGGCCGCCGCTCCCAATGAAATGCGCGATCCGCTCGTTCGCGCGGAACTGAAGCGGGCGACCGTCTGGTTCGGCCTCGCGATTGGCATCGGCCTGATCGTATTGCTGATCCAGCCGATCATGCTGCTCTTTGCCGGCCTGGTCTTCGCGGCGATGCTGGACGGCGGCGCGCGGCTGCTCGGGCGCGTGCTGGCAATCCCGCGCGGGCTGCGGATCGCGATCGTTCTGCTCGGCGCAATCGCGTTTGTGCTCGGCGTCTTTTACATGACCGGCGTCCAGATCTCGGCACAATGGTCGCAGCTTCAGGTCACGCTGCAGGCGCAGGGAACGCGCTTCGTGCACTGGCTGTCGGGCATGGGCTTCATGCCCGCACAGGCCGACCTGATGAGCTTCGGGCGTCAGCTGGTCGGCTCGGTCGGCAAGCTGACCGGCTATGTCGGAACCGTGTTCGGCGTGCTGTCCAGCGTGCTGCTGGTGGTCGCCTTCGGGCTGTTCATCGCGCTGGAACCGCGGCTGTATCAGCGCGGCCTTGCCTGGCTGGTGCCCAGCCGCAACCGCGCGCAGACCCAAATCACGATCGAGCGGATGGCGCACACGCTGCGGCGGCTGATGGCCGGCCGTCTCGCCGGCATGTTCTTCGAAGGCGTGCTGACCTGGATCGCGCTCAGCCTGGGCCATGTGCCGATGGCGCTGCTGCTCGGCATCCTGACCGGCCTGCTTGCCTTCATCCCCAACATCGGCGCGTTCGTCAGTGGCGTGCTGATGGTCGCGGTCGGTTTCAGCGCCGGTCCGGACACCGGCCTCTGGGCGATCGGCACCTATTTCGCCGTCCAGAATTTCGACGGCTATGTGATGCTGCCCTATGTCGCGCGGAGAACGGTCGACATGCCGCCCGCGATCACGCTGGGGGCACAGATCCTGCTCGGCACCCTGCTCGGCTTCATGGGCCTGCTGCTCGCCGATTCGATCACCGCCATGATCAAGGTCGCGCTGGAGCGCGGATCGGAGCGGGAAGAGGAAAAGGCGGCAGCGGCTGCTTAGCCCCTCTCCCACCGGGAGAGGGAGGGGCCCAAGCCGCAGGCTTGGGAGGGTGAGGGCGAAGGCCTTCGATCGCCCTCACCCCGCTCGCGCTCCCGCGCGAGTCGACCCTCTCCCGCGGGGAGAGGGTTGGCGTTACCGCCCCGCCGGCGCTCCCGGGGCTCCGCCGCCCTGGCCGCCCATCATCTGCTGCATCTGCATCTGCTGCAGCACCGCCATCGGGATGAACTCGAGCAGGTCGACGTCGAACACGAGGACCGAATTGGGCGGGATCGCGCCGCCGGTGTCGCGGTCGCCATAGCCGAGCTCAGGCTTGATCCAGAGGCGATACTTGCCGCCCTTCTGCATCAGCTTCAGGCCTTCGGAAAAGCCGGGCACGACCTGCGCGACCGGCAGCGGAGCGCGCTCGTTCTGGTCGAACACCGTGCCGTCGCGAAGCGTGCCCTTGTACTTGATCAGCGCGACATCGGTGTCCGTCGGGTGCGCGCCGGTGCCTTCCTTCAGCACCTTGTACTGCAGGCCGGAAGCGGTCGTCTGCACGCCCGGCTGGCGCGCGTTCCAGGCGAGGAACTGCTCGTTCGTGCCGGTCTGCGCGACAGCGGCAGAGGTGCCGAGCCAGGCGAACGCGATCGCGGCGATCACCAACACGGCAAGGCCCGCCCACAGCACGCCGATCATGCGGCGCGGGGTCGGCTGGATCGGCACGGCGGTCACGGACATCGGCGGGCTCCCGAGAAAAGGTCGTCCGCCCCCGTTACGTCATTCCCGCGAAAGCGGGAATCCCGCTTTTCTTCTGATGGAGACGAAAGGAAGCGGGACTCCCGCTTTCGCGGGAGTGACGCGGAAGAGGCTTACTTCACCCCGTCGCGCTCGGCGCGCTTGCGCTCGAGCTTGCGCGCGCGACGGATCGCGGCGGCGCGCTCGCGGGCGCGCTTTTCCGACGGCTTCTCATAGTGACGGCGCAGCTTCATCTCGCGGTAGACGCCCTCGCGCTGCAGCTTCTTCTTGAGCGCGCGCAGCGCCTGGTCGACATTGTTGTCGCGGACGAGAATTTGCATAAGGCCGTCAGTCTCCGTTCTTCTTGCTGCGGCGCTTCGGGCCGGTGCACCAGCCCCTCGAAACGCCAACCAATAGCTAATGGTTCGTCGCAGACAGGGCCTGCGCCGTTGCGCCGCCTCTACACGCGATCCTGTGAGTCGACAAGCAAAAAGCCCCGCCGGTTCAGGGCGGGGCTTCTCGATCCCGTCAGGGATGCGCGTCAGTATTTCTGCTGGCGCTCGTACAGCGACTTGTAATGCTGGATGCGCGTCACGCGCAGCCCTGGCATGCCCGAACGATCGACCGCGCGCTGCCAGGCGGCGAATTCCTCGACCGTCAGATTGTAACGCTCGCAGACCTCGTCGACGCTCAGCAATCCGCCATTGACCGCGGCGACCACCTCCGCCTTGCGGCGCACCACCCAGCGGCTGGTGTTGGGGGGCGGCAGCGTGTCCAGCGTCAGCGATTCGCCGAGCGGGCCAATCACCTGGGCGGGGCGGATTTTCTGGTTCTCGATCATTCTTTCCTCAAGCAACAACGGCTCTTTGGGGAGCCTCGGTACGCGACGAGCGGTCTATGGATTCCTGGTTCAGGAACTCTGAACGCGATCGGTAAATATCCACCTTATGTTCGTTTCTCCGGCGTTAGCAGTGCCGCGACACCAGAGTTGAAGCTGGCCCCGGCGACGCTTCCCTTGCGGCGGCGTTCACCGAACAGCTCGACCAGGGATACGGCCGAAATCGGCCCGGCTTCAGCGCCGGCGATGACCTGGGCGGTCGGGCTGGCGGCCTGGCGGGCGACGGCCACCGCGACCAGCGTCGCGAAACTGGGCCGCACGGGCTGGGTGCTGCGCGTCCAGTCCGCCAGATGTCGATCGTGGTACAAAGCCTTCCCCCGGAATATCTTGCACCCTGTCTAGCGGCAGGAGTTGAACCGCCGGTAAAGGCCGGTGCGGTATTTTTGCCACACGAGGGCAAGACGTTGCCGCTCGTGACGCAGCGCCCCGCCGCCCCTATATGGCCGCGCAATGCAGGCCGATTTCCAGCTCGGGCCCGATCTGAAGGGCAAGCGAATCGTCGTCGCCATGTCCGGCGGCGTCGATTCGTCGGTCGTGGCCGCGCTCGCCGCTCGTTCGGGCGCGGAGACGATCGGCGTGACACTCCAGCTCTACGATCACGGTGCCGCGGTCGGACGGACCGGCAGCTGCTGCGCGGGGCAGGACATCCGCGATGCCCGCGCGGTCTGCGACAAGCTCGGAATCGCGCATTATGTGTTCGATCACGAAAGCGCGTTCCGGACGAGCGTGATCGACCAGTTCGCCGACGAATATCTGGCCGGCCGCACGCCGATCCCCTGCGTGCGCTGCAACATGGGCGTGAAGTTCACGGACCTGTTCCGCCTCGCCCGCGAACTCGGCGCCGATGCGCTTGCGACCGGCCATTATGTCCGCCGGGTCTTGGGGCCGGAGGGGCCGGAGCTGCACCGCGCCGCCGATCCGGCGCGCGACCAGAGCTATTTCCTATTCGCGACCACGCGCGAGCAGCTCGATTTCCTGCGCTTTCCGCTCGGCGGCATGCCGAAGCCGGAAGTGCGGGCGATTGCCGCGGAACTGGGACTGGGCGTCGCTGCCAAGCCGGACAGCCAGGATATCTGCTTCGTGCCCGACGGCGATTATGCCCGGCTGGTCAGGAAGCTGCGGCCCGAGGCGGAGACGGAAGGCGAGATCGTCGACCTCACCGGCCGCGTGCTCGGCCGCCACAAGGGGCTGATCCACTTCACGGTCGGCCAGAGGAAGGGCCTCGAACTCGGCGGCCAGCCCGAACCGCTCTACGTGATCCGCCTCGACGCCGCCGAACAGCGCGTGATCGTCGGGCCGAAGCGCGCGCTCGCCGTCGGCGCCGCGCGCCTGTCGGACATCAACTGGATCGGCGGCAGCTATACGGGATCCCTCACCGCCAAGGTGCGCTCCCTCGCTAAGCCGGTCCCCGCAGCACTGGACGGCGACCGCATCCTCTTCCCCCAGGGGGAATACGGCGTCAGCCCCGGCCAGGCCGCCGTGCTCTACGCCGGCGACCGCGTGCTGGGGGGCGGCTGGATCGAAGCAACGGAAGCGGCGGAGCTGGCGGTTGCGGCGTGATGCCGCGGGAACGCACAATTTCAGCCTGTCCTACACCCGATGCCCTTGGCTACGCTCTCGACCGTCGAGTCACGGCTCGACGGCTCTTTGACCATGTGTAGGAACAGGTCTGCGTCTCACGCGCGGGGATCGGAAATTTTCCCGATTCCATGTGAATGTCGTCCATGTTGTCCAGATCGTCCATGTCACCGCCGGATGACATAGTCGCGGCCCTTGAACGGCTCCGGCTGGCAGCCGAGCAGCGGGTCGAAGCGGGCGGTGCGGTGGGCGAGGAGGGGGACGCTGGCGGTGACGCTCTTGTCGGCCGCGTTTTCGGAGAGGCGGATCATCTCCATGCCGGGCTCGAAATCCTTATAGCACTGCTGCAACGGCCGATTGCCGATGTAGCGGCAGGCGCAGGCGACCCGGGCGGCATAGCCGGTGCCGAGCTCCAGCTGCGGCCGCATCGCGCGGGCGTAGAGCGCGGCGGCGAGGAGGAGGGCTGCGAGAATAAGGGATGCCGTCCAGAACATGGCTCGCTTGCTGAAGCTCATCTGCTCCCCCCATCGGTTTGGGCTGAGCTTGTCGAAGCCCTCCCTTCTTCTTCGTCCAAGTGAACAGAAAGAGAGGGCTTCGACAAGCTCAGCCCGAACCGTGGAGGGGGTTTTCGGCCGACGGGATTTTGTTAGGCTGTGGCATGAAGAAGACCGCCCTTCTCGCCTCCGCCCTCGCGCTCGCCATCCCCGGCTCGGCCGCCACGCGCGATCCGATCGCGCCGCTGTTCGCGCCGGACCAGGGCGATACGCGCGCGGTGCTGCTGCTGGTCGACGGGCGGCCGGTCGCGAAGCGCTATGCGGCTGGCTATTCGGATGCGAACCGGTTCATCAGCTGGTCGATGGCGAAAAGCGTGACCGCGCTGCTGGTCGGCGAGCTGGTCGCGGACGGCAAGCTGCAGCTGGATGCGCCGGCGCCGGTCGCGGAATGGCGGGACGATGCACGGCGCAACATCACGCTCAGGCAGCTGCTGCATATGTCGTCCGGCCTCAGGCACATCGAGGTCGGGCAGCCGATCGAGAGCAGCGACACCAACCAGGTGCTGTTCGTGGGCGGCACGCAGGACATGGCGGCGCGGGCGATCGCGCGGCCGCTGGCGTTCAGGCCCGGCACCCACTTCAACTATGATTCGCTGACCAGCATCATCCTGGCCGAGATCGTCACGCGGGCGCTGACCGACAGCCGCGATCCGCGCGTTCGCGCCCGCGCCTATCGCGACTTCGCCGAGCAGCGGCTGTTCCGTCCGGCGGGCGTGACGAGCGCGTTCCTGGAGTTCGACGGATCGGGCACGCAGGTCGGCGGCTCGCTCATTCACATGAGCCTCGACGATTGGGGGCGGATGGGCCGGCTGCTGGTCGACGGCAAGGGACCGGACGGAACGCAGATCGTCGCGCCCGACTGGCTCGCTTTCCTGAAGACGCCGGCGCCGACCAACCCGCATTATGGTGGTCACGTCTGGCTGTCGCCGAACGGCCTCGTGTCGATGCGCGGGCACCTTGGCCAGTTCGTGTTCACCGGCGCGAAGGGCGGTCATTCGGTCGTGCTCGTCCGGCTCGGCAATACGCGCGAAGACCGGCTGGAATCGGTGACCCCGCTGTACGAACGGATCGCGCAGGCGGCGTTGCCGGCCGGCTGAGGCCGGTTCTCAGCGGACGGCGGCGGCCTTGGCGGGGCACTCGCCGATGCGCGTGCCGATCGATTCCATCGTCATCTTCATCTTCTGGCTCGCGTTCGGCATCTGCATGTCCATCGTCGCCAGCACCCGGTAGGATTTGGGCGTGTAGGCCCCGTCCAGCGTCATCGCCATCTCGCCGCCCGCCTGGCCGGGGCAGTGCATCGTCGCCTTGATCTTGCCGCCCTTCATGTTGAAGTCGTCATATTTGCAGCGGCTGTTTTCGGGGCCGGCGAAGAGGTTCGGTTTCTGCACGTCCTCCGGGGTCAGGCACTGCATGTTGGTGGTGGTGCGTGCCATCGCCCGCTTCATCTGCGCGGCAGCCGCTTCCGGAACGCCCGCGACGTCCAGCAGCTTCATGCTGGTCATGACCTGCCACTGGCCCGGGTCCGGACGCATCTCTCCCGCGCCCGCCGCCTTCGCCTTGGCCGCGACCTCCTCCGCGGTCGCGTTCTTGAGCTTCAGGTCCGGCTGCTTGTTGCACGCAGCGAGCACCAGCAGCGCGAGCGCGATCGTTACCCTCATGTCTTCCCCCTCTCGGCGCCCGTCGTTGCGACGGCGGCATCGCGGGACCATATCCTGACGCGATGGCGATTCAAATCCGCACCTCGCTGGCCGAACCCGAGACCGGCGACTCCTTCGTCCCGCACAAGCCCAACCGGCCGACCAAGTCGGAAGGCGGCAAGCGATTCAAGCTCGTCTCCGATTACGAACCCGCCGGCGACCAGCCGGGCGCGATCGCCGAGCTGACCGAGGCGGCGTTGCAGGGCGAGCGCGACCAGGTGCTGCTGGGCGTTACCGGCTCCGGCAAGACCTTCACGATGGCGAAGGTCGTCGAGACGCTGCAGCGCCCGGCGCTGGTGCTGGCGCCCAACAAGATTCTCGCCGCGCAGCTCTACGGGGAGTTCAAGAACTTCTTCCCCGACAACGCCGTCGAATATTTCGTCAGCTATTACGACTATTACCAACCGGAAGCCTATGTCCCCCGGTCCGACACCTACATCGAGAAGGAAAGCTCGGTGAACGAGGCCATCGACCGAATGCGCCACTCGGCCACCCGCGCGCTCCTCGAGCGCGACGACGTGCTGATCGTCGCCTCGGTCTCGTGCCTCTATGGCATCGGCTCGGTCGAGACCTATTCGGCGATGATCTTCGATCTGAAAAAGGGCCAGATCGTCGATCAGTCGGAGATCATCCGAAAGCTCGTCGCGCTCCAGTACAAGCGCAACGATGCGGCCTTCGCGCGCGGCAATTTCCGGGTGCGCGGCGACAATCTGGAGATTTTCCCGTCCCATTATGAGGACAGCGCCTGGCGCGTCAGCTTCTTCGGCGACGAGATAGAGGAGATCGTCGAGTTCGATCCGCTGACCGGCAAAAAGGCGGCGAGCCTCGACTACGTCCGCGTCTATGCGAACAGCCACTATGTAACGCCGGGCCCGACGCTGAAGCAGGCGACCGAGGCGATCCGCCACGAACTCGCCGAGCGGTTGAAGGAGCTGGTCGCCGAAGGCCGGCTTCTCGAAGCGCAGCGGCTGGAGCAGCGCACCAATTTCGATCTGGAGATGATCGCCGCGACCGGATCGTGCGCGGGCATCGAGAATTACTCGCGCTTCCTGACCGGCCGCCTGCCGGGCGAACCGCCGCCGACGCTGTTCGAGTATCTGCCCGAGAACGCGCTGCTGTTCGTCGACGAAAGCCACGTGACGATCGGGCAGGTCAACGGCATGAGCCGGGGCGATCATCGGCGGAAGCTCACGCTCGCGGAGTACGGCTTCCGCCTGCCATCAGCGATCGACAACCGCCCGCTGCGCTTCAACGAATGGGACGTGATGCGGCCGCAGACCGTCTATGTCTCGGCGACGCCGGGCGGCTGGGAAATGGAGCAGACCGGCGGCGTCTTTTCCGAACAGGTGATCCGTCCGACCGGTTTGATCGACCCGCCGGTCGAGGTGCGGCCGATCGAGGATCAAGTCGACGACCTCGTCAACGAATGCCGGATCACCGCGAAGAATGGCTATCGCACACTGGTCACCACCCTCACCAAGCGCATGGCCGAAGATTTGACCGAGTATCTGCACGAGGCGGGGCTGAAGGTCCGCTACATGCACTCCGACACGGAGACGCTGGAGCGCATCGAGCTGATCCGCGATCTGCGGCTCGGCGTGTTCGACGTGCTGGTCGGCATCAACCTGCTCCGCGAGGGGCTCGACATCCCGGAATGCGGGCTGGTCGCGATCCTTGACGCCGACAAGGAAGGCTTCCTGCGCTCCGAAACCTCGCTGATCCAGACGATCGGCCGCGCCGCCCGCAACGTCGATGGACGGGTGATCCTCTACGCCGATACGATCACCGGCTCGATGGAACGGGCGATGCGCGAGACCTCGCGCCGCCGCGAGAAGCAAGAAGCGTTCAACCGCGAACACGGCATCACGCCGACCACGATCAAGCGCAATGTCGGCGACATCATCCAGAACGTCGCGACCAAGGACAGCGTGCTGGTCGAAATCGACGAGGACCGGCCGCACATGGTCGGCCACAATCTGCGCGCCTACATCGAGGATCTGGAAAAGAAGATGCGCGACGCCGCCGCGAACCTCGAGTTCGAAGAAGCCGCGCGCATCCGCGACGAAATCCGCCAGCTCGAACAACAGGAACTCGGCCTGCCCACGGAGGAGCACAAGGCACCGATGATGGGCCGCAGCAACGAGGGCAAACCCGGCACCCGCAAGATGCGCTACGGCAAGACCCAGCGGAAGTTCGGCGGCCGGCGGTAGCGATGCCGCAATCGATCGCACCGGTGAGGAGGCTAATCGGTACCAGATTCGCGAGTTTCTTGAACTCGTCGAGACCTATGGCTTACACACAGTCGGTGGGCGAGCCGCATTGCCATATCAACCTGTTCTGGTCGGACGAGGATAGCTGCTGGATCGCGGACGTGCCCGATCTGCCGCCGTGTTCGGCCCATGGGGTCACGCGCGAGGAAGCGCTGGCACATGTGCGCGACGCGATCGAGGGCTGGCTGCAGGTGGCGCGCGAGAAGAGTTTCCCCATCCCCGAGCCGCGCTATCGGCCAGCCATCTACGCTGCTGCCTGACTGTCGGATTTGAACGCAAGTCGCGGAGTGAATGCGGTCCAGCGTTGCGCCACTGACGGCCGATGACTGACATTGATTGGGCCACTGCCGAATCTCGATTGGACGTTTGCGGCTCTGCGGTGCTGCCGCACCTCCTCGATGAGGACATATGCGAGCAGATCGCGACGCTTTGGAGCGATCCGTCCCGTTTCCGATCTCACGTCCACATGGCGCGGCATGGGTTCGGGCAGGGGGAGTATCGGTATTTCTCCTATCCGCTGCCGGAGCCGATCACTGGCCTTCGCGAGCAGCTTTATCCGCCGCTCGCCGCGATCGCGAACCGGTGGGCGGGGCGGTTGGGGTCCGGGCGGCTCTTTCCGGGCACGCACGGCGCATTTCTGGAGGAATGCCATGCGGCAGGGCAGGTTCGGCCGACGCCGTTGATCCTGCGCTACGAAGCCGGCGACTGGAACGCCTTGCACCAGGACGTGTATGGCGAACACGTCTTCCCGTTGCAGGTGGCGGTGCTGCTGTCGGAGCCAGCGCGGGACTTCGAAGGTGGCGAGTTCGTGCTGACCGAGCAGCGGCCACGGATGCAGTCGCGCGCGGAGGTCGTGCCGCTGCGCCAAGGCGACGCGGTCGTGTTCCCGGTGCGCGAGCGGCCGGTCCGCGGCAGCCGCGGCGACTATCGCGTGCAGATGCGGCACGGCGTCAGCCGGGTGCGTGGCGGATTGCGCTTCACGCTGGGGATCATCTTTCACGACGCGAGCTGAAGTCGCTCCCTGCTGCGATCGTGGGAGGCTTCGCCATGCGCTCGTCGGCTGGGCCGCTCGTTACGCCGCGCGGCCGGGTTGCATGTTGCGGCGGCTGCCGCCATGCGCATGACCCATGCTGGCGAGGGCAGGAGAGCGCATGCGGCGAGCGATCGGCCTATCACTTCTGATGCTGTCTGGGTGCGTGGCGCCCAGCCGCCCCGCGCCGAAGCCTGTACCGCCGCCTCCCGCTCCGACACCCACGCCGACGCCGTCTCCGCTGCCGCAAGGCGACGCGTGGCGGGACTGGCCGCTGACCCCCGGAGACTGGAGCTATCGGCACACCGGCACTGAAGCGGTGTTTGCGCAACCTGGCCAGCCGCCGCTGCTGGTGCTCCGATGCGAACGCGCGGCCGGACGCGTCGCGATCGTCTGGACGACCGATGCCGCCGGGCCGCTGACGATCCGCACAACCTATGGCGATGCCACGCGCGCCGTCGCGAGCAACGGGACGCGCCTGGAAGCGGACATCGCTGCGCGCGATCCGCTGCTGGACCAGATGGCGTTCAGCCGCGGGCGGTTCATGCTGCTGGCGGGCGGGCAGGCGGCGATCGTGCCGGCCTGGCCGGAAGTGTCGCGCGTGGTCGAGGATTGCCGCTGACGCTTCGCCCCGAAGCAGCGCAACCCAACCAGATTCGCGCAAATAATTTTTCTTTTCAAGACTTGATCGCCGAGTCGGCCCGATTCACATTCCGGATGTGCACCAACCGGTGCACATTGGCTTTAACAGCGAAAGGAGGTGATCCGATGTCTCATGGTTCAGCAGAGAGGTCGGTCAAGTCCGTTCGGGAGCTGCGCGCCTGAAGGGCTGCAGCCTATAGGCTTCCGGGCGGCCTTCCGGCCGCTGACCATGTAAGGGGTTGCCGGGTCGAACAGGCCCGGCAACCTTTTTCATTTAAGGTGATTGCGAAGCCAGCTTCGCTCCTCGCGCTCCAGCAGCTCCTCACGGACATAGAGGTAGCTGAGCGCCAGGTTGATTTCGATCAGGAACAACACCAGCCCGGCGACGAGCAGTGCCATCCCGAGCACGAACGCAACGGCGACGGCGACCCGAAAGGCGAGCCCGGCCAGCTGCGTGATGAACAGCAGCGCGACGAGGCCGCAGACGACGATCGCGCTGGCGACGATCAGCGCGATCGCGGTGTTCGCCAGCCGCATCCGCCGATCGACGATCCGGAGCTCGCGCACATAGCGCTGATGCTCTTCGCCTTCGCTGTTCGCGTGCAGCTCTTCCAGCACGCGCGAGCGATCGACGACGCGCGCGAGCCGTCCGGCGAGCACATTCAGGATCGATCCGATCCCGGCCAGCAGGAAAACCGGCGCGATCGCGAGCTGGATCGTCTGCGCGATGGTCGAGATGGCGGGGAGGTCGTGCACGGGCGAGGGATTGCCGCCTCGCCCGCTGGCACGTCAAGCCGGCGCGCTAGCTCGGCTTCTTGAACCGGAACACGAACCGATCCGTCTTGCCGCGCACGGCCGGGTCGAACACGTTCTTGGTGTGGTCGTCGGCGCTGACGCGGAGCATGTCGCTCTGCCCGTCGAGCACGAAGCCGGCGCGCTGGAAATCGGCCTTGACCGTCTCCGGATCGATCCGGTGCAATTTGTCGACGATCGCGCGGGTGTCGCCCGCCGGGCCGACATGGTCGACGACCGCCACGATCCCGCCCGGCTTCATCGCCTTGTAGAGCGTGGCGAGCACCTGGTTCGGGTCGACGCGCGGCACCTGGTATTTTTCGCTTTCCCAGTAGAAGTCGTGATAATTCAGGTGGATCATCGCGAAATCATAGCTGTCCGGCGCCATCGCGGCCCGAAAGTCGGTGACCAGCTTCACATTGGATTCGCGCGCGAGCAGCGGGTCGAGCTTGTCCTTGGCGCGGTCGGCGAAACCTTGCGGTTCATAGGCGACGACGCTGCCCTGCGGCCCGACTGCCTGCGCCATGATCTCGGCATAATAGCCGGCGCCGGTCAGCACATCGAGCGCGTGCATGCCCTTTTTCAGGCCCATGAAGTCGAGCACTTCGGCCGGGTGGCGGCTTGCGTCCAGCGCGCGCGCGTCCGCCGGGCGTCCGCTGAAATCGACCGCGGGCTGATAGTCGGCAGGCTTCGCACCGGCAGCCGAGGCGGCGCAAAGCGCGATCGAGGCGAGGAGAAGAGACAGGCGCATGAGTTCGTCCCCCGAAGAGTGGAGCGCGGACATTCTGCCTGTTTTCGTTTCGGCTCAAGCCCCCCCGTCGATGCGGCTTGGCGGTTGGTCGAGACCCTAAAGAACCAGCTTGGCGCCGACCAGGGCCAGCGTGACCGCCAGGATCGGGGTCAGCACGCGGTCCGGCAGTCGGCTGGCCATCAGGCTGCCGACAACAATGCCGGGGATCGAGCCGATCAGCAGCGACAGCAGCAGCCCGAGATTGACCGAGCCCATCGCCATATGGCCGAGCCCCGCGATCAGAGTCAGCGGCACGGCATGGGCGATATCCGATCCGACGAGCCGCGCCGCGGGCGCGCGCGGGTAGAGGACCAGCAGCGCGGTCATGCCAAGCGCGCCGGCGCCGACCGAGGTCAGCGTGACGAGCGTGCCGAGCGCCACACCCAGGCCGATCGTCAGCCACATGATCCGGCGCTCGTCATAGCCGGAGAATGTGCCGCTCAGCGCTTCGACGATGCGTTTGCGGTACAAGGTGGCAATCCCGGTAAGGATCAGCGCTACACCCAGCACGTCGGTGATGACGCGGCCGATATCCTCCGCCCGCATCCTGGCGATGCTCAGGCCGCCGAGTGTGATCAGCGTCGCCGGCACGCTGCCCGTCGCGAGCCGTCGCACGACGCGCCAGTCGACCGTGCCGCGCCAGCCATGGACGCCGGTTCCGGCCAGCTTGGTGGCCGACGCATAGAGCAGGTCGGTGCCGACCGCGGTCGCGGGGTGGAAGCGGAATATGAGCACCAGGATCGGCGTCATCAGCGATCCGCCGCCGACTCCGGTCATCCCGACGAGTAGCCCGACCAGCACGCCCGCGATCGAATAGAGCGGTTCGATCATGCGCGGGCGCGGCGTCAGCGGCGCTCAGGCGGAGGTCTGCGCGGGCGTGTTGACGCCCATGCTGGCAAGGTACCGCTTCACGTTGCGCGCCGCCTGGCGGATGCGTTGTTCATTTTCCACCATGGCGATCCGGACGAACCCCTCCCCTTCCTCGCCATAGCCCACGCCGGGCGCGACGGCGACGCCGGCATGGGTGAGCAATTGTTTGGAGAACTCAAGGCTGCCTAAATGGGCGAGAGCGGGTGGCAGCGGCGCCCAGGCGAACATCGAGGCGCGGGGCGCGGGGATTTCCCAGCCGGCGCGGCCGAAGCTTTCGACCAGCACATCGCGCCTGTGCTTGTAGAGCCGGCGATTGGCGTCGACGATGTCCTGCGGCCCGTTGATCGCCGCAACCGCAGCCGCCTGAATCGGCGTGAACGCGCCATAGTCGAGGTACGACTTCACGCGCGTCAGCGCCGCGATCAGGGTGGGATTGCCGACCGCGAAGCCCATTCGCCAGCCCGCCATCGAATAGGTTTTGGACATCGACGTGAACTCGACCGCCACGTCCTTGGCGCCCGGGACCTGCAGGATTGAGGGCGTCGGGCAATCGTCGAAATAGATTTCGGAATAAGCGAGGTCCGACAGGATCCAGAGCTCATGCTCCTTCGCGAAGGCGACGACGCGTTCGTAGAAGGCGAGGTCGACGACTTCGGCGGTGGGATTGGACGGATAGCCCATCACCAGCACGGATGGCTTGGGGACGGTGAATTTCACCGCGCGCTCCAGGCTCTCGAAATAGCGCTCGTCGGGCGTGGTCGGGACCGAACGGATCGTGGCTCCCGCGATGATGAAGCCGAAGGTGTGGATCGGATAGGACGGGTTGGGCGCCAGCACCACGTCGCCCGGCGCAGTGATCGCCTGGGCGAGATTGGCGAGCCCTTCCTTGGAGCCGAGCGTCACCACCACTTCGCGTTCGGGATCGAGCTCGACACCGAAGCGGCGGGCGTAATAGCCGGCCTGGGCGCGGCGCAGGCCCGGAATGCCCTTCGACGCCGAATAGCCGTGCGCATCCGGCTTCTTCGCGACTTCGCAGAGCTTTTCGATCACATGCGGCGGCGGCGGCAGGTCCGGGTTGCCCATGCCAAGGTCGATGATGTCCTCGCCCGCGGCGCGTGCTGCCGCGCGCATCGCATTCACTTCGGCGATGACATAGGGCGGAAGCCGCTTGATGCGGTAGAAATCGGTGTCCATGCCCCGCCTTTATCCTTTGGGCGGCTGATCAGGAAGGCTCGATGCGGATCGCCCGGCCTCGGCGCCGCGCCAATTCGGCGGTCCAGTCGTCGCGGCGATTAATCAGCCGTGCGACCGGAGCAGGTGCGAGCACGTGATCAGGACCGGGCAGCGGCTCGCGTTCGAGGCGGCGGAGCAGCGCGAGCGCGGCCGCCTGGACGGGATCGGACTGGATTAGCTCCAGGAGCGACGGCCGCACCCGACGGCGAACGATCTGGAGAAAGCCGAAGCCGTTGACCGCAGTCCGCTCGAATGGCTGCGGCAGGGCGGCCTCGATCGCCTCCGCTGCAGCCTGCCGTGCCCGCTTGTCGGGCAATGTCGGCAGGTCGAGACCGATCGAGCCGCCGATATCGAATAGGCGGATCGCCTTTCCCGCCGCGGCGGCGCCACGGACGGCGAGCTCGGCCGGCGCGAGCTCACCGTCCACATCGATCACTGTCATTGCCGGAGTGAGCGCGATGCGCAGCAGCCCGCCGGGAAAGGGCACGAGACCGGTTTCGGCCTGCTCCAGCACCTCCGACCAGCCTGCCGCTTCCAGCAGATCGGGGCCATGCGGGAGTAGTGTGCGGACCGGAACGCCGCCGGCGCCGATTGCATCCAGCAGGGCCGGAGCGGGTCGCGGCGGGCCGTCGGCGGGGCGCGCGAGCGGAAGCTTGGGATTGCCGCGTTCCGGGATCGCCTCGCGCACGATCTCGATCATGACGGTCGAGCCCTCCGTGAGCCCTGTCGGAATCGGCGCGAGCAGCGCGACCGTGCCGCCGTCCAACTCGACTTCGCCGCGCCCGGCCAGCCCTGCCTTGCGCGTCAGTCTTGCGGTGAGGATGTCGCCGGCTCGGGGCCGGCCATCGGTGCGATCGATCCGCACCTCCGTGATCGCGCCATTCTCGACCAGCGCAGCGCGCGCCTCGCCGATCCCGGCTTCGTAGAGCCATTCAGCCAAGCGGATAGCCGGCGGCGACCAGCAGCGCGCGGGTCTCGAACAGGGGCAGCCCGACAACGCCGGAATGACTGCCGGACAGGAAACGGACGAACGCTTCCGCGCGGCCCTGGATTGCGTAGCCGCCCGCCTTGCCATGCCATTCGCCGGTCGCGAGATAGGCGTCGATCTCTTCGCGGGTCAGCCGCTTGAACGTGACGATGGTGGTCGAGAGGCGATGCCGTGCGTGTCCCTCGGCATCGATCAAGGTCACTGCGCTGTGCACCCGGTGGCGGCGACCGGACAAGAGCTCGAGGCATCGGCGCGCCACCGCTTCGTCCTCCGCCTTGGGCAGGATGCGCCGGCCGGCCGCGACCACGGTATCTGCCGCCAGGGTGAGCGCGCCGGCTTCGGCCACCGCCGCCGCTTTCTCGGCCGCCAGCCGTTCGGCATGGCGGGCGGGGAGTTCACCTTTCAGCGGCGTCTCGTCGATGTCGGCGGGACATATCCGGTCAGGCGCGACACCGATGCGGGCCAGCAAATCGAGCCGTCTGGGGCTCGCGGATGCCAAGATCAGCGGCACGGGCGCGTCGCCCGGCACGAATCAGGACGGCCCGGGGCCGCCGCGGCCGGGCATGAAGCGATAGGTGATCCGGCCCTTGGTCAGATCATAGGGCGTCAGTTCGACGAGCACTTCGTCGCCGACCAGCACGCGGATGCGATTCTTGCGCATCTTGCCGGCGGTGTGGCCGAGGATCTCGTGATCATTCTCGAGCCGCACGCGGAACATTGCGTTCGGGAGCAGTTCGACGACTTGCCCCCGCATTTCCAGAAGTTCTTCCTTGGCCAAGCAGCTGCCTTTGGTTCGGGGTTTCGAAAAATCGCGCCGCCATAACGAACGGGGCGGAAAAAGGGAAGCGAAGCGCGGCGGGGAGGATAACGCCACGGAAACCATTGGCGGCTAGGCTTGCGGCAAAGGAGCTGACGATGATCAAGCCCATCGCCGTGAACGACACCAGGCGCGCGTCGCGACGCCAGAACTTCATGATCCGGGCGACGATCGGCTCCGAATCCGGCCAGCAGCATGCCGGGCGTGTCCGCGACCTATCCGCGGAGGGCCTGAAGATCGAACTGGACGATGCCCCGGTCACGCCGATGAAGCGGGGCGAAACAGTGTTCATCGAAATGCGGGGCATCGGCCGTGTGAAGGCGAGCATCGTGTGGCGCCGGAGCCACTGGTATGGCGTTCGCTTCGATCGCCCGATCAAGCCGGAGCGGGCCGTCAAATCGGTCGGCACGCGCGCCAACGCGGCCGAACTCGCAAAGCTGGTGGTGGTCCCTGGCCGCGCGGCCGCGCGCTGATCCGGGCCGATCCGGAATAGAAGAAGCCCGCCCGGATCGCTCCGGACGGGCTCGCCTTCAGTCCAGTCGATGATCAGCCGGCGGCGTGGCTCGCCAGTGCCGCGAGCAGCAGCAGTGCCACGATGTTGGTGATCTTGATCATCGGGTTCACGGCCGGGCCGGCGGTGTCCTTGTAGGGATCGCCGACCGTGTCGCCGGTCACCGCGGCCTTGTGGGCTTCGGAGCCCTTGCCGCCGTAATTGCCGTCTTCGATGTACTTCTTCGCATTGTCCCAGGCGCCGCCGCCCGAGGTCATCGAAATGGCGACGAACAGGCCGGAGACGATCACGCCGAGCAGCAATGCGCCCAGCGCCGCGAAGCCCTGCTCGCGCCCGGCGACACCGGTGATGAAGAAGAACACGACCAGCGGCGCCAGCACCGGCAACAGGCTGGGGATGATCATTTCCTTGATCGCGGCCTTGGTGACCAGATCGACGGTGCGGGCGTAGTTCGGACGGCTGGTGCCTTCCATGATGCCCTTGTTGTCGCGGAACTGGCCACGCACTTCCTCCACCACCGCGCCGGCAGCTCTGCCGACCGCGGTCATGCCCATCGCGCCGAACAGATAGGGGAGCAGCGCCCCCAGCAGCAGGCCGACGATCACGTACGGGTTGGACAGCGAGAAATCGACCGTCAGGTCCGGGAAGAACTCTTTCAGGTCGGTCGTGTAGGCGCCGAACAGCACCAGCGCGGCAAGGCCCGCCGAGCCGATCGCATAGCCCTTCGTGACGGCCTTGGTGGTGTTGCCGACCGCGTCGAGCGCGTCGGTGCGGTTGCGGACGTCGCCCTCCAGCCCCGCCATCTCGGCAATGCCGCCGGCATTGTCGGTGACCGGACCATAGGCGTCGAGCGCAACCACCATGCCGGCCAGCGCGAGCATCGACGTCGCCGCGAAGGCGATGCCGATCACATTGCCGGTCAGCTGATAGGCCAGGATGATGCCGACCACGATCACCAGCGTCGGCAGCGCCGTCGCTTCCAATGAGACGGCGAGGCCCTGGATCACGTTGGTGCCGTGGCCGGTTTCCGATGCTTTCGCGATCGACTTGACCGGGCGGTAATTGGTGCCGGTGTAATATTCGGTGATCCAGACGATCGCGGCGGTCACCACCAGGCCGATCATCATGCACCAGAACAGGTCCATGCCGTTGAAGCTCTTGACCGCAGCCGTGGTCGCGAACGGATCCGGCCCTTCGGTGAACTGGCCGGCCGCGCCGATCGGCGCATTCATGTCGCCGCCGAGCGTGTATTTGGTCGCGAAGTACAGCAGCGGGACGGACAGGATCGCCGTCGTCCAGAAGCCCTTGTAGAGCGCGCCCATGATCGACTGCTTGGCGCCGAGGCGGACCATGTAGGTGCCGATGATCGATGCGATGATGCAGACGCCGCCGATCACCAGCGGCAGCGACATCAGCTGCATCAGCTCGGCCGAGCTCGCCTGGATCAGGAGCGCGATCGAGACCATCGTCACGCCCAGGGTCACGACATAGGTTTCGAACAGGTCGGCGGCCATGCCGGCGCAGTCACCGACATTGTCGCCGACGTTATCGGCGATGACGGCTGGGTTGCGGGGATCGTCCTCGGGAATGCCGGCCTCGACCTTGCCGACGAGGTCGGCGCCGACGTCCGCGGCCTTGGTGAAGATGCCGCCGCCCAGACGCGCAAAGATCGAGATCAGCGATGCGCCGAAGGACAGCGCGACCAGCGCATTGATGACGGTGCGGTCATCCGGCGCATAGCCGCGCAGATTGGTCAGCACGTAGAAAAAGGCAGAGATCGCGAGCAGGCCGAGGCCCGCCACGAGCATGCCGGTGATCGCGCCCGAGCGGAACGCGACGGTCAGGCCGCCCTGCAGCGAGCCGCGCGCGGCCTCCGCCGTGCGGACGTTGGCGCGCACCGAGATGTTCATGCCGATATAGCCGGCCGCGCCGGACAGCAGCGAGCCGACGACGAAGCCGATCGCGGAGGTCAGGCCGAGAAAGACTGCGACCAGCACCGCCACCACGACGCCTACGATCGCGATCGTCGTGTATTGGCGGCCGAGATAGGCCTGCGCACCTTCCTGGATGGCGCCGGCGATTTCCTGCATGCGCTCGTTGCCGGCGGATTGCTTGAGCACCTGCGCGCTCGTCACGAAGCCATAGACCACCGCCAGAAGGCCGCAGGCGATGGCGATCAGAACTACGTTCATCAGAACCCTTTCCCCTTTTGTCTGCGGCTCTCTTGTCCCCGGCCGCTCATCCGGGGCGGAGGTATGAAGCGGGATTCTGGGGAGGGCAAGTGAAACAGATCAGGCGTGCAGCCAGCCCAGCGAGGGCGGCAACGGCACCGGTGATCCGGCCTCGACCAGCCTAAGGCCTTGTCCCGGCGCGAACTGGCCGATCCGGACGGCGGGGACCGGAAGCGCCGTGTCCGGTGCGGCGGCAACGAGGAGTTCGTAATCGTCGCCCGCCGTCGCCGCTTCGAGAGTATTGCCGGCGGCGGGAACGGCAGCGAGATCGATCGTCACGGCGAGGCCGCTGGCGTCCGCCATGCGCTTCGCGTCGATCAGCAGGCCGTCGGAGACGTCCATCATCGCATGGACCAAGGGTGCAAGCGCGCGCCCTTCGGCGAGGCGGGGCCGGGGACGGCGATAGGCTTCGACCTCGGGGCCGGTCTGGCCCGAGCGGAGGAGGTTCAGGCCGACGCCCGCACGGCCGATCGTGCCGGTGAGGTAGAGCGCATCGCCCGCCTCCGCGCCGGTGCGCGACGGCGCGCGGTCAGCGCGGCCGATCGCCGTCAGGCCGAAGCTGCGCGTGCCGTTCGCGCGCACCGTATCGCCGCCCAGCAGCGGCATCGCATAGGTCGCGAGAACGTCCTGCAGTCCCACAATGAAGCGGGCGTTCCAGTCCGCGGAGCCGAGCGTGTAGCCGAGCAGGCATCCCACCGGCTCCGCACCCTTGGCGGCGAGGTCGGACAGATTCACCGCCACCAGCTTCCAGGCGACGTCCTCGGGCGGATCGTCGGGGAGGAAGTGCACGCCCTCGACAATCATGTCGTGGGTCAGGACCAGATCCCCCATCACCGCCGCATCGTCGAGGAAGCCCCGCGCCCCCGGATCGACGGCGAGGGCCCGGAGCGCGAAAAGAAACTCAGTTTCACCCACGAGCCGTCCACCAAATCCGTTCGTTTCGAGCGTAGTCGAGAAACGGCAGCTCCGCACCAGCGCTTCTCGACTTCGCTCGAAGCGAACGGAGACGGGAGTCAATCGTCCTCGTCCTCATAGCCGCGGAGGTCGAGCGCGCGCGCCTTGATCTGGCGGGTCATGCACCAGTGGATCAGCGCGTCCTCGCGACCGTGCGTCACCCACACTTCCTGCGGTGCGATCTCGAGGATGGTCGAGGTCAGCTCGTCCCAATCGGCGTGGTCGCTGAGGATCAGCGGCAGCTCGACGTTGCGCTGCACGGCGCGCTGGCGGATGCGCATCCAGCCGGAGGCCATTGCGGTGATCGGATCGGGCAGGCGCCGGCTCCAGCGATCGTTGAGCGCGCCTGGGGGCGCCAGGACGATATGGCCGGCGATCTCCGCCTTCGGGACGCCTGTCGCGAGGCGAAGATCGCCGAGCGCCACGCCATGCTCGACATAAAGCTCGCAGAGCCGCTGCATCGCACCGTGAAGATAGATCGGGTCGTCATGGCCGCGCTGCCGAAGCTCGGCGATCACACGCTGCGCCTTGCCCAGCGCATAGGCGCCGACCAGCACGCACCGATCGGGGTTGGCGCGCAGCGCTGCCAACAATTTGTCGATCTCGTCGCCGGTTTCCGGATGGACGAACACCGGCAGGCCGAAGGTCGCCTCGGTGATGAAGATGTCGCAGGCCTGCGGCTCGAAAGGCGCGCAGGTCGGGTCCGACCGGCGCTTGTAATCGCCCGAGACCACGACGCGCTCGCCCCTATGCTCCAGCACGATCTGCGCGGAGCCGAGCACATGACCGGCCGGCACGAACGAAACCTCGACGTCGCCCATCCGCATGCTCTCGCCATAACGCACCGGATGCGCGGCCTGGGCGCCATAGCGCGCGTCCATGATCGCCAGCGTTTCCGGGGTCGCCCACACGGCGCCATGGCCGCCGCGGGCATGGTCGCTATGGCCGTGCGTGACGAGCGCGCGCGGCTTCGGCTGCGACGGATCGATCCAGACGTCGGCGGCGGGCACATAGATGCCCTCGGGGTGCGGCTCGATCCAGGCGCCGAGCGGCATCATTCCTCGTCGAGCGGCACCGGCTCCGGCTCGAAGGCCGGCGTTCGACTGGCGAGCCAGCCTCCGATCAGCGCGGCAACGATCTTGAACGCATAGGATCGGCCTGTCGTGCCGACCGCGATCTGGGCCGGATCGCCGAACAGGAAGACGATCGCGAGATCGATCACGATGTACACGACCGCCATCAGCCCGGCCGCAAAGATCGCGTCCCGCCCCGCGAACGGCCGGCCGGCCAGCCAGCCGGTGAGCAGCATCACGAGCGTGCCGACGATCAGGTCGACCGATTCCGCGCGGCTGGCGGCCTCATGCTGGAACGCGGCGACTCCGCCCGCGGTCGGCGCACCGACGAGGACGATCAGGACGATGACGCTGCCAACCGCCATCAGCAGCACGGAGAGGATCGCGAAACCGATCGCGCGGGGGAGGAATCTGCTCATGGCTATTCGCTAGCGCAACCGCTCCGGATCGCAAACCGTTCCGCTTCGTTGACGAACCGCACGGCGATGAGGAGCGAGACGTGAACAGGGTTTCGATGATCTTACTGCTGCTTGGCGTGATCGCGTTCATCGTCGTTCTCGTCTCCAGCATCGTGCGCAATCGCAAGCGCGACACCCCTGCGGACATGGCCCGTACCGAACGCGGGACTCACCAGCTCTACGAGAGGGAAGACGCAGCAGAGCATGCGCGCGAGGATCGGGTGGAGCGGTAAGGCTTCCCGGCCGTCATGCCGGACTCGATCCGGCATCCGCCTTGCCTTTTTCATGGCTCGGAGAGGAAGAAGGTGGACCCCGGATCAAGTCCGGGGTGACGAGGACTTTTTGAACTCTCTCCCAACGCCTCTGACCGACTGGTTTGCCGCTAAGGGCTGGGCGCCGCGCCGGCATCAGCTCGAAATGCTCGACGCCGCCAGGCGCGGAGAGCATGCGTTGCTGGTCGCGCCGACCGGCTCGGGAAAGACGCTGGCAGGCTTCCTGCCGAGCCTGGTCGAACTGATCGAAGAGCCGACCGATACGCTGCACACCCTCTACGTCTCGCCCTTGAAGGCGCTCGCCGTCGACGTGCAGCGCAACCTGCTGACGCCGATCGAGGAGATGGGCCTCGATATTCGCGTCGAGACGCGGAGCGGCGATACGCCGTCCGACCGCAAGGCGCGGCAGCGGGTGCGGCCGCCGCAAATGCTGCTCACCACGCCTGAGTCGCTGAGCCTGCTGCTCTCCTATCCGGACAGCTTCACGCTGTTCGCGAACCTGAAGACGATCGTCGTCGACGAGGTGCACGCGTTCGCGACCGGCAAGCGCGGCGACCTGCTGGCCTTATCGATGGCGCGGCTGCAACGGATCGCGTCACAGCTTCGCCGCGTGGCGCTGTCGGCGACGGTGGCCGATCCGGACGGCTATCGCGCTTGGCTGGCGCCCGACGGCGACATCGACGCCGTCACGCTGGTTCGTGGCGAGCAGGGCGCCGAGCCCAACATCTCGATCCTGATTCCGGAAGATCGCATTCCCTGGGCCGGCCACTCCGGCCGCTATGCCGCCCCACAGGTGATGGCGGAAATCGAGACGCACCGGACGACGATCGTTTTCTGCAACACCCGCTCTCTCGCCGAACTGATCTTCCAGGATCTCTGGACGGTCAACGAGCTCAAGCTGCCGATCGGAATCCACCACGGCAGCCTCAGCCGGGAAGCGCGGCGCAAGGTCGAGCTGGCGATGGCCGAGGGGCGGCTTCGCGCGCTCGTCGCCACCGCGTCGCTCGACCTGGGCGTGGACTGGGGCGATGTCGATTGCGTGATCCAGATGGGCGCTCCGAAGGGCGCGTCGCGGCTGGTGCAGCGGGTCGGCCGCGCCAATCACCGGCTGGACGAATCGTCCGAAGCGATCCTCGTGCCCGGCAATCGGTTCGAATATCTCGAGGCTCGCGCTGCGCTGGACGCCGTGACCGATGGCGAGCTCGACACCGACATCTTCCGCCCCGGCGCGCTCGATGTGCTCGCCCAGCACATCATGGCCTGCGCCTGCGCGGCGCCTTTCGAGGAAGCGGAATTGCTGGACGAGGTGCGCGCCGCCTTGCCCTATTCGGCGCTGTCGGACGCGCTGTTCCATCAGGTGCTCGGCTATATCGAATCGGGCGGTTATGCGCTGAAGGCCTATGACCGCTTCAAGCGGCTGGCCCGCGACCCCGACGGGCGCTGGCGCGTCAGCCATCCGAAGTTCGTGCTTCAGCATCGCCTGAACGCCGGCATCATCGTCGAAGCGACGATGCTGAACGTCCGCTTCCGCAACGGACGCACGGTAGGCAAGGTCGAGGAAAGCTTCGCGGCCACGCTCAGCCCGCGCGACACCTTCTTCTTCGCGGGCCTCGTGCTGGAGGTGGAGCGAATCGACACCGAAGACATCGTCGTGCGCGCGACGTCCAAGCCGGCGCGGATCCCGACCTATGGCGGCGCGCGCATGCCGATATCCACGCACCTGGCGAACCGGGTCCGCGCGTTCCTTGCGGCGCCCGACGAATGGCCGCGTTTTCCCGACGATGTACGCGAATGGCTCGCGATGCAGGCGCGGCGCTCTGCCTTGCCCGGTCCCGATCAATTGCTGGTGGAGACCTTCCCGCGCGAAGGGCGGCATTACATGGTCGTGTACAGCTTCGAAGGCTGGAACGCGCACCAGTCGCTGGGCATGCTGGTCACACGGCGGATGGAGACAATGGGGCTGAAACCTCTGGGCTTCGTCGCCAGCGACTATGCGATCGCAACCTACAGCCTCGAGCCCGTCACCGATCCGCGCCCGCTGTTTTCGCCCGACATATTGGAGCACGAATTCGTCGATTGGGTGCAGCAATCCTCGTTGTTGAAACGGGCGTTCCGGGAAGTGGCGGTGATCGGCGGGCTAGTCGAGCGCCAGCATCCGGGCAAGCGCAAGACGGGCAAGCAGGTCAGCTTCTCGACCGACCTGATCTATGACGTGCTCCGCCGGTACGAGCCCGACCACCTGCTGCTGCGTGCCGCCTGGGACGATGCGCGTGCGAAGATGACCGATGTCGGCCGCCTCGCGAACCTGCTCGACCGCGCGAACGACACGATGCTGCACGTGGATCTACCGCGGGTCAGCCCGCTGGCGGTGCCGGTCCTGGTGCTGATCGGCCGCGAGCGGGTCGCGCAAGGCACGGTCGACGACTTGCTGTTGATCGAAGCCGAAGCGCTCGTCGCCGAAGCGATGTCGACCGATTGACTCGCACCTGAAACAGGCAGAGCCTTCCCAACAAGGAGTGGTTCATCATGTTCGCGATGCTGCTGGCACTGGCTTCAACGCCCGCCGTCCCGGAGACGTTGCCGGCCGAAAACACGTCTGTCGCGCTCGGCACCGACCGTTCCGATCGCATGACGGTGCCGGTGAAGATCGGGACGTCGGAGCCGATGCCGTTCGTCATCGACACCGGTGCGGAGCGGACCGTCATTTCGCGCCAACTCGCCGATCGGCTGAACCTCGCCGCTGGGCCGGTGCTGAAGCTGATCACCGTGACGGGATCGGGCCAGGTCAACACCGTGATCGTCCCCTCGCTCGAACTGTCCGGCACCCGTGTGAAGGAGATCGAGGCGCCGGCGCTCGATCAGGCGCATATCGGGGCATCGGGCATGCTGGGCCTCGACAGCCTGCAGAGCCGGCGCGTCACGCTGGATTTCAAAAAGAACGAAATGAAGGTCACGGCCGCGCGCCATGTCGAGGATACCGATCCGGACACGATCGTCGTCACCGCGCGCAACCGTTACGGCCAGCTGATCCTGGTCAATTCGAGGCTGATGGGTGAGCGCATCCAGGTCATCGTCGACACCGGCGCACAGACCAGCATCGGCAACCTCGCGCTGCTGAAGAAGCTTGCCCAGCACAAGAAGTTGCCGACGTTGGTGCCGGTCACCGTCACCAGCGTGACGGGGGGGACGCTGCCGGCCCAATTTGCGCAGATCGACAAGATCCAGATCGGCGGCGTCGACATGAACAATGTGCCCGTCGCCTTTGCCGACGCCGAGCCGTTCAAGCGCTTCGGTCTTGCCAACAAGCCGGCGCTGCTGCTGGGCATGGATGCCTTGCGGCTGTTCGATCGGGTGTCGGTCGATTTCGCGAACAAGCAGGTCCGCTTCATCCTGCCCGACAGTTCGTCGCTCGACAGCCGGACGCTGGTCGCATCGCGCTGACGTTCGTCCTCCACCTCTTTTCTTTTCCGATCGCCTGAAGAACAAGGCACGTCCCGGCGCGCGCCGGGCAACGGGAGGGGAAATGCACAAATATCTGATCGGCGCCGCGTGCGCCGCCGCGTTGCTGGCGCAGCCGCTGGCCGCGCAGACGCTTCGGCCGGACCAGGCCCAGTTCCGCGAATTGTATCAGGAGCTTGTCGAGACCAACACGACGCTCTCGGTCGGCAGCTGCACGGCGGCCGCCGAAAAGATGGCGGCGCGGCTGAAAGCGGCAGGATATACCGACCAGGACATCACGCTCTTCTCGACCCCTGAGCACCCGAAAGACGGCGGCCTGGTCGCGGTGCTGAAAGGCAGCGATGCGAAGGCCAAGCCGATGCTGCTGCTCGCCCATCTGGACGTAGTCGAGGCGAAGCGCGAGGACTGGACCCGCGACCCGTTCAAGCTGATCGAGGAGAACGGCTTTTTCTATGCCCGCGGAGCAGCGGACGACAAGTCGATGGCCTCGATCTGGACGGACTCGTTGATCCGCTTCAAGAAGGACGGGTTCAAGCCGAAGCGCACGATCAAGATGGCGCTGACGTGTGGCGAAGAAACGACCTACGCGTTCAACGGCGCCGAGTGGCTGGCGAAGAACCGCCCCGAGCTGATTGCAGCCGAGTTCGCGCTGAACGAAGGCGGCGGCGGCCGGCTCGATGCCCAAGGCAAGCGCG
This sequence comes from Sphingomonas changbaiensis NBRC 104936, assembly GCF_000974765.1. Lineage (GTDB taxonomy): Bacteria > Pseudomonadota > Alphaproteobacteria > Sphingomonadales > Sphingomonadaceae > Sphingomonas_B > Sphingomonas_B changbaiensis. The sequence goes on along the minus strand of NZ_BBWU01000040.1, from coordinate 15,084 downwards.
AGTTTCTGTCGCTGCAGGTCGGCGAGAAAGCCGCGCAGAATTATCGGATCGAGACCACGAATCCGGGCGGCCACAGCTCGCGGCCGGTGCCGGACAATGCGATCTACGAGCTCGCCGACGCGCTGAAGGCCGTGCAGGGCCTCGAATTCCCGGTCGAGTTCACCGACACCACCAAGGCTTTCTTCGCCGGCACCGCGAAGCTGATGGGCGGCGAAATGGGCCAGGCGATGACGGCGCTGGTCGCGAATCCGAACGACGCCGCTGCGAACGCGATCGTGTCGAAGGACCCGACTTTCCATTCGATGCTGCGCACGACCTGCGTCGCGACGCTGCTGGACGGCGGGCACGCGAACAATGCGCTGCCGCAGCGCGCGGGCGCCAACATCAATTGCCGCATCTTCCCGACCGAAACGGTCGAGCAGACCCAGGCTGCGCTCGCCAAGGCGATCAACAGTCCCAAGGTCAACCTGACGCTGGTGCCGCCGGTGCGCCCGCACGCGGTGCCGCCGCCTCTCGATCCGAAGATCCTGGGCCCCGCGGAGAAGCTCGCGCAAAAGTATTTCCCCGGCGTGCCGCTGCTGCCCACCATGTCCACGGGCGCGACCGACGGCATCTTCCTCGAAGCGATCGGCATCCCGGTCTACGGCGTGCCCGGCATCTTCGGCGAAGCGGAAGGGAACGGCGCGCACGGACTCAACGAGCATATTCGCGTGCGTTCGCTCTACGAAGGCCGCGATTATCTGTTCGATCTCGTCAAGCTGTACGCGAACGCGGTCTGAGCAGGCGAATCATTGCGAGTCGCTTCGGCCCGGCCTAAGCGGCTCGCATGGTTCCCTTTTCGTTCGCCGCGCATGAGCTGGCCGCGCTTGCCGAGGGCGCATTGTTCTGGCCGGCGCGCAAGGCTCTGATCGTCGCCGACCTGCACCTCGAAAAGGCGAGCTGGTTCGCGGCGGGCGGACAGATGCTGCCGCCCTATGATTCACACGCTACGCTGACAGACCTGACTGCTTTGGTGCGCCGCACCGGAGCGGAGGAACTCTGGTGCCTCGGCGACAGCTTCCACGACCGCGACGGCTGCGCGCGGCTGCCGGACGAAGCCCGGCGCATGCTGACGGAACTGACGCATCGGCTGCGCTGGGTCTGGATCACCGGCAACCACGATGCCGGCCTGGTCGATCATTGCGGCGGGACGATCTTGGTCGAGGCGGAGGTGGACGGGCTGGTGCTGCGGCACGAAGCCGAAGCCGCGGAGGCGCGGCCGGAGCTGTCGGGGCATTTTCATCCGAAGTTGCGGATCAATCGGCGGGGCCGCAATGTTGCGCGGCGCTGCTTCGTCGTTACTGCGACCAAGCTGATCCTGCCCGCGTTCGGCGCGCTCACCGGCGGGCTCGACGCGCATCATCCGGAAATCGTGCGCGCCGTCGGCCCGCGCGCCGAAGCGCTGGTTCCCCTCTCCGACCGGCTGCTGCGATTCCCATTGGTCGCTTGAATCGCGGCGTCAAATCGGAAGGTTTCGAGGAGCGGAACTTCCAAGACTCCGCCCAGCACCCTAATTGAGCGGCAATGGCCGACTCCTCCCAGGAAATCGTCGCGCGGATCGGGAACGGCGTTGCGTCCTTCGATCCCGGCCAATGGGATGCCTGCGCGGGCAGCGCCAACCCGTTCGTCAGCCATGCCTTCCTGGCGATTCTGGAGGAGTCCGGAAGCGCCACCGCCCGCGCCGGCTGGCAGCCGCTGCCGATCGCGGTCGATGGCGCCGATGGCCGCCTCACCGCGGTCGCGCCGGCCTATGCGAAGAGTCACAGCCAGGGCGAATATGTCTTCGATCATGCCTGGGCCGACGCGTACAGCCGGGCGGGAGGGCGCTATTACCCGAAGCTCCAGATCGCGGTGCCCTTCTCGCCCGTGCCGGGGCCGCGGCTGCTGATCCGCGACCAGAGCGCCGCGTCGCACCTGATCGCCGCGATCGAGGCCGTGACGGTGCAGAACAATCTCTCCTCCGCGCATGCCACCTTCGTCGCGCAGGACCAGGTCCCGCTGTTCGAGGCCGCCGGATGGCTGATCCGCACCGACAGCCAATTCCACTGGCAGAATCACGGTTATGGATCATTCGACGATTTCCTGGCCGCGCTTTCGTCACGCAAGCGCAAGACGATCCGGCGTGAGCGCGACGAGGCCGTGCAGGGGCTGGAGATCCGCCACCTGACCGGCAGCGACCTGACGGAAGCCGCGTGGGATGCGTTCTGGACCTTCTATCAGGACACCGGATCGCGCAAATGGGGGCGGCCCTATCTCACCCGCGCCTTCTTCTCGCTGCTCGGCGAGCGCATTGCCGACAAGGTGCTGCTGATGCTCGCGTACAGAAACCACCGGCCAATCGCGGGCGCGCTGAACCTGATCGGGGCCGACACGCTCTACGGCCGCTATTGGGGCGCGGTCGAGGAGGTGCCGTTCCTCCATTTCGAGCTGTGTTATTACCAGGCGATCGACGCGGCGATCGAGCGCGGGCTGAAGACAGTCGAGGCCGGCGCGCAAGGCTCGCACAAGCTCGCCCGCGGCTATGTGCCGGTGCCGACCTTCTCGGCGCACTATATCCCGGACCGCGGCTTCCGCGCCGCGATCGCCGACTATCTGGAGCGGGAGCGCGTCGCGGTCGCACGGGAAATCGAGTTCCTGGGCGAGATGGCGCCGTTCAAGCGGAGCTGACTTGCTCTAGCAACACACCGGCCCCATAATGGGGCCATGTTCAACTTGATCTCGCTAGTGATCGGCGTGCTCGCTATCCCGTGGGTGCTGCTGGCCGCCCTGCCGCTTATCGGCGCGCTCAACTGGCTGGTAATCCCCTGGGGATTGCTCGGCCTGTTCTTCGGCGTGCTGTCGCGCGGAACTGCGGGACGCAACCTGAACCTGGCGGTGCTGATCGTGGCGGTGATCCGGCTGATGCTGGGCGGCGGTATCTTTTAGGCACGAGTGCGGGCGCGCAAAGGCGCCCGCCAGTTACTTGCCGGCGATCCTGATCTCGCCTTCCGTCGTGCCGTTCGCCCCGTCGCGCAAATCGAGCGTGACCGGCTTGCCTTCGTCATTCGTGCCGGCAAAACGGCTCCCCTGCGCGGTCATCTTGAAGCCGTTGGCCTCGAATTGCTCGCGGAACCAGTCCGCGACCTTGTCGCGCCCGGCGGGTGCCGCGAAGCGCATGTCGAACTGGCCTTCGTCCTTGGAGTCGTCGGCATTGATATGCACGCCGGCGATCTTGCTGCCTGGGTAGAGCCTGACGCCGTCGATATCCATCTTGTCGGTCAGCGCGCCGAGGAACGGCACCTGGATGTCCGCCTTCACGCCCGGCGTGTCGATCTTCAGCCGGCCTTCCTTGCCGGGCTCGGCGGCGATCTGGGTCGATCCGTTGCCGGATTGGATCTCGACCGTGGCGTCATGCCCCTTGCGTTCGCAGGCGGCGAGCAGCGCGATCGGCAGCAGTAGGGCGAGGCGGACGGACATCGGGACCTCCTAGTGTATTATGTAGGCAATACAGTAGGCTTGAGTGACGCTGCGGTCAAGCGTTCTTGGATCAGCGGTTCCTTCGGAGTCCCGATGAACGGGCTGGCGTCCGTTCATAACCTGTCCCAGGGTGGCGAGACCGTGCTCACCGGTCTGGAAGCCACGAATGCCGACCCTGCTGCTGCTGTTCGCCTCCAACATGTTCATGACCACTGCCTGGTACTGGCATTTGAAGGGCGGCATGGACAAGCCGCTGCCGATCGTGATCCTGATCAGCTGGGGCATCGCGCTGATCGAATATTGCCTGGCGGTGCCCGCCAATCGCATCGGCTATGCGCATGGCTGGACCGGCGGCCAGCTGAAGATCGCACAGGAGGCGATCACGTTGATCGTGTTCGCGGGATTCATGGTGCTGTATCTGCATGAGCCGCTGCACTGGCGGCATCTGGGCGCCTTCATCTGCCTTATGGGCGCGGTGGCGTTCGTGTTCGTGGGAAAATGATCCGTCGTCCCCTCCCGCTCGGGGAGGGGACGAAAGAGAGCTTAGCGGCAGCGCACCTGGCCGCGTTCGACTTCGCGGCCCAGCGCTGCGCCCGCCGCGCCGCCGATCAGCGTGCCGAGCAGGCTCGACCGGCCGCCGTCGATCGCGTTGCCGAGAAGCGCGCCGACTGCGCCGCCGATGATCAGGCCCGTGGTGCCGTCGGAGCGGCGGCAATAGTAACGGCCGTCGCGGCCGCGATAGATGCGATCGTTCCGGCTGAGCGCCCGTTCGCGATAATAGCGGCCGTCGCGATAATAGCGGTCGGGGTAATAGTAGCGCTGGCCGGCCTCGAGCCGGTTCCAGTCGTAGCGCCGCGACTGACGCCAATCCCTGAGTGCCTGGCGCCGTTCACGACGCGCCTCGCGGAGGTCCTGCCGGTATTCGCGCCGAATCTCCCGCCGATTCTGTGCGGCAGCGGGGTCGGCTGCCACAGTCGGCATCACTGCCGCGATCACCAATCCGAGAAGCAGTTTCCGCATGTCCTTCCTCCATTTGTCGCCGCCTGAACGGATCGGATGCGTTCCGGTTGCGTGCGGCTGAGGATCGCGCAATCCTGATGCGCGGAGGGACTGACATGGCGACGACCGACCCACGCGTAGACGCATATGTCGACATGGCGGCCGCTTTTGCGCAGCCGATTCTCAGCCATCTCCGCGCGGCCGTTCATCGCGCGTGTCCCGACGCCGAGGAGACGCTTCGCTGGAACATGCCCTCGTTCAGCTACAAGGGGCAGATCCTCTGCCAAATGGCGGCATTCAAGGAACACGCAACCTTCGGCTTCTGGCGCTCGACCGACGTGACCGGCACGCCCGAAGCCGCATCGGCGATGGGGCAATTCGGCCGCCTCACCAGCGTGACCGATTTGCCGGACGATGCGGCTCTGGACGCGCTCATCCGGAAAGCGGCGGCGCTGATCGACTCGGGCAGCAAGGCGCCGCGCCCGCCGAAGCATCCCAAGCCGCCGCTCGACATGCCCGGCGATCTGGGCGTGGCGCTCGGCGCCAATCCGGCCGCGCAGGCGACCTATGACGGCTTTCCCCCGGGCCAGAAGCGCGAATATCTCGAATGGATCGCCGAGGCGAAGCGGCCCGAGACCCGCATGAAACGCATCGGCCAGGCCGTCGAGTGGATGGCCGAGGGGAAACGGCGGAACTGGAAGTACGAAACTTGCTGATCAGCTGACCGGCGTCGCGAGCAGTCCTGCGAGTTTCGACCGGAAGGCGCGGAGTTCCTGCCCGCTCAGCAGCGAGGTGCTGACGAAGCTGACCGATTTCGGATTGATCGCCTGGCCGCCGCGATAAACCTCGAAGTGCAGGTGCGGACCGGTCGACAGGCCGGTCGAGCCGACATAGCCGATCACTTGGCCCTGCCGCACATGCTGGCCGGGGCGCACCGCGATGCGGCTCATATGCGCATAGCCGGTGCCCATGTTGCCGCCGTGCTTCAGCTGGACGAAATTGCCGTGCCCGCCATGGCGGCCAGCGAATGTCACGACGCCGTCCGTGACCGCATAGATCGGCGTGCCGGTGGGGGCGCCAATGTCCATGCCCTTGTGCAGGCGGCTATAGCCGAGCAGCGGGTGGAAGCGCATGCCGAAGCTGGACGTCAGATGGCCGGTGACGGGGCGCGTCAGTCCCGCCCGCTTTTCGCCGACGCCCGCCGCATCGAACCATTCGGTGCGGCCGTCCGCGGTCCATTCCAGCAATTGCAGCTTGCGGCGGCCTTGCGTCAGGCCGGCATAGAGCAATTTTCCGGTCTCGACCTCGCCGGTCTCGGCACGGCGCTGCTCGACGATCAGGTCGAAATGCGCATCGGAGCCGATCCCGCCGACCGACATCTTGCTGCCGATCGCCCGCAGATAGGTTTCGACCGCGCGGGCCGGGGCGCCGGCGGCGCGGGCAGCGCGGTACAGGCTGTCGCCGACCTCGCCGGTGACGCGCAGCGGCGTATAGTCGACGCGGATCGGCACCCGGGTCAGCTGCAGCACCCCGCCGACGCGCTTCAGTTCGAGCCGAAGGTCGAACCGCGCGCGCAGGGCAAGCGCGTCGAGCGGCCGGGCGATGTGCTTGTTGGCACGGCGGCCGAGGCGGATGTCGAGCCGCGTGCCGGCGGCGATGTCGTCGAGCGGCGTCGCTGACGCGATCATGTCGGCGACCTGCTCGGCTTCGGCATCGGCCACGCCGGCGCGTTCGAGCACGCGTGCGAAGCTGTCGCCTTCGCCGATCGCGGCGGTGAGCTCGAGCATCGGCCGTTCGGGTGCTTCCGCCAGCGGCCGGACCAGATCGGTGGCCGCCATGTGCCGGCCGCTGTCCGCGCCGTACGCAAGCGGCGAAATGGATTGGGCGCGCACCTGGTCCCACTGGTCGGCGGTCGAGGCTGCCGGCACGGCGCCGGGAAGCGGGCGGTTCAGGCCGGGAGAAAGGGTCAGCGCCGCCGCGCAGAGCGCCGCCAGCGTTCCGAGACCGCGCCACCACTCTTTCGAGCCGATGCGCGCCCCCAGATCGACGACCAGATCGAGATCGGCGAAGCGTCCGCCGGCAAGGCCGCGGCGGCCGAAATCGGGCGCGAGCGCGACGGCCGCGCTGCCGCCGCCGAGGCTGAATCCTTGATCGCCGTGCTGATACAAAACGCTGCCCCCCGGCATGGACGCCGCGAGAATGAAGCGGCGAGGTGGGAGGACTGTGGACAATCGAGGTTAACGTCAACCTAAGTTGCTGGCGCAAAAGCCGTTACTGCGGCGAAACGCACCCTTGACGCGTTCAGTCGCACATCGCCTTGTGATTGCCTCGGGAACAACCAAGATACGATCGATGTCCAGTTTCGCGTCTTCGCCCGTGGCAGCGGTGCTGGGGCCGACCAACACCGGCAAGACGCACCTCGCGGTCGAGCGGATGTGCGCGCATTCGAGCGGGATGATCGGCTTTCCGCTGCGGCTGCTGGCGCGCGAAGTCTATGACCGGGTGGTCGCGATCAAGGGCGAGAACCAGGTCGCGCTGATCACCGGCGAGGAAAAGATCGTGCCGCCGCACGCGCGCTGGTTCCTATGCACTGCGGAATCGATGCCGCTCGACCGGGATGTCGCCTTCGTTGCGCTGGATGAGGCGCAATTGGGGGCGGACCCGGAGCGCGGCCATGTCTTCACCGACCGGCTGCTGCGCGCCCGCGGTCGCGAGGAGACGCTGATCCTCGGCTCCGAAGCGCTGCGACCGATGATCAGGGCGCTGCTGCCCAAGACCGAGATCGTCAACCGTCCGCGCTTTTCGACGCTGAGCTTTGCCGGCGCGAAGAAGCTGTCGCGCCTGCCCAAGCGATCGGCGATCGTCGCCTTCTCCGCCGAGGAAGTCTATGCGGTCGCCGAGACGCTGCGGCGCTTGCGCGGCGGCGCAGCGGTGGTGATGGGGGCGCTTTCCCCCCGCACCCGCAACGCCCAGGTCGCGATGTTCCAGGCCGGCGAGGTCGATTACCTGGTCGCCACCGACGCGATCGGCATGGGGCTTAACATGGACGTGGCGCATGTCGCGTTCGCGTCGCTGCAGAAGTTCGACGGGCGGCGCACGCGACGGCTGACGGTCGCCGAGATGGCGCAGATCGCCGGCCGTGCCGGACGGCACCAGCGCGACGGCACATTCGGCTCGCTGCACCTGGACGGCCCCGGCGCCTTCGCGCCCGAAGAAATCGAGGCGATCGAGAACCACCAATTCGCGCCGCTTGACTTCCTTTATTGGCGCGACGGCGATCCGGACATGGCGAGCCTCGACGCGCTCATCGCGTCGCTGGAGGAAAAGCCCGACAGCCCAGTCCTGCGCCCGGCCCCGCAGGCGATCGACCTCGCCGTGCTCAGGCGGCTTGCCGACGAGGATTGGGTGCGCGCCCGCACGCGGAGTCCGCAGGCGGTGAAGCGGCTCTGGGCGGCGTGCGGCCTTCCCGATTTCCGCAAGACCGGCGCGGATCATCATGCGCGCTTCGTCGGTCGCGTCTATCAGCATCTTTCCGAAGGGAACGGTCACGTCCCCCACACCTGGTTCGCGGAGGAGATCGCGCGGCTGGACCGGACCGGCGGCGACGTCGACACGATCGCCGACCGCATCGCCTCGATCCGTAGCTGGTCGTACATCGCGCACCGCGCCGACTGGCTGGAAAACCCGACACACTGGGCCGAGCGGACCCGCGCGATCGAGGAAAAACTCTCCGATGCGCTGCACGCCGCGCTGACCCAGCGCTTCGTCGACCGCCGCACATCGGTGCTGTTGCGCGAGATCGGGGCGGGGCTCGACCAGCTGCCCGTCGCCATCGCCGAGGACGGGACGGTCACGGTCGACGACGAGCATATCGGCCGGCTGGACGGCTTTGCCTTCACGCCGGACGCGAGCGCCAGCCATGCCGACGCGCGCCGCCTGATCGCCGCGGCAGATCGGCGCCTCGCGGGCGAGCGCACGGCCCGTGCCCGCGCGCTTACGGCCAGCGAGGACGCAGCGTTCGCGCTTACGACCGAAGCCGGCAAACCGCCCGCGATCCAGTGGAACGGCCGCGAGATCGCTCGCTTCGAACCCACCCGCGAGCTGCTGCGCCCCAGACTGGCGCTTGAGCGCGCCGCCGCCGCGCTCGACCAGAGCAGCCGCGATATCATCTTCGCCCGCTTGCACCGCTGGTTGGAGCAGCGCACCGAGAAATTGCTCGACCCGCTGGAGCGCCTGACGGCAGCCGCCGCCGATCCCGCGACCTCGCCCGCGCTGCGCGCACTGCTCGCGCCGCTGGTCGAGGCGGGCGGCTTCATCGACCGGCGCGCGGTGGAGTCGGTTCTGGTCCATCTTACGCGCGAGGATCGGGGCCAGGCGCGCAAGCTTGGGCTCACAATCGGCGCGCTCGACATCTTCGCGCCGGCGCTGCTGAAGCCGGAACCGCTGCGCTGGCGCACCGTCCTGCTTGCGGTGCGCACGCGCGCGCCGATGCCGGCGCTTCCGCCCGCCGGTGCCGTGGTTCTGCCCGGCGGACCATCGCAGCCGGGCTTTCGCCGCATCGGCCGTCAGCAGGTGCGGATCGACATGGTCGAACGGATCGCCCGTGCGGCGCATGAGGCGCGCGAGGGCAAGCGCCCGTTCGTGCCCGATCCGTCGCTCGCCACCTCGATCGGGCTAGAGCCGGCGACGCTCACGCGGCTGATGCTGTCGCTCGGTTTCCGTGCGCTGCCCGCCGAAGCCGGCGCCCTTCCCGCCTGGCGCTGGCAGGGCCGGCGACGCCGCAAGGAGGAACGCACGCCCGTCAATCCGAACAGCCCGTTCGCGGCGCTGGCAGGGCTGGGGCGGTAATGTGGAAGCGGCTTCTCGTTGTGGTTTGGGCTGAGCTTGTCGAAGCCCTCCCTTTCTTTTTGGAGGCTCTGAAAGGACAAGGGAGGCCTTCGACAGTCTCAGGCCAAACCGAGCGTGGGTCCGCCTCCGGCGTGCGTCGATGACGGCTGAAACCCTGCGTCTCGACAAATTCCTCTGGTTCGCGCGGCTCGCGAAGACGCGTAGCTTTGCGCAGGAAGTCGCCGAAGCAGGCCATATGCGGATCAGCGGCCGCGTCGTGGATCGGGCACATGCCCCCGTGCGCGTCGGGGACGTGCTGAGCTTTCCGCTGCACGGACGCGTGCGCGTGATCCGGGTCGAGGCGCTTCCGGCCAGGCGCGGACCGGCCTCGGAAGCGCATCTTTGCTACAGCGACCTCTCGCCGCCTGTTGACGCGCCCCGCGCCGCGACATAGCGAGGCGAACGATTGCTTCTAGGGGCCCGAGACCAATGACCTACGTCGTCACCGACGCCTGCATCCGCTGCAAATATATGGACTGCGTCGAGGTCTGCCCGGTCGACTGCTTCTATGAAGGCGAGAACATGCTGGTCATCAATCCCAGCGAATGCATCGATTGCGGCGTGTGCGAGCCCGAATGTCCGGCCGAGGCGATCCTGCCGGATACCGAAAGCGGCCTCGAGAAATGGCTGGAGCTCAACAACAGCTTCTCCGCGCAATGGCCGAACGTCACCCGCAGCCGCGGCGCCCCCGCCGACGCCGACGAGCACAAGGGCGAGGAAGGCAAGTACGACAAATATTTCTCGCCGGAGCCGGGTCAGGGCGACTGACGATCTGAACGGACGCGCCGCTTCACTCTCTACAATTGCTCCGCTTCTGGCGCGGGACGATGGTCGCGCACAGCGGCCGTTGGTCGCAAACCGGCTGGGCGCCGCTGACACCGCTGGCAATGTGGTGACAAATCTGTTAAATGGATCAGTACCGGGCTTGGCTCGGCACAGATGTCACTTACATCTGAACGAAAGGTCCAACTCCTCCTCTGACCGTCCGCTCCCGACGAGGTCGCTTTACGCCCGTGGACGCTCGGGCGCGCGTCGGGTCAGGACCAAGAAGACAGAAAGGTCACTCATGGCTGCCAAGGCGCTCAGCTTCGATGTTGGCGATTACGTTGTCTATCCCAAGCATGGCGTGGGTCGCGTCGTGGAACTCCAGCGGCAGGAAATCGCAGGCGCCAGCCTCGAACTTTACGTCCTGCGCTTTGAAAAGGAGCGGATGACGCTCCGCGTTCCCACCAACAAGGCCGAGAGCGTCGGCATGCGCAAATTGTCTTCGGACAAGACGATGCGCGAGGCGATGGACACGCTGAAGGGCAAGCCCCGCGTGAAGCGCACCATGTGGTCGCGCCGCGCCCAGGAATATGAAGCCAAGATCAACTCGGGCGACCTCGTCTCGATCGCGGAGGTCGTGCGCGACCTGTTCCGCGCCGACGACCAGCCGGAGCAGAGCTATTCCGAACGCCAGATCTTCGAAGCGGCTGCCAGCCGCCTCGCCCGCGAGCTTGCTGCGATGGAACAGATCGACGAGCCGGGCGCGATGAAGAAGCTGCTCGAAATCCTGAACAAGGCCGCCGCGATCTACAACAAAGCCAAGGCCGACGCCGCGGCGGAATAAGCATCGGGCCTTGGCCTGATGAAAGGGGCGGTGCCGAAGGGCGCCGCCCTTTTTCTTAGGCGGGGGGATGTCCGATTTGGCCCGCCGCGAAGCGGTGGAGGGTGAGGGTCTGCGGCTCTCACGCTCGCTACGCTTCGCTTTGGCCCCCTCACCCCGCTCGCGCTGCGCGCGGGTCGCCCTCTCCCCGAGGGAGAGGGGCTAGATAGCTCCTCCCCTGACGACAAACCCGCGCATGGGGCTAGACAGCCGGCCTCCTAAGTGTATTATGCGTCCAACACAGTTGGGAGAGCATTGATGCCTCGAATGACGTTTGTCGCCGCAGCGGCGGCCCTGCTGGCCGGGTGCGGCGTGGTGCATGCGGAAAGCCATGACAGCGGATCGGGCAGCCGCAGCTTCGACGTGCATGGGTTCGACCGGGTGTCGCTGCGCGGGTCGGACAATGTCGTGGTGCGGGTCGGCGGCGCGGAATCGGTGACTGCGACCGGCCCGAATGCGGTGCTCGACAAATTGGAGATCAAGGTCGTCGACGGCGAGCTGCGCGTCGGGCGCGAGAAGCATTGGGGCTTCAATTGGTCGTCCGATCATGAGCCGACGGTCATAACCGTCACCCTCCCGCGGCTGCGCGCCGCCTCCATTGCAGGCTCTGGCGACATGAAGGTGGACAATGTCCAGACGCCGACGTTCGAGGGCTCGGTCGCCGGGTCGGGCAACCTGACGATCGGTACGCTGCAGGCCGATTCCGCGTCGCTGGACGTTGCCGGTTCCGGCGATACCTCGGTCGCGGGTTCGGCAAAGAGCATCGACGTGTCGATCGCCGGCTCGGGCAATGTCGACGCGCGCGGGCTGAAATCGGAACGCGCGAAGATCAGCATCGCCGGCTCGGGTGACGTCCGCGCGGCGGTCAGCGGCGAGGCGAACGTGTCGATCATCGGATCGGGCGATGTCGATATCGCCGGCAATCCACGCTGCCACGTCAGCAAGATGGGCTCGGGAGACGTGCGCTGCGGCTGATCCTTGCGCTGATCCTCGTCGCGTCGCCCGCAGTGGCGGCGGAGCGCGGCTATAGCGTCACCAGCTTCAATCGCATCCGCGTCGAGGGGCCGTTTGCGGTGACCGTCTCGACCGGCAAGGCAGTGTCGGCCAAGGCCGTCGGCAGCGAAGAAGCGCTCGAGCGTGTGACGGTCCGGGTGGAGGGGCAGACGATGCTGATCCGCCCGAACCTGTCCGGCTGGGGCGGCTATCCGGGCCAGCAGCCGGGCGCGGCGTCGATTGCGGTCACGACGCCCGCGCTGGACACCGCGATCGTGATCGGATCGGGCAGCCTGACGGTCGACCGGATGAAGGCGCCGCGCGTAATCCTGACGGTCGAGGGCTCAGGGCGCCTGTCGGTGCGCGCGATCGACGCCGATAACGCCAGCCTGGCGATCGCCGGCTCCGGCACGATCGAGGCAGCCGGGCGGGCCAAGGAAGGCGCCGCGGTCGCGCGCGGCACGGCCGAGATCCGCGCGCCGGACCTCGCCGTCCTGGACCTGACGCTCACCAGCGAAAGCGCCGGCGCCATCACGATGCAGGCGGCCCGCAGCGCCAAGGTCAATGCGCTCGGAATCGGCGCGATCACCGTCGGCGGCACCGCCGCGTGCGAGGTGCGCAAGGTCGGCGGTGGACCGCTGAGCTGCGGAAGATAAGGGTTAGATCAGCGCTAATCCCGCCAGTTCTTCCATCAGCTTTGGTGGCAAGTCGGTGACATCGCCGCCGCCGAAATCGGGTGGCGGTGCTTCCAGGTAGCGCCAGCCCTGGTGGGCGCGGCGCGCATGCGGTTGCACCGTCACCAGCCGTGCATCGAGCTCGATCAGGCAGCGGCGGTCCTCGCTTTCGGCAAAGCCCAGGATTTCCTGGCGGCCGACCAGCCGGTGCTTGACGATCCAGTAGAGCGAGCCGCCGATCAGCTCGGCATGGCGGGTCGGGCGATAGCGCGTATTGACCCGCACCATCCCGCCCTCGGCCCGGCCGGCGATGCGTATGCGCAGCGCCTCGGCCGTGGCGCAGCCGACCGCGACTTTCGACAGATGAAGCATGAGCCGAGAATTGGGGTCCGCCGTCCCCGGTTCAACCGCCGAGGTTGAACACCGTCGCCAGCCCAAGGAAGCTGAAAAAGCCCATCACGTCGGTCGCGGTCGTCACGAACACCGCCGACGAGACCGCCGGGTCGATCCGCAGCCGGTCAAGCGTGATCGGCACGACGATGCCGGCGAGGCCCGCGACCAGGTTGTTGATCAGCATCGCCAGCGCGATCGTCAGGCCCAGCAGCGGATAGGCGTAGATTGCGCCGACGGCCGTGCCGATCAGGATGCCGAGCGCCAGGCCGTTGGCGCTGGCGATGGTCAACTCGCGCCCGAACATCCGGAGCGTGTTCGATTCGGTCAGCTGGTTGGTCGCGAGCGCGCGGACCGCGACGGCCAGCGTCTGCGTGCCGGCATTGCCGCCCATGCCCGACACGATCGGCATCAGCACCGCGAGCAGCGCGAAGCGGCCGATCTCCGTCTGGAACAGGCCGACCACCGATGCCGCCAGGATCGCCGTGCCCAGGTTCACGACCAGCCAGGTCAGGCGGGTGCGGATCGTCAGCCGGATCGGCTGGTTGATGTCGCCGTCGCCGGCGCCGGACAGGCGCAGGATATCCTCGCCGGCCTCTTCCTGGATGATGTGGACGATATCGTCGACGGTGATCATGCCGACCAGCCGCCCCGACTGATCGGTCACCGCGGCGGAGATCAGCGCGTATTTCTGGAAGCGGAGCGCCACTTCCTCCTGGTCCATGTCGACCGGGATCAGCGTCTGCTCGCGCTTCATCACGTCGGCGACCGGAATCGTGCGCGGCGTGCGCAGGATCCAGCTCAGCTGGCAGGTGCCGACCGGATGATGCGCCGCATCGACGACGAAGATTTCCCAGAAATCGGTGGTCAGGTCGTCATTGCCGCGCAGATAGTCGATCACGTCGCCGACGCACCAATGCTCGGGCACCGCGATCAGCTCGCGCTGCATCAGCCGGCCCGCGGATTCCTCCGGATAGCCGAGCGCTTCCTCGATCGCCGCGCGATCGTCGGGCTCCATCGCGCGCAGCACTTCGCGCTGCTCGGCCGGCTCCATGTCCTCGATGATCGCGACCGCGTCGTCGGTATCGAGCTCGGAGGCGAGGTCCGCGACCTGGGACGGTTCGAGCTCGTCGATCAGGTCCTCGCGGACATAATCGTTCATTTCCGCGAACACGTCCGCGTCGAGCACGTCCTTCAGCGCGGCGGCGAGCGGCGCGCGCCATTCCGCCGGCGCGATCTCAAACAGGTCGGCGATATCGGCCGGGTGCAGCGGCTCGACCAGCGCGCGCGCGCCTTCGGGATCGTCGGCCTCGAGCCGCTCGATCACCGCGCGGACGAATTCCGGCTTCAGCCGGTCATCCTCGTCGAGCTGGGTTTCGGGTTCGCGGGCGGTTTGGTCGAGTTCGGTCTCGCTCATCGCCGCCTCCTTTTCTCGCGTGCCCGGGCGGGGCTTAGGCCCGGCAATGCTGAAAACGCAACCTTCCATGCCCGGCTCCCGTCTCTATATGGGCCGGTTCACGCATAAGGAGATTTGGACATGGCCGGCGACACGCTCACGCTCACCCTCGATACCGGCGGCGATGTCGTCATCCGCCTGCGCCCCGATCTCGCGCCCGGCCATGTCGAGCGGATCACCGAGCTGGCGAACGAGGGATTCTATGACGGCGTCGTGTTCCACCGCGTGATCGACGGCTTCATGGCCCAGGGCGGCGATCCGACGGGCACCGGCACGGGCGGCTCGAAGAAGCCGAACCTGAAACAGGAGTTCAACGCCGAACCGCACGTCCGCGGCGCCTGCTCGATGGCGCGCACGAATGACCCGAACAGCGCGAACTCGCAGTTCTTCATCTGCCTGGACGACGCGACCTTCCTGGATCGCCAATATACGGTCTGGGGCAATGTCGAGAGCGGCATGGAGTTCGTCGACAAGCTCCCCAAGGGCGAACCGCCGCGCCAGCCGGGCAAGATTTTGAAGGCGACGGTTTCCTGAATCCCTCTCCC
>NZ_BBWU01000041.1 GCF_000974765.1 Sphingomonas changbaiensis NBRC 104936 | reverse complement strand
AAGCGGGAGAGGGGCTATATCCGCAAAAGCGACCGCTTGCAGACGCTTTGACGGAGGGATCGCGGGCGGGAACAAAACGGAGCTTAAACCCCGCAGCGCCACTGCCGCTCAGGCAGGGTGCGGCATCTGGCAGGGCGGGCCGTCTTCGCGGCCGCTCAGGCGGGCGATCGTCTGGACGAGTTCGGCATCGGTGACCGGCTTGGCGAGGAACGTCGCGTCGTCGACACCGAACCAGGTCGCCCATTCCTCGGGGCCGCCGCTCAGATAGACGACCGGCAGCCTGGCGTTCAGGCGGCGGGCAAAGCGGGCGACGTCGAATCCGGTCGTGCCTTCGCCCAGGTTCACGTCGACGATCAGCGCGTCGAGCGTGCGCGCGCCGTCCTGAAGCCTGGAATAGGCCGCGCGGTCACTGTCGACGTGCTCGGCCAGGCCGCCGGCGTCGCGGATCGCCTCTTCGACCGCCATGCCGATCAAAGGTTCGTCCTCGACCACGAGGACGCGCAGCCCGTCGAGCAACTTCACCACGTCAGTGCACGACACCAGCGGCCGCCTCGCGGTTGGAACGCCGATCCGTTTTCATAAGGAGAAGCTCAACGCTCATATGGCTTGATGGTCAAGGCCTTATGTCGGCTAGTCGACATTTCTTGCCGATGAACTGTCGTGCGCCCCGGATTTCCGGCGGCAACAAAAAAGCGCCCCGGCGTGAGCCGGGGCGCTGTCTTGGTTGGCCTGTTGGCGAACCGTCAGTGGTGGGAACCGCTGTCGATCACCGGCAGGGTTTCGAACTGGTGGAACGGCGGCGGGCTGGACAGCGTCCACTCCAGCGTCGTCGCCCCTTCGCCCCAGGGATTGGCTTCAGCCTTCCGCCCCGCGACCAGCGACCAGATCAGGTTGATGAAGAACACGCCCATGCTCACGGCCATGATCACGTAGCCGATCGAGGCCATGTGATTGTAGTAGGTGAACGCGTCCGGATAGTCCGGATAGCGGCGCGGCATGCCCTGCATCCCCAGAAAGTGCATCGGGAAGAACAGCACGTTCACGCCGACGAAGAACACCCAGAAGTGAATCTGGCCGAGCAGCTCGTTGTACATGCGGCCGCTCATCTTCGGGAACCAGTAGTAGAAGCCCGCGAACAGGCTGAACACGGCGCCCAGCGACAGCACGTAGTGGAAGTGGGCGACCACGTAATAGGTGTCGTGCAGCACGTCGTCGATGCCGCCATTGGCGAGCAGCACGCCGGTGACGCCGCCGATGGTGAACATGAAGATGAAGCCCAGCGCCCACAGCATCGGCGTCTTGAAGCTGATCGATCCGCCCCACATCGTCGCGATCCACGAGAAGATCTTGATGCCGGTCGGCACCGCGATCACCATCGTCGCCGCGGTGAAGTACATCTTCACATTGACCGACAGGCCGGTCGTGAACATGTGGTGCGCCCACACGACGAAGCCGATCACGCCGATCGCGACCATCGCATAGGCCATGCCCAGATAGCCGAACACCGGCTTGCGGCTGAACGTCGCGATCACCTGGCTGATGATGCCGAAGCCCGGCAGGATCATGATGTACACTTCGGGGTGGCCGAAGAACCAGAACAGGTGCTGGTAAAGGATCGGATCGCCGCCGCCCGACGCATCATAGAAGGTCGTGCCGAAGTTGCGGTCGGTCAGCAGCATCGTGATCGCGGCCGCGAGCACCGGCAGCGCGAGCAGCAGCAGGAAGGCGGTGACCAGCACCGACCAGACGAACAGCGGCATTTTGTGCAGGGTCATGCCCGGCGCGCGCATGTTGAAGATGGTGGTGATGAAGTTGATCGCGCCCAGGATCGAGCTCGCGCCCGCCAGGTGCATCGACAGGATCGCCATGTCGACCGCCGGGCCCTGGCTGCCGGTCGTCGAAAGCGGCGGATAGAGCGTCCAGCCGGTGCCGGCGCCGTTGCCGGTGCCGCCGGGGAAGAAGGTCGATCCCAGCAGCAGGATAAAGGCGGGGACCAGCAGCCAGAACGAGATGTTGTTCATCCGCGGGAACGCCATGTCCGGCGCGCCGATCATGATCGGGACGAACCAGTTGCCGAAGCCGCCGATCATCGCCGGCATCACCATGAAGAAGATCATGATCAGGCCGTGCGCGGTGATCAGCACGTTCCACAGGTGATAGGCCTGGTCCATGGTGGCGTTGGTCTCGCCCATGAAATGGGCCCAGCCCTGCAGATACTGGATGCCCGGCTCGGCCAGCTCGAGCCGCATCAGGCCCGAGATGGTGCCGCCGATGATCCCCGCGCAAATCGCGAAGATCAGATACAGCGTGCCGATGTCCTTGTGGTTCGTCGACATGAACCAGCGGGCGAAGAAGCTCGGCTTGTGGTCCGCATCATGATGAGGCGCGTGCGCGTCATGAAACTCGGACGGGGTGGCTGCGATATCTGTCATTGTCAGTTGTTCCCGTTGGTGGGAGCCGCCTGGGAGGTGGCGGGAGGCGTGGCGGTGCCGGGCGTCGGCTTGTCGGTGCCGGTAGTGGCGTCAACCGGATGCTCCGCGGCCGGCGTCACGAGCGGCTGCGACGGCGTGCCGGGCACGGTGCCGCCCTTCGACTTGACCCAGGCCGCGAACTTGGCCGGCGAAACGACCTCGACCGCGATCGGCATGAAGCCGTGGCGCGCGCCGCAAAGCTCGGAGCACTGGCCGAAATAGACGCCTTCCTTCTCGACCTTGAAGCTGATCTCGTTGATCCGGCCGGGAACCGCGTCGATCTTGGCCCAGAACGCGGGGACGGCGAAGCTGTGGATCACGTCGTTCGACGTGGTCAGCAACCGGATTTCGCGGCCGACCGGGATGACGAGGCGATTGTCGACCGCCAGCAGGCGGGGACCGTCGGCCGGCGTGCGCGTGCGCTTGCCGGGCTCCGGCTTGTCCTGCAGCATGTTCGAAATGACTTCGAAGCCGCCATTGTCCGGATAGCTATAGACCCAATACCATTGGTTGCCGGTCGCCTTGATCGTCAGCGCGTCCTTGCCGGCCGGCTTGAACTGGGCGGCGAGCAGGCTGATCGACGGCACCGCGATCGCGACCAGGATCAGCACCGGAACCAGCGTCCAGATCACTTCGATCAGGGTGTTGTGCGAGGTCCGCGACGGTACCGGATTGCGGGCACGGCGGAAGCGCACGATCACGAACATCAGCAGCAGCAGGACGAGCGCGGAAATGCCGACCATCATCGGCACCAGGATGTAATCGTGCATCCACAGCGCCTTGCGGCCGTTGGGCGTGTACTGATCCTGGAGGACGATCTTCTCGTTCACCGGCATGCCGACGCCGGGGACCGGCGCAACCTCGGGGACGGCGGCCGACTGGGCGGCGGCCGGGGGCGCGGCCTGCGTCGCGCTGCCCGGGGCCGGCGCGGCGGCCTGGGTGGTCGAATCCTGCTTGGGCGCGTCCTGCGCGTGCACGGCCGCCGGCGCGAGCGCCAGCCCGAGAGCAAGCAAGAGAGTTTTCGCGAGCTTCATAGGCGTCCTGTTCTGTTCCCCGGGTGCAGGTGCGCGTCCTGGAAGCGGTCGCGCGGATGCGAGTTTGGCGCGGCTTATAGGTCGGGTTTCTCGCTCTCTCAAGCGCTTCGGAAGAGATAAGCGCAACAGGCCGTTCGGCCCGCCGCCAAGCCCGCGACGATTGCCTTATCGCCGTCGGCCTCGTATCGCACCGCACCATGACCGACGACGAGGTATTGGCCGAGTTCCGGGCTGCCGAGGCCCTGCTGGAAGGCCATTTCATCCTCTCCTCCGGCCTTCGGAGCTCCCGCTATCTCCAGTGCGCGCGCGTGCTGATGAACCCGGCGCGGGGCGCCCGGCTCGCCGAGGCGCTGGCTGCGAAGCTGCCGGCCGAGGTCCGCGCGCAGATCGAGGCGGTGGTGTCACCGGCGATGGGCGGCGTGATCGCCGGGCAGGAAATGGCGCGGGCGCTGGGCGTCGACGCGATGTTCCTTGAGCGGCCGACCGGCACTTTCGAGCTGCGCCGCGGTTTCCGACTCGCGCCCGGGCAGAAGGTGCTGATGATGGAAGACGTCGTCACCACCGGCCTGTCCTCGCGCGAGGCGATCGTGGCGATTCGCGCGGCCGGCGGCGAGGTCGTCGCGGCCGCGGCGCTGGTTGATCGGTCGAACGGCAGCGCCGATCTGGGCGTTCCCTTCTACCCGCTGATTCGCATCGACGTGCCGAGCTATGAGGCCGATCGGGTACCGCCCGAGCTTGCCGCCATTCCCGCGGTCAAGCCGGGGAGCCGCGCCGCCTGATGCTCCGCCTCGGCGTCAACATCGACCATGTCGCCACGATCCGGAACGCGCGCGGCGGCGCTCATCCCGATCCGGTCGCGGCGGCGATGCTGGCGGCGAAAGCGGGCGCGGACGGGATCACCGCGCATCTGCGCGAGGACCGGCGCCACATCACCGACGAGGATATCGACCGGCTGACGGCGTCGATGTCGCTGCCGCTGAACCTCGAGATGGCTGCCACGGCCGAAATGCTCAAAATCGCGCTCCGCCACCGTCCGCACGCCGCGTGTATCGTCCCCGAAAAGCGCGAGGAGCGCACGACCGAGGGCGGCCTCGACGCGGACGGGCATCGCGAGACGCTGGGCCCGATGATCGCGCGGCTGACCGAGGCGGGCGTGCGCGTCAGCCTGTTCATCGAGCCCGATCCGCGCCAGGTCGACGCCGCGATCCGGCTGAAAGCGCCGGTGGTCGAGTTCCACACCGGCCGCTACGCCCACCGCGAGGGCGAGGCGCGCGCCGAGGAACTGCGCCGCATCGCCGACTGCGCCGCGCTGGCGGTCAAGAACGGCATCGAGCCGCACGCGGGCCACGGCCTCACCTTTGACAATGTCGTGCCCGTCGCCGCGATCCCGCAGATCGCCGAGCTGAACATCGGCCATTTCCTGATCGGCGAGGCGATCTTCATCGGCCTGGAGGAAAGCGTCCGTCGGATGAAGGCGCTGATGGAGAGCGCGCGGTGAACTCCTCCCCGGAACGGG
>NZ_BBWU01000042.1 GCF_000974765.1 Sphingomonas changbaiensis NBRC 104936 | reverse complement strand
ATCCCACCCCTAACCCCTCCCGCAAGCGGGAGGGGGACTGAAGAGGTCGGAGTCTTCACCACTCGCCCCGACACGATCTTCGGATCGAGCTTCGTCGCGGTCGCGGCCGATCACCCGCTGGCGGCGAAAGTCGCAGAGGCGAACCCGGCAGCCGCGGCCTTCATCGAGGAATGCCGCGCCGGCGGCACCACTGCGGCCGAGCTGGAGACGGCGGAGAAAAAGGGGTTCGACACCGGCCTGACCGCCACGCACCCGTTCGATCCGGACTGGCAGCTGCCCGTCTATATCGCGAACTTCGTGCTGATGGATTACGGCACCGGCGCCGTGTTCGGCGTGCCGGCGCATGACCAGCGCGACCTCGATTTCGCGCGGAAATACGGCCTGACCGTCACGCGCGTCGTCTCGGATGGCGAACACACGGACCCCGTGTTCGAAGGCAACGAAGCCTATACCGGGCCGGGCCGCCTCGTGAACTCGCGCTTCCTCGACGGCATGGAGGTTGAGGAAGCGAAGCGCGCGGTGATCGCCCGCGCCGAGGCCGAAGGCTGGGGCAAGGGCACGACGGTCTGGCGGCTGCGCGACTGGGGCGTGTCGCGCCAGCGCTATTGGGGTACGCCGATCCCGATCATCCATTGCGACGCCTGCGGCGCGGTGCCCGTGCCGAAGGATCAGCTGCCCGTCATGCTGCCGGAGGACGTCAGCTTCGATGTGCCCGGCAACCCGCTCGACCGGCATCCGACCTGGAAGCATGTCGATTGCCCCAGCTGCGGCGGCCAGGCGCGGCGGGAGACCGACACGCTCGACACCTTCGTGGATTCGAGCTGGTATTTCATCCGCTTCGCCAGCCAGCCGGACGACAAGCCGTTCGACCGCCTGGTTGCGGACAGCTGGCTTCCCGTCGGCCAATATATCGGCGGCGTCGAGCATGCGATCCTGCATCTGCTCTACGCCCGCTTCTGGACGCGCGCGCTGAACCGGCTGGGCAAGATCGACGTCAAGGAACCCTTCACCGGCCTGTTCACCCAGGGCATGGTCACGCACGAGACCTATCAAGCGCCGGACGGCCGCTGGCTGAGCCCCGACGAGGTAATTCCCGTCAGCAACTTCGATCCTGAGGATGTCGCGGATGCTGTGGCTGAAGCCTTCAAGACGGATAATATTCCGCTCAAGCTCGTCTTCCAAGGTGATGACGGACGGATAAGGCCCGTCACGCTCGGCCGCGTCGAGAAAATGTCCAAGTCGAAGAAGAACGTCGTCGATCCGGCGCCGATTCTCGACAGTTACGGCGCCGACGCCGTGCGCTGGTTCATGCTCTCCGACTCCCCGCCCGAACGCGACCTCGCCTGGTCGGTCTCCGGCATCGAAGGCGCGTGGCGTTTCGTGAACCGCGTCTGGCGCCTGGTGCAGAGCGTCGATGGGGCGGACGGCACCGATCCGGCGCTCACTGCCCGTCGCCACAAGACGGTGGCCGGTGTCGCGACAGATATCGAGGCGCTGTCGTTCAACAAGGCGGTCGCGAAGCTCTACGAGTTCGTCGGCGCGATCGAGAAGGCGACGCCCTCGGCCGACCGCGACGAGGCGATCCGCACGCTGGTCCGCTTGGTCGCTCCGATGATCCCGCATCTGGCCGAGGAGGCCTGGGCGGCGCTGGGCCAACAAGGCCTCGTCGCAAATGCCCCCTGGCCCGAATTCGACCCCAAGGCGCTCGTCGAGGATGAAGTCACGATCGCCGTCCAGATCAACGGCAAGCTCCGCGACACGCTCACCGTGCCCCGCGGCGAACCGCGCGACGTGCTGGAAGCGAAGGCGCTGGCCGCGCCGAACGTGGTCCGCCAGCTGAATGGCGCGGCGCCGAAAAAGGTGATCGTCGTGCCCGATCGTCTGGTAAACCTGGTCGCATGAAGCGGCTGACCCCTCTCGCGCTCGCGCTGCTGCTGCCCGGATGCGGGCTGCAGCCGCTCTATTCGGGCGGTTCGGGCGGGGATGTCGCGCAGGCGCTTGCCGGCGTCGAGGTTGCCCCGATCCCCGGCAAGAATGGCTGGCTGGTCGCCAACGCGCTGAAGGACCGGATCGCCGCGATCCCCGGCGCCAAGCCGCGCTATCAGCTCTCGGTCGAGCTCGACGACAAGATCGAGGGTTTCGGCATCCGCCGCGACGATGCGATCACGCGCGAGCGCCGCACACTCCGCGCCCGCTACCAGCTGAAGGATGCCGCCAACGGCACCGTGCTGGTCGACGCGACCGCGGGGTCGGACGCGGGCATCGACGTGGTCCAGTCCGAATATGCGACGATCGCGGCGGAGAACACCGCGCTCGAACGGCTGGCGGGCGAAGTCGCCGACCAGATCGTCGCCCGCATCGCGCTCTACGCCAAACGGACCCAGTGAAGGCCAGCCGCGCCGAGATCGAGCGCACGCTCGATCGGCCGAGCGACAGCGTCCGCTGCATCCTGCTCCACGGCCCGGACGATGCCGGTTCGCGCGCGCTTTCGGAGCGTCTGGCGAAGGCGATGGGCGCCGATGCCGAGCGAATCGATCTCGACGGCGCCACGCTCGCCAAGGATCCGGCGCTGCTGTCCGACGAAGCCGCGTCCACGTCGCTGTTCGGCGGCGCGCGCTGGATTCGCGTCCGTGCCAATGGCGATGAAGTCACCGAAGCGGTCGAGGCGCTGCTCGCCGCCCCGCAGGCCGGCAATCCCGTTGTCGTCATCGCCGGCGCGCTCAAGCCGGCCTCCAAGCTGCTGAAGCTCGCCCTCGCCTCGCCCGCGATGCCCGCCTTCGCAAGCTACGCACCGGAAGGCCGGGAGGCCGATCAGATGGTCGCCGGGCTGGGTGCCGCGCTGGGCTTGAGGATCGCGCCCAACATCGCCCGTCGCATTTTCGATGCCGCCGCCGGCGACCGCGCTATTGTCGTCCAAGAGCTTGAGAAGATTGCGTCTTTCCTGGATGCGGGCGAAGGGCCGCCGCGCGAGGTTGATGCAGCCGTGCTCGATGCGATCGGAGCCGGCGAGGGCGAATCCAGCTCCGGAGCGCTGGCCGATGCGGTGCTGACCGGGGCCGCTCGTCCCGCGGTCGAGGAATTGAAGCAGCTGGCCGAATCCGGCGAAGACGGCATTCCGCTCATCCGCGCGATGCTCCGCCGCCTGCTCCAGCTCGCGGCGCTTCGGGCCGACGCCGATCGCACCAGCCTTGCCGAAGCCACCAAGGCCGTGTTCTTCAAGGACAAGGACGTCGTCGCGGCCGAGCTCCGCCGCTGGAACGCCCCGGACCTCGCGATGCTCGTCGACCGCATCACCGCTGCCCAGGCCCGGCTGATGGAGAGCGGCAGCGCCGGCGCGGTCACAGCATCGCAGGAGCTGCTGACGATCGCTCGCGCGGCGGCGGGGCGGGGTCGCTAGGTCCGAACAAGGCCCGTTCGTTTCGAGCGAAGTCGAGAAACGCAAGCGCCGAAGCGAACGGAGGTAAGGCTAAATCCGCTCGCCCGTGAGCCGCTGGCAGATCAGGTCCAGCTGATCCAGGCTGGAAAACCCAAGCGTCACCGATCCGGTGCCCTTGGCGTAGGCGATCTTGACCTTCAGCCCCAGGATATCGCCAAGCTGCCGCTCGAGCGCGGCGATGTCGGCATCGGCTTCCTTGCCGGCGCGCGGCGGCCGGGCCGCGACGGGACGTGCGCTCTGCGCCAGCCGCTCGGTTTCGCGCACCGACAGTCCGCGCTCGACCACCTGGACCGCGAGCGCCACCGGATCGGGCGCGGTAATCAGTGCGCGGGCATGGCCCATCGTCAGCTTCCCGTCCGCGAGCAAGGTTTGCACAAGGGCCGGAAGGTCAAGCAATCTCAATAGGTTGGCAATATGACTGCGCGACTTGTGCACGATTCGGCCAAGCGCTTCCTGGCTGTGGCCGAAGCGGTCGATCAGCTTGCGATAGGCTTCCGCTTCCTCGATCGCGTTCAGATCCTCGCGCTGAATATTCTCGACCAGCGCCAGTTCCAGCGTCTCCGCCTCATCGAAATCGCGGACGATTACCGGCACTTGGTGCAGGTGCGCGCGCTGGGCTGCCCGCCAGCGCCGCTCTCCGGCGACGATCTGGTATCCGCCCTGGTAGGGTCGGACGACAATCGGCTGGATCAGCCCTCGAGCCTCGATCGAGCGGGCGAGCTCGTCGAGTGCGTCTTCGTCGAAATGCCGGCGCGGCTGCTCGGGATGCGGCTCGATCTCCGACACCGGGACCGTGCGGACCCCGGGCGAGCGTTCGCCTCCGGGCGCAACCGGCTCCTCGCGCACCTGCTCGCCCAACAGGGCAGAGAGACCCCGGCCCAGGCCGGTCGGGCGTTTGCGGGCGGCAGCGTCGGTCATGCGGCTCTCTTCAGATTGGGCAGTCGGGCGAGCAGCTCGCGCGCGAGGGCCATATAAGCCTCGGAGCCCGAGCAGCGATGGTCGTAGATCAAGGCCGGCACACCGTGGCTCGGCGCCTCCGACAGCCGGACGTTGCGCGGGATCACCGTCTCGAACACCACATCGCCCAGGCAAATGCGCACGTCCTCCGCCACCTGCTCGGTCAGATTGTTGCGGCGATCATACATGGTCAGCGCAACGCCCAGGATCGACAGCTGCGGATTGAAGCGGCCACGGATGCGCTCGATCGTCTGGAGCAGCTGGCTAAGTCCTTCGAGAGCAAAGAACTCGCATTGAAGCGGCACCAGCAGAGAATCGGCCGCCACCATTGCGTTGATCGTCAGCAGGCCCAGCGAAGGCGGGCAATCGATCAGGCAGATATCCCAGCGGGGCGCCTTCAGTCCGTCCAGCGCGCGCTGAAGCCGATGGGTGCGATGGTCCATTTCCACCAGTTCGATCTCGGCGCCGGACAGGTCTACCGTTGCAGGCACCACGTCCAGCCGCGGCACCTTGGTCGCGACGACGCACTCCGTCAGCTCGGCTTGTCCGGTCAGCAGGTCGTAGCTGTTGTCGCCTCGCGCCGATTGAGCGATCCCGAGACCTGTCGAGGCATTGCCTTGCGGGTCGAGGTCGATCAGCAGCACGCGCCAGCCGATCGCCGCGAGCGCCGTCGCCACGTTGATCGCGGTCGTGGTCTTCCCCACCCCGCCTTTTTGATTTGCTACGCCGACACAGATCATGCTCACCTCGGCCGAACGCCTGTCGCAACGATGATCTTGGCCTCGTCGTCCGTCAGGCTCTGTTCCACGTGAAACACACCTTGCCACGCTTGTCGCGCATCATCCAGCTCTCGTGCGGCACTCCGCCCCTTTGGCAGGATCCAAATCGTGGACGGATGTGTGAGCGGAATTGTGGACGAGAAGATTTCGGGCAGCGGCGCATAGGCGCGCGCGGTCACCACATCGAAGCTCTCGCCACGCACGCGCTCGATCATCGCCTGCTTAACCCGAACATCGGAGAGAGCGAGCTGCCCCGCTATTTCGGACAGGAACTCGGCCCGCCTGCGCCGCGGCTCGACCAGCAGCATCGGCCGCCCGGTCAGGATCGCGATCACGATACCGGGGAGTCCGGGGCCAGACCCGACGTCCAGCCACTGCTCGGCGTCCGGAGCGAAGCGGACCAGTTGCGCCGAATCGAGGATGTGGCGAGTCCAGATCGTCGGCTCGGTCGCCTTGCTGATAAGGTTCTGCTCGGCATTGGCGGCCAGCAGCAGCGCCACGTACCGCTCCAGCGCCGCGATCTTGTCGTCGCCGTAACGCTCCGCAATCCAGGCGCGCGCCTCGGCCTCGGTCACGCCGCCCGCTTCTGCGTATGGGCGAGGATGACTGCCAGCGCCGCCGGCGTGATGCCGCGGATGCGTCCCGCACTCTCCAAATCTGCCGGCCGCGCGGCATCGAGCCGTTCGACCATCTCGTTGGAAAGGCCAGGGACTGTGCCGTAATCGAGGTCCGCCGGGATCGCCACCCGTCCGGCCGACCGGACCGCGCGCACTTCTGCGTCCTGCCGCTCCAGATAGGGCGCATAGCGCGCATCGTCGATCGCGACGTCGAGCATGGCCGGATCGGCATCGGCGAGCCGGGGCTCCGCCGCAAGCAGGTGCTCGCGCGAGACCCCGCCGAAGCGGAGCCAGTCGCCAAGCGGGCGTGCGCGGCCGTCGTCGCGCAGCTCAGCGTCGAGCTCGCGTGCCCGCACCGGCCGGGACAGCATCGACTCGATCGACGCGAGCTGTTCGCGCCGTACCGCCACATAGCGCGCACGCTCCGCGCCGATGCAGCCGATCGCCTGCCCGATCGCGGTCAGCCGCTCGGTCGCATTGTCCGCGCGCAGTCGGAGCCGGTATTCCGCCCGTGCGGTCAGCATCCGATAGGGCTCGGTGACGCCTTGCAGCGTCAGGTCGTCGATCATCACCCCGATATAGGAGTCGGCACGGTCGAAGGTCACCGCATCCTGCGCCGCCGCGAGACGCGCCGCGTTGATCCCGGCGACCAGCCCCTGCGCCGCCGCTTCCTCATAGCCGGTGGTGCCGTTGATCTGGCCGGCGAAGAACAGGCCGCGCACCGCGCGCAGTTCGAGGCTTGGGGCCAGCGCGCGTGGGTCGATATAGTCGTATTCGACAGCATAGCCGGGTTGCGCGATCCGGGCGCGTTCAAGACCCGCGATCGTGCGGATGAACGCTTCCTGTGCGTGCAGCGGCAGCGAGGTCGAGATGCCGTTCGGATAGACGAGCGGATCGCCCAGTCCCTCGGGCTCAAGGAAGATCTGGTGCCCGTCCCGGTCGCCGAAGCGCAGCACCTTATCCTCGATCGACGGACAATAGCGCGGTCCCTGCCCTTCGATCGCGCCGGAGTGCAGCGGCGATTCGTGCAGCGACGCGCGGATGACGTCGTGCGTTGCCTCCGTCGTGCGTGCGATCGCGCACGATAGCTGCGACCGCAACCGCGCCGGGGTCAGCGGCGACATCGTCCAGCCAAGGTCGTCCGACGGCTGCACCTCCAGCCCGGCCCAATCGATCGTGCGCCCGTCCAGCCGCGGCGGCGTCCCTGTCTTCAGTCGCGCGACCGCCAGGCCCAGCGCGCGGAGCTGTTCGCCGAGCGAGACGGCTGACGCCTCTCCCACACGCCCGCCGGTCTCGGTCTCGAGGCCCCGGTGCATGCGGCCGTTGAGAAAAGTGCCCGTCGCGAGGACAACGGATCTGGCGCGGAGCTCACGGCCATCCTTCAGTCGAACGCCCGAAATTCCGTTCGTTTGGAGCGAAGTCGAGAAGCCCGCTTCCGTCGCGTGCCCCGCTTCTCGACTTCGCTCGAAGCCAACGGGTGAGGATGTGAGGATGAGGGAAGCGGCCTCGCCCTCGACAACCTCCAAGCCGGGTTGCTCGTCCAGCATCCGCTGGATCGCCACGCGGTAGAGTTTTCGATCGGCCTGCACACGCGGCCCCCGCACGGCAGAGCCCTTGGACGCGTTCAGCAGCCGGTGATGGATCGCCGCCTCGTCCGCCGCCCTTCCGATCAGGCCATCCAGCGCGTCGACTTCGCGGACCAGGTGACCTTTGCCGAGCCCGCCGAACGCCGGGTTGCACGACATTGCACCCACCGCACGCCGGTCGAACGTGACCAGCGCCGTGCGCGCGCCCAGCCGCGCAGCCGCAGCCGCCGCTTCGCAGCCTGCATGGCCGCCGCCGATCACGATCACATCGTACATGGCGCGCGCTCAAGCCTGATGCGATGGCCGCTGTCAAACTGTTCCACGTGGAACAACGCTCATTTGCCGATGCAGAATGTCCCGAATAGCGCGTCGAGCATCTCCTCAGCGCCCGCGCGGCCGGTGAGCTCGTCAATTGCCTGCCGGGCCAGGCGCAGCTGCTCGGCGGCGATCAACTCGTCGGGTTCCGCCGCGAAGGCGACCAGGGCTGCATGGCAGTGCGCAAGATGTTCACGCTGCCGCCGTGTCAGCGCCACCTCCCCTTCTCGAGGAAGCAAGGTCCGGGCGCGTTCAACGAGCATGTCGGCCAAGTCTGCCAAGCCTTCGCCGGTCACTGCGGAGACACGCATTCCGGGAGCCGCGTCGCTTCGGCCCGGCTCGTCCGCACGTGGAAATATCCGGATCAGCTTCTCATCCGCGACATCCGGTTCCGCTCGTTCATCCATCCAGACGACCAGGTCGGCTTCGTCGATCCGCCGCTGCGCCCGGTCGATGCCGATGCGCTCGATCTCGTCGCCGCTGCCCTGACGCAGGCCCGCGGTGTCGGTCAGCACGAAGGCGACCCCGCCGATCCTTACGGGCGCCTCGATCACGTCGCGGGTCGTACCCGCAATCGCCGATGTGATCGCCACCTCGCGACCTGCCAAAGCATTGATCAGGGTGGACTTTCCGGCATTCGGCGGCCCTGCGAACACGACCCGGGCGCCGTCGAACAGGCGCTCCGCCCCCGGCCGCGCGAGCAGCTGGCCGATGCCGGCGATCAGGTCCGCGGCCACAGCATCGATCCGGGCCCGGTCCGCCGGCACGTCATCCTCGTCCGACTGGTCGAGCGCCGCCTCCGCAAGGGCCGAAAGCTGCAGCAACTGCTGCCGCCATTGCTCGACCTTCCCGCTCAGCCCGCCCTCGGCCAGCGCGGCGCGGCGCTGCGCCTCGGTCTCGGCTCGGAGCAGGTCGGACAGGCTCTCAACCTGGACCAGATCGAGGCGGCCATTCTCGAACGCCCTCCATGTGAATTCCCCCGCACGCGCGCGCCGCACGCCTGGCACGGAGGCCAGCACGGCTTCGACAGCATCCACGGTCGCCCGCCCACCATGTAGGTGAAGCTCCACCAGCGGCTCGCCGGTCACGGACCGTTCGGCCGCAAACCACGCCACCAGCGCCCGGTCGAGCAGCTCGCCCGAGTGCCACACGTGTAAACTTCGTAAGCTTAAGGTCCGCTCTTCCGGCAACGGCCCGGCCATCCGCTCCAGCAGCGCGTGTGCCTGAGGCCCGCTGACCCGCACCACCGCAATCGCCGCCGGCGGCGCGCCGCTCGACAGCGCGAAGATCGTGTCGGTCACTTGGGCTTGCCGCTCATCCCCTCGACCATCTGCTGCCACAGCTTCAGGCCCGCATCGCTCATTGGGCCCCAGCTCTTCATCATCGCCTCCAGCCCGTCGGCACCGACGCCGTTCTTCACCGTATCGACCAGCTGCGCGACATAGGCTTCGTGCACCGGTGTCAGATCCGGCAGCCCCATGAAGCGCCGCGCTTCCTCCGGCGTGCAGTCGACTTCCACATTGATCTTCATGCCTGTCTCCGCTTGAGCCGCACGCGGCCCCGCTGCTAACCGAAGCCATGGCTTATGCGCGCGCCACCGCGACAATCGCAACGCCGATCGGCCCGATTCTGATCGAGGCGGAGGGCGATGCGCTGACCGGCATCCGGATCGGCCGCAGCGGCAACGAGGCCGACAGCGCCCTGCTCCGCGAAGCCGCCGCCCAGCTCGCCGCCTATTTTGCCGGAGACCTCACGGTGTTCGACCTGCCACTCGCACCCGCCACCACGGCAGAGGGCGAAGGCCAGCGCGCCGCGATCGCTTCGATTGGCTATGGCGAGACGCGCACCTATGGCGAGCTCGCGCAGGCATGTGGCTCCTCGGCGCGTGCAATGGGCCAAGCCTGCGCGAGCAATCCCTTTCCGATCATCGTCCCCTGCCACCGCGTCCTGCCGACCGGCGGCGCGCTGGGCTTCTATTCGGCGGGCGATGGACCCGCGACCAAGGCCTGGCTGTTGAAACACGAACGCGCGGAGGGTTGGCTGCTATGATGATCGAGATCGAGACGCTGGACGGTCACAGCCGCTTCCAGGCCTATGTCGCGGAGCCGGACGGCACGCCCAAGGCGGCGGTGATCGTGATCCAGGAGATTTTCGGGGTCAATGAAGGCATCCGCCGCAAATGCGACCATTGGGCATCGCTCGGCTATCTCGCCGTCGCGCCTGACCTGTTCTGGCGTCTGCAACCGGGCGTCGAGCTCGATCCTGACATTCCTAGCCAGTTCCAGATCGCCCTGGGACTCATGGGCAATTTCGACCAGGACACCGGCATCCGCGACATCGAAGCGACAATCAAGGCCGCGCGCCAGCGGCTCGGCGGCACGGGCAAGGTTGGGTGCGTCGGCTATTGCCTGGGCGGCCGGCTTGCCTTCATGACGTCAGCGCGCACCGATATCGACGCAAGCGTCGGCTATTACGCCGTCGGGATCGACAACCTGTTACGCGAAAAGCATGCGATCAGCCGCCCGCTGATGCTCCACATCGCCGGCGCCGACCATTTCGTCGGGCCCGAGGCGCAGAAGGCGATGCACGACGGCCTCGACAATCACCCGAAAGTCGTGCTGCACGACTATCCCGGACTCGACCACGGCTTCGCGACGGAGATGGGCAAACGGCGCAACGACGAGGGCGCGCGGCTGGCGGATGGGCGGACAGAGGCGTTCTTCGCTCAGAATCTGGCGTAGGCAGTTGCTTCCGGACCGGACTGTCCGGCAATCGATCGCCGAGTTGCTGTCGACCCATTGCCGTCCCTTTTCGTCATTCCCGCGAAAGCGGGAATCCCGCTTCTTCTTTGTGCTCTTTGTGCGAAATCTATCTCGCACGAAGAACACGAAGCTCACTAAGGCAGAAAGGAAAGAAGCGGGATGCCCGCTTTCGCGGGGATGACGAAGAGTGGCCGCAAACCACCCATTCCAGCCGCCCGGCAGCCCCGGACTCACGCCATCGCGGTCAGGGTCGGCTGCAAGTCGTGCCAGCCGTCGTAGATCATCTTGGCCGCCACGTAGAGGATGATGACCAGCCCGATCCAGGCGATCCAGCGGTAGCGCTCGATGTAGCGGGCGATGATGTTCGCAGCGACGCCCATCAGGCCGACCGCCAGCACCAGGCCGATCACCATGATGCCGGGATGCTCGCGCGCGGCGCCGGCCACGGCAAGCACATTGTCGAGGCTCATCGATACGTCGGCGACGGCGACCGCCCAGGCGGCCGAGGCAAAGCTTTTGGCGGGCTTGAGGCCGCTATGCTCGTCGCCCGCGACCTCGTCGGACCCCGCCGATTCGCCCTGGTGGCGAATCTCGCGGTACATCTTCCACGCCACCCACAGCAGCAGAAGGCCGCCGGCGAGCACGAGCCCATATTCCTTGAACCGCTCGAGCCCGTAGAGGATCGCGATCGCGAAGATGATCCGCAGCACCAGCGCGGCGAGGATGCCGATCGCGATCACTTTCTTGCGCTGATCGGCCGGAAGCCCCGCCGCCAGCGCACCGACGATGATCGCATTGTCACCCGCCAGCGCAATGTCGAGCAGCACGACGGTGGTGAAGGCCTGGAAGGCCGACAGCGTGCCCAGGTTCGAAAAGTCACTGACGATGTGCTGCCAAAGCCATGACAGCGACATGGCTTCCTGGGCGATCTCCGGGGTCATACCGGCTCAACGCCTAGGGGCGGGAGTGGAGCCGGGCAAGCTTGATCCTCCCCTGCAAGGGGAGGGGGACCGCGCCCGCAGGGCGTGGTGGAGGGGTGTCAGCGTTCGAGGTTTATTCTGAGGCGCTGATACCCCTCCGTCGCGCTTCGCGCGCCACCTCCCCTCCAAGGGGAGGATCGATGCTTACTGATTCATCGAATCGAAGAAGTCCTCGTTGGTCTTCGAGTCCTTCATCTTGTCGAGCAGGAACTCCATCGCGTCGACGGTGCCCATCTGCATCAGGATGCGGCGGAGCACCCACATCTTGCTGAGCGTGCCCTTGTCGACCAGCAGCTCTTCCTTGCGGGTGCCGGACTTGCCGACGTCCATCGCCGGGAAGATGCGCTTGTCGGCCACCTTGCGGTCGAGCACGATTTCGGAGTTGCCGGTGCCCTTGAACTCTTCGAAGATCACTTCGTCCATGCGGCTGCCGGTGTCGATCAGCGCGGTTGCGATGATCGAGAGCGAACCGCCTTCCTCGATGTTGCGGGCGGCGCCGAAAAAGCGCTTCGGCCGCTGCAAGGCGTTGGCGTCGACGCCGCCGGTCAGCACCTTGCCGGAGCTCGGCACGACCGTGTTGTAAGCGCGGCCGAGGCGGGTGATCGAGTCGAGCAGGATCACCACGTCCTTCTTGTGCTCGACCAGGCGCTTGGCCTTTTCGATCACCATTTCAGCGACTTGCACGTGGCGCTGGGCAGGCTCGTCGAAGGTCGAGGAAATGACCTCGCCTTTCACCGAACGCTGCATGTCGGTGACTTCCTCTGGCCGCTCGTCGATCAGCAGCACGATCAGGAACACTTCCGGGTGATTGGCGGTGATCGAACGCGCGATGTTCTGAAGGAGCACGGTCTTGCCGACGCGCGGCGGCGCCACGATCAGCGCGCGCTGGCCCTTGCCCTGCGGCGAGATGATGTCGATCACCCGTGCCGACTTGTCCTTGATCGTCGGGTCCTTGGGGTCGAGATCGAGCTTCTGCTCCGGATAGAGCGGCGTCAGATTGTCGAAATTGACCCGGTGGCGAACCGCGTCGGGATCGTCGAAATTGACCGCGTTCAGCTTGGTCAGCGCGAAATAGCGCTCGCCGTCCTTGGGCGCGCGCACTTCGCCTTCGACCGTATCGCCGGTGCGCAGGCCGAATTTCCGCACCTGGTTCGGCGAGACATAGATGTCGTCCGGGCCGGCCAGATAATTCGCCTCGGGGCTGCGCAGGAAGCCGAAGCCGTCGGGCAACACCTCGATCGTGCCTTCGCCCATGATCTGCGCGCCATTCTCGGCCTCCGCCTTCAGGATCGCAAACATCAGATCCTGCTTGCGCATCGTCGAAGCGCCTTCGACGCCAAGCGCCTCCGCCATTTCGACGAGTTCGGCGGGCGCCTTTTTCTTGAGGTCTTTGAGATGCATTGGGAGCCTGGATTTTAGGAGTGCGACCGGACTACGACGATCTGGGGAAAACGCGCGGCCAGGAAAAGCGCCGCACGCTCAAGCGCGAGTTAGGGAGCGCCCATTTCCAAGTCAAGCCGACTCAGAAGGGCTTCAGCACCACAAGATAAACGATGATGACGAGCCCGAGCGCCGGCAGCTCGTTCATCATGCGCAGGCGCCGCGGCGGCAGCGGCGCATGGCCGCGGGCGAGCGCCTTCGAATAGCCGACGGCCCAACCCTGATATGCGCTCATCGCCAGCACCACGAGCAGCTTTGCGTGCAGCCAACCGGCCGACCACCAGCCGCCGCCGGTCGCGAGCAGCAGCCCGAACAGCCACACCGCGACGATCGAAGGGGTGAGGATCATCTTGCGGAGCTTCGCCTCCCGGTCGACCCAGGCGGCGGCTTCGTCCGGCCGGTCGAGCGCGTCCTGATGATGGACGAGGTAGCGCGGGAAGATCAGCAGCCCGGCAACCCAGAAGACGACGAAGATGATGTGCGCCGCCTTCAACCACTCATAGGCAGCGACCAGATAGCCCATCACTCTCCCCGCACCTGTGCCAGCAGCTGCTCGACATGCGCGATGGGCGTGTCAGGCAAAATGCCATGTCCAAGGTTGAAGATGTGCGGGCGTCCGGCGAACGCGTCAAGAATTCGTCGCGTCGCCCGGCCAAGTGCGTCGCCGCCGGCGATGAATGCGAGCGGGTCGAGATTGCCTTGCACCGGCAGCTCCTTGGGAAGCGCCGCGTTCGCCCAGTCCGGATCGACCGTCTCGTCGAGCCCGATCGCGTCCACGCCGGTTTCGCGCGCATAGGCGGGCAGCTTGCCGCCCGAGCCTTTCGGGAAGCCGATGATCGGCGTGTCCGGATGCCGCGCCTTCAGCGCCGCGACCAGCCGGGCGGTCGGCGCGATTACCCATTGCTCGTACTGCGCGGGCGAGAGACTCCCGGCCCAGCTGTCGAACAATTGCACCGCATGCACGCCCGCCTCGATCTGCTTCGACAGATAATCGACGGTGGCCTGCTCGATCGCGGCGATGATCGCGCCGAACGCGGCCGGATCGCGATAGGCGAACCGCCGCGCTTCCGCCTGCTCGCGGCTGCCTTCGCCAGCGACCATATAGGTCGCAACCGTCCAGGGACTGCCCGCAAAGCCGAGAAACGTCACATTGTCCGGCAGCGCGGCGGCGACGCGCCGGACCGTCCCATAGACCGGCTCCAGCCGCTCCGGCGCGGCGCTCAACTGCTCCAGCCTGGCGTCGAGCAGCCGCGGCGACAGCTTTGGCCCTTCGCCGGCGAGGAATTCCAGCTTCTGCCCGAGCGCGTGCGGAATGACGAGAATATCCGAGAACAGGATCGCGCCGTCGAAGCCGAAGCGGCGGATCGGCTGCAACGTGATCTCGGCCGCGGCCTCGCTGTCGTTGACGAGCTCGAGGAACCCGCCCTTGTCGGCCCTCAGCGCGCGATATTCGGGCAGATACCGTCCCGCCTGGCGCATGAGCCACACCGGCGGCGGGTCGCGCCGTTCGCCGCGGAGCACGTTCAAAAGGGCACGATCGCTCGTCATCTCTTCTTTCTAAGATTTGAATTGAAAAGGATGATGGAAGATGTGGGAGCGCGGGTGACGGGGACTTAGGCGGTTCCCCGGACTCTGCCAACAATTTGACTCCGGCGGAATCGCAAAAGGTTCCCGATTCGCGGTGCGTTTCCCCATAATCCACAGAGGTCGAATGATTTTTTCCGGCTGTGGGCGGAGCTGTTGGAGAGTGAACGGCGATCGGGTCTGAATCCGGCTCCCCGGATCATTGACTTGCCTCTCCGGCCGCTTTTCCACAGGGATGTGCGCGTGACGACGCGACTGCACCTCCACCTCCTGTCGGACTCGACCGGCGAGACCCTTGAGACGATCGCCAAGGCGGCGCTCGCGCAATTCGAGGGCGTCGAGACGATCAAGCATTTCTGGCCGATGATCCGCTCCGGCGCCAATCTCGAACGCATTCTCGAGGAAATCGCCCAGAATCCGGGCCTGGTGTTGTTCACGTTGGTCAATGCGGAGACGCGGCGGACGCTCGAACAGCGGTGCCGCGCGCTCGGTCTGCCGGCGGTAGGCGCGATCGATCCGGTAACGGACGCGCTGTCGAATATGCTCGGCCAGACCGCCGTTGCCCGACCCGGCCGCCAGCACGCGCTCGACGCTGCCTATTTCGCGCGCGTCGACGCGATCCAGTTCACGATCGCGCACGACGACGGCATCGGCTGGGAGAATTGGGAAGAGGCGGACATCGTGCTCGCCGGCATCTCGCGCACGTCGAAGACGCCGACCTCCATCTATCTCGCCAACCGCGGCTACAAGGTCGCGAACATTCCGCTGGTGATCGAATCACCGCCGCCGCCGAGCCTGTTCCGGCTGAAGCATCCGCTGGTCGTCGGCCTCACCACCAATGTCGAACGGCTGATCGCCGTGCGGCGCAACCGCCTCCTGTCGCTGAATCAGGCGCCGGAGACCGACTATGTCGATCAGGAGGCCGTCGCGCGCGAAGTCGCCTTTGCCCGCCGCATCTTCGCCGACAATGGCTGGCCGGTGATCGACGTCACCCGCCGCTCGATCGAGGAAACAGCGGCCGCGATCATCAACCTGTGCAACGAGCGCCGGCAATGCGCCTGATCCTGGCGTCCGGGTCGAGCGGCCGGCGGGCGATGCTCGAGGCGGCCGGCGTCCCGTTCGAGGCGATGGCGCCTGGTGTCGATGAGGAATCAGCCAAGGCGAGCCTGCGCGCCGCAGGGCTGGCGCCGCGCGATTTCGCCGACGCGCTCGCTGAGCTGAAGGCGCTGAAAGTCTCGAATCGCGATCCCGGCGCGCTGGTGCTTGGCTGCGATTCTGTCGTGGCCCTGGAAGACGGGACACTGCTCGACAAGGCCGAATCGAAAGCCCAGGCCGCCGAGCATCTCCGGCTGATGTCGGGCAAGCGCCACCATCTTTACAGCGCCGCCGTCATCGCCGAGGCAGGCGAGCCGGTCTGGCGGTTTGTCGACCGGGCCGCGATGTACGTCCGCCCGCTCTCCGACGCGTTCATTGACGCGTATCTCGACCGGGAATGGGATCAGGCGCGCTGGTGCGTCGGGGTCTACCGGATCGAGGGTCCGGGCGCGCAGCTCTTCTCCCGCATCGACGGCAGCCATTTCACGGTGATCGGCCTGCCGCTGCTGCCGGTGCTGGACTATCTGCGCACGCGCGGGATTCTGGCGTCATGACGTCGTATGCCGAAGTGATCGGCGACCCGATCGCCCATTCCAAATCGCCGCTGATCCACGGCTTCTGGCTCGACGCGCTGGGCATCGACGCCGAATATCGGCGCTGCCACGTCCGCCCCGATGAATTGGCCGGCTATTTCGAATCGCGCAGGACGGACCCGAGCTGGCGCGGCTGCAATGTCACCGTGCCGCACAAGGAAGCGGCGCTCGCGCATGTGCCCGATCCCGGCGGAATTCGCGCGACGATCGGCGCGATCAATACGGTGTTCCGCGACGAATCGGGCGGCATTGCCGGCACCAACACGGACGCGGCGGGATTCTGGTCGCCGATCTCTGCGCTCGACCTTTCCGGCAAGCCCGTCGTCGTGGTCGGCGCGGGCGGCGCGGCGCGCGCGGTGCTGTTCGCGCTGTCGCGAGTCGGCGTCGGCCCGGTCACGATCCTCAATCGCACGCCGCTGAAAGCCGCGGGCCTGCTGGCCGGCTTCGGGCTGAAGGGCGCTGTCGCCCCGCTCGACAGCCCGCTTCCGCCGGCGGCCCTGCTGGTCAATGCGAGCGTCCTAGGAATGACGGGGCAGCCTCCGCTTGAGCTCGACTTGTCGCCGCTGCCGGATGACGCGATCGTCTACGACATCGTCTATGCGCCGCTGCAGACCGCATTGCTGCGCGCGGCCGAGGATCGCGCGCTCGAGACGGTCGACGGGCTGGAGATGCTGATCGGCCAGGCGGCGCTCGCGTTCGAGCTGTTCTTCGATGCCGAACCGCCGCGCGACCGCGACGACGAATTGCGCGCGCTGCTGACCGCATGACGATCCTTGGCCTCACAGGATCGATCGGCATGGGCAAGTCGACCGTCGCGGCGATGTTCGAGGAAGCCGGCGTCCCCGTGTTCGACGCCGACGCCGCGGTGCACGCGCTGCAAGGACCGGGCGGGGCGCTGGTCGAGAGCATCGAAGCCGCGTTTCCGGGCACCACCGGTCCGCAAGGCGTGGATCGTGCCAGGCTGGGCGCGCACGTGCTCGGCGACGCGGACGCGCTCGCCCGGCTGGAATCGATCGTGCATCCCGCCGTGTCGGCGATGCGCCAGCGTTTCCTTGAAGCACATCAGGATGCGCCGTTGATTGTGTTCGATATCCCGCTGCTGTTCGAAAAGGGCGGTGGTGCCGGGCTCGACGCGGTCGCCGTCGTGTCCGCTCCGCCGGAAGTGCAGCGCGAACGCGTGCTTGCCCGGCCGGGCATGACCCTGGAGAAGTTCGAGCGCATCCGCGCGCTGCAAATGCCGGACGCAGAAAAGCGCGCCCGCGCCGACTTCGTAATCGACACCGGAGTCCCGCGCGAGGACACGCGCACCCAGGTGCGGCAACTCGTGTCTTGTCTCTTGGAGCGCAAAGGCCGATAGTCCGGCGCATAATGCGCGAAGTCGTTTTCGATACCGAAACCACCGGAATCCAGGTCTCAGAAGGTCACCGCATGGTCGAGATCGGCTGCGTCGAGCTGATCAACCGTGTCGAGAGCGGCCGCGAATTCCACGCCTATTTCAACCCCGAACGGTCGATGCCGCCCGAAGCCCAGGCGGTGCATGGGCTGTCGGAAGCCTTCCTCTCCGGTCAGCGCCTGTTCCGCGATTGCTGCGAGGAGCTGCTCGATTTCATCGAAGACAGTCCGCTGGTGGCGCACAATGCCGCCTTCGACTTCGCGTTCCTGAATTTCGAGCTCGGCGAGGCCGGGCGGCTGCACATCCCGCGCTCGCGGATGGTCGACACGCTCGCGCTGTCGCGGAGCAAGCATCCCGGCGCGAAGCACAGCCTTGACGCCATGTGCACGCGTTACGGCGTCGATCGCAGCCATCGGATCAAGCATGGCGCGCTGCTCGATGCGCAATTGCTGGCACAATGCTATGTCGAGCTGACCGGCGGTCGCCAGATCGGCCTGTCGCTGGCCGATGCTCCGGCGGCTGCCGAAGCCGCCAGGCAGGACGCGATCGTCTACGACATCACCCGGCCCATCCGGCCGGCGCGACCCCATGCCGCTTCGGCCGAAGAATTGGAGCGTCACGCGCGATTCCTCGCTCAGATCACCGATCCTGTCTGGACGATGGGAACGGCTGCCCCGGCGGCAGGTTGACGCTCGTAGGGGCGCATCCCTAAACGCCCCGCCCTGACGAAGGAGGTTGGGATGGACGTGCGCGTTTCCGGACATCAGGTCGACGTTGGCGAGGCGCTTCGCGCCCATGCGGAAGATCGCGTTCGATCGCTTTCCGACAAGTACGACGCGCGCGCAATCTCCTCGACCGTGACCGTCGGCAAGGGCCCTCATGACCACCGCTTCGACTGCGAGATCGTTCTGTACGTGCCGAACGGCGTGGTCCTGAAGGGCGGCAGCCGCGGCATCGAGGCGCAGCCGGCGTTCGAAGACGCGCTCGGCAAGATCGAAAAGCAGATGCGGCGCTACATGCGCCGGCTGCGGGGCCGCGGCGGTCAACCGGCGGCGGCCGATCTGGCGTTCGACAATGCGGGCTACACGGTCTTCAGCCTGCCGGAGGCGGAAGACGAGGAGATCGAGCCGACCGACAATCCGCCGGTCGTCGCCGAGACCCGGGTCGATGTGCCGGATGCCAGCGTCTCCGATGCGGTGATGATGCTCGATCTTCGGAATACGAACGCGCTGATGTTCAAGAACAGCGCCACCGGCACGCTCAACATGGTCTACCGACGAGGCGACGGCACGATCGGCTGGGTCGAACCGCAACGCGCCTGATCCCGACTGTCTCTGTTTCTCTGGCGCGCGGACAGCTCTCGCGCGCCGCATCGGACCTGCACGAATGGATTTGACTCAATTTCTAGGGGGGGACGCGATCGTCGCGGACCTTGCCGTCGCAAACAAAAAGGCCCTGTTTCAGGCGCTGGGCGGCATCGCCGAACGGAGCATGGGGCTGAACGCGAAGGAGGTGGTCGATCGCCTCGCCGAACGCGAACGGCTCGGCACGACCGGCTTCGGCGGCGGCGTCGCCATCCCGCACGGCCGTCTGGCGGAGCTCGACGGGATCAGGGCGGCGTTCGTGCGGCTCGAACGGCCGATCGATTATGGCGCGATCGACGATTTGCCGATCGATCTGGTGTTCATGTTGCTCTCCCCTGCCGACGCCGGCGCCGACCATCTGAAGGCGCTGGCCCAGGTGAGCCGGCGGCTGCGCGACCGTGCTTTCGTTGCGAACCTGCGCGGGGCGGTCTCTCCGGACGCGCTCTATGCCCTGTTCGCCAGCGCCGAAACGCGCGATGCCGCCTGAAACGGGCGCCGAGGCCCATTTCCGGGCGCTCGAATCGCTCTACGCCTCGGCTCCGATCAACCGACTGTTCGTTTCGCGGCTCGAAATCCCGGAGGAGGGGTTCGCACGAATCCGGTTCGAGATCGGCCCGGAGCATCACCACGCCGCCGGCGCCGCGCACGGCACCAGCTATTTCAAGATGCTGGATGATGCGGCCTTCTATGCTGCCAACAGCCTGGTCACCGACCGTTTCCTGCTGACGACCGCGTTCAACCTGCTGTTCACCCGGCCGATTGTCGCCGGACCGGTCATTGCCGAAGGGCGTTGGGTGAGCGGCCGGCGCCGCGTATTCGTCGCCGACGCGCGCCTGATCGGGCCGGACGGCGAGGAAGCGGCGCGCGGCACCGGCACCTTCATGCGATCGCGAATCCCGCTGTCGTCGCTGAAGGGCTATGCGCCTGCCCTCCCATGACTCCCCGTCTCACCAGCCGGATGACGATCGACGCGCTGATGCGGCGCGTGCAGGCGGCGGGCGGGTTCGCGACGGTGCTGGCGAAAGGCGACGAGACCGCGGGTGCAATCCTGCTCCTTTGCAGCGAGCGCGGCGAGCCGCAGGTGTTGCTGGAGCGTACGATCGACCTGGACGGACATTACCGCTGGACGCCCTGCGGCCCCCAAGATGTTGAGTCTGATGGAAGCCGCGACTCCTACATGCGGCGGCGGCGGGATTCCGATCCGGACTTATGGTTAATAGAACTGGACGTCGCGGACGCTGAACGGTTCGCCGCTGAAACGACCGGGTTCGATTGACTCATTCGCCGCCGGCTCGGAAAGCGTGCGCACCAGCCACGCGCCGGATCGTCGTGAAGCGGAAGCACCGCCACGGGCGATAGCGCAGTCGGGGGGAAGATCAGGGGGAAGCGCGGGTGTTTTGGCGCTCCTTCCATCGATCGACTCACCGCATAGTACGAATGAAGAATGAGCCGCATCTACCGCGCCGCGAGCCTCGCGGCTGTGACGTTTTGCACTGCGTTCGGGATCGCCTTCAGCGCCCCATCCTTCGCGGAAACGGTGTCCAATGCCGTGTCCGTGATCTCCAACGATCAGAATTCTCAACCGGTTCCGGCAGTTGCCGTCGAGCCGCTCCCCGAAGTTCCCGCCACCAGCAGCGACAGCGCCATTTCGGCAGCGCCTGCCGGCGACGATGAGTCGGGACGTATCCAGGCCAAGAGCCTCGACCAGCTCGTTTCCCAGCAGGACATGCCGGAAACGCTCGATCGCGAGACCGAGTGCTTGGCGGCATCCGTCTATTTCGAATCGAAGGGCGAGCCGCTGGAAGGCCAGCTTGCGGTCGCCGAAGTCGTGCTCAATCGCGCCAAGGCCGGCGGCCATTTCCCGCCGTCGGTTTGCTCGGTCGTGTTCCAGAAGGGCCAATTCTCCTTCGTGCACCACGGCCATTTCCCGCCGATCAAGCGGGGCGGCGCGTTCTGGAAGACCGCGGTCGCCATCGCCCAGATCGCGATGGACGACGAATGGGACAGCCGCGCGTCGAAGGCGCTCTACTTCCACGCCGCGCGCGTCTCGCCGGGCTGGAACAAGGTCCGCGTCGCCCAGCTCGGCAACCACGTCTTCTATCGCTGATCCGCTTTTCAGCGTTCTTATGATGTTCTAGAAGGGCGGGGTGGCGAGCCATCCTGCCCTTTTACCGTCCGCAATGACCGCGGCCGACGTCGCCCGCGGCGTATCGCGGCTGCTGCTGCGGCACGATTATGTCGCGCTGTGCGAAGTGCCGCTCGCCAATGGCCGGCGCGCCGACCTGATGGCGGTCGATGCGCGCGGGCGGATTCTGATCGTCGAGATCAAGGTGTCGCGCGCCGACCTGCTCGGCGACGGGAAGTGGCGCGACTATCTCGGCTTTTGCGACCGCTTCTTCTGGGCCGTGCCGCAGGGATTCGACCTGTCGCCGTTCGAGACCGAGGCCTTTCAGCCCGATATCGCGGGCCTGATCGTCGCCGACCGGTATGATGCCGCGATTGCGCGGGAAGCCGGCATCGCCTCCGTGCCTGCACCCCGGCGCAAGGCCGCGACGCTCGATTTCGCCCGCCGCGCCGCCCGGCGGCTGCTCGGAGTCGTGGATCCCGAGTGCGACCTGCTCGGCTAGTTACTTCGGGCCTGAGATTCCGCGCTTCGGCGCCGGCTTGATCTCGTCCATCAGCCGCAGGATCGCGTCTGACCGCCCGTCGCGCACTGCGTAATCGCGCGCCGACATGCCGCTGCTCGTATCCTTCTTCGCCGGATCGGCCCCTTCGGTCAGCAGCAGCCGCGTCATCGGCACGTCGCGCTTCTGGACGGCGATGATCAGCGGCGTCTCGCCGAGCGAGTTGCTGGCATTCACCTGCGCGCCCTTGGCGATCAGCACCCGCACGCCGTCCATGAAGCCCGACCGCACCGCGTCCATCAGCGGCGTATTGCCCTGATTGTCCTTCACGTCGAGGCGCGCGCCCTTCTGGATCAGGAAGGCGAGCCAGCTCAGGTCCGCATCCTTCGCGACCAGATGAATCGCGCGTTCGTTGGTCGAGAAATCGGGCGTGTCGATCAGGTTGGGGCCGCCCTTGCCGAGCAATTCGGTGGCCTTGGCGCCGTCGCGATCCTTGACCGCTTTCAGGAAATTGTAGCTGTCGGAGAATTGAGCGGCGGCCGGAGCCGCGATCGCGACCAGCAACAGGGATAAAAACGCGCTTCGAAGCTTCACTTGCATCCACCTGCACTTGATCGGAACGGGTTAGCACAGCATTTCTGCATGCGCGATGACCTTCCGTTCCTTTCTGCTCGCCCTGCCGCTCCTCCTTGCCGGTTGCGGCCAGAGCGCCGCGCCGCCCGAAGCCCCGCTTGCCGGGGCTTCGATCGGCGGACCCTTCACGCTCGTCAACCAGGACGGTCGCCAGGTCAGCGACCGCGATTTCGCCGGCCGGTACCGCCTGATGTATTTCGGCTACACCTATTGTCCGGACGTCTGCCCGGTCGACCTGCAGAAGCTGATGGCCGGCTACAAGAAGCTGGAAGGCTCCGATCCCGCGCTGGCGGCGAAGATCGCGCCGATCTTCGTCACGATCGATCCCGCGCGCGATACGCCGCCGGTGCTGAAGCAATATGTGACCGCTTTCTCGCCCAAGCTGATCGGCCTGACCGGCACGCCCGACCAGATCGCCAAAGTCGCGAAGGAATATGCGATCACTTACTCCAAGCAGCAGCGGCCGGGCGCGACCGACTATCTGATGAACCACAGCCGCGTCGCCTATCTGTTCGGGCCGAAGGGCGACCCGATCGCGCTGATCCCGCAGGACGGCACGCCCGATGAGATCGCGGCGGAGCTGAAGAAGTGGGTGCGGTGAGCAGCGGACGGTTCTGGGAGGATCTGCCGCTCGAAGCGCTCGACCGCGCGCAATGGGAAGCGCTGTGCGACGGCTGCGGCAAATGCTGCGTCCACAAGCTCGAGGACGATGTGACCGGAGAGCTGTTCCCGACCAACGTCGCCTGCAAGCTGCTCGACCGGCACAGCGGCCGCTGCAGCAATTATCGCCACCGCCGCGCGTTCGTGCCCGAATGCGTGCGGTTGACGCCCAAGCTCGCCGCGACGCTCGACTGGCTGCCCGGCACCTGCGCCTATCGGCTGCGCGCCGAGGGCAAGCCGCTCGCTGACTGGCATCCGCTCAACAGCGGCGATCCGGATTCGGTGCACAAGGCGGGCATGTCGGTGCGCGGCTGGACGATCTCCGAGGTCGATGCGGGCGAACTTGAAGACCATATTCTCGAAGGCTGAACCGCGCTTCGACGGCCGGCCGGTGCAGGTCGTGCGCCACGCCGGCGCGCGCGTGATGCGGCTGCGCGTCGATCCGCGCGACGGTGCCGTCCGGCTGACGCTTCCCCGCCGCGCATCGCTGCGCCACGCCTATGCCTGGGTGGAGGAGCAGCGGCCCTGGGTGGAAGCCCAGCTTGCTGAGCGCCCGTCGGGCCGGCGCTTCGAGCCCGGCCTGAGCATCGCGGTCGGGGGTGAGCCGCTGGTGCTGGTTGCCGCGCCCGGATCGCGCGGCGTCCACCGTCGATCTGCGGAGCTTTGCGTCGGCGGCGACCCCGAGCTGTTCGAAGCACGGGTGCTGCGCTGGCTGAAGGGGGAGGC
Organism: Sphingomonas changbaiensis NBRC 104936; assembly: GCF_000974765.1. Lineage (GTDB taxonomy): Bacteria > Pseudomonadota > Alphaproteobacteria > Sphingomonadales > Sphingomonadaceae > Sphingomonas_B > Sphingomonas_B changbaiensis. The sequence continues at coordinate 100,515 of NZ_BBWU01000042.1, read as the reverse complement.
ACGGCGCGTGCTGGACGCGGAGACGCGCGCGCTTGCCGTGCAAGCCGGAGTCAGCATCGGCCGCGTGACCGTCGGCGACACACGCTCGCGCTGGGGCAGCTGCTCAGCGAACGGCGATATCCGCTACAGCTGGCGCCTGATCCTCGCGCCGGCGTTCGTGCGACGGTCAACCGTGGCGCACGAAGTCGCGCATCGCGTGCACATGAATCACGGGCCCGCGTTCAAGGCACTGGAAGAGCAATTGCTCGGCGAAAGTCCGTCTGCCGCACGTGCGTGGCTTCGCGCCAACGGCGCCTCGCTTCACGGATACGGCCGGCCCTGATCCTGCGGCGGGAGGTCGCGCGGGCGGCCTCGAAACTCGCCCGGCGACGGTGGCGGCGGATAGGCGCGGGGATCGCGCGGAGGATAGCGGCCGTCCCGCGGGTCGCCCGGATAACGCGGATCCCGCTGCTGCTGCGGCGGTGGCGCAGAACGATCGCGGCCGAGCGCTCGGTCGAGGAATGCATCGTCGAGCCGTTCCTGGCCGCCCTGACCGGGCTGACCGGCCTGATCGGGCGGAATCCCCTGATTGTCATAGGGCCGCACGTCGGGCGGAATCGGGTTGCCCTGCTCGTCATAGAGCTGTTGTTGCTGCTGCTGAGGCGCCGGCTGGTCGCTGTTGCCGTAATAGGCCTCGGCGTCGGGCTCGAGCTGCCATTGGGGCAGCTTCACTTGCGTTTCGAACGGCTCGACGGGCCTGTCGGCGACGGCGACGCGCATATAGGCTGCGAACGCCCGCGCCGGCGCGGTGCCGCCCTGCAGTCCCGGTACGGGTCGCGCGTCGTCGCGGCCCATCCACACGCCGGTCGTCAGTCCGCTCGAAAAGCCGAGGAACCAGCCATCCTTGTTGCTGCTCGTCGTGCCGGTCTTGCCGGCAACGGGGCGGCCGATCTGCGCAGCACGCCCGGTGCCGGCCGACACCGCGCTCTGCATCAGGTCGGTCATCTCCGCCGCCACCCAGGGCGCGACCAGCACGCGCGAGGTGTCGGTCTCATGCTTGTAGAGCACGCGGCCGCCGGTCGTGGTCACCTTGGTGATGCCGTAAGGCACGATCGCGATGCCCTTGGACCCGACCGAGGCGAAGGCGCGGGTCATGTCGATCAGCCGCACGTCGGACGTGCCGAGCACCATCGACGGCTGGGTGTTGATCGGCGTCGTGATGCCGAACCGCCGCGCCATGTCGGCGATCGTCGTGGTGCCGACGTCCTGACCGATCTTCGCCGCGATCGTGTTGACGGAATAGGTGAAGGCGGTGCGCAGGTTGATCGCGCCGGTATAGCGGCCGTTGCTGTTGCGCGGGCTCCAGCCGCCGATCGTCACCGGCTCGTCGACGACGGTGTCGTCGGGCTTGTAGCCGGCCTCGAGCGCGGAGAGATAGACGAACAGCTTGAACGACGATCCCGGCTGCCGCGTCGCCTGCGTCGCGCGGTTGTAGATCGACTTCACATAATCCTTGCCGCCGATCATCGCGCGGACGGCGCCGTCGCGATCGAGCGAGACGAGCGCGCCCTGCGCCCCGTTCGGCACGTTGGCGCGGATCGCTTCCTGCGCCGCCTTCTGCATGTCGGGGTCAAGCGTGGTCCAGACGTCCAGCGGCTCGACGGTTTCGTCGATCAGCGTTTCGAGCTGCGGCAACGCCCAGTCGGTGAAATAGCGGGCGCTGTTCTCGTTCACGTCCTCGTTGAGCTTCACCTTCGCGCTTTCGGCGTTGGCGGCTTCGGCCGGCGTGATCACGCCGTTTTCGACCATCGAGTTCAGCACGACGCCCGACCGGCCGATCGCGGCCTCTGCATCGGCAGTCGGGGAATAGCGCGAGGGCGCCTTCACCAGGCCGGCGATCACCGCGGCTTCGGACAGGCTGAGATTGCTCGCCGAATGGCCGAAGAAACGGCGCGATGCGGCGTCGATCCCGTAGGAGCCGCCGCCGAAATAGACCTTGTTCAGATAGAGCTCGAGGATCTGGTCCTTGGTGAATTTCCGCTCGAGCGCCAGCGCCAGCAGCCATTCGCGCGCCTTGCGGGCGAAGGTGCGGTTGTTGGTCAGGAAGATGTTGCGCGCGAGCTGCTGGGTGATCGTCGATCCGCCCTGGGCCCAATAGCCGCGCTTCGCCCGCACATAGAGCGACCGCGCAATGCCGATCGGATCCACGCCCAGGTGCGAACGGAAGCGCTTGTCCTCGACCGAGGTCATCGCATCCTTCATCACCTGCGGGATCTGGTCGTAGCTCAGCCATTCGCCATAGCTCGGCCCCAGCGACACCAGCACCGATCCGTCCGCGGCATGGACGCGGATCATCTGCCCGTTGGGCGAGGATTTGAGCTCGGAATAAGTCGGCAGCGTCGACGCCTGCAGATAGACCGCAACGATAAGGGCGATGATCGCGACCAGCGCGCCGGCGCCGCCGATCTTCAGAATGCGGCCAAGCGTGCGCCGACCTTTCGACGGACCGGGTTTGGGCTGGGGAGGGCGCGAAGGGCGCGGAGGAGAAGCCATCGGGGTACGCCGGGTCTACTGGCTAAGCCCGCCTGTCACAAGGATGAACGAATGCCCCTTTCTGGCTTGCATGACCCGTTCACGTGTTCTTTTTCGCTCAGAATTTAGGCGGTCACCCTTGGTTAAAAGGAGAATTTGAAACCTCCGGTATTCGAGATCGTTAGAGTGCCGATTGATAACACGTCCATACCTAGAAGCACGTCGAACTCGGCATCCACCCCGCAATCGAACTCCGGACCTTCAATTTCCCGGTCCAGCAGATGGAAGAAAGGTTGATGATAGCCTAGCTCGCTTTGCTTCAAATCCACAAAGCCAAGCTTGAATATATAGGAATTGTGATAGCTTGGGCCGCCGAACCCTTGGATCCCCACGATCCCAGAAGGTTCGAGATTGAGCTTCTGAGCCGCCTTTTCAGTGATGCTGGTGACCTGCGCACCTGTATCCACGAGCGCACATAGAACCTGCATATTAAGGGATCGTCCGAGTGCGCCCGGTCCGATCGTATCCTCAAACCGAGTAATCGGCAGGAGAACAACGGAGACGAAAACTTGGGACCCGTTATGCGACCCGACAATATCTGGCATACGAGAAGTAGCCCAAGCTAACCGCGCCCTCTTTGATCTTCTGGACCGAAAACAGGCCGTCGTCAAAGCTCCGATGCCCCGTTGCTTGGGCTTCGGCAGCAGTTTGATAAGTTCCAACCAGGGCTTGATCCCTTAAGAGAGCATATTGCCCAGGCGCCTCCAGAAGAAGCCTAGGCAACATTCTTTCGAAAGCTTCGTAGTTGGCTACGAGCGTCTGTGTTTTTTCGATCGTCGCCATCGCTGTCTCCGTTCCCCCGACGAACGAATCGTATCAGGCGAACGATTCGCTGTCACGACGAGCTGAGTAGTTGGCGCGACGAACGGACTCGAAAGCGGGACGGACTCCCGTGCGGCTTTCCTATTGCGGCTTAAAATCCAGCGACACGCTGTTGATGCAGTAGCGCAGCCCGTCGGGGCCGGGGCCGTCGGGGAAAACATGGCCCAGATGCCCGTCGCACTTCGCGCAGCGCACTTCGACGCGGCGCATACCGTGGCTGACGTCCTCGTGCTCGGTCACCGCCCCGGGCGCGAACGGGTGGGTGAAGCTCGGCCAGCCCGATCCCGAATCATATTTGGTGTCGCTCGCGAACAGGTCCGCGCCGCACGCCGCGCAGCGGTACGTGCCTTGCGCCTTATTGTCATACAGCGCGCCGGCGAAGGCGCGTTCGGTGCCGGCTTCGCGCAGCACATGATATTGCTCGGGCGTCAGGCGCTTGCGCCACTCGGATTCGGGAAGGTCGAGCTTTTCCATGGCGGCAATGTGGGCCAATGGGCGCGGCGCTTCAATGGCCGACGCGGGTCGCGCGGGCGAGCAGGGTCGCGAGGCCCGGCGCCAGTCGCATCGTGCGGACCAGCAGTGGCGCTCTGGGCGGCCGCTCCGCAAACGCCAGGATCGCACGCGCGACGGCGATCGGCCGGCCCGTGCGGCGCGCCAGGTCGCGCTGGAACGCCTCGGCCGGGCGACCGGCCAGCACCGCTTCGCCGGCCAGCAGGCCGCTCGTCAGCGCGATCCCCATGCCTTCGCCCGCCAGTGACGGCATGACGCCAGCCTGATCGCCGAGCCGGTAGACGCCCGGCGTGGTTCCGGTCGCGCGCCAGCCATAGGGAACGGAGGCGATCGCATCGATGGCGGCTTGGTCTGCCAGCCAGGCCAGCCGCTCGCCGAGCGCGGGCACGTCGCGACCGATCGCGTGCAGCAGCGCGCGGGGGCCGCCCGCCTCGTTCAGCCGGGACTTGCGCACCGCCAGGCACAGGTTTGCGCTGCCGTCTTCCTGCAGCACCAGCCCGGCATAGCCGCGGTCGAACAGGTGCAGCTCGATCGCGCCGTCGACAAGCCGCGTCAGCGCCGGCGCGGGCCCGAGCCGCACGCGCAGCCCCAGCGCCGGGTCGCCGTCCGGCTTTGGCCGGCCGCCGCCACGCACGTCGTGCTTTCCGGTCGCCAGCAGCAGCCGGTCGGGCGCGAAGGTCTCGCCGTCGGTCCGGATCGTGCAGCCGTCCAGCGCGCGCGCCGTCACCTCGCGTTCGACCCGCGCGCCCAGCGCTTCGGCGTGTGCGAGCAGGCGCGAATCGAGCTGCCGCCGGGAGAGGCCGAGCGCGGGGCGCGGCAGTCGCGCGCTCGCAGAGCCGTTTGGTGAAAACAGCCGCACATGATCGACAGTCGCGCCGCGCAACTTTTCGATGCCCAGCCGCTCCAGCAGCGCCAGGCTATGCCAGCTCAGGAATCCGCCGCACAAGGCGTCGCCGGTTTCGCGCTGGCGTTCGAGCACCAACGGCCGCTCCCCGGCCTTCGCGAGCGTGATCGCGGCGGCCGAGCCGGCCGGCCCGCCGCCCAGGATTATCGTATCTTCTCGACGCACAGCCGGAACGGAAACGCGCGATAGACCCGCGCGCTGACGCCCGCCTCGGCCAGGATCGGCGGCCACTCGGCGGGGCGGTAGGACCGCGCGATCGACAAGGTACCGTCCTCACGGACGACGCGGTGCCAGCGCATCAGGCGGGCGAGGATCGGAAAGCCGAAATGCGGCAAGGCGTGGCGGTGCAGGTCGTTGACCAGCCAGCCCATTTGCGCGGTCGCGTCCATGAAGCGCAGGAACGCGACCAGCTGCGCGTGCGTCATGTGATGCGCGACCAGGCTCGAGACGATCAGGTCCCACGGCTGGCCGGCCAGCTCGACATAGTCGCCGGTCACATAGCGGATCGGGAGAGTGGACGGCGTCGCCGCGCGCGCCGCCGGCTCGCTGCGCGGGTTGAGGTCGATGCCGACCAGCTCGCATGTCTGGGCGCGCCGCTCGGCCCAGCGGGCGATCGTGCGCAGCATGTCGCCATGCCCGAAGCCGACATCGAGCAGGCGGAATGGCCGGCCCTTGGTCGCACGCTCGACGAATGAGAGCGTCGGCCGCGCCGCCATCGTCCACCAATTCGCCTTGGCCAGGTCGCCGATGATCGCCGCATAATCCGATGCGGACAGCTCCTCCGCATCCATCTGCTCATCGGCAAGGCTGCGGACTGCGAGGGTCATGCGCTGCGGAACCGAAATCCCTCGGCGGCGAGGCCGGGCCCGAAGGCGATCGCGACGCCGCGCTCGATCGGCCGGTCGAACAGCCGCGCCAGCACGAACATCAGCGTGGAAGACGACATGTTCCCGAAATCGCGCAGCACCGCGCGCGACTCGGCGAGCGAATCGGGCGGCAGCTGCAGCGAATTCTCGACCGCATCGAGAATCGAGCGGCCGCCGGCGTGCACCGCCCATTGATCGACACCGCCATCGACGATTGCTTCGCGCAGCTCCGGTTCGGCGAGCGCGGCTCCGATTCGGCCCGGCACTTCGCCCGACAGGTGCATCGCGAACCCCTCGTCGGTGATGTCCCAGCGGATCAGCCGGTCGGATTCGGCGAGCGTCGTCGCGAACGGCGTGTCGATCTCGATCCCGTCCGGCTCGGCCGTGACCAGCGCCGCGGCCGCTCCGTCGCCGAACTGCAGGCCGGCCAGCAGCGACTCGACTTCGTGCATCTCGTGCAGGTGCAGCGAGCAGATCTCGACGGTGACGACCAGCACCTTCGCGCTCGGGTCCGACCGCACGATGTGCCGCGCGCTCCTGAGCGCCACCACGGCGGCATAGCAGCCCATATAGCCGACCAGCAGCCGCTCGACCGACGGGCGCAGCCCCAGCCGGCGCGCGACGATCTGGTCGACGCCGGGCGCGACAAAGCCGGTGCAGCTCGCGACCACGATATGGGTGATCTCGGCAGGATCGAATTCGAGGCCGCCGATCGCCTTCAGCGCCAGCGCCGGCGCGACCTCGCCGTAAAGCCGCATCCGGGGCGCCGTGCTCGGCAGCATGTCGCCATGATAGAAGCCGCCGGGCTCGATCGGCGTTCCGCCATTGTCGGCGCGGGGCAGCACCGACCAGCGATGCTCGATCCCGCTGCGCCCGACCATCCGATCGAACAATTTGCGCTGGCGCGGGTCCGGAATCCTGTCCAGCGCCCAGCCGATAAAGGCCTGGTGAATGTCGTGGTCGGGCACGGCAGTCCCGATCGCATTGATGAACGCCTGGGCCACCCGGCTCTTTCTTTCTGTGGATTGCGACTGTGACCGATAACGCACCCGTTGGAAAGCCGGGCGCCGAACGCTAATCGAACCAACATGAACAGCGCCCCAACGCCGATGATGGCGCAATATCTGCGCCTCAAGGCGGAAGCGGACGATTGCCTGCTCTTCTATCGGATGGGCGATTTCTTCGAGCTGTTCTTCGACGATGCGAAAGCCGCCGCCGCCGCGCTCGACATCGCGCTGACGTCGCGGGGGGAACATGACGGCGCGCCGATCCCGATGTGCGGCGTGCCGGTCCATGCCGCCGAATCCTATCTCGCCCGGCTGATCAGGGCTGGCTTCCGGGTTGCCATCGCCGAGCAGACCGAGTCCCCTGCCGAGGCAAAGGCGCGCGGCTCCAAGGCGCTGGTCGAGCGCGCGATCGTCCGCTTCGTGACGGCGGGCACGCTGACCGAAGAGACGCTGCTCGACGCGCGCCGTTCGAACTGGCTGGTGGCGCTCGCGGAGATCGGCGGCATGCTCGGCCTCGCTGCCGCCGACATTTCGACCGGCAGTTTCGAGATCGCGGAGATCGCGCCGGACCTGCTCGATGCCGAGCTCGCCCATTACGCCGCCGCCGAAGTGATCGCGCCTGAAGGCTGGGGCCGAGCGACGGTCGAGCGGCCCCGCGCGTCGTTCGAGAGCACCGGGGCCGAGCGCCGGCTGTGTGGCTTGTTCGGCGTCGCAACGCTTGACGGGCTCGGCCAGTTCGGCCGGCCAGGCATAGCCGCGGCGGGCGGACTGGTCGCGTATCTGGAGCATGTCGGCAAGGGCGCGCTGCCGTTCCTGCAGCGGCCGCAGCATCGCTCCGCTTCGGAGCACATGCTGATCGACGCCGCCACGCGGGAGAGCCTGGAGCTGACTCAGGCGCAGGGCGGCGGCCGCAGCGGCAGCCTGCTCGACGCGATCGACCGCACCGTCACCGGCGCCGGCGCACGGCTGCTTGCCGGCGACCTCGGCGCGCCGCTCACCGATCGCCCCCGCATCCAGGCGCGGCTCGACCTCGTCGCGCTCTTTCACGAAGATGGTCTTCGCCACGCCACCCGCGCCGCGCTGCGGGCGATGCCGGACATCGGCCGCGCGCTCGGGCGGCTGGTCGCGAAGCGCGGCGGCCCGCGCGATCTCGCCCAGCTGCGCGACGGACTGATCGAGGCGCGCCAGCTGCGCGACCGGCTCGCCCGGATCGACCAGCCGCCGGCGCTTCTCGCGCAATTGCTTCCCGCTCTCGAAGGTCATGCCGCGTTCACAGACGTGTTGAGCCGCGCGCTTATTCCGAACCCGCCGCTCGATCCGTCGCAAGGCGGCTATATCGCCGAAGGCTATGATGCGGCGCTCGACGAGCTCCGCAGCCTCGGCGGCGAGGGACGGCGGGCGATCGCCGCGCTGGAGGCGCGCTACCGCGACCAGACCGGGATTCCGGCGCTCAAGATCCGCCACAACGGCGTGCTCGGCTACCATGTCGAAGTGCCCGCGCGCGCCGCCGACAAATTGATGGCGGCGGAATCCGGCTTCACCCACCGGCAGACGCTCGCCGGCGTCGTCCGCTTCAACGCGCCCGAGCTCCACGAGCAGGCGCTGCGCGTGACCCAGGCCGGCGCCCACGCGCTCGCCGCCGAAGCGGCGCATCTTGAGGATTTGAGCGAGCAGGCGCTCGCCCGCCGCGACGCCATTGCAGCCGCCGCGGACGCGATTGCCCGGCTCGACGTCGCCGCCGGCCTCGCCGAACGCGCGGTGGAAGGCGGCTGGTGCCGCCCGACGCTGGTCGAGCATCCGTGCCTGGAGATCGAGGCCGGACGTCACCCGGTCGTCGAGGCCGCGGTCGCCAAGGCCGGCGCGCGCTTCGTCGCCAACGATTGCCGGCTGTCGGAAGACGCGCGCCTGTGGCTGGTCACCGGGCCGAACATGGGTGGCAAGTCGACCTTTCTGCGCCAGAACGCGCTGATCGCCGTGCTGGCCCAGACCGGCAGCTACGTTCCCGCCGCTTCGGCCACGCTGGGCCTGGTCGATCGTCTGTTCAGCCGGGTCGGCGCGTCGGACAATCTGGCGCGCGGTCGCTCGACCTTCATGGTCGAAATGGTCGAGACCGCGGCGATCCTGGCGCAGGCGACCCCGCACAGCTTCGTGATCCTCGACGAAGTCGGCCGCGGCACCTCGACCTATGATGGCCTCGCCATCGCTTGGGCGGTGGTCGAGGCGGTGCACGACCTCAATCGGTGCCGCTGCCTGTTCGCGACCCATTATCACGAACTGACGCGCCTCGCCGGCACGCTCGACGCGCTCTCGCTCCATCACGTCCGCGCGCGCGAATGGAAAGGCGATCTCGTCCTGCTCCACGAAGTGGCGGAAGGCGCCGCCGACCGCAGCTATGGCCTGGCCGTCGCCAAGCTCGCCGGCCTGCCGCCGCCCGTGCTCGGGCGCGCGCGCGACGTGCTGAAGAAGCTGGAATCCGGCCGCGAAAAGACCGGCGGCATCGCCGCGGGCCTGGACGACCTCCCCCTGTTCGCGGCCACGGCGCAGGCCGACGACGCCGAATGCGACGCGATCCGCGCCGAGGTGGAAGGACTGGACGTCGACGCCCTCACGCCACGCGAGGCGCTGGAGGTGCTGTACCGGCTGAAGAGCATGGCGCGGGAATAAGCTCCTCCCCTTAGAGGGGAGGTGGCGCGCGAAGCGCGACGGAGGGGTGTCAGCGCTTCAGACTAGAACTCGGGCTGTGACACCCCTCCACCACTCGCTTCGCGAGCGGTCCCCCTCCCCTTGCAGGGGAGGATCAAGCCTTCGCCAGAACCGTAAACATCATTTCCGCCCGCAGCCGGAACCCCAGCGCTTCGTAAAGCCCGATCGCCCCTGCATTATCCGGGTAAACGTGCAGGAACGCGGCATCGCCTTCGCGCACGATCCGCTCGATCAGCACGCGCATCAGCTTGCCGGCATAGCCGCGGCCGCGAAACTCCGGATGGGTGCACACCGCGCTCACTTCGGTGAACCCGGGCACGCGCATCCGCTGGCCTGCCATCGCGACCAGACGCCCGCCTTCGCGCACGCCGATGAAATATCCCATCCGGTGCGTCTCGGCAAAGAACGGGCCTGGCGCGGTCAGCGTCGCCAGCGCCAGCATCTCCGCCGCATCGGCACCGCCCAGCACCAGATAGTCGAACGCTTCCGCCACGCCCGGGGATGCCGTCGCGACCATCTGGTTGACGATGGCCTGCTTCTCCACGCGCCCGCCCGGGATCGCAGGGAAGGGCGCCGCCTCAACCAGCCCGATCGGCCCGCCATCAGCCAGAAAGCGCCCGATCGCCTCGGCGCAGGCCTCGGAGGGCTCTGCCCCCGCGGCGAACAGATTGATCTCCGGACGATACCGCCGAGCGCGACCATCGCCGACGCTAAGCGCCGCCTGCCGCGTCGTTAGCGCATTCCACACGGGACGGTCGAGTGGATGATCGGTCACAACTCCCCCTTTCGCATCTGTGCTCCTATGTAGTCTGGATGGCCGGCCGCCTCGACTCCGTTCCCAACCGACGCGCGATCATCGATCGGCGGGCGCTGTCGGACTCGATCGCGGCGCTGGAGGGGGACGAAGCGGCCCTGCGGCAACAGGTGGTCGCGCTTTTGAAGGCTGCGCTCGAGGCGGGCCGCGCCGAGATCGCCGACCGGCTGACGCTTAATCCGTCGCGCGGGCTGGAGGCGGCGAGCGCGCAGGCGTTCCTGGTCGACCAGATCCTCCGCCTCACCTTCGATTTCACGACGCAGCGGCTGTACCGGCTCGGCAATCCCACGGCCGGCGAGCGGATCGCGCTGCTGGGCGTCGGCGGCTACGGGCGCGGCGAAATGGCGCCCTATTCGGACGTCGACTTGATGTTTCTGACGCCCTGGAAGCAGACCGGCTGGGTCGAGCAGGTCATCGAGTCGATGCTCTACACCCTCTGGGACCTGGGGCTGAAAGTCGGCCATTCCAGCCGTTCGCTCGACGACATGGTGCGGATGGCGCAAAACGATCTGACCGTCCGCACCGCGCTGCTGGAGAGCCGCTTCATCTGGGGCGACCAGGCGCTCAACGACGAAGGCATTGCGCGCTTCCACCGCGAGGTGGTCGCCGGCACCGACAAGGCATTCGTCGCGGCAAAGCTCGAGGAGCGGAATGAGCGGCACCGGCGCATGGGCGACAGCCGCTACGTCGTCGAGCCGAACGTGAAGGAAGGCAAGGGCGGCCTGCGCGACCTCCACACCCTGTTCTGGATCGGCAAATACGTCCACCGCGTCGATTCGGTCGCCGGCCTTGTCGATGCGGGGCTGCTGACCCGGGAAGAGCTGCATCAATTCCAGCGCGCCGAGAATTTCCTCTGGGCGGTGCGCTGCCACCTGCACATGGTCGCCGGGCGCGCCGAGGAACGGCTGACCTTCGACTATCAGCGCGAGATCGCCGAGCGAATGAGTTACGCGAACCGACCCGGAAAATCGGCGGTCGAGCGGTTCATGCACTATTATTTCCTGCAGGCGAAAACGGTCGGCGATCTGACCGGCCTGTTCCTTGACCATCTCGACGAGCAGTTCGCCCGGCCGGGACGCCGCTTCACGCTCGCCGCGATCCCGCGCCGCCCGCGCAAGCTGAACGGATTCAAGCTGGTCCGGGGCCGGCTGGCCTTGCCGTCCGACGATTTCCTGGAACAGGATCCGGTGCGGCTGATCGAGATGTTTGCGCTGGCGGACAAGCATGGGCTGGAACTCCACCCGGCCGCGGTCCGTGCCGCCCGGCGCGACGCCCGGCTGATCGATGCGAAGGTCCGCCGCGATCCGCGCGCGAACGCGCTGTTCCTCGACGTGCTGACCTCCCCGCGCGATCCGGAGACGGTGCTCAGGTGGATGAACGAGGCCGGGGTGTTCGGCCGCTTCGTGCCGGACTTCGGCCGGGTCGTCGCCCAGACCCAGTTCGATATGTATCATCACTATACGGTCGACGAGCATACGATCCGCGCGATCGGCCTGCTCGCGCAGATCGACCGCGGCGCGCTGAAAGCCGAACATCCGATTTCCACCGCGATCATCCGCCACATCGTCTCGCGGCGCGTGCTCTATGTCGCCGTGCTGCTGCACGACATCGCCAAGGGCCGGGGCGGCGATCACAGCGTGCTGGGGGCGGAGATCGCGCAGCAGCTCTGCCCGAGGCTCGGGCTTTCCCCGGCCGAGACCGAGACCGTCGCCTGGCTGGTGCGTCATCACCTGCTGATGTCGGCGACGGCGTTCAAGCGCGATCTCTCGGACTTCAAGACGATCCTCGATTTCGCCGAGGCGGTGCAGAGTCCGGAACGGCTGAAGCTGCTGCTGGTGCTGACGATCGTCGATATCCGCGCGGTCGGTCCCGGCGTCTGGAACAGCTGGAAGCGCCAGCTGCTGACCGACATCTTCGAGGGCGCAGAGGAAGTGCTGCGGCTCGGCCACAAGCAGACCGGGCGCAAGGAACGGGTCGAGGCGAAGCAGCGCGCGGTGGCGGAAGGGCTCGGCTGGCCGGATGCCGACTTCGCGGCCCTCGCGCGCCGGCTGCCCGAGGCCTATTGGATCGCAGAACCGATCGACATCCTCGAAGCCAACGCCCGGCACGTCGCCGCTGCCGGCGACCAGCAGCTGTCGATTGCCGCCTCCGTCTACCCCGAACGCGGCGCGACGCTGGTGACTGTCTATGCGAGCGACCATCCGGGGCTGTTCTACCGCATCGCCGGCGCCATTCATCTGGCCGGCGGCAGCATCATCGACGCGCGCATTCACACGACGCAGGACGGCATGGCGCTCGACAACTTCCTGGTCCAGGACCCGTTCGGCCGCCCGTTTGACGAAGCCAGCCGGCTGGAGCGGCTGAAGGCGGCGATCGAGGACGCGCTCGCCAACCGCACGCGCCTGCCGGAGCGGCTGGCGGCCAAGCCCTTACCGCGCGTGCGGGCGGAGGCGTTCCCGATCGCGCCCAACGTGCTGATCGACAACCGCGCGTCGAACCGCTTCACGGTCGTCGAGGTCAATGCCCGCGACCGCCCCGCGCTGCTCCACGCGCTCGCCTACGGGCTGTTCCAGTCGAAGATGACGATCCACTCCGCCCATATCGCCACGTATGGCGAGCGCGCGGTCGATACCTTTTACGTCACCGACCTGATCGGCGCTAAGATCACTTCGCCTGCGCGGCTGAAGAGCCTGGAGAAAAGGCTGCTGGAGGCGGCGGAAGGCACCGCGGGAGAGAAAGCGGCGGCGTAAGCAAATCCTCCCCAAGCTCGCTTGGGGAGGGGGACCATGCGAAGCATGGTGGAGGGGCCCGGAGCGAAGCGGAGGGTGTTTCCGCCCGTGCCGCGGTCGGCCCCTCCACCACTCGGCTGGGCCGAGCGGTCCCCCTCCCCTCAGCAGAGCTGAGGGGAGGACCTGATCAGAACCGCGTGCGGACCGTCACGCCGTAGGTGCGCGGCTCCGCCAGGAAGGCCGAGAAAATCTGGGCGGCGCCCGGATATTCCGCGGTCGTGAAGGGCGCGATCGTGCGCCCCGCCTGGAACGGCGTATTGAACGCGACCTGGGCATAGTTCTTGTTGAACATGTTCTGCACGAACACCTCGACCGCCCAGCGCTCATGCGGGCCGCGGATGCCGATGCGGCCGTTGAACACCGCAAAGCCATCCTGGCCTTTCTGCGGGAAGAGGTCGGACCCGGTGTTGTAGTCGCTGGTGACGCGGCCATCGACATAGAGCAGGCCGGTAATGCCGCCGTCGCCGATCGGCGGCGTCCAGGTGAACGAGCCGGTCGCGACCGCTTCCGGTGCGTTCGACAATTTGCGGCCGGGCAGCTCGCGCAGCGCCGGGTCGAGCGGCACGCCGCTCGCATTGCCGACCAGGTTCTGGCGATAGTGCGTATTCGCGACCGTCAGGCCCAGGCCGATCGACACGTCGCGCGTCGGCCGGATCGCGCTTTCGATCTCGACGCCCGTCGACAGCACGCCGGGGCCGACGTCGTTGGCCGGGCAGCTGCCGGTTGCCTTCGCGGCCGCATTGAAGTTGGGCAGCAGCGGCGAGACATCCTGGTCGCGGTCTGCCCCGCCCAGATCCTGGCTGCAGCCGTTGACGTTCTGGACCAGGAAGACCGAGCCGTTGAACGTGTTCAGCTGGAAGTTGGAGAAGCGCTGGTGGAACGCCGCTACGTTCAGCGAGAACATGCGGCTCGAATATTTGAAGCCGAGCTCATAGGCGTCGTTGGTTTCCTGCGCGAACTGCAGGTTGCCGACCAGGGACTGGGCACCGCCCGCCGCGGCGAACGTGGTGGTGGGCACGCCGTTCACGAGGAAGATCGGCGGCTTCAGCGCCGAGCGGTCGAGATTGAACCCGCCCGCCTTGTAGCCGCGCGAATAGCTCGCATACACCAGCCAGTCGGGCGACGGCTTCCATGAAACGACCGCAGTGCCGGTGAACTCGCTCTCGCCGCGCCGGTCGCTGATCGACACGCCGTTAAGCTCGGACGTCGCGTTGCCCTGGCAGCTGAGGTTGATCAGCGCGCCCGCGGCCGCGGACAGCGGCGTCGTCAGCAGCGGCGTCAGGTTGGCCTGCTGCACGGGGCAGATGGTATTGTTGTTATTGAAGGTCGCCCCGAACTTCTTGCGGTCGTGCGTGTATCGCGCGCCCAGGGTGATGTCGAAGGTGTCGGTCAGGTGGAAGATGTTGTGCGTGAAAAACGCGAAATTGGTGTCGCGCTGGCGATAAAGGGCATTGTTATCGCCGACATTGTTGATCGCGTCGAGCCGGTCGAAGCCCGCCACGATCGCCGGGCCGCCGGCGCCGAACGGTGACGGAATGCCCTGGGCGGCCAGCTGTCCGCTCAGGACGGCGCGGCCGGTCGGGCTCAGACACGCCGCGCTGCCCGGGCTGAAGAAGCTGCTCGGAAAGCCGAACGCGCCGACCAGCCGGCATGTCGCGAAGCGGCCATATTGGGTGCCGAATTTCAGATTGTCGGTCAGGTCGAGCTTTTCGTTGGCGAAATAGCCGCCGATCAGCCAGTCGAGCTTCTTGTCGAATGCCGAGCCTTGCAGCCGCAGCTCCTGGCTGAACGTGCGGAATTCACGCTGATAGGCCGCATTGCCGGGCGCGCGGTACAGGATGTCGACGAACGAATAGTCGGTGTCCGATCCCTGGTTCGACTTGTAGTCGCGATAGGCGGTGATCGAGGTCAGGTTCGCCTCGCCAAGCTTCCAATTGACCTCGCCGGAGACGCCCCAATCCTTGGTGATGCCCCGATAGCTGCGGCCCGGCGACGGATAGATGTTGCGCGAAAAGGGATTGCTGAACGCCGCCGCCGGCTCGCCCAGGCCCAGCAGCGCCTGGATGATCGTGTTCTTGGTCGGATCGAGCAGGTTCCGATTGGCGGGGTTCACCGTCTGGTCGATATAGACGGCGCCGCAGCATTTCTCGTCGCGGTGGGTGTAGTCGCCGATGATCCGCACCGACAGGTCATCGCTCGGCTCGTAGAGCAATTGGCCGCGCACGAAATAGCGATCGCGGTCGTTGACGTCGGTGTTGTTGGTGACGTCGTGATAGAAGCCGTCGCGCTTCACATAAACGGCGTCCAATCGCGCAGCGAGCGTCTTGGTGATCGGGCCCGTCACTGCTCCCGCGGCGCGGATGGAGTTATAATTCCCGTAATTGAACTCGCCATAGCCGCCGAAATCGAAGCTCGGCTTCTTGGTGATGATGTGGATCAGGCCGGCCGAGGCGTTGCGGCCGAACAGCGTGCCCTGCGGCCCGCGCAGCACTTCGATGCGGTCGACTTCGCCGAGCTCGTTCAGGCCGATGCCGGAGCGCGAGCGATAGACGCCGTCGACGAACACCGCGACCGAGCTTTCGAGGCCCGGATTGTCACCGACCGTGCCGATGCCGCGGATGCGGGCCGACCCGTTCGCTTCGGAGCCGGTCGACGACACCAGCAGCGACGGCGCGAGCTGGTTCAGCTGGCGGATATCGTTGGCGCCGGAGTTCTGCAGCGATTCCGCCGACACGGCCGAAACCGCGATCGGCACGTCCGACAGCGCCTCGGCGCGGCGGGTGGCGGTGACGATAATGTCGCCGGCATTGGCGACCTGGTCCGAGGCATCGCTCGCGGCCGGTCCGGCCGTCGACGACGCGCTCTGCGTGTCCTGCGCAAATCCCGGCGCCGCGAATGTAAAAAAGGCCGCACCCAGCAGCCAAGCCGACTTCGTCATCCCATCCTCCCCACGAACGTCATGCTCCCGGGGCGGAGTGTAGAGTCACGGCACCGTAACATCCACAACACTGCCGCGCACCGGGAGATTTCCCGACGCGTTGCGGCGTTTTTGCAACAGTCTCTGGACGATGTGACATTGACGCTACGGCATGCTAGCCACGCGTCGGGCGACATGGAGATCGATGATGCCGGTCTTGGGAATCGGGGGCCTGTTCTTCCGTGCAGAAGACCCGGCCGCGCTCAATAGCTGGTATCGCGAGCATCTGGGGGTGGGCGCGGGCTGCTCCGCCGATTCCGGTCCGGCCGACGAATGGACGTGGCGAACCCAGGGCGGCCCGACCGTGTTCGCGCCGTTCAATCACGACACGGACTATTTCGCAGCCGACAAGCAATGGATGCTGAACCTGCGCGTGTCACAGATCGACGCGTTGCTGGGTCGATTGCGCGCCGCCGGGATCGAGGTGATCACCAACGCCGAATGGGATGCGCCGGAAACCGGCCGCTTCGCCCGTATCCACGACCCCGAAGGCAACGCAATCGAACTGTGGGAACCGCCCGTGTGACCCACCTCAGCGTCCGCGCGGCCCGGTTGGCCGATAGCGGACGGATCGGGGAAATCCATGTCGCTGCGTGGCGGGAGGCTTATGCCGATCTGATGCCGCCGGCTCGACTTGCGGCCCTCAACGTCGGCGAGCGAGCAGCGCAATGGCACGGCCAACTGGCGGCAGGAACCGCGCGCGGCATCGCCGTGGCCGAGATGGACGGCGCCATCGTGGGATTTGCCTCCTGCACCCGCCAGCGTGCCGTGGAGCTGGCCGCGGCCGGCTTTTCGGGCGAGGTCGCGGCGATCTACGTGCTTCGCGTGGCGCAGCGACGCGGCGCCGGCCGGCTGCTCATGCAGGCCATGGCCCGCCGCCTGATCGCAGAGGGTTGCCGCAGCATGGCTTTGGGTGCTGACCGCCAACGCTCCGGCCCGCCGCTTTTACGAGCGGCTGGGCGGCGATGTCGTTGCGGAAAGGTCGGACGGAGGCGATGACGAGCTGGCCTATGGCTGGCGCAATCTCACGCCTCTGCTGGGGCCGGCGCGGAAGGGCGCGGCGTAAATACGCGCCGCCGAGCCGCGGATGAGCGCGCGCTCATCCGCTGCGGCTCACTTCGGCGCGAGCACCATCAGCATCTGCCGGCCTTCCATCCGCGGATGGGCTTCGACCTTGGCGATTTCGGCGGTCTGTTCGGCGACTCGCTGCAGCACCGCCATGCCGAGCTGGCCATGGCTCAGCTCGCGGCCGCGGAACCGCATCGTGACCTTCACCTTGTCGCCCTCTTCGATGAACTCGACGACCTTCTTCATCTTGGTGTCGTAATCATGGTCGTCGATGTTCGGACGCATCTTGATCTCCTTGATCTCCTGCGTCTTCTGCGACTTGCGGGCGAGGTTGGCCTTTTTCTGGGCCTCGTATTTGAATTTGCCGACATCGAGGAATTTGGCGACCGGCGGATCGGCGTTGGGCGACACTTCGACAAGGTCGAGACCGACCTCGCGCGCCTGCTCCATCGCTTCGCGGGTGTACATCACGCCGAGATTCTCGCCATTCTCGTCGATCACCCGAACCTTCTGGCTCTGGATGAACTCGTTGAATCGCGGGCCGGAAAGGGCCGGAGGCGCCAGCGGGCGCCGCATCATGGGGGGACGGATAGGTTAGGCTCCTGTTGGTTGTTGCCTGCGCTATATAGTCACGCGGCCCCTGCAACGGAAGCGGGGCCGCGCGGTTCCGTGCCGCCTGTGGCGCGAATGCGTCAGTCGGTCGGTTTCGGCACCGGCCAGAGCGCGTCGGCTGGCCGTTCCAGCACCCGCGCGGCGGCCGGATGAAGCACCGCGGGCGCCAGCCGGCCGGCCCTGGTCGCGGCGCCCAGCCAGGCCTCGATCGAGCCGCCCTTCTCCGCCCAGCCGTCCTGCCGCAACAGCCCGTAGAGTCCCGCCGCCAGCACATGCATGCCGTCATCGGCCTTACGCCAGCGGTCGGCCGGATTGCGCGCGACGCCCAGCGCCTCGCTGATCATCTGGTCGAGCGCTTCGCACATATCCTCGTTCAGCAGGCCCTCCAGCGTGGTGTAGCCCCATTTCGGGTCGTGCTCGCGGACGATGCGGGTGATCAGCGGATCCTTGCCGAGCGTCGCGAGCGCCGCCTTGGCGACAGGCCCATCCATGGGGACGGGCGGGTGCAGCATCTCGTGCGCGGCGATTCTGACCGTCGTCGCGACGTCATAGTCCGCGGCCTGGAGGAACGCCTGGCCCTGCACCTTCACCCCGTGCGGCTTGGAAAATTGCAGCAGGTAGATGTCGATCGCCGGATCGAAGGTGCGGCCGGTCAGCTTGCGCTGCCATTTGATCACGTCATAGCCGGCCAGAGCGCGCTGGACCTCGCCGATCCGCGGCCCGAGCTCGCCGGTGCGCGCCTTGCGGAAGCCGCTGAAGTCCGCTGCCCGCATCGCCTCGAACACTCGGCGGATGCGGGGAGCCGTCTTCGCGAACCAGGCCCAGTTGTCGGCGTCCCAATAGCTGCTCGCCTGGTAGGAGGGCCGCACGGTCCGTTCCGGATCGGCGAGCGCCGCGATCACCGCGTCGATGCTGGTGAGCGGGATTCCGGACAGGAATGTCGTGAGACTCGGCCAGAACAGCCCCACCGCCGGCTCCGCCTCCTGCCACAGCGCGACGATGTCGGTGCGGATGTCCGCCGGCAGCTTGGCGGCGAACGCATCGGCGTCGGCCGCGTAATATCTGCGGTAAAGGTCGCGTCCGGACAGCGGGCCCAGAAAGGCGATCGCGTCGAACCCTTCGGATTCGCGCACGCGCCAGTCGGTCGCGGAGGCGGGCTGGGCCCAGAGCGGGCGAAGGGGGAGGGCAAGGCCCGCGGCAGTGGCGGCGGCAAGGAAGGTGCGACGGTTCATGACCGCCAAGCTAGGCGGACGGCCGCGTCCCGGATTGAACGGACTGCACCTTCAGCCGCTGCGGCGAGGTGCCGGTCATGTCGGAAACAGCGCGCGTGAAATGCGCCTGGTCGGCAAAGCCCGCCTCCGCAGCCAGGCCCGCAAGCGTGCCGTTCCAGCCCGCCATGCGCCTCAGCGCCGCCTGCGTCCGCTGCTCCAGCCGGTAGCGTTTCGGGCTGACGCCAAAGGCCTGGCGGAAACCGCGGCTCAACGATTGCGGGGCAATGCCGATCCGGTTGGCCCAGTCGCCCAGCGCGATCTCCTCATCGCCGGATAGGGCGTCGGCGAGCAGGTCGGGCCAGTCCGTTGGCTGCGCATCCAGCACCGTCATCCTCGCTGCAACCAGCGAGGCCGCCGCGACGGGATCGCGTTCCGCCATCCGGGCGACCAGGTCAGGGTCGTCGACGCGCCCATACCGCGCGATTCCGCCCGTCAGCGGCAGGTTCAGCACGGTGGCACCCGCGCGGCCGAAATCGTCCTGATGGGCGTCATAGCTGCCGTGCAAGATCACGTCGCCGGGCCTGGCGGCGATCCGCGCCCCGGCGCCCGCCTCGACATAGCTCCCCGCCAGCACCAGCGCGACATAGCCTTCGGCATGGCGATGCCGCGCCAGCCGCTCGCCAGCTGCGTGGCGGGTGAGCGAGGTCACCCCCTCCGCAAATCCGGCGGCACCGCTTCGGCGGAAAGCCAGGCGACGGCCTCGTCGAGCGTCATGATCCGCTGGCCTTCCTGGCCAAGCGTGCGGATCGCGACCTTGCCTTCCTCGGCCTCGCGCTTGCCGACGACCAGCAAGTGCGGGACCTTGGCCAGGCTGTGCTCGCGCACCTTGTAGTTGATCTTCTCGTTGCGCAGATCGGCCTCGGCGCGGATGCCGGCTTTCTGCAGCGCATCCAGCACCTGCTGCGCATAATCGTCCGCGTCGGACACGATCGTCGCCACCACCGCCTGCACCGGCGCGAGCCATAGTGGAAAGCGCCCGGCATAATGCTCGATCAGGATGCCGATGAAGCGTTCGAAGCTGCCCAGGATCGCGCGGTGCAGCATCACCGGCCGGTGGCGGTTGCCGTCCTCGCCGACATAGCTCGCGTCCAGCCGCTCGGGCAGCACCGTGTCGGTCTGCATCGTGCCGACCTGCCAGGTCCGTCCGATCGCATCGGTCAGGTGGAACTCAAGCTTCGGCGCGTAAAATGCGCCTTCGCCCGGCAGTTCCTCCCAGCCGAATTCCGGCGTGTTGCGACCGGTGACGGCGACCGCGTCGCGCAGGCTCTGCTCAGACCAGTCCCACATCGCGTCGCTGCCGAAGCGCTTGTCGGGCCTCAGCGCCAGCTTGATCGCGTAATCGGGAAAGCCGAGGTCCTTGTACACGCTGTCGAGCAGGTCGCAGAACAGCGCGACTTCCTCGATCAGCTGATCCTCGCGGCAGAAGATGTGCGCATCGTCCTGCGTGAACTGCCGGACCCGCATCAGGCCGTGCAGCGCGCCGTGCGGTTCGTTCCGGTGGCAGCAGCCGAACTCCGCCATGCGGATCGGCAGGTCGCGGTAGCTCTTGATGCCCTGGCGGAAGATCAGCACGTGCGCCGGGCAGTTCATCGGCTTCAGCGCCATCATGTCGGCATCGCCGGACAGGATCGGCGCGTCGTCCTCGGTGCCCGGAATCTCGTCGGGCACCACGAACATGTTCTCGCGATACTTGCCCCAATGGCCGGACTGCTCCCATTGGCGCGCGTCCATCAGCTGCGGAGTCTTGACCTCGCGATAGCCGGCCGCGTCGAGCCGGCGGCGCATATAGGCCTCCAGCTGCCGCCAGATGATATAGCCCTTGGGATGCCAGAAGATGCTGCCCTGCGCCTCGGGCTGCAGGTGGAACAGGTCCATTTCCTGCCCGATCTTGCGGTGATCGCGCTTGGCGGCTTCCTCCAGCCGGGTCAGATGCTCCTGCAGCTGCTTCTTGTTCAGCCAGCCGGTGCCGTAGATGCGGCTCAGCATCGCGTTCTTCTGGTCGCCGCGCCAATAGGCGCCGGAAACGCGCGTCAGCTTGAACGCCTGCGGGTCGAGCTTGCCCGTCGAGGCCAGATGCGGCCCACGGCACATATCGAGCCACTCGCCCTGGCGATAGACGGTCAGCTCCTCGCCCTCGGGCAGCTCGCCCGCCCATTCCGCCTTGAACGTCTCGCCGTGCGCGCGGAAATGCTGGATCAGCTGGTCGCGCGTCCAGACCTCGCGGACAAGCTTTTCGTCGCGCGCGATCACGCGGCGCATCTCTTCCTCGATCGCCGGCAGATCTTCCTCGGTGAACGGGCCATGCTCCGCGCTCGGCGCGAAATCGTAGTAGAATCCGTCCTCGGTCGCCGGACCGAAGGTGATCTGCGTACCCGGGAACAGGTTCTGCACCGCCTCGGCCAGCACGTGCGCATAATCGTGCCGCACCAGCTCCAGCGCGTCCGCCTCGTCGCGCGCGGTGATCAGCGCCAGTTCGGCGTCGTAATCGATCGGCCGGTTGAGGTCGCGCACCTCGCCGTTCACCTTGGCCGCCAGCGCCGCCTTGGCCAGCCCGGGTCCGATCGCCGCGGCGATGTCGCCCGCGGTCGTCCCCAACGCAACCTCGCGCGCGGAACCGTCGGGAAGGGTGATGCGGATCATCTCGGACATAGAGCGCGCATGTAGCGACGCCGGGGGCGCGCCTCAAGAAGCACCTCTCCCGTGGGGAGAGGTCGAGTCAGCGCGCCAGCGCTGACCGGGTGAGGGGATCGTGAGTATCCGGCAACGGCCGATCCCCTCACTCCGCTCGCGCTGTCGCGCGAGTCGCCCTCTCCGGATGGGGGGGGTCCGTTACTTAACCCATTGCCAGTAAATCCAAATGCAGACAGGATGCCGGCAAACGGGGGAGGGGCATCATGAATATCGAACGGCAGGGCTTCGACGCGGCCGCGCCTGACAGCGCATTCCGGTTCACCGGCACCTGGCGCGAGTTCGCGCCGATCGCCTTCACCAACCTGCTGCTGACCATCGTCACATTGGGCATCTACCGCTTCTGGGCGCGGGCGAGAGAGCGGCGTTACCTATGGAGCCGCACCGAGTTCATCGACGACACGCTCGAATGGACCGGCACCGGCGGCGAGATGTTCAAGGGCTTCGTCGTCGTGATGGCGCTGCTGCTCCCCGGCATCCTGTTCCTGCGCTTCGGCATGCAGGCGATGATCCTGCGCGGTCAGGCCGAAATGGCCGGGCTGATCGCGGCTGTCCTATATATCGGCTTCTTCTATCTGATGGGCGTCGCCCGCTACCGCGCGCTCCGCTATCGCCTGTCCCGCACCTATTGGCACGGCATCCGCGGCGGTGGCGATCCCGGCGGCTGGGGCTATGGCTGGTCCTATCTGTGGAAGAGCGTGGCCGGCTGGTTCGCGCTTGCACTACTCGTGCCCTGGTCGATGACCCAGTTGTGGAACGAGCGTTGGAACCGGATGAGCTTCGGTCCTCACCGGTTCGAGTCCTTCGCCGATACCGACGGCTTGATCGGCCGCTGGATTTTGATCCTGCTGAGCCCCTTTCTGGTAATGCTGGCCATGATCCCGGTGGTTGTTGCGCTGATCTTCCTCGGTGCCCTGGCCGGGTTTGCGGCCGGAGGGTCGGCCGCGAATCCCGGCCTAATGACCTATGTTGCCGTGCTGGCGATCGTCGTTGCCACTTACGGCCTGCTCGCTTTCATCGGTGTCGGCTATTTCGCCGCCTATGCGCGCAAGGTGATTGATCGGTTGGAGCTCGGCGATCTGCGCTTTGCCTTTACGGCAGGCTCGAAGGACTGGCTGAAGCTGTTCCTCGGCCATGTCGCGGTCGTCGTCGGGACGCTCGGGATCGGCTTCGTTTTCCTGTCCTACCGGAATTGGTCGTTCTTCATCCGGCATCTGGAAGCGAGCGGGGACGTGGAACTCGAGTCCCTGACCCAGTCGCCCGATACCAGCGCGACCGACGCAGAGGGGCTTGCCAGCGCGTTCGACATCGGCGCGATCTGAACCATGGCCCGCGCCTATCTCTATGACGGCGCGACCGCGATCCGGCACAAGGTTCGGATCGAACCGGACGAAGAGGGGCTCCTCCTGTCGCAAGAGGATGGCTGGTCCGATGCTGTGCCGCTCGGCCGCCTTGCGGTGTCGGACCACAGCGGATCGGGCTTGTCGTTGGTTCGATCGGACGTGGAGGGGTGGCGGCTGCGCGTCCCCGCGCCGGTGCCGGCGGAGATCGACCGGCTGTTTCCGCGGCGTCAGGGCTATGGCCGCTGGATCGACCGGATCGGTCTGTGGCGGGCGGCCGGG
The DNA here is from genome assembly GCF_000974765.1 of Sphingomonas changbaiensis NBRC 104936. Taxonomy (GTDB): domain Bacteria; phylum Pseudomonadota; class Alphaproteobacteria; order Sphingomonadales; family Sphingomonadaceae; genus Sphingomonas_B; species Sphingomonas_B changbaiensis. The sequence goes on along the minus strand of NZ_BBWU01000042.1, from coordinate 77,291 downwards.
GCATTCGGCCTGATCTCGGCGGTGGTGCTGGCGTCCGGCTATTTCGCACCGACTCTGCTCGCGCCGCTGGTGCCGCCATCGATCGAGCGGGCCTATGGCGAGGCGTTGGTCGGCGATTTCGGCGGCAAATACTGTTCCTCGCCGGCCGGAGACGCTGCCCTCCGCAAGCTGACAGCCGAGCTCGATTCCGATCCGCGGGACCTGAACGTCCGCGTCGTCGACGTGCCGGTCGTCAACGCGGCGGCGTTGCCGGCGGGCAATATCGTGATTTTCGACAAGCTGTTTGAGGAAGTGGACAGCCCTGACCAGCTTGCCGGCATCCTCGCGCACGAGATCGCGCACGTCCGCCGCCGCCACGTCACCGCGGCGATGCTGCGCGAGTTCGGGCTGGGCATGTTCGCCACCGCGCTCGGCGGCAGCACGGCGGGGCGGGTCGACGGATTCGTGTCGCTCAGCTTCACCCGCCGTGCCGAGGCGGAGGCCGATCAGGGTGCGATCGACATGCTCAGGCGCGCGCGCATTTCGCCCGCGCCGACGGCCGCATTCTTCCGCAAGCTGAAGGCCGTCGAAGGGGATGAAAGCCGCCTCGCGCCTGCCCTCGCCTATCTTTCCTCGCATCCGCTGTCGTCAGCGCGAGAGAAGAAGTTCGAACGGGCGGCGCTCAGGAACGCCTCCTATCGTTCCGCCCTCACTCCGCGGGAATGGACCGCGCTCCGCGCGATCTGCTCGGATCGTGCGCCGACCGACGACTGAGGCTGTCCTACAGGCCCGGCCCTGTGTTAGGGCATGGCTGCGCGCCTTCGGGCGCCGCGGCGAGGACGGGAATTTTCGGGATTCCATGTGAATGTCGTCCATGTTGTCCGCGTCGACCAGGTGGATGCTGAGGGAGAGACGATGTTCGCCAAGCTGTTCCGCGATCACCCCGCCGAGGTCGGCGAGACCTATGGCGAACATTTTGCGGCCGCCGGCGGCTTTGGGCTGAAGATGATCGCGGGCGGCGCCGCCTGCGTCGTCCACGCGCTGGTGCCGGGTCTGTTCGTCACCACCGGCAGCGGGACCGTCAAGAAGCTCTACGACCAGATGGTCGCCAAGCGGGCGGCCAAGCGCGCCGCGAATATCGAGATGCGCTCGATCGAATGGGTGATCTGAGCCGATGCGGCCTTGGGAACACGGTTTGGCCTGAGCTTGTCGAAGGCCTCCCTTGTTTTTGAAAATCGCAAAGAATGGAAGGGAGGGCTTCGACAAGCTCAGCCCAAACCGTGTTGGATGAGGCCCGTTGAACACTCCCACACTCCTTGAACGCCCCGATCGCCCGCGCCTGGCCTATCACCTACGCGAAGGCCGCGGTCCCACCTTCGTCTTCCTGCCCGGCTATGCGTCGGACATGGCGGGCACCAAGGCGGTCGCGCTCGATGCCTGGGCGGAAGCGGAGGGCCGGGCCATGCTCCGCTTCGACTATTCGGGGTGCGGCGAGAGCGAGGGCCGTTTCGAGGACGGCACGCTCGCCGTCTGGCGCGACGACGCGCTGGCGCTGATCGACGGCGTGACCGAGGGCCCGCTGGTGCTGGTCGGGTCGTCGATGGGCGGATGGATCACCCTGCTCGTTGCCGAGGCGCGGCCGCATCGCATCGCCGCGTTCATCGGCATCGCCGCCGCCCCCGATTTCACCGACTGGGGCTTTTCCCAGGATGAGAAGATGGCGCTGCTCGCCGAGGGCCGGCTGGAACGCCCGTCCGACTATGGCCCGCCGCTCGTCACTACCCGCGTCTTCTGGCAGTCGGGCGAGGGCTTGCGGATGCTGCACCGGGAGGTCGCGATCGACTGTCCCGTGCGCCTGCTCCATGGCCAGCGCGACCCGGACGTGCCTTGGCATCATTCGACGCATCTTGCCGGCCAGCTTCGTTCAGCCGACGTCCAGACGATCCTGGTCAAGGACGGCGATCATCGCCTGTCGCGTCCGCAGGACCTCGACCTGTTGATCCGGGTGGCCGCCTCGATCGTTGAGATGACGCCATGATCCTGCTCCCTCTCCTGCTCCAGGCCGCTGCGCCCGCGCTGGACTGCGCCCAGCTGCTGAAGACCGATCCCGCCAAGGCGCTCGAAGTCGCGAACGGCCGCATCCTCCAGGGCGGCGGCTTTTCGGCCAAGCAATGCGCCGCGCTCGCCTTTGCGGCGATGGAGAAATGGCCGGCCGCGGCCGTCGCGTTCGAGCAGGCGGCCCGCGAAGCGGAGCATGACAGGATCGCGGTCGCGGCCGATCTGTGGGTGCAGGCCGCAAATGCTCATCTCGCGGCGAACCAGCCGAAAGAGGCGGTCGGCGCGCTCGATGCGGCGCTGCTGACCGGGTCGCTGTCGGGCCAGGCCAGCGGCGAAGCGCATCTGGATCGCGCCCGCGCCGAAGTCGCGCTCGGCAAGCTGCCCGAAGCGCGCAGCGACATGGACGACGCACTGAAACTGGTGCCGGAGGACCCGCTCGCCTGGCTGCTGTCGGCGTCGCTGGCGCGGCGGATGGGCGTGCTCGATCGCGCCCAGGCCGATATCGATCACGCGGCGCAGTTGTCGCCCGACGACTCCTCGGTTGCGCTTGAGGCGGGGCGGATCGCGCTCGCGGCCGGCGCGCCTGCGGCAGCGCGCGTGGCGTTCGAAGGCGCGGTCAAGAACCAGCCCGGCAGCGTCGCGGCTCGTGCCGCCCAGGCAGAGCTTGACCAGCTCGGGCCCGCGGCGCAGCGGAAATGACGCCATGAAATATCTGCACACGATGATCCGCGTCAGCGATCCGCAAGCGACGATCCGCTTCTTCGAGCTGATCGGGCTGAAGGAAGTCCGCCGCTTCGACAATGAGGGCGGCCGGTTCACGCTGATCTTCCTCGCCGCGCCCGGCCAGGAAGGCGTCGCCGAAGTCGAGCTGACTCATAATTGGGACCCGGAGGACTATGGGGGCGGCCGCAATTTCGGCCACCTCGCCTACCGCGTCGACAATATCTACGAGACGTGCCAGCGGCTGATGGACGCCGGCGTGACGATAAACCGCCCGCCGCGCGACGGCCATATGGCCTTCGTGAAGACGCCGGACGGCATTTCGGTCGAGCTGCTGCAGGACGGCCGGCTCGATCCCGCCAAGCCCTGGGCGTCGATGCCGAACGTAGGGACCTGGTGAACGGCTGGCCCGCCAGTCCGCTGCGGGACCGGCTGGGCGTCGCCCACCCCATCATCCTCGCGCCGATGGCCGGCGCTGGCGGCGCGGAGCTGGCTGTCGCCGTCGCGCGCGCCGGCGGGCTTGGATCGCTCCCCTGCGGCATGGCCTCCCTCGATCAGATCGAACGGGAGGTCGCGCAGTTCCGGGAGGCCGTCTCAGCGCCGCTCAACCTCAATTTCTTCTGCCACACCCTCGACGAACAGGTCGACGACGGCACCTGGCGCGCGCTGCTCCAGCCTTATTATGCAGAGTTCGGCGCCCAACCCGCCGCTCCGCCGCCGCTCCGCCGGCCCTTTTCCGCCGAATGGGCCGATCTGGTCGAGCGGCTGCGGCCGGAGGTGGTGAGCTTCCATTTCGGCCTGCCCGCCCCGGACCTGCTCGACCGGGTGCGCGCGACCGGTGCGTTCGTGATCGGCAATGCGACGAGCCTCACGGAGGGGCGCTGGCTGACGGAGCGCGGCGTCGATGCCGTCATCGCGCAGGGCTGGGAGGCAGGCGGTCATAGCGGCTATTTCCTGACCGACGCGCCCGAGCAGATCGGCACCTTCGCGCTGGTCCGCACGCTCGCCGCGTCGCTGGACGCGCCGGTGATCGCCGCGGGCGGCATCGTGGACGGGCGTGGCATCGCCGCCGCTCTGACGCTCGGCGCGTCGGCCGTGCAGCTCGGCACCGCCTTCCTCCGCGCGCCCGAAACCCTGATCGCCGAACCTTATCGCCGGGCTCTGGCGAGCGACCGCGCCGAGCATACGGTGATGACGAACCTCATTTCCGGCCGGCTCGCGCGGGGAATTCCCAATCGGCTGATCGCGGAGCTTGGCGCCGTCCGTGCTGAAGCTCCCGCCTATCCGCACGCCTCCTCGGCGCTTGCCCCGCTCCGGCGCGCGGCAGAGGCGGCGGGTCGAGACGATTTCACCCCGCTCTGGGCCGGACAGGGGGCGCTGCTGACCCGGACTGAAGCTGCCCGTGCGACGGTGGAGCGGCTGGCGGGAGACGCGTTGCAGGAGCTCACTCGATGACGCTGGAGATCGTCCGCATCCCTGTCCTCAGCGACAATTATGTCTGGCTGGTCCACGAGCCCGAATCGGGCGAGACGATGGTCGTCGACCCGGCCGTGGCGGCGCCGGTGCTGGATGCGGCCGATGCGCGCGGCTGGCGCATCACCCAGATCTGGAACACGCATTGGCACCCCGATCACACCGGCGGCAATGCCGAGATCAAGGCGGCGACCGGCTGCACGATCACCGGCCCGGCTGCAGAGGCTGCGCGGATTCCGACGCTGGACCGGCAGGTGCGCGAAGGCGATCGCGTCCGCCTCGGCACGCTCGAGGCCGACGTGCTGGAGATGCCGGCCCACACCGCCGGCCACATCGCCTACCGCTTCGCGCCGGAGCATGTGATCTTCGTCGGCGATACGCTGTTCGCGATGGGGTGCGGCCGGCTGTTCGAAGGCACGGCCGAGCAGATGTTCGCGAACATGCAACGCCTGTCCGCCTTGCCGGAGGATACCCGGGTTTATTGCGCCCACGAATATACGCTGTCGAACGGCCGCTACGCGCTCGTCGCCGAACCGGACAATGAGGCGATCGCCGCGCGCATGGCCGAGGTCTCGGCCGCCCGCCAGCGGGGGGAAGCGACGGTGCCGACGACGATCGCGCAGGAGCGCGCGACCAATCCGTTCATGCGCGCCCGCGACGCCGTTCAGCTTGCCGAAAGGCGCGCCGCCAAAGATACTTTCCGGGGGTGAGGCGTTCTGCTGTTCGACAAGGCAAGGAGGCCCGTCATGCGCAACCTTATCGGTATCGTTCTGATCGGAACCAGCGCGGCCCTGCTGGGCACCGCCGCGCTCAGCCAGACCGGAGACCACGCGGTCGAGCGCGACCTGAAGATCATGGACCAGTGGCTCGCCGGCAAGCAGCCCGGAGAACCAGTCAGCTGCATCCCGCAGCGCCAGATCCGCTCGACCTATTACGTCGGCGGACAGACGATCCTCTACAAGATCAGCAACAATCTGGTCTATCGCAACGACCCGCCGGGCGGCTGCCCGGGGCTCAACAGCAACCTTGCGCTCGAGACGCACACGCCCACCGGCATGCTGTGCAGCGGCGATATCGCGCAGGTGAGGGATTACACGGCGGGCTATTCTCCCGGCGGCTGCGCGCTTGGCCAGTTCGTGCCGTACCGGACGGCCAAATAGCCCTCAGCCCTTGTACAGCGCGTCCAGCCGCGCGCCGTACACGTCCTTCAGCACGTGGCGGCGGATCTTCATCGACGGGGTCAGCTGCTCGTTGTCGATCGCGAACGGCGCGTCCGCGATAACGATGCGGCGGACCTTCTCGATCACCGACAGGTCCTTGTTGACCCGATCGACCGCCGCCATCAGCGCCGCCTTGAACATCGGGTTGTCCGACAGCGCCGCGAAATCGCACTTATAGTCGTTGGCGATCGCCCATTCCGTGCTCCATTCGGGATCGGGCACGATCAGCCCGACCAGATAGGGCCGGCGGTCGCCATAGACCATCGCCTGCAGGATTTCCGGCTGCAGGGTCAGCATGCCCTCGACCTTCTGGGGCGAGACATTGTCGCCCTTGTCGTTGACGATCAGGTCCTTCTTGCGGTCGGTGATGACGATCCGGCCCTTCTGGTCGAGATGGCCGATATCCCCGGTATGCAGCCAGCCGTCCTTCAGCGCGCGCGCGGTTTCGGCCGCATTGTGCCAATAGCCGTGCATCACCAGCTCGCCGCGGACCAGGATTTCGCCATCGTCGGCGATGCGCACTTCGGTCTCGGCGAGCGGCGGCCCCACCGTGTCCATCTTGAGCCCTGCGCTCGGGCGGTTGCACGAAATCACCGGCCCCGCCTCGGTCTGGCCATAGCCTTGCAGCAGCGTGAGCCCGAGAGAGTGGAAGAACACGCCGATTTCCGGATTGAGCGGCGCGCCGCCCGAGACCATCGCCTTCATCCGTCCGCCGAAGCGCTGGCGGATCTTGGGACGGAAAATGCGCTCGAGGAGCAGATCGGCGGGCTTGTCCCAGGCGCGCAGGCCGCCGGCGAGCTGCTTCGCGCCCAGCGCTTCTGCGCGGCGCAACAGTCCTGGCGCGATGCCGCCCTGCTTCTCGATGTTCTTGACGATCCGCGCCCGCAGCACTTCGAACAGGCGGGGAACCACGACCATGATCGTGGGCCGCGTCTCCTCGATATTGCTGGCGAGCTTGTCGAGCCCCTCCGCATAGTAGATCTGCGCGCCCAGCCCGATCGGGAAATGCTGGCCGCCGGTATGCTCATAGGCATGGCTCAAGGGCAGGAACGACAGGAACACCTCGTCGTCCCAGCCGAAATCCTCGGCGATCACGCGGATGCAGCCGTTCACATTGTGCAGGATCGCGCCGTGATGCTGCGGCACGCCGCGCGGGGCGCCGCCGGTCCCGCTCGTGTAGATGATGCAGGCGATGTCCTCGCGCGCGAAGTCGGCGCCCGCCTCGACGGTGGCGAGATCGGCTTCGGTTGCGACCAGGGACGACCAGTCGTGGAATGCGATCGTCCCCGCCTGCTGGATGCGCAGCGGCTCCATCGCTATCACGTGCCGCGCGTCGTTCGATCGCAGCACCGCCGGCAGCAGGGTCCGGGCGAGCTTTTCGGTCGAGACGATCACGGCGGCCGCGCCGCTATTCTCCAGGATATGGAGGTGATCGCGTTCGGTGTTGGTGATGTAGGTCGGCACGGTCACGCAGCCCGCAGCCATGATGCCCAGGTCTGCGATGCACCATTCGGGGCGGTTTTCGGAGACCAGCATCACCCGGTCGCCGCGCTTCAGCCCGAGCCGCTTCAGTCCTTCCGCGACAGCGGCGACCTGCCGGGCCGTCTCCGCCCAGCTGATCGGCTGCCATTCGGCCTCCACCTTGCGCCACAGGAACGGCTTGTCGCCGCCCTGGCGCGCGCGCGTGAAGAACATCGTCACCAGGTTTGGGAAACGTTCGAACTGGCGCATTCTCTCTCCCGCTTCTAGTTTTTGGCGCGCCTCATTCCGGCGGGCGCGCTTCGGTCCTGCGGCGGATGACAGTCACGTGACCGTCTTCGTCGATCGCGACACCCTCGCTGCGCGGATCGGCCGCACCGACCCACTTGCCACCGACCCACTCGATCGCGTTGGCCTTGAGGCCGAGCGGCACGACCCGAACGCGGCCGCCGAGCTGCCGGAGGGCCGGCTCCATATCCTCCGCCTGTGTTCCTTTCTCCAGATAAGCGACCGGTCCCGGCGCGAAGATCAGGCCCAGGCCGATCGCGTCCTGCGCGCTCATCTTCCAGTCGACCACCGCAATGATCGCCTTTGCAACCTGGGCGATGATCGTCGGACCGCCCGCCGCGCCCAGCGCGAGCCGGACGTGCCCGGAGGGGTCGTAGACGATCGTGGGCGCCATCGAGCTGCGCGGCCGTTTGCCGCCCTCGACGCGGTTCGCGACCAGATAGCCGTCCTTCTTCGGCATGATGTCGAAGTCGGTCAGCTCGTTGTTGAGCATGATGCCGTCGACCGACAGGCCCGATCCGAACACGCTCTCGATTGTCGTCGTGACCTCGACGACGTTGCCGGCCCGGTCCACCGCGACCAGGTCGGTCGTTCCGGGCACTTCGCTGGCTGGCACGCGGATGCGCTTCGGCGCACCGGGCGGGACGCCGGGCTCGATCCGGTCCAGGCTCTTGTCGGGCGAGATCAGCGCCGAACGGCTGGCGAGATAGGCCGGGTCGAGCAGGCCCTTGATCGGAACCTGCACGTAATCCGGATCGCCGGTGTACATGTCGCGATCGGCATAGGCGAGGCGCGAGGACTCGGCGAACAGGTGCCAGGCGACCGGGTTCGCGACCCCCAGCTTCGCCATGTCGAAGCGCTCCAGCTGTTTCAGGATCATCAGCACCGTGATGCCGCCTGACGAAGGCGGTCCCATGCTGCAGATGCGGTAGGTGCGATACGTACTGCAGAGCGGCGGCCGCTCCTTCGCTTCGTAGCTGGCGAGGTCGCCGGTCGTCATTTGCGACGGATTGCGCGCCGCACCGTTCACCGTCGCGACCAGCTTCGCGGCCTGAGGCCCCACATAGAACGAGTCCGGCCCCAGCCGTGCGATGCGCTCGAACAAGGCTGCCTGCTCCGGATTGCGCACGGTCGTGCCCGCAGGCAGGATCTTGCCGTCGGGACCGAGGAAGAGGCGCGCCGCGCCCGGATCCAGCTTTCGTGTCGCACCACCGGCCACCTGCGCGAACCGTGCAGAGAGCTGCCATCCATCGCGCGCGGTGCGGATCGCCGGCTCAAACAAGGTGGCCCAGGGCAGCTTGCCCGATTTCGCGTGCGCGAGCGCCATGGCCCTGAGCGCACCCGGCACGCCGACGCTGCGGCCTCCCGGAATCGCCTCTCCGTGACTGAGCGGTTTGCCGTCCGGGCCGTAGAACCACTCCGGTCCCGCCGCATGCGGCGCAGCCTCGCGGCCGTCGATCGTCGTGACTTTCCCCGTCTTCGCGTCATGACTGACGAAGAAGGAGCCGCCGCCGATGCCGGAACTTTGCGGCTCGACCACGTTCAGAACCAGCATGGTCGCGATCGCCGCGTCGGTCGCGGTTCCACCCTTTTTCAGCATCTCGACGCCAGCCGCGGCGGCCCGTGGATCAGCTGCGGAAACCATCCCCTGGGCCGCCAGTGATTGGGGCAGGACGACCAGGAGAAGAGCGAGGAAAAAGCGTGTCATGGCGCGCGACCCTAGTGAGCGGTATCAATTGGGCAAGTGCGACTTCACGCCGGCCCCATAGCCTCCGCGACAGAGACGAAGCCGTCGCGCCGCATCCGGTTCGCCACCCCGCGCGCGATCCGCCGCGCGAGGCCGGGGCCTTCATAGACCAAGGCCGAATAGAGCTGGACCAGCGACGCGCCTGCGCGGATTCGCGCATAGGCCTCGTCGGCACTGTCGATGCCCCCCGCGGAGATCAGCGGCAGCGCACCGCCAGTCGCGGAGCGAAAATCGTGCAGCCGCTCGCGGGCCAGCGCTGCCAGTGGAGCGCCGGACAGGCCCCCCGTCTCTGCGGCGCACGCGGACCTGAGCGGCGGACGCGACACGGTCGTGTTTGCGACGATCAGGGCCGCGACACCGCCGTCGATCGCGACGCGGGCGATCGGGTCGATCTCGTCCCGCTCCAGGTCCGGCGCGACTTTCAGGAACACGGGCTTCGGCGCCGCCAGCGCGCCCATGACGCCATGCAGCAGCTCCTTGAGCGCCGTGGCGCTTTGGAGCGCGCGCAGTCCCGGCGTGTTCGGGGAACTGATGTTGATCGTCAGATAGTCGGCAACCTCGGCCATCGCCCGCGCACCGGTCGCATAGTCCGCGATGCGGTCGGCGGAATCCTTGTTCGCGCCGATGTTCACGCCGATCGGTCCCGCCCGGTGCCGGAGCTTTCTCAGGCGCGAGAGTGCATCCACTTGGCCGCCATTGTTGAATCCCATCCGGTTGATGACGGCGTGGTCCTCGGTCAGCCGGAACAGGCGTGGGCGCGGATTGCCGGCCTGGGGCAGCGGCGTCAGCGTTCCTACCTCGACGAACCCAAAGCCGAAGCCAAGCATCTGCGCCGGTACTTCGGCATCCTTGTCGAACCCGGCGGCGAGTCCGACCGGGTTGGTAAAATGCAGCCCTGCCACTTTGGACGTGAGGACCGGGTCCGCCTCTGGCGTCCCGAGCGGCGGCAGGTGCTTCAGCGTGGCGATGGTCAACCGGTGCGCCTGCTCGGCATCGAGGGCGTGAATCAGCGGGCGGAACAGCGGATAAAGCGGCACGCTTGCGCGATAGCACGTGCAGGCGCACTGGAAAGCCTGAGCATCGGCCTCTAGGGAAGACAAAATGCCGAGCCGTGAGGGGGACAAGCCGATGAGTGAAGGTGCGAACGTTCAATTCTCGGAACGCGAAGCGCTGTTGTTTCACTCGGCCGGCCGACCCGGCAAGATCGAGATCGTCGCCTCCAAGCCGATGGCCACCCAGCGCGATCTGAGCCTCGCTTACTCGCCGGGGGTCGCCGTCCCCGTACGCGCGATCGCCGAGGATCCGGCCACTGCCTACGATTATACCGCCAAGGGAAATCTGGTCGCGGTGATCTCGAACGGCACGGCGATCCTGGGCCTCGGCAATCTGGGCGCGCTCGCCTCCAAGCCGGTGATGGAAGGCAAGGCGGTGCTGTTCAAGCGCTTCGCCGATGTCGATTCGATCGACCTCGAGGTCGCGACCGAGGACGCGGAAGCCTTCATCAACGCCGTCGCCCTGCTCGAACCGAGCTTCGGCGGCATCAATCTCGAGGACATCGCCGCGCCGGCCTGCTTCATCATCGAGCAGGCGCTTAAGGAGCGGATGAAGATCCCGGTCATGCACGACGATCAGCACGGCACCGCGATCATCACCGCGGCCGGGCTGATCAACGCCTGCTATCTGACCGGGCGCGACCTGAAGGACGTGAAGGTGGTCGTGAACGGCGCGGGCGCCGCGGCGATCGCCTGCACGGCGCTGATCAAGGCGATGGGCGTGCGCCACGATCATGTGATCATGTGCGACCGCAAGGGCGTGATCTACCAGGGCCGCACCGAAAGCATGGACCAGTGGAAGTCCGCACACGCGGCGAAGACCGATCGGCGCACGCTCGCCGAAGCGCTGGAGGGCGCCGATATTTTCCTGGGCCTTTCGGCCGCCGGCGCGCTGAAGCCCGAAATGGTGATGGCGATGGCGCCCAAGCCGATCATCTTCGCGATGGCCAATCCCGATCCCGAAATCACTCCGCCCGAGGCCAAGGCCGCGCGGCCCGACGCAATCGTCGCCACCGGCCGGTCGGATTATCCGAACCAGGTCAACAACGTGCTCGGCTTTCCGTTCATCTTCCGCGGGGCGCTCGACGTGCGGGCGACCGCGATCAACGACGAGATGAAGATCGCCGCTGCCCAGGCACTGGCCGAATTGGCGCGGGAGGCCGTGCCGGAGGAAGTCGCGGCGGCCTATGGCGGCAAGGCGCACAGCTTCGGCGCCGACTATATCATTCCCGCCCCATTCGATCCGCGGCTGATGGAGGTCGTTCCCGCCGCGGTCGCCAAGGCCGCTATGGATTCGGGCGTTGCGACCCGGCCTATCCTGGACCTCGACAGCTATCGGCAGGCGCTGAAGGGGCGGCTGAACCCGACCACGTCGGTGTTGACGCTCGCCTATGAAGCCGCGCGCGCGAACCCGAAGCGCGTGCTGTTCGCGGAAGGCGAGGAGGAAGTCGTGCTGCGCGCGGCGATCCAGTTCCGCGACGGCGGTTACGGCATCCCCGTGCTGGTCGGCCGCGACGACGTTTACGACCGGCTGAAGGCGCTGGGCGTCGACGATCCGCAGTCGTTCGAGGTGCACAACAGCCGTAACTCGCCGCTCGTGCCGCAGATGGTCGATCGGCTTTACGAGCGGCTGCAGCGCCGCGGCTATCTGCGCCGCGAATGCGAGCGGATGGTCAATCAGGAGCGGAACATCTTCGGTTCGCTGCTGCTGGATCTCGGCGAGGTCGACGCGATGATTACCGGCGTCACCCGCACCTATGCGCAGTCGATGCGCGAGCTTCGCCGCGTGCTCGATCCGGTCGAGGGCACGATCCCGTTCGGGATTCACGTGCTCGTCGGCCAGACCCATACCGTCTTCATGGCCGACACCACCGTGAACGAGCGGCCCTCGGCGTCCGAACTCGCCGACATCGCCGAACAGACGGCGGCTGTCGCGCGCCGGATGGGGCAGGAGCCGCGAGTCGCCTTCCTGAGCTATTCGACGTTCGGCAATCCGGCCGGCGATTTCCTCGACAATATCCGCGGCGCGGTCGCACTGCTCGATCAGCGCGGCGTCAGCTTCGAATATGAAGGCGAGATGTCGCCCGACGTCGCGCTGAACCCGCGCGTGATGGCCAGCTATCCGTTCAGCCGCCTGTCCGGGCCAGCCAACGTGCTGGTGATGCCGGGCCTCCAGTCGGCCAACATCTCCGCCAAGCTGCTACGCGAGCTCGGCGGCGATTCGGTGATCGGGCCGATGCTGGTCGGCATGGCGAAGCCGGTCCAGGTGGCGACGATGGCGAGTCGCGCGACGGAGCTGGTGACGCTGGCAGTGCTCGCCGCGAGCGGAATCGCGCGGTGACTGAAACACCTCTCCCATAAGGAGAGGGGATCAACCGCCCGTGTTGTCGCTCGGGCCCGTGCCGCCGGGCAAAGTGCCGACGCGGCCGATATTGCCGAACAGATCCTCGAAGAAGCCGTGCTTGCGGCCAAGCGTCGGCGTCTTGTCCTTGATCGGATCGATGCGCGCGACTCGCTCGAGGCCCGTCTGCTCGACCTGCGTGACGTTGCCGGCATCATCGAAGCGGACGTGGAGCACCGTTTCGTCGGTCGGCTTCGGCAATCCGAAGGCGAGCTGCTTCGTCTGGCGCGAGACATAATACCAGTCATTGTCGGTGAACTGGCCGGTGAAGCTGGGCAGCCCCAGCACCTTCTGCACCGACTGTTTGTTGTCGATGCCGGGCTGGACCGTCGCCACCAATTGTTTGTCGACCAGATATCCCTGGTGTCCGACGATGCGCGTGCAACCGGTCGACAGGACCATCGCGCCTGCAAGCGCGGCGCCGGTAATCACGCGCCGCTTCAACGAACTCATTCGACTCTCCCGGACGCCAGACGAGCATTGCGCTCGCCGTCCGCCGCCTCAATATGCTTCGCAAGGCGCGGGCACAAGCGCGTGCGCCTCGGAGTCCCATGTCCTTCATCGACCGGCTGTTCGGCCGACCCAATGCAAACGAAGCGGTGCGGCCGCTTTATAACGAAGTGGTGGCGCAGGGCCGCGCGCCGCACTGGTACCGCGAAGGCGGCGTGCCCGACACGATCGACGGGCGGTTCGAGATGATCGCCGCGATCCTGGCGCTGGTGATCGCACGGCTGGAGCTGGAAGCGGAGCAACGGCAGAATGTCGCCTGGCTGGTCGAGCTGTTCGTCCACGACATGGACAGCCAGCTGCGCGAGATCGGCGTTGGCGACATGGTCGTCGGCAAGCATGTCGGCAAGATGATGGGCGCGCTGGGCGGGCGAATCGGTGCCTATCGCGAAGGGCTGCGTGCCGGCGAGTTCGAGGCGGCGCTGGTGCGCAACCTGTATCGCGGGGTCGAGCCGCCGGCCGCCGCCCTCGAGCACACCGCCGAGCGACTGCGCGCCCTCTACCTTGGCCTGCATGCGGCACCGGCCGAGTCGATCGTCGCCGGGATGTTGCCGTGACCCCGGAGTTCTCTCGCACCGTCGACGCGGACACGATTTCCGAAGCGCCGCGGCAGGTCGAGATTTCGGCCGACGAGGCCGAGCGCCGGCGGCTTGCGGGCCGGTTCGGGCTGAAGGCGATCGACAGCCTGTCGGCCGACGTGCGGCTGGTTCGGCGCGCCGGCATCCTCCACGCCGACGGGCATGTCCGGGCCGATGTGGTGCAAAGCTGCGTCGTGACCGACGAGCCGCTGCCGGCCCATGTCGACGCGCCCTTCAATGTGCGTTTCGTGCCGGATGCCTATGCGCACGCGGCCGACGAGGAGCTGGAGCTGAGCGCTGAGGATTGCGACACGTTGCCCCTCGAAGGCGGTCGGATCGACCTGGGCGAGCTGGCCGCGGAAACGCTGGCGCTGGCGCTCGATCCGTTTCCGCGCTCCGCAAGGGCCGATGCCGCATTGCAGGAGGCCGGAATGGGCGGCGAGGCCGACATGGGGCCGTTCGCCGCGCTGAGAGCGCTCAAGGAGCGGATGCAGAAGGACGATTAGGCGCGGGTGCTGCGCTTCCGCTGCACGTCCGGCCGCGGCCTTGCGACCGTCCAGCCATAGGAGCGTTGCCGCGCCATCACCACCGGGTCGATCCCCAGCCGCTTGTAAAGCCGCCGCCGCTCGGCGGGGGTGAGCTGGCCCGGAGGGCCGGGGGGCTCGGCACGCCGCTTGCGGCCCGCCAGCAGCCAGATCGCCGCCCACATGCTGATCGCAAACAGGGCAGTGATGACGATTCCGGCCATGGGGTCTCTCGCAAGCAAACGACTGCCTGTGAGACGCCCGAATCGGGCCTGCTGTTCCGCGGTTGACCGTCTTAGAAGGGGACGTCGTCGTCCAGATCGCTGTCGAACGGGCTTGGGCCGCCGCGGCCGCCTCCGCCGGCGCCGCCGCTGCTGCCGCGACCGCCGCCGAAACCGCCCGACGGAGTCTGGCCGCCGCCGCCGAAATTGCCGCGATCCTGGCTGCCCCAGTCGCCACCGCCCGAACCGCCGCCTTCACGGCCGCCGAGCAGCACCAGCTCGCCGCGGAAGCGCTGCAGCACCACCTCGGTCGTGTATTTGTCCTGGCCGTTCTGGTCGGTCCATTTGCGGGTCTGCAGCTGGCCTTCCAGATAGACGCTGGAGCCCTTGCGCAGATACTGCTTGGCGACGCGGCCGAGATTTTCGTTGAAGATCACGACGCGGTGCCACTCGGTCTTTTCCTGTTGGTTGCCGTCGCGGTCCTTCCAGCGCTCGCTGGTGGCGACGTTGAAGTTCACCACCTCGCCGCCGCTGTTCATCGCCCGCGATTCCGGATCGGCGCCGAGATTGCCGACCAGAATCACCTTGTTCACGCTGCCTGCCACGTCCTGCTCCTGACTGGGGTTCGGAGTTCTTTAGAGGCCGAGCGCGGTTGCGGTCCAGTAGGTGAGGCCGGCCGCGACATAGGCCACCGCAAAAAGATAGGCGACCATGAAGCCGGGCCATTTCCAGCCGTTGGTCTCCCGCCTGGTGACGGCGATCGTTGAGATGCACTGCGGCGCGAACACGAACCAGGCGAGGAAGGCGAGCGCGGTCGGCAGCGGCCAGGCAGCACCGAGGCGGGTCTCGAGCTGCTGGCTGGCGGCCGCATCGCCATTGGCGTCGATCGCGTAGACGGTCGCGATCGCCGACACCGCCACTTCGCGCGCCGCCATCGCCGGGATCAGGGCGAGGGCGATGTCGTGGTTGAAGCCGATCGGTCTGACCACCGTCTCGACGCCGCTCGCGATGCGTCCGGCAACTGAATATTCGCTTTGCTTTACTCCCGCCGGCGCCTGCGGGAAGGATGCGAGCGCCCAGAGCAGCACGGTCGTGAACAGGATGATGGTGCCGGCGCGCTTCAGGAAGATCTGTGCGCGGGTGACAAGGCCCAGCGCCACGTCCTGCCAGCGCGGCCATTGATATTTGGGCATTTCCATCATGAAGCCCGAGCCGCGGCCTTTGGTGACCGTCCGGCGCAGCACCAGGGCAGCAACGAACGCGCCGCTGACGCCGGCGATGTAGAGGCAGAACAGCACCAGCCCCTGCAGCCCGACGCCGGGAACCACCGCGCGCTCTGGAATGAAGGCGGAGATGATCAGCGTGTAGACCGGAAGCCGCGCCGAGCAGGTCATCAGCGGCGCGATCAGGATCGTCGTCAGCCGGTCCTTCGGATCGTCGATCGTGCGCGTCGCCATGATGCCCGGCACCGCGCAGGCGAAGGACGAGAGGAGCGGGATGAACGCACGGCCCGACAGGCCCACGCGCGCCATCATGCGGTCCATCAGGAACGCGGCGCGAACCATGTAGCCGCTCGCCTCCAGGATCAGGATGAACAGGAACAGGATCAGGATCTGGGGCAGAAAGACGACGACCGCGCCGACGCCGGCGATCACGCCTTCGACCAGCAACGAACGGACAAAGCCTGCCGGCAGCGTCGCGCTGATCCATCCTCCGAGCGCGTCGAATTGCGCCTGCAGCCAATCGGCGGGCACCTGGCTCCAGCTGAACACCGCCTGGAACATCACGAACAGCAGGCCGGCCAGGATCAGCGGCCCGAACACCGGGTGCAGCGCGATGCCGTCGAGCGAATGAGTGATGCGCCGCGCCGGGCTTTCCGACACGATCGCCTTGACGGCGAGCGCGCGCGCGCGGCGCTGCACGGTCGCCAGATCCTCATGGACAAAGCCGTGCCCGGCACGCAGCTTCAGCGTGCCGTCGCCGACCGCTTCGGCAAGCGCAGCCTTCAGCTCCTCGAGCCCGCGGCGGCGCACTGCGACCGTTTCGATCACCGGCACGCCAAGTTCTCTGGCGAGCACGGCGGTGTCGATCTCCAGCCCGTCGCGCTTGGCAAGATCGATCATGTTCAGGGCGATCACGATCGGCAGGCCAAGGCCGATCAGCTGCATCGCAAAGCGCAGATGGTTGTCCAGATTCGACGCGTCGAGCACCACGATCAGCGCGGCGGGCAGGCGTTCGCCGGCCTGCTGGCCCAGGATCACGTCGCGGGTCACCGCCTCGTCGGGGCTGGCGGGCTCGAGGCTATAGGCGCCGGGCAGGTCGACCAGCTCGACCGGGCGGCCATCCTGAAGCGCGAACCGGCCGGAATGGCGCTCAACGGTGACGCCGGGATAATTGCCGACCTTCTGGCGCGCGCCGGTCAATGCGTTGAACAGCGAGGACTTGCCGGCATTGGGATTGCCGACCAGCGCGACCAGCGGCGCGGGGTTCATGCGAGCGCGACGCGGATCGCGCTTGCCTGGGCGCGGCGAATCGCAACCGTCATGCGGCCGACGCGAAAGGCGATCGGATCGCGGCTGAAGAAGCTGCCGCTGTGCAGGGCCTCGATCGCCACGCCCTCGTCGAAGCCGAGCTCGCGCAGCCGCTTTGCCTCGGCCTCGCCGAGCGACGACCAGTCGATCTCGCTGATGTGCGCGGCCTTGCGCAGCGGAAGGTCACTGAGACGCATGAGCCTTCAATAAGCTTGCTGCGATTGATTATCAATAACGCTAAATAGCGGGATAGCGCAGCCGGCCGATGAACCGGGAGAGGCTGGGCCGATGCTCGGCGCGGGCCTTGAAATCCGCCTTGAAGCGCTCGAACCGCATGACGTTCTCGATCCGGCGCTCAAGGAATGCACGGGTGTCGCTCAGGTCCGCCGTTTCATCGTCGAGCAGCGCGAGCACGGTCGAGGCGTAGACCGCGCCCAGCGTGACGCGCTTGGTATAGTGATTAAAGTCGGTCGCCTTGTCGCCGGCCAGCTGCCACATCAGGTCGACCGCCCGCCAGCCCATCCGTGCCGCCCTGGACGCGTTTTGCGGCATCGCCAGAATCGCGAGCGCGCGCCGCAGCGCTTCGCGATCGGGCGCGACAATCGCTATCCGTGCCCAGACCAGCTCCGTGATCCGTTCGCGGATTTTCATCGCGGCGAGCGTCTCGGCCGGAAGCTTCTCGGCCATGCGGTGATCGATCGATCGAAACCAGGCGTCGATCATCTGGACCGCGCCGTCCTTGAAGGCGAGGCGGGCAATGTCCGGATCGACCCCGGCCTGCCCGGCCGCGAGCGTCACCGCCTCCGGGCTCCAGCCGTCAAAGGCGGCGTGGGCAGGCAGCAGCGGCGCGAGATGGGCGCGCACTTCGTCAAGGGTCGGATCGGCGTGCAGATCGGCCATGGGTCTCATCTAGGCCTTCCAGTCGCCGGGGCCAAGCCTGTCCCGAGCGACGCCGCGGCCGTCGAACGGGGCGGTGACAGGATTCGCCGCCCATGCTAATCGTTTCGCGCCATCAACGACATAAGAGGGGCTCGTCATGGCTAAATTCTTTGCCAACCTGAAAGCAGTCATCGCCGTCAGCGTCGTGTTGCTCGTCATCGTCATGTTCGTCCTGCACCGCGACAAGATGGTCGGCGATTATTGGCGAAGCTTTTTCCTGTTCCTGCATGTGCTGGGCGGGATCATGTGGATCGGCCTGCTCTATTATTTCAACTTCGTGCAGACGCCGATCATGCCGAGGGTGCCGGCAGAGCTGAAGCCGGGCGTTTCCAAATATATCGCGCCGGAAGCTTTGTTCTGGTTCCGCTGGGGAGCGATCTGGACGCTGGTCACCGGCCTGATCGTCGCGGGCACGCCCTGGCCGGGGCGCGATCCCTACGTCGCCGAGGCATTGACGTTCCAGCCGCCCTATCGCGTGATCGGCACCGGCATGTGGCTGGCGATCATCATGGCCGCCAATGTCTGGTTCGTGATCTGGCCCAACCAGAAGCGCGTGCTCGGCCTGGTCGCCGCTGATGACGCAAGCAAGGCGCGCTCCGCCACGATCGGGCTGATCGCATCGCGGACCAACACCCTGCTGTCGATCCCGATGCTCTATTGCATGGTGACGCAGGCCTATCTGGCCGTGTGATCCTGGGCGGCCGGCGGCGCAGAGATCGCCGCTGGTCGCCGTACGGCGACGATTGCGGCCGCAACCAGGGCAGCGCCGATCCAGTCGGCCGCGGCCAGCTCTTCGCCATATCCGATCCAGCCGATCGCCGCCGCAATGGCTGGCTGCAGCAGGAAGGTCAATCCGGTCACCAGCGGCCGGACATGGCCCATCGCGTAGACGAGAAGTCCCTGCCCGATCAGCTGGCTGACCAATGCGAGCGCGATCAGCGGGCCCCAGGCATCGGGCCAGATCCGCTCGCCTAGACCCCAGGCGAAGATCAGCAGCGGCAGGACGCCGAAAACCGTCGAGAGCGCGAGCACCGGCCAGGGCTGCAGCCGCCCGCGGGCACGGTCGATCGCGATCAGGTAGAAAGTGTAGAGGATGCCCGCGAGCAGGCACAGCAGGTCGCCGACCAGGTTCTGCGGCGACAGTTCATAAGAGCGGCCCATCATCAGTCCGGCACCCAGCGCGGCGAGCAACAGCGCCAGCGCCTGCCCCCGCGACGGCCAGGCCCGCGCGACCACGAACCCGTAGAGCGGGAACATCAGGCTGGCGCAATTGCCGATCAGCGTCGCGTTGGCGAGCTTGGTCTTGAGGATGCCCAGATGCCAGGTGCCGAGGTCGCCTGCGAAAAAGATGCCGGCCAGCACGACCGTCACCCACATCGCCGGAGCGAGGCGGCCGATCGGCTGGCGGGTCACGCGTGTCATCAACAACAGCAACGGCGCGGCGAGCAGAAGCCGCCAGAACGCGGCGGCAACCGGCCCGATATGCGCGTCGGTGCTCGCCATGCGCACGAACAGCGGGCCGAATGCCAGAGCGACATTGCCGGCCAGCAACGCCACGAACGCGAGGCTGCTTTCGCCGGCAAAACTTTTTTTTGAATGAGCGGACCCGTGCATGCGGCCCCTTAGTCTCCTATCTCCCGCTTGCAAAAGGAGACCGAGCGATGGCGAGTCTTTTCGATCCGATACAGCTTGGGGCGGTCGCCGCCCCCAACCGCATCCTGATGGCGCCGCTGACCCGCGGCCGTTCGAGCCGGGAGCATGTGCCCAGCGCGCTGATGCCCGACTATTATGCGCAACGCGCGGATGCCGGGCTGATCATCACCGAAGCGACCGGGATCAGTCGTGAAGGGCTCGGCTGGCCTTATGCGCCGGGCATTTGGAGCGACGAGCAGGTGGAGGCGTGGAAGCCGGTCACAGACGCCGTGCACAAGGAAGGCGGCCGGATCTTCGTCCAGCTCTGGCATATGGGCCGGATCGTCCATCCGAGCTTCCTGGGCGGCGAAAAGCCGGTCTCCTCTTCGGCGACGACTGCGCCGGCCAATGCCCACACCTATGACGGCAAGCAGCCCTATGCCGAGGCGCGGCCGCTGGACGTGGCCGAAGTGCCGCGATTGCTCGAGGATTATCGCCGCGCGACCCGCAACGCGAAGGCAGCGGGGTTCGACGGCGTCCAGATCCATGCCGCCAATGGTTATCTGATCGACCAATTCCTGCGCGAGAGCGCGAATCTACGCACCGACCGCTATGGCGGCACGCCAGAGAACCGCATTCGCCTGCTCCGTGAGATCGCCGAAGCGGTCGCGGGCGAGATGGGGGCCGATCGCACGGCGGTCCGCTTCTCGCCGAACGGCAACAGCCAGGGCGTCGAGGACAGCGATCCCGCGGCCGTGTTCGTGCCCGCCGCCAGGGCGCTGAACGAGATCGGCATCGCGTTCCTGGAATTGCGTGAGCAGGGCCCGGACGGCACTTTCGGCAAGTCGGACCAGGCCAAAGTCTCGCCCGCGATCCGGCCGGTGTTCGATCGCCCGCTGGTGCTGAACCAGGATTATGACCTGGCGCGCGCCGAAGCGGACCTTGCGGACGGACTTGCGGACGCGATCGCGTTCGGGCGTCCGTTCATCTCGAACCCCGATCTGGTCGAGCGCCTCCGCGTCGGCGCGCCGCTCCAGCCCGACAATATGGCGACCTGGTACAGCCAGGGGCCGGAGGGATACATCGACTATCCGACGCTGGCGAAGGCGGCTTAGCAACTTGGCCTTCTCCCGCAAGCGGGAGAGGGATTAGTTCAACGCGACCATCCGGACCGGCAGCCCATCCTTCGGGCGCGGAATCGGGAAATATTGCCATTTCTCCCCGGCGCCCGGCTCGAGCTCGATCCGGTAGCGGCGCAGCAGGTGCGTCATCAGGATGCGCACCTGCATCGTCGCGAAATGCAGGCCCAGGCACATGTGCGCGCCGCCGCCGAACGGCACCCACGCATATTTGTGCCGTCCCCGCGATGCTTCGGGCGTGAAGCGCATCGGGTCGAACCTGTCCGGATCGGGCCAGTGCTCCGGCATATGGTGCGTGTAGCCGATATTGATGCCGATGAAGGTGCCGGCCGGGATGCGGTAGCCGCGGAACTCGAAGTCTCTCAGCGCCCGGCGTGGCATCGAGGGCACCGGCGGCATGATCCTGAGCGCTTCCTTGAACGCATATTCGGTCAGCACCAGGCGATCCAGCTGGCCATAGGGAATGCCCTCGTCGTCATTGAGGCCGAGCGATGCGATCTCCTCGCGCAGCCGGTCCTGCCATTCCGCGTTGCGACCGAGCAGCATGACCAGGCTGGTCGCGGACGAGGTGATCGTGTCGTGCGCCGCCATCATCAGGAAGTTCATGTGATCGGCGATCGCCTGGTCGGAGAGCGGCTGCCCGTCCTCATCGACCGCCCGGCAGAATTGCGAAAAGAAATCCTGCCCGTCGCCGGTTCGCCGCGCCGGTATCTCGCGCAGGAACAGGTCGATCAGATAGTCGCGCGCCTTGACGCCCCGGTGCATCGCGGTGCCCGGAATCGGCGAGCGGATGGGCGCGATCGAGGCCTGGACCTCGTCGACGAACGCCTTGTTGATGCGCTGGGACTCGGGCCCGAGCGGCATGCCGAGAAAGCTGGTCGCGGCGAGGTCGAGGCTCAACTGCTTGATCGCGTCATAAAAGCGGATCGGGCGGTTGGCCCAGCCCGTGACCGCCTCGGCAATGCCGCTGTTCAGCTGCTCGGCATAATGGCGCATCGGCTCGGGCTTGAACGCGACGGAGAGCGTCCGCCGGTCCGCGCGATGCTTGTCGAAATCCATCAGCATCAGGCCGCGCGGGAACACCAGGTTCAGCGTCGGCCCCCAGCCTTGTTCAGATGAAAACAGCTTGTCGCGGTCGAACAGCACCAGCTCGTTGGCCTCGGGCCCGACCAGGTTCACCTGGCGCCCGCCGAACGCGTTGTTGCGGTAGACGAGACCGTATTTGCCGACCATCCGCCGCGCGAACCCCGGCGGGTCCTTCAGCAGCGGGAAGGTGTTGCCGAAAACCGGCCAGCCATCCTCGCCCGGAATGCGGTCGGTCGCATGCTTCGGGTTGCGCGGCAGCCAATGCGGATTGGCTTCGATCCTGTGGGCAAGCGCCATCGGCGGACTCCGGTGCTACTGACAGGAGTATAAGTTGTGGCGCATCGAGTTCACAACCCGAATCCGTTCGCTTCGAGCGAAGTCGAGAAGCGCTGGCTGCCGTGCCCGGTTTCTCGACTTCGCTCGAAACGAACGGGATTTTTTACCCGCCAAACCGCTCTTTCAGCGCCAGCATCGCAAGCGCCGCCTTGGCCGCTTCGCCGCCTTTGTCCTTCTCCGTCCGGCGCGCGCGGGCGAGGGCCTGGGCTTCGTCCTCGACCGTCAGGATGCCGTTGCCGATCGCGAGGCCGTCGAGGGTCAGGGCCATGATCCCGCGCGCGCTTTCGTTCGAGACGATCTCGAAATGATAGGTTTCGCCGCGGATCACGACGCCCAGCGCGACGAACGCGTCATAACGCCCGGACTCCGCCGCCAGCGCGATCGCCGCAGGCACTTCGAGCGCGCCGGGCACGGTGATCGTCTCATGCTCATGCCCCGCCGCTTCGATCGCCGTGCGCGCGCCTTCGAGCAGCAGGTCGTTCAGATGATCGTAAAACCGCGCTTCGACGATTAGGATTTTCGCCATCAACTCCCTCCGTCATGCCGGACTTGATCCGGCATCCACCTTTTTCTCGCTCCACCCCGCCAAGAAGGTGGACCCCGGATCAAGTCCGGGGTGACGATTGGACCTATTCCCCGCCCGTGCCCGGGATCGGCTGCTCGCCGACGATCGATAGGCCATAGCCTTCAAGGCCGACCAGCGTGTGATGCGTGTTGGTCAGCAGCACCATGTCGTGGACGCCCAGCTCGGCGAGAATTTGGGCGCCGATGCCATAGTCGCGCAATTCCTCGATCTGCGGATCGCCCGCGCCCTTGCCCTCGGCGCGCAGCTGCATGAAGCGGCTGACGATTCCCTTCATCGGCTTGTTGATCACGACCACCACGCCTGCGCCCGCTTCGCCGATCGCCTGCATCGACTGCGGAAGAAGGCCTGAGCGTTCATTCTCCTCGCCGAACACATCGACGAACATCGACATGGTGTGCATCCGCACCAGCGTCGGCTTGGCGGGATCGACCTTGCCCTTCTGAAGCGCGATCAGTTCGTCGCCGGTCACCTTGTTGACGAACGTGATCGCCTTCCAGTCCCCGCCCCAGCGGCTGTGAAAGTTCATCTCCGCGCGGCGTTCGACCAGATGATCGTGGCGGCGGCGGTAGGCGATCAGGTCGCGGATCGTGCCGATCTTCAGGTTGTGGAGCTGGGCGAAGGCGACGAGGTCGTCCAGCCGCGCCATCGTGCCGTCGTCCTTCATGATCTCGCAGATCACGCCGGAGGGGTTGAGGCCGGCCAGCCGCGATACATCCACGGCTGCTTCGGTGTGCCCGGCGCGCACCAGCACGCCGCCTTCGCGCGCGACCAGCGGGAAGACATGGCCGGGAGTCACGATGTCGTCGGCGCCCTTGGTGCCGTCGATCGCGACGGAGATGGTGCGCGCGCGGTCGGCCGCCGAAATGCCGGTGGTGACGCCCTGACGCGCCTCGATCGAAACGGTGAAGGCGGTTTCGTGCCGCGTGCCGTTGTTGCGGCTCATCAGGTTGAGGCCGAGCTGGTCGACCCGGCTTTTGGCGAGTGCGAGGCAGATCAGGCCGCGGCCATGCTTCGCCATGAAATTAACCGCGTCCGGCGTCGCCATCTGCGCGGGAATGACGAGGTCGCCTTCATTCTCCCGGTCCTCATCGTCGACCAGGATGAACATGCGGCCGTTGCGCGCCTCGTCGATGATCTCTTCGGGCGCCGACAGATAGCCGTGGCGGAGCCGGCTGACTTCAGCGTGTGCCACGATAGGCCTCCATGCGTTGCAAATAGCGAGCGAGCACGTCGATTTCGATATTCACCGCCTGGCCCTGCCCGAGCGTGCCCAATGTGGTGACCGCCTGGGTGTGCGGGATCAGGTTCACGGAGAAATGCGTCGAGCCGTCCGCCTGGTCCTGCACCTCGTTGACGGTCAGCGACACGCCGTCGACGGTGATCGAGCCCTTGGGCGCGATGAACGGCGCGAGGTCGGAGGGCACGCGAAAGCCGATCCGCTTCGAATCGCCTTCCGGGCGGATGCCGACCACTTCGGCGATGCCGTCGACATGGCCGGTGACGATGTGGCCGCCCAGTTCCTCGCCCAGCTTCATCGCGCGTTCGAGATTGAGTTTGCGGCCGGCGCCCCACTGGCCCTGGGCGGTGCGGCTGATCGTCTCGCCGGATACATCGACCGCGAACCAGCCCGGTCCCTTGTCGACGACCGTCAGGCACACGCCCGAGCAGGCGATTGATGCGCCGAGGTCGACGGTGCTGGTGTCGTAAGCGGTGCTGATGACGACGCGCGTGTCGCCCCGCGTTTCGACGGAGTCGATCGCTCCGACGTCTGTGATGATCCCGGTGAACATTATCGGCGCCGCTCGTAGACTTCGAGCCGGTCGCTGCCAAGCTGGCGCGCGTCCACCATTTCCCACCACCCGTGCGCGGCGGCGAGGTCCGCAAGACCGATGTCGCCGATCGCGCTCTTGCCGGCGCCGATCAGAATCGGCGCGCGGTAGAGGAGCAGGCGATCGATCAGGTCGGCGCGGAGGAAAGCGGCGGCGGTCTCGGCGCCGCCTTCGACGAGCAGGTGGTCGGCGGGGAGAGTGGCGATTTGGTCGGGCGAACCGATCGCAGTCCAACCCCGTTCGCTTCGAGCGCAGTCGAGAAGCGACTGCTCGGCACCTGACCGTTTCTCGACTTCGCTCGAAACGAACGGACTCGAGGTCAAGACGACGCGCTGAGGCGACCGATCCTCAAGCCCCTCCAACCGCACGTCCAGCTTCGGCGCGTCCGCTTCCCAAGTCCCGCGCCCGACCAGGATCGCTTCGTGGCGGCTGCGCTCCAGATGGGCGTGAGCGCGAGCGGGTTCGCCGGTGATCCAGCGGCTGCTCCCGTCGCAAAGCGCGATGCGGCCGTCGAGCGACAGTGCGATCTTCAGCGTCCCATGCGGCCGCCCATAGCGCCGACGCGCGATAAACCCGGCGAACGATCGCAGCGCTTCGCTCTCGCGCACACCCTTGCTCACCGCGATTCCGGCGTCGCGCAGCTGCTCGAACCCGCCGCCGGCGGTGCGCGGATCGGGGTCCTCGACCGCCGCGATGACCCGCGCCAGCCCGGCTTCGACGATCAGGTCGGCGCAGGCGGGCCCGCGCTCGCTACGGTGCGCGCACGGTTCCAGCGTGACGTACAAAGTCGCGCTGCGCGACTCCGCGCCGGCTTCCGCCAGCGCCATCGCTTCGGCGTGCGGCCGTCCGCCCGGCTGCGTCCAGCCGCGTCCGACGACGCGGCCTTCCCTGACGATTACACAGCCGACATTGGGATTGGGTGCGGTCCGGCCGCGGCCGCGCTCGGCCAGCGCCAGCGCCGCGCCCATCCAGCGCGCGTCGTCCCGATCGCTCAGAAGCCCCACCGGGTCAGCGCGTCGTCGAGCCGCTTCAGCTCCGCATGATTCTTGGCCTGGCGCTCCTTTTCCTTCGCTTCCTCGGCGGCGCGCGTCTTCATGTCGGCCTTTTGCGCGGCGACGATCTCCGCGTCGGTGCGGTTCAGCGGCCAGCTCTGCACATATTGGATGTCGCGTTCATAGGGCGCCTTCAGGTCGTTCGTATCAACCAGGAAGCCGGTGATCACCACGACCGTCGTCAGCACCGCCAGGAATGCGAACACCAACTCGTGCTTCTGGCGCGAATGGAGGAAGAGACGCAGGTCTCTCAAGCCCGACAGCGGGTTGTAGCGGCGGAAGCGGGACATGGGGCCGAAGATAGGCGCCCTCCGTCCCGCTTGCCACCCTTACGCGCGAATCTCGAACCGCACCGTCATCTGCTTCCAGCTTTCGATCGGCACGCCGTCGCGCGTCGCGGGCCTGAAGCGCCAGCGGCGGAGCGCCTGGCGCTCGGACGCGTCGGCGAACAGCGGATCGTCGGCGGAGACGATGACCACCTGCTTCACGCGTCCGTCGGTGCCGATCAGCACTTTTACCACTGCCTTGCCTTCGATGCCGGTGCGCAACAGCTGCGATGGATAAGGGGGTTGGAACTCGCCGGCAAAGCGGCTGTCGGGCGTGGCTTCGACCACAACCGGCTTGGACGGCTCTTTCGGTAGCACGAGGCCTGGATCGACAATGATCGGCCTGATCGGATCGTCAATCTTGACCGGAAACTCGGTCGTATCAGCGATGTCAGGCCTCGTGGGCGCTTCGGCTTTCTCGATCGGCTTGGGCTGGAACACTGGCCGGGTCTCCGGCGCCTGCTGCTTGGGCTTCGGTTGCTCGACATGCTCCGGCGGCGGTGACGGCATCGGCACCGGATAGGCTATGAAGATGTCGGGCGGCAGGTGCACGACACCGGTTTTCGCCAGCATCAGTGCGGTCACCGCTGCAGCGTTGATCGCGATCGCCGCCGTCATCGCCAGCGGGTGGCCGTGTTTTTGGGCAAGGAATCCGTCTGCGGTCATGCATCGCCTCCTTCATGGGCGGCCTCTAAGGGCCGTAGCAATAGGATGTTACAATATAACATTAAACGCAAGCGGGAAGTTGCGTGAGTGCCCGCGCTCGCGCAATGCTGGCGACGATGACATCCCATCCCGAAGAACAATATCTGGACGCAATGGCCCGCGCCTGGGCCGAGGGCAGCGAGCGACGGGACCGCACCGGCGTCGGCACGCGTTCGCTGTTCGGCGTGACGATGCGTTTCGACCTGTCCGACGGCACGGTGCCGCTGCTGACCACCAAGCGCATCTTCTGGAAGTCGGCGGTGAAGGAGCTGATCTGGTTCCTCTCCGGCGACACCAACATCCGGCCCCTGGTCGAGCAGGGCGTCCATATCTGGACCGACTGGCCGCTCGACCGCTATCGCCGTGAGACCGACGAGGCGATCGACCGCGGCGCCTTCGAGGCGCGGATTATTGCCGATGACCAATTCGCGCGCGAATGGGGCGATCTCGGCCCCGTCTACGGCAAGCAATGGGTCGCCTGGCCCGACGGCAAAGGCGGCACGATCAACCAGATCGCACAGCTGGTGGACGGCTTGCGCAACAATCCGGCGTCACGGCGCCACATCTTCACCGGCTGGAATGTGGCGGAGCTGGACCGGATGGCGCTGCCGCCGTGCCACATGACCTATCAATACCACGTCGCGGATGGGCGACTGTCGGGCATTCTCTATCAGCGCTCGTGCGACCTGGGCCTTGGCTTCGGCTTCAACATCTTCGAGGCGGCGTTGCTGCTCCGCATGCTTGCCCAGCAATGCGGCCTTGAGCCGGGCGAGATCGTCTGGATGGGCGCCGACGTGCACGTGTACCTGAACCACGAGCATCTGGTCGCGGAGCAGGTCGCGCGTGCGCCGCGGCCCTTTCCGAAGCTCGATTTCACGCGCCGGCCGGCCAGCATCTTCGACTATCGGCTCGAGGACGTCGCGATCACTGGCTACGACCCACACCCGCACATCGCCGCGCCGGTCGCGGTCTGAGGAGAAGCTGCATGCGCTACAACAAGCTCGGCCGCACCGGCCTCTATGTTTCCGAACTCTGCCTCGGCACGATGACCTTCGGCGGCCAGGGCATGTGGACCGCGATCGGGCAGCTCGACCAATCCGACTCGGACGCGCTGGTGAAGACGGCCATCGATGCGGGTATCAACTTCATCGACACGGCAAATGTCTATTCGGAAGGGCTGTCGGAACGGATCACGGGCCAGGCGCTCCGCAATCTGGGCATCGCGCGCGACCAAGTCGTGATCGCAACCAAGGCGATGGGACCGATGGGGACCGGCCCGAACGACCGCGGCCTGTCGCGCTACCACATCATGAACCAGGTTGAAGCCAGCCTGCAGCGGCTGCAGCTCGACCATATCGATCTCTATCAGGTGCATGGCTGGGACGCGGCGACGCCGATCGAGGAGACGCTTTACGCGCTCGACAATCTCGTCCAGCGCGGCCTGGTCCGCTATATCGGCGTGTCGAACTGGGCGGCCTGGGCGATCATGAAGGCGCTGGGCACGTCCGAACGGCTCGGCCTCGCCCGGTTCGAAAGCCTGCAGGCCTATTACACGATCGCCGGCCGCGACCTGGAGCGCGAGATCGTTCCGTTGCTGCAATCGGAAGGCGTCGGGCTGATGGTCTGGAGCCCGCTCGCCGGCGGACTGCTCTCCGGCAAATACAGCCGCGACGACGAAAAGAGCGGTGAAGGCCGCCGCGCGGTGTTCGACTTCCCGCCGGTGAACAAGGACCGCGCCTATGACGTGATTGACGTCATGAGGCCGATCGCCCAAGCCCGCGGCGTCTCGGTCGCGCAGATCGCGCTGGCCTGGCTGCTCCACCAGCGGGCGGTCAGCAGCGTGATTGTCGGCGCGAAGCGGGTCGATCAGCTGGCCGACAACATCGCCGCGACGCAGATCGACTTCACCGCTGACGAACTGGCGAAGCTGGACGACGCAAGCCGCCCGCCCGCCGAATATCCGGGCTGGATGCTCGAGCGCCAGGGCAGCTACCGGGCCGAACAGCTCGCCCAGAAGCCGCGCGGCGCCTAGCTCCCAGCTCCGTTCGCTTCCAGCGAAGTCGAGAAGCGCTGGCTCGGAGCGGCCGTTTCTCGACTTCGCTCGAAACGAACGGCATGAGGATGGCATGCATGGCCGTCCCGAGATCGTCTTCGTCATTGCCCGCGCCGAGAATGGCGTGATCGGCCGGGATGGCGGCCTGCCGTGGCGGCTTCCGGAGGATCTGAGGCGCTTCAAGGCGCTGACGATGGGCGCGCCGATGATCATGGGGCGCAAGACGTTCGAGAGCCTGCCGAAGCTGCTCCCGGGCCGCCGGCACATCGTGCTGACGCGTCGGCGGTGGCAGGCCGAGGGTGCCGAGGTCGCGCGCACGATTGAGGATGCGCTGGCGTTGGTGGATGGCCCCCGCGTTTCGGTGATCGGCGGGGCCGAGATTTACCGGCTGTTCCTGCCGGTCGCCGACCGGATCGAGTTGACGGAAGTGCATGGCCGCCCCGAAGGTGACACGGTGATGCCGCCCTTTACCGGCTGGCGCGAATCGGCCCGCGAGGATCATGGGGGATACAGCTTTGTCACGCTCGTCCGCTGAGCTGCTGGCTGCAGAGTTCGCCGACCATTCGGACCTGTTCCGCGCGCACGCGGCCGAGCAGCCGGACAAGGTCGCGATTGCCGACGAAGAAGGCCGGATCAGCTGGGGCGAACTCGACGCGCTGGTCGACCGCATCGCCGCGCGCTTGCAGGCGGAAGGCGTCGGGCGGGGCGGCGCGGTCGCGATCGTCGGCAGCAACTCGATCGCCTATGCCGCGGTGTTCCTCGCCGCGGTCCGCACCGGCGCCGCGGCCGCGCCGCTGACCACCTCCGCCACGCCCGAAGCGCTGACGGCAATGCTGGCGGACAGCAGGGCGAAACACCTGTTCGCCGATCCCGGAATCGAGCTGGCCGTGCCGCCCGGTGTCGAACGCATCTCGCTCCATGATCTGGATGCGTGGCTGCCGCCCGAGAGCGCGCGGCCGCAGCCGGTGACCGTCGCACCGGAAGACCCGTTCAACATCATCTATTCGTCCGGCACCACCGGCACACCCAAGGGGATCGTCCAGTCGCACCGGATGCGCTGGAATTATCTCGCGCGGACGGCCGTGTACGGCCCGGAGTCGGTCGCGCTGCTGTCGACGCCGCTCTATTCGAACACGACTTTGGTCAGCTTCCTGCCGTGCCTCGGCGCTGGGGGAACGGCGGTGCTGATGAAGAAGTTCGAGGCGCGCCGCTTCCTTGAGCTGTCTGAGCGCCACCGCGTCACCCACACGATGCTGGTGCCGGTCCAGTACCGGCGGATCATGGCGCTGCCCGATTTCGAGAGCTTCGACCTGTCCAGCTACCGCGCCAAATTCTGCACCAGCGCCCCATTCGCGGCCGAGCTGAAGCGCGACATCCTCGATCGCTGGCCGGGCGGACTGGTCGAATTCTATGGCATGACCGAGGGCGGCGCGTCGTGCGTGCTCGTCGCGCACGAACATCCGGACAAATTGCATACGGTCGGTCAGGTCGCGCCGAACAGCGAGATGAAGCTGATCGACGAAGACGGCAACGAAGTCGCGCCGGGCGGCGTCGGCGAAGTCGTCGGGCGCGGGCCGATGATGATGAACGGCTATAACGGCCGTCCGGAGGCGACCCGCGCCGCCGAATGGTTCGACGCAGGCGGCCGCCGCTTCATCCGCCACGGCGATGTCGGCCGCTTCGACGAGGACGGCTTCCTGATCCTGATGGACCGCACCAAGGACATGATCATCTCGGGCGGGTTCAACATCTTCCCGAGCGATCTGGAAGCCGTGCTCGCCGCCGATCCTGGCGTGATCGAGGCGGCCGTGGTGGGCGTGCCGCACCCGGATTGGGGCGAGACGCCGGTCGGCTTCGTCGTGCTCCGGCCCGGCGCGGACAGGCGCGACGTGCTCACGGCCGCCAACGGCAAGCTCGGCAGGATGCAGCGGCTCTCAGCGCTACACGTGATGGATCAGCTGCCGCGCAGCCCGATCGGCAAAGTGCTGAAACGGGAGCTGCGGGACCGGATCAGCTAGGCGCACCGCGGCGCTTGGACCGATCGCCTCAGATCGGCTCACCGGTCGTGTCGATCAGCACTTCGCGGCGGCCGACATGGTCGGGGCGGCTGACCTTTCCTTCCTGTTCCATGCGCTCGATCAGGCGGGCGGCGCTGTTGTAGCCGACGCGAAGCTGCCGCTGGACGTAGGACGTCGACGCCTTCTGGCTTTCGGCGACGATCTGGACTGCCTTGCGGTACAGCGCGTCCTCGGGGCTGTCGTCGCCCTTGGGCGCGCCGTCGAACTCGAACTGGCCGTCTTCCGGCTCCTCGGTGACGGCCTGGATATAGTCGGGCGTGCCCTGCGCGCGCCAATGGTCGGCGACCGCGCGGACCTCATCGTCCGACACGAAGGGGCCGTGCACGCGGACGATCTGCTTGCCGCCCGGCATATAGAGCATGTCGCCTTTGCCCAGCAGCTGCTCGGCGCCCTGCTCGCCCAGGATCGTGCGGCTGTCGATCTTGGACGTGACCTGGAACGAGATACGGGTCGGCAGGTTCGCCTTGATCACGCCGGTGATCACGTCGACCGACGGGCGCTGCGTCGCCATGATCAGGTGAATGCCGGCCGCGCGCGCCTTTTGCGCAAGGCGCTGGATCAGGAATTCGACTTCCTTCCCCGCCGTCATCATCAGGTCGGCAAGCTCGTCCACGATGACGACGATCTGCGGCAGCGGCTCGAAGCTCAGCTGCTCTTCCTCGTAGATCGGCTGCCCGGTCTCGGCATCGTAACCGGTCTGAACCCGGCGGCCGAGCGGCTGGCCCTTGGCCTTGGCGACGCGCACCTTGTCGTTGAAGCTGGCGAGCGAGCGGACGCTGACGGAGGCCATCATCCGGTAGCGCTCTTCCATCTGCTCGACAGCCCAGCGCAGCGCGCGGATCGCCTTGGGCGGGTCGGTGACGACCGGCGACAGCAGGTGCGGAATGTCGTCGTAGATGCTCAGTTCCAGCATCTTCGGATCGATCATGATCATCCGGCACTGGTCCGGCGTCAGCCGGTAGAGCAGCGACAGGATCATGGCGTTCAAACCGACCGACTTGCCCGAGCCGGTGGTGCCAGCGACGAGCAGATGCGGCATCGGCGCCAGGTCCGCGATCACCGGATCGCCGGCGATGTTCTTGCCCAGGATGATCGGCAGCGATCCACCCTGGTCCTCGAACACGTCGCTGCCGACCAGCTCATGCAAGACCACCGATTCGCGCATCTGGTTCGGCAGCTCGATACCGATCACGCTGCGGCCTGGAATCGTCGCGACGCGCGCGGACAGTGCCGACATGTTGCGGGCAATGTCGTCGGCCAGCTGGATCACGCGGCTGGCCTTGATGCCGGCGGCCGGCTCCAGCTCATACATGGTGACGACCGGACCGGGCCGGACCTCGACGATCGAGCCCTTCACATGGAAATCGTCGAGCACGCTTTCGAGCAGCCGGGCGTTGCGCTCCAGCGCCGCCTTGTCAAGCGGGCCGCCGGTGGACGGCGGTGCCGGCTTCAGCAGGTCCAGCGGCGGCAACGTATAGCGATCGCGCAGGTCGAAGCTGGTCTGGACCGGGCCGTTTGCAGGCTTTCGGGCCGGCGGTGCGCCCTTGCCCTCGGGCACGGAAATGACCGGCGGCGGCCGATCATCGGCTTCGACGCGCGGCCGCTTCTCGGCGACGGGCTTGGGCTGCTTCGGGGCTTTCACCGGTCGCGGCGCGTCCAGGTCCGGCTCGCGGCGGCGGAACAGCCACTCCCGCTCGATCTCGTCCAGCTCCAGGGCGACGGCCCACAGCATTAATCCGCCAAGCCCGACCACGAAGATGACCGCCGCTTCGACCCACCAGCGAATGACGGGATCGGGAATGGCGCTGAGGCCGACGCCCGCCAGCTGCGCACCGAGAAAGCCGATCGCGCCGCCGAGCCCACCGGGAAGGCCCGCGATCGCCGTGTCGCGGATCAGGGCCAGCGCGGTGCCGACCAGCACGATCCCGATCACCGCGAGCGGCAGGTTGCGGCGCCAGCGCCCGACATAGCGGTCATGCCACAGGCGCAGCGCCATGATCAGCAACAGCGGCAGGACCAAGCCGATCGCCGGGCCGAATAGCGACAGCAGCAGGTCCGAGGTCCATGCGCCCGCGCTGCCGACCCAGTTCTGCGGCGTGCCGCCCGCGGCGGTGTTCAGCGCGGCATCGCTCGGGTGATAGCTCACCAGCGCGAGACCGATCAGGAACGTAAAGGCTGCGAGCGCAATCGCCCCAGCCAGTGCCCAGCTTCGTGCAAAGCCGCGCGCGACCGCATCGCGCCAGCCGGCACTGTCTTCAGGTGCGACCCGCGTCGCCATGCGCTCCACCCCGCGTTGTGCGCTAAATGTTCTATTCCGCTAATTCGCTGCTGCCGGACTCCCCGTCAAGCGGTTGCCGCGTTAAGGCACAGATATGCAGAGCGATGTGATCATCCTGGGCGGCGGGCTGGTGGGCCTGACCCTCGCATTGGCGCTCGACGCGCATGGACTGAGTGCGACGGTGATCGATCCCGCCAATCCGGAAACCGTGCTGGCGCCCGGCTTCGACGGACGCGCCTCGGCGATCGCGAGCGCGAGCTGGAAGATGCTGCAGGCGATCGGGCTGGACGAGCGGCTGGAGGGAAAGGGCTGCCCGATCGCGCAGATCCGCGTCAGCGACGGCCTGAAACCCGGCGCCCTCGATTTTGAACCGGCCGCCGACGAGGGCGCGCTCGGCATCATGTTCGAGAACCGGCTGCTCCGGCAGACGCTCCACGCCGCAGCGGTGAAGGCCAAACGGGTCGAACTTTTGATGCCCGCGCGCCCCGTCGAGACAGTGCGCCGCGATCATGGCGTCACAGTGCGCCTGGCGGACGGACGCGAACTGACCGCGCCGTTGCTGATCGCCGCCGAGGGCCGCAACTCGCCCACGCGCGAAGCCGCCGGCATCACGGTCGCACGCTGGCAATATGAGCACAGCGCGATCATCGCCGCGGTCGAGCACGAAAAGCCGCACGAGAATATCGCCTACGAGATCTTCTATCCGACCGGCCCGTTCGCGATCCTGCCGATGCTGCCCGGCAACCGCTCGGCTCTGGTGTGGTCGGTCGCGAAGGAGGATGCGCCGGGCTATCTGAAGCTCGGCCCCCGCGGCTTTGCCGTCGAGCTTGAGGCGAAAATGGGCGGGCTGCTCGGCAAATTGAGCCTGCTCGCGCCGTTGGCCACTTATCCGCTCGGCTTCCATCACGCAGGCCGGATCACGGATCAGCGCTTGGCCCTGGTGGGCGACGCCGCGCACGGCATCCACCCGATCGCCGGGCAAGGCCTGAATCTCGGCCTGCGCGACGCGGCGGCGCTGACCGAAGTGCTGGTCGAAGGCGCGCGCCTCGGCCTCGATCTCGGCGACGCGCAGCTGCTGAAGCGCTACGAACGCTGGCGCAGTCTCGACACGTTCCTGGTCGCGGCCTCGACCGACGGCCTCGCCCGCCTGTTCGGCATCCCGGGCGACGCAGCCTCCGCCGTGCGGCGGTTCGGGCTGTCCGCGGTGCAGCGGATCACGCCGCTGAAAAGCTTCTTCATGGCCGAAGCCCGCGGCGAATATGGCGACAAGCCGAAACTGCTGAGCGGGCTGACGGTGTAATCTCCCCTCCCGCTTGCGGGAGGGGCGGGGGTGGGCCAGCCGTCAATTGGACGGAGCGGAAGAAGTGTTCCCTCCCCTAGCCCCTCCCGCAAGCGGGAGGGGAAGCCAGGTGCCGCGCTTCGTCCGGCAGCATGACGGGCACGCCGTCGCGGATGGGATACGCCAGGCCGGCGGCTTCGGAGATCAGCTCCTGCGCGGCTTCGTCATAGCGCAGCCTGGTGCGCGTGACGGGGCAGACCAGGATGTCGAGCAGCTTTTCGTCGATCATTGCAGCGTCACCGGATCGTCATGGTCGCCGGCGTGGCGGCCGAAGAACTGCATCAGCTGGATGACCAGCTCGGTGCGCTCCTCCAGATTGGCAGCTTCCAGCAGCGCCTGCTTGGCCGCGACGTCGAACGGCGCGATCTGGGCGATCCCGTTGACCAGCGACTCATCGTCCAGGCGCGAGACGGCGTTCCAGTCGACCGCATAGCCCTGGGCGTCGGCGTAGCGGCGCGATTCGGCTTCCAGCGAGGCGCGTTGGGCGAGCGCCAGGGGTTCGGCGGGCACGTCTTCCTCCAGCTCGGCTTCGATCTGGCGGAACGGCGTCGTGACGGCGAGCTCGGAACGGAGGCGGAACTTCGCCACGCCTTCCAGCACGATATTGTAGCGGCCGTCGTCAAGCGCCTCGACATGGGCGATGCGGCCAAGGCAGCCCACGTCGAACAAGGGCGGCGACTCGTCGCCTTCCGGCCCGGGACGTGGCTGGATCATGCCGATGCGGCGGTCGCGCGCCATCGCATCGCTGACCAGGGCGCGGTAGCGCGGCTCGAAAATGTGCAGCGGCAGCTGCATGCGCGGAAACAGCAGCGCACCGCCCAAGGGGAAGATGGACAGGCGCGTGATCTCGCCCATCAGGTGAACAGCAGCGCGGAGAGACGGCGACGGGTGGCGGCGGTCCAGGGGTCTTCCAGGCCGACGACCTCCATCAGCTTCAGCAGCCGGCTGCGCGCGGCGCCTTCGTTCCAGCCCTTGTCCGCCTCGATGATCGCGAGCAGCTGGTCGGCAGCGCCGTCGCGATCGCCCGCCGCCATCAGACCGCCGGCGAGCTCATAGCGCGCGTCGAGATCGGCCGGATTGGCAGTCACGCGCTGTTGCAGCGGCGCGAGATCGTCGACCGGCCGGGCTTCGCGGGCGAGGGCGATCGCGCTTTCCGCGCGCGCCACGGCCGCGTCCTTGCGCGCTGCTTCGGGAAGCGCCTCGACCACGGCGGCGGCCTCGTCGGCCTGGCCGGTGCCGACCAGCGCGCGTGCGAGGCCGGAGATTACCGCCGGGTCCTCGGGCGCCATCTCGCGCAGCTGGCTGAAGATGCCGACGGCGCGCTCCGAATCGCCCTCGGCCAGCACCTGCTCGCCCATCGCGATCAGCGGCTCCAGCTCGGCCTCAAGCGCCTGCGCCTCGCCCTGGATCGGCAGCTGCTTCAGCAGCTGGTCGAGATACTGGCCGAGCTGCTTTTCGGTGCGCGCTGGGGTCAGGTCCGCGACCAGCTGGCCCTGGAACAGCGCATAGACGGTCGGGATCGACTGAACGCGGAATTGCGCCGCGATCATCTGATTCTCATCGACGTTGATCTTCTTCAGCACCACGCCGCGATCGGCATAGTCGGCCGCGACCTTCTCCAGCACCGGCGTCAGCGCCTTGCATGGCCCGCACCATTCCGCCCAGAAATCGAGGATGACGAGCTGCGTCATCGATGGCTCGACGACGTCGCGCTTGAATGCGTCGATCGCTTCCTTCTCGGCGGCGCTCAGTCCCAAACTGGCCATGTCTGCTCCGTTGTTGCCGCCCCTATGTGGTGGAAAGGGGCGCGCTGCCAAGGGGCTTGCGTGGGGGGACGGACCCCGCTATTGGCGCCGCCTCACCCGCCCCGCTTGTCCGGGGCTGACGCC
Source organism: Sphingomonas changbaiensis NBRC 104936 (assembly GCF_000974765.1). Taxonomy (GTDB): domain Bacteria; phylum Pseudomonadota; class Alphaproteobacteria; order Sphingomonadales; family Sphingomonadaceae; genus Sphingomonas_B; species Sphingomonas_B changbaiensis. The sequence continues at coordinate 41,246 of NZ_BBWU01000042.1, read as the reverse complement.
AGAGCGGGCGTAGCTCAGGGGTAGAGCACGACCTTGCCAAGGTCGGGGTCGAGGGTTCGAATCCCTTCGCCCGCTCCAGCGCAGCGCAGGCGAGAAATAGCCTGCAGCTATTTCGACCATGCGCAAGCTCGGCCGGCCTCGCCTCAGCGAGGACCGACGGCGTGGCTCGGCCACGCCGCCCCCTCCCGACCTTCGCCCGACTCCCCATGTCGTTCGTCGAACGGCTCGTGCAGTCCGTTCGCCCGCCGTTAGCGTGCGCCGACACCACAGGGGGGAGGGGCAATGCGTTCGGCAATCATCAAAGGCGGCCTGGTCGCGGGTGCGCTCGATATTTTCTACGCCTTCATCGTCTACGGCATGCCGCCATTCGGGCTGACGCCGGAGCAGGTGCTGCAGTCGGTCGCCGCCGGCTGGCTGGGGCGGCCGGAGGCGATGGCGGGCGGCTGGGCGACTGCGCTGCTGGGCCTCATCACCCATTTCGGCATTGCGATCTGCATGGCCGCGGTGTTCGTGTGGGCCGCCCGGCACTGGCCCGCGCTGATCGCACGGCCGGTTTTGTGGGGGCTGATCTATGGCTTCGGCCTGTATGTGGCGATGAACTATGTCGTCGCACCGCTTTCGGCGGCGCATCCGAGCGGGCAGTTTCCTCCCGAAGGCGGCGAGCTCCTGGCGCGGTTGCGCGACAGCTTCAGCGCGATCAAGCCGAGGAACAATCTGCCGTTGCTGATCGGGACGCTGTTCACCCACATGGTGCTGGTCGGGCTGCCGATCGCGCTGATCGCACGGCGGGACTCGGGCCTCGTCAGGCGATCAGCTTGAGGCCGGCGATGCAGGCGACGATGCCGAAGATCAGCAGGATCCGCACCGGCGTCGCCGCCTCGCCGAAGAACCAGATGCCGACCAGCACCGTGCCGACCGCGCCGATCCCGCCCCAGACCGCATAGGCCGTCCCCATCGGGATCGAGCGCGAGGCGACTTCCAGCAGCCCCATCGACAGGCTGACCGAGACGAGGAAGCCCAAGGTCCAGGGCAGGTTGCGGAACCCCTCGACGAAGCGCAGGCAGGTGGTGAAGCCGACTTCGAACAATCCGCCGAGGATCAGCAGCGCCCAGGCCATCAGCTGTCCGCCAGCTGATCGAGCGCCGCGCCGTGCAGCCGCCATGGTTCCCAACCCGTCTGCCGACGCGCGCCGAGCCGCTCGTAGAAGGCCATTGCATCGACGTTCCAGTCGAGCACGGCCCAGTCCATCCGGGCGCAGTTCCGCGCCTTCGCTTCCTGCGCGAGCCGAGTCATCAGCGCGCGGGCAACGCCGTGCCCGCGCGCGGCACCGTCGACGAACAGATCTTCCAGATACAGGCTCGGCCGGCCGGTCCAGGTCGAATAAGTGAGGAACCACAGCGCCAGGCCGACGACCTTGCCGTCCCGTTCCGCGAGAAAGGCGAACACCTGAGCGCCGGGGCCGAACAGAGTCTCGCGAAGCGTCTCTTCGGTCGCCTCGACCGCGTCGGGTTCGCGCTCATAGGCGGCGAGCGCCTTGATCAGGCGCAGCACCTGCGCTTCGTCGCCGGGCCGAGCAGAACGGATGTCGAGCGTCACAGATTTGCCTCCAGAGCCATTTCCTTGGGGCTGCGCGGCGCGCGGACCGCGATGTAGCAGCCGAAAATGATGAGCGCGGTCCCGGCGAGCACGGCCGGGCGGATCGCCTCGCCGAACACCAGCCAGCCGAAAAAGGCGCCCCAGCCGAAGCCGGTATATTCGACGACCAGCAGCGACTGCGCCTCGGCGCGCGCATAGGCCCAGGACAGGACCAGCAGCGACAGAAGCGCAAGGCTCGCCGCCAGCAGGATCGGCGGCGCATGCTCGATTGCCGGCACAACCGCGAAGAAGGGCGCGGCGAGCAGCAGGAACAGCGCGGTCGTCAGGTTCTGGAAAAAGCCAACTTCGACCGGCGAGGCGACCAGCGCCTGCTTGCGCATCAAAACGAGATTGAAGGCGTAGAGCACGGCCGAGCAGAGAATGGCCCCTGCGCCGGTCAGCGCGTCGGCGCCGTAATGGCCACCGGCGCGCGTCGCCAGCATCACCGAGACGCCGGCGAGGCCAAGCACGGACCCCAGCACGGCCTGCGGCCGGATATTCTCGCCGAGGATCAGGCTGGCGAGATAGAGCGCGATCAACGGCGCGATGAAGGACAGCGCGATCGCCTCTGCCAATGGCACACGGGCGATGCCCCAGAACCATAGGATCGCCATCACCGAGACGATTCCGCCGCGAAGGAAGTGCAGCTTCAGCGTGCTTCGCGGCGGAAGCGGGAGGCCGCGGCCGAAGAACAGGGCGCCGCCGAGCACCGAGCCGGCGACCGTGCGCCAGAAGGTCGCATTATAGGCGCCGATGGAGAGCGAGAGGCCCTTCATCACCGCGTCCATCGCCGTGTAGCTGGCAATGCCCAGGCACGCGGCAGCGAACGGAAGCGCAATGGACCTGGACGACGGCATGATCAGCGGAGCGCTTGCACGGCCGGGCTGTCGAGGCAAGCGGGGCCGAGCGGGTGCGGTGCAGGCGGCGGGGCGTAGGGTGCGATCTCGACCGGACGGCCGATCGCAACCGTGCCGAACAGGCCCGCCGGATAGCCCCGGCAGCGCATCACTTCGCGCAGCAGCTTCGGCGGCGTGTCATAGGCTTCGTAGCTGAGGCGGAACGTGCCCCAATGGATGCCGATCGCGCGGGCGGCGCCGAGGCGCTGGAACACGGTCGCGGCGTCGATCGGGCCGATATGGCTGCCGATCGACATCTGGTGCGGCTCGAACCGGAAGGCGCCGATCGGGATGAGCGCAAGGCGTATCGGGCCGTAGCGTGCAGCCTCCTCGGGCCATTTACCGTCGCCCAGCCCGGTGTCGCCGGCGAAAAACAAATTGCCGCCGCTTGGCAGCCGCACGACGAAGCTCGACCAGAGCGCACGGTTGCGATCGGTGAACCAGCGGCTATCCCAATGGTGGTTGCGGGTGACCACCACGTCGATCCCGCCATGGCCGCGAACGCGTCCGGCCCAATCCCGCTCCAAGCTTGCTATGCCGCGGCTGCGCAGGATCGCGTCGTTGCCGAGCGGCGTGACGATCAGCGGCCGGTCGCGTTTCCACAGCCGCTCGAGCGTCGCCAGGTCGAAATGATCGTAGTGATTGTGGCTGAGGAGGACGAGGTCGATCCTGGGCAGGTCCTCGAAGCGCACGCCCGGCCGGGTCACGCGGCGGGGGCCGAAGCCGAACGGGCCTGCGGTTTCGCTCCACACCGGGTCGGTCAGGATATTGAGGCCGGCGGTCTGCACCAGGACTGACGAATGACCGATCCAGGTGACGAGCATCCGTTCGCCCTCTACGCGGGCCGGCGGGCGGCTTGGCGTCACCGGAACGCTGTCGGGCCAGGCCGGGCGGTCGTCGCTGCCGGTCACGAACCGCAGCAGGAAGCCGCCGCGGCTCCGTCCTGCTGGTGGCCGGAAGGTGTCGTCGCCGTCCGGATTGAAGAAGCGCTGGCCGTCGAAATGGCTGCTGACGGGCCCGCGATAATAGACGCGGTCGAGGAAGGGCGGCACCAGCACGATCGCGAGGCACGCCGCGATGATCGCGAACAGCACGCTTGTGCCAAGCCACTTCAACACCCGACCGATTGCGCGCCCCATGCTCTGTCGCCATTCTCCGCCCGAAATGATGCGCATAAGGCTCCTGATCCTCGCCGCAACCGCTTTGCTGTCGGCCTGCGCCTCGCTGCCGCGGCCGAGCCCGGCCAGCGTCGCCGTGCGGGTCGCGTTTGACCGGGACCGCATCACCGGAGTCAGCGCGCGCGGCGCGGGCGCTGACGATCCGGTTCGGGTCGCGTCGATTTCGAAGCTGATCACCGCGCTGGGCGTGATGCGACTCGTCGAGGCAGGGACGCTCGACCTCGACAGCGACGTGTCGCGCTGGCTCGGCTGGAGCCTGCACAACCCGAACTTTCCCGATCGGCCGATCACGCTTCGGCTGTTGCTGTCGCACCGCTCCAGCCTGAAGGACGATGTCGATTACGCGATTCCGCTCGGAAAGACCATCCGCGAGGCGCTGGCCGACCCAAAGGCCTGGGATGCCGAACATCCCCCCGGCAGCTTCTTTCGATACGGCAATATCAATTTCCCGGTGGTCGCCTCGGTGATGGAGGCGGCAACGGGCGAGCGGTTCGATGCCTTGATGGCGCGGCTGGTGTTCGAGCCGCTCGCGATCGACGCCTGCTTCAACTGGACGACATGCAGCGACACCGCCGTCGCGCACGCGGTGGTGCTGCGCGACGGCCACGGCGCGGTCGTCCGCGACGATCTGAACGGCACACGTCCGGATTGCCCGGTGCTGTCGCCTGATCCGGCGTGCGACCTTACCCGCTACGTTCCCGGCAGCAATGGCGCGCTGTTCAGCCCGCAGGGCGGCGCGCGTATTTCGGCGGCGGGACTCGCGCGGATCGGGCAGATGCTGCTGAAGGACGGCGATGGCTTCCTGTCGCCCGCGTCGGTCGCGCTGCTGATCGGGCCGGAGTGGCGGTTCGACGGCCGCAATGGCGAGACCGAGAAGGGCTATTACTGCACCTATGGCCTCGCCGTGCATAGCCTTGCGACGCCTGGCTGCCGGGACGATCCGTTCGGTGATGGGATCAGGCGTGTCGGGCATTCAGGCGATGCCTATGGTCTGCGCTCCGGCCTCTGGATCGATCGGCAGAGTGGGCGCGGCGTCGCCTATTTCGTGACCGCCGTTCCCGACAATGCGCCGAAGGGCCGCTCTGCCTTCACCGCCGCCGAAGAGGCGCTCGCCCGCTAAGGGCTTGCTTTGTCGGTCAAAGCTCGTGATGACCCCGTAACGAAGCAGGGGGATCGGCATGGGGGCTGCCGAAGGAGCCGTCTGGGCAATCGCCCAGGCGACGCATGAACTGGCGCTGTTCGCGGCGGTGGGAATCGCGCTGGGCGGGGTCGACGATCTTGCGATCGACCTGATCTGGCTGGCGCGGACGCTGTGGCGCCGCCTCGCCGTCTACACGCGCCACAAACGCGCCGATGCTGAACGGCTCTCGGGTCGCGGAACCGTCGCGGTGTTCGTGCCGGCGTGGAAGGAAGGGGCGGTGATCGGACCGATGCTGGAAACAGCGCTCGCCCGGTGGGCCGACGCCGATTGCCGCATCTATGTCGGTTGCTATCCCAATGACTCGGAGACCTGGGCGGCCGTCCAGCACGTTGCCGCGGGCGACGCGAAGGTCCGCCCCGTGCTCAATTCGCGGCCGGGCCCCACGACCAAGGCGGATAACCTCAACGCGGTGTGGCGCGCGCTGCTCGACGACGAGATCGACGTCGTCGCGGTCGCGCTGCACGACGCCGAAGATGTGGTCCATGCGGCCGAGATCGGCATCTATGCCGCGCTCTGCGGGCGCTTCGACCTGGTGCAGCTACCAGTGCTGCCGCTGATCGAGCGCGGGCGCGGATGGTGGGCGCGCGCGGTGTCCTCCACCTATGCCGACGAGTTTGCAGAGAGCCACGGCAAACAGCTGATCGTGCGCGAGGCGATTGGGGCAGCCGTGCCGTCGGCGGGCGTGGGGTGTGGCTTCGCGCGCGCTGCGCTCGACCGAATCGCGGAAGCCCATGGCGCACCGTTCGACGAGGGCAGCGTCACCGAGGATTACGAGCTGGGGTTGCGCATCCGCGAGATGGGCGGGCGCGGTATTTTCGTGCGGTTGCCGGGCAGGAAGGGCGGCGCCGCGGTCGCGGTGCGCGCGCATTTTCCCGATACGGTTCCAGCCGCCGTTCGACAGAAAGCGCGGTGGCAGGCGGGCATCGCGCTCTCCGGCTGGACGCGGCTCGGCTGGCGCGGCAACCTTGCCGAGCATTGGATGCGTTTCCGAGACCGGCGCGCGATCCTCGCTGCTTTGGTTCTGCTCTGCGCTTATCTCTCGGGCGCAAGCTGGGCGGTATTGAACTGGACGGGCCAGGCGCCGGCTTTCGGCCCCGTTGAAGAGATGTTGTTCGGTCTCTGCACCGGCTTGATGCTCTGGCGCCTGCTCATCCGTGCCGCTTTTGTCGCCCATGCTTATGGTGTTGGCGAAGGGTTGCGCTCGATCCCGCGCGTGCTGCTCGGGAACTTCATTGCGATGGCGTCGGCCCGACGGGCGCTGCAATCCTATTTGCGTCTCGCGCGCGGCGCGCCTTTGGTCTGGGACAAGACCGACCATCGCTTTCCCAAGGCGATGCCCGCCGAATGAAGCTCGGCCCGGTCGCATTCCTGTTCGCCGTCGCGGCCGGCTGGGCGGCGGTGCGGACGGTGATGCTGTGGCCGGAGCGGAGCGCCCCCGACAGGCCACGGCAGATCGCCTGGCAGCCTGCGCTGACGTCGGTCCCGGCGCCGCCCCCGGCTGAGCTGTCGCCGCCCGCAATGCTGGTGCTTGACCGACAGGAAGCGACCGCTGTTCTGGCAGCGGTGGTGACGTCATCCCAGCAGCCACTCGCGGCCGCATCGCCAGCCCGTCCGATTCAGCCGGATGTGCCGCGACAGCAGCTGGCGCCGATCTATCTTCCGCAACCGTTGCCGGCACCGAAACAGCAGCATCGCGTCAGTGTCTCGGCCTGGGCAATCCTGCGCGGCACGGCTGGGCCGGGGCTCGCCTCTGCCGGGCAGTTAGGCGGCAGCCAGACCGGCGTGCGCGTGCGCTACGACCTCGGATCGGGATTGGCGGCGGCGGTCCGGGTCTCCGGCCCGCTGCGTTCGCGGTTCGGCAAGGAAGCGGCGGTGGCGCTGGACTGGCGGCCGATCCGGCGCGTGCCGCTGACCTTCACGATCGAGCGGCGCGCAGGCCTGGATCGCGGCGGGCGGGGTGCGTTTGCCGCAGGGCTGTTCGGCGGCATCGACGTGGCGCTGCCCCTGGACGCCCGGATCGACGGCTATGGACAGGCGGGCCTGGTCGGGCTGCGGCGGCGCGATCCTTACGTTGACGGCGCGCTCCGGGTCGAGCGGGCCTTGTTGGGAACCGGCAGGTTGAGGATCGCGGCGGGCGCCGGCGCCTGGGGCGGCGCCCAGCCGGGCGCGGCGCGGCTCGATATCGGCCCGCAGCTCGTTGCGCATGTGCCGGTCGGGAACGGCGGCCTGCGCGTCGGCGCCGAGTGGCGCGCGCGCATTGCGGGTCACGCACTGCCGGGCTCCGGGCCGGCGCTGTCGATCGGCGCGGATTTCTGATCGCGCTTCCGCTTGGGCGTTCGGCCCGATAGGACGAAGCAGCCGTAACGGGGAGCGCATGGACCTTTACCTGCCGATCGCGAACCTGTCCGTGAACGCGCTCGTCATCGTCGCGCTGGGATTGGGCGTGGGCGTGCTCTCCGGCCTGTTCGGTGTCGGCGGCGGATTCCTGACGACGCCGCTCCTGATCTTCTACGGCATCCCGCCGACCGTCGCTGCGGCATCGGCGGCAAGCCAGGTGACCGGCGCCAGCGTCTCCGGCGTGTTCGCACATTTCCGTCGCGGCGGGGTCGACACGCAGATGGGCTGGGTGCTGGTCGGGGGCGGCCTGATCGGCTCGCTGCTGGGCGCCTTCCTGTTCCGCCTGCTGCAGGCGACGGGACAGATCGATACCGTCATCAACCTGCTTTACGTCGTGCTGCTGGGCGGCATCGGCGGTCTGATGATGCGCGATGCGATCCGCACCTTGCGCGCCGTGCGCCGGGAGGATGCCCCCCCCGCGTTGAAGCGTCGCCACCACGCTTTAGTCGCCGCACTGCCGCTGCGCTGGCGCTTCTACGCGTCCGGCCTCTACATTTCTCCGCTCGCGCCGATGCTGCTCGGCGTCGTCACGGGTATCATGACGGTGCTGCTGGGCATCGGCGGCGGGTTCATCATGGTCCCGGCGATGATCTATCTGCTCGGCATGGGCACGCGGGTGGTGGTCGGCACATCCTTGTTCCAGATCCTGTTCGTGACGGCGGCGACGACGCTGATCCATTCGATCACGACCCACGCGGTCGATATCGTGCTGGCGGCGCTGCTGCTGATCGGCTCGGTGGTCGGCGCGCAATTGGGCGCGATCCTGGCCCAGCGGGTCAAGCCCGACTTCCTGCGCCTGCTGCTCGCGGCGCTGGTGCTGGTCGTGGCGATCCGGATGGCGATCGGGCTCGGCTGGCGGCCGGACGAGATCTACACGGTGCAGGCGTCGTGAAGCGGATCGCGGCGCTTGCGCTGTTCGCGCCAACCCTGCTCGGCGCGGCAAAGCCGGTGCTGGTGCCCGACGTGTCGCAGCGCGACATCCAGATCGTCTATAGCTTTACCGGGGCGGAGCTGCTGCTGTTCGGCGCGATCGTCTATCCGGGCGGCCGGACGCCCGATCGGCCGGCCGATATCGCCGTTGTCGTCAAAGGCCCGGTCGAGCCGATCCGGGTGCGCGAAAAGCAGAAGGTCGCCGGCATCTGGGTCAACGCCGACAGCGCGAGCTTCCGCTCGGCGCCGTCCTTCTACGCTGTCGCGACGTCGCGTCCGCTGGAACAGCTGGTCGATGAGCGCACCGCGGCGATCTACGAGCTCGGCATTCGCAACCTGCAGCTCTCGCCCGCCGACGCCGACACGCCGGACAAGGCCAACCGGTTCGAGAATGGCCTGGTCGATCTGCGCCAGCGCAACAATCTCTACGACCAGCAGCCGGGGGCGGTTCGGATCACCGACGGCGTTCTCTACCGCGCGCGCATCCGCATTCCGGCGCGGGTGCCCGTCGGCACCTACACGGCGGAAACCTTCCTGATCCAGGACGGCCGCGTGATCGCAGCGGCGGTCCGCGACATCAACATCCAGAAGTCGGGGTTCGAGCAATATGTCGCACGTGCGGCCGCGGACCATGGCTTCATCTATGGAATCGTTGCCGTCGCGCTTTCGATCGGGCTCGGCTGGGCTGCGGGGGCGCTGTTCCGGCGGTTCTGATTTTCTTTACCGCCACGAAGTAAGTGCGACGGGTCATTTGCCCCAAGGACCCGATCATGGATCTCACACCCAGCCCGGCCCAGTTCCAGGACGACGCCAGCAACGAAGCCGCGGGTCATGCCGCGGCGGCCAGCACGGCGATCGGATCGGTGTTCGAGATCGCCGGGTCCAATTCGCAGATCCTGCTTCACAAGCACGTGATCGACGGACTGGCCGGGCATCCGGACCCAAGCGTCGCGATGAGCGGTCAGGTCGGGGCGCAGGTCAAGATCAAGGTCGGCGCGGTATGGCTGGTGGCGAGCGTGCGCTCGCTGCGGCTCGATCCGCCCAGCGGCGCGATCATGGCGCAGGTCGACTTTCTAGGCGAAGGCGATGAGGAGCGGCTGACCGGGCGATTGTACAAATTCCGGCGCGGCGTCACCCGCTATCCCGCGCCAGGCGCCGAGGTCCATCCGGTCAGCAGCCTCGACATGAAGGAAATGTACGCCGCGGCGGAGCGCCCGCACATCGAGGTCGGCACCGTGTTCCCGACCCGCGACATCCGCGGCGCGCTGTTCGTCGACGCGCTGCTCGGCAAGCATTTCGCGCTGCTGGGCTCGACCGGCACTGGCAAGTCGACCTCCGCCGCGCTGATCCTCCACCGGATCTGCGACATGGCGCCCGAGGGCCATATCGTGATGATCGACCCGCACGGCGAATATTCGGCAGCGTTCGAAGGCAATGGCGCGATCTACGACGTCAGCAATTTGGCGATGCCCTATTGGCTGATGAACTTCGAAGAACATTGCGAGGTGTTCGTCACCTCGTCGGGCTCGAATCGCCAGATGGACGCGGACATTCTCGCCAAGTGCATTCTCGCGGCCAAGTCGAAGAACCGTGCGGCCGAGGGCGTCGCCAAGCTGACGGTCGATTCGCCGATTCCCTATTTGCTGAGCGACCTCACCAACCTGATCCAGCTCGAAATGGGTAAGCTGGACAAGGCGGGCGACAGCGCCCCCTATCTCAGGCTCAAGACCAAGATCGACGAGATCAAGGCCGATCCACGCTACAGCTTCATGTTCTCCGGCATGCTGGTGGCGGACACGATGGCCGAGTTCATCTCGCGCGTGTTCCGCCTGCCCGGCAACGGCAAGCCGATCTCGATCATCGACGTGTCGGGCGTCCCGTCCGAAATCACGTCCGTGGTGGTCGCCGTGCTCAGCCGGATGGTGTTCGATCACGCGATCTGGTCGCGCGGAGAGCAGCAGCGGCCGGTGTTGCTGGTGTGCGAGGAAGCGCACCGCTATGTGCCGAGCGAGCGCAATGCCGACGGCTCGTCGGTCGGCCGCATCCTCAGCCGGATCGCGAAGGAAGGCCGCAAATACGGCGTCTCGCTGGGCCTGATCACGCAACGGCCGTCGGATCTGGCCGAAGGCGTGCTGTCGCAGTGCGGCACGATCATCGCGATGCGCCTCAACAACGAACGCGACCAGGCGTTCGTGAAGGCGGCGATGCCCGAAGGGTCGCGCGGCTTCCTCGATTCGATTCCGGCGCTCCGCAACCGCGAGGCAGTCATCTGCGGCGAAGGCGTGTCGATCCCGATCCGTGTCGCGCTCGACACGCTGGAGGAGCATAAGCGGCCGGCATCGGGCGATCCGCTGTTCTCGGAACTGTGGAAGCGGACCGGCGGCGAGGAAGACAGCGTCGCCCGCACGATCAAGCGCTGGCGCAGCCAGGGACGCTGACGCGCGGCACCGATTCTCAAGATATGCGTTGCACAGGCGTTACGACCGATCGGACGCCTGCAAAATGGACAAGATTTTCACGCATATCGCCACCCGGATCGCGAACGCTTCGGGTCAGCCAATCACGTTCGTCTTCGCGCTGGGGCTCATCATCGTCTGGGCCGCGACGGGCCCGGTCTTCCACTATTCGGACACGTGGCAGCTGATCGTGAACACGGCGACGACGGTCGTCACCTTCCTGATGGTGTTCCTGATCCAGAACAGCCAGAATCGCGACGCCTCGGCCATGCAGGCGAAGCTCGACGAACTGATCCGCTCTGTCGACAAGGCGCGCGAGCAGTTCATCGGCATCGAGCATCTGACCGATCTGGAAATCTGCGAAATCCGGGACGCGCTGGAAAAGGAAGTCGGCGATGCGCAGGACAAGCAGAAGACTGCCGACGACAGCGTGGACCGTTTGCTGAAACGCCATTACCGCATTCGCCGAATGGAGGCGAGGAAGGCCAATGCCGGTTGACGCGACGGTCGCTTACGATCCCGAAAACATTTTCGCGCGCATCCTGCGCGGCGAGATTCCCTGCAGCAAAGTCTATGAAGACGAGCACGCGCTCGCCTTTCACGACATCAACCCGCAGGCGCCGCAGCACATCCTGGTGATCCCGAAAGGCGCCTATGTGTCGTGGGACGATTTCTCCTCGAAGGCGAGCGAGGCGGAGATTGCCGGTTTCGTGCGTGCGGTCGGCCGGATCGCCCGCGATGCCGGCCTGGTCGAACCGGGGTATCGGCTGCTGGCGAATACCGGCCCGGACAGCCATCAGGAAGTGCCGCACCTGCATGTGCACATCTTCGGTGGCCGGCCGCTTGGACCGATGCTGGCTCGTTAGAAGGCGCTTCAGCGCCGATAAATGTTGCGTGTGCCCAAATAGCCTCTAGGTTTCTCCGCCACAAACGCGCGGCGCCTCCGGCGCGCGACTAGGGGATCGTAAGGCATGTTATTCGGGCGCACCAAGTCACTCGACGCCATTCTCGCAACCGCCGAAAAGAAAGGCCTGCACCGCTCGCTCGGCGCTTTCCAGCTGACCTTGCTCGGCATCGGTGCGGTGATCGGCACCGGTATTTTCGTGCTCACTGCCGAAGCCGCGCAAAAGGCCGGCCCGGCGATGATGATCAGCTTCGTGATCGCGGGTGCGGTCTGCGCAGTCGCGGCGCTCTGCTATTCCGAGCTTGCCTCGATGGTGCCGGTCGCGGGATCGGCCTACACCTACACCTATGCGGTGATGGGCGAGCTGCTCGCCTGGATGGTCGGCTGGGCGCTGATCCTCGAATATGCGGTCGGCGCCAGCGCGGTCGCGGTCGGCTGGTCCGGCTATTTCGTCGGCCTGATGAAGAGTTGGGGATTGGACATTCCCCTCGCACTGGCCGCGGGCCCAGACGGCGGCGGCATCCTCAATCTCCCGGCCGTCGTGATCTCGCTGCTGATCACCGGCCTGCTGATCGTAGGCACGCAGGAAAGCGCCCGCGTCACCGCCATTCTCGTGCTGGTGAAGGTGGTCGCGCTGACGGTGTTCGTCGCGCTCACATTGCCGGTGCTGAACGGCGCCCATTTCGAACCGTTCATTCCGAACGGATGGGGCACCTATGGCGTGGTCGGCGCCGCGGCCTCGATCTTCTTCGCCTATGTCGGCTTCGACGCGGTCTCGACCGCTGCCGAAGAGACCGTGAATCCGCAGCGCAACGTGCCGATCGGCTTGATCGGATCGCTGCTGTTCTGCACCGTCTTCTATCTGCTGGTCGCGGCCGGCGCGATCGGCTCGCCGCTGGGCGCGCAGCCGCTTCGGGATGCAGCCGGCGCGGTCCTCGCGCCGGGGACCAGCGAACTGACCGCAAAGTGCCAGTCGGTGGTGGCCACCGGCCTGGCAGAGCCGCTCGTCTGCTCGAAGGAAGCGCTGGCGCACGTGCTGCGCTCGGTCGGATACCAGCGGATTGGCGATCTGATGGGCATCGCGGCCTTCGTCGCGTTGCCGTCCGTCGTGCTGATGATGATGTTCGGCCAGACCCGCATTTTCTTCGTCATGGCGCGCGACGGTCTGCTCCCGGGCAAGCTCGCCAGCGTCCACCCGAAGTTCAAGACCCCGCACGTCGTGACCGCCTTCACCGGCATCGTCGTGACATTGGCGGCGGCGTTCCTGCCGGTCGGCAAGCTCGCGGACTATTCGAATTCGGGCACGCTGTTCGCGTTCGCGATGGTCGCGCTGGCAGTGATGGTCCTCCGGCGCAGGGATCCTGCCCGCCATCGGCCGTTCCGCACGCCGGCCGTCAACATCGTCGCGCCGCTGGCGATTATCGGCTGCATCGGCCTGTACCTGAACCTGCCGACCCTGGCCAAGCTGGTCCTGATCGTGTGGGGTGCCGTCGGCCTCGTAATCTATTTCGCCTACAGCCGGAGCCGCAGCCACGTCGGCCGCGGCATCGTCGAGGTGGATTCCGATCCGAACCTGCAGCCGGAACTGGCGCAGAAGCCGGCGGAGTAAGCCAAAACTAGCCCCTCCCCTGAAGGGGAGGGGCTTACACTGGATCAGCCCAGCCGCGCTTCCACCATCGCCTTGATGTCGGCCTGCGGGCGCGGGCCGACATGGCTGATCACTTCGGCCGCACAGATGGCGCCGATCGTCAGGCTGTCCTCAAGCGAGCGCCCGCGGGCCTGACCGGCGAGAAAGCCCGCCGCGAACAGATCACCCGCGCCCGTCGTGTCGACGACCGCGTCGATCGGCTCGGCGGGAACCGCGGCGCGCTCGCCATTCTTCACCGCGATCGCGCCATGCTCGCTGCGCGTCACGACCAGCAGCGGCACGCGCGCCGACAGGGAAGCGACCGCGCCCTCGAAATCCTCGCTTTCCTCAAGCGAAAGCAATTCGTTCTCGTTGGCGAACAGGATGTCGATCGATCCGTCGGCGATCAGGCTCAGGAAGTCGGCGCGGTGCCGCTCGATGCAGAACACGTCTGACAGGGTGAAGGCCACGCGGCGGCCGGCCTGCTTGGCGGTCTCGATCGCCCGCCGCATCGCGCCGCGGGGTTCTTCCGGATCCCAGAGATAGCCTTCCAGGTAGAGGATCGCCGCGTCCGAGATCAGATCGTGGCTGAGCGCGCCTGCCGGCAGGAACTGCGATGCGCCCAAAAAGGTGTTCATCGTCCGCTGGCCGTCGGGCGTCACGACGATCAGGCAGCGCGCGGTCGGCGGGTCGCCCGGTCGCGGGCTCGTGTCGAAGCGGACGCCCTGGGCGCGCATGTCGTGGGTGAAGACGGTGCCCAGCTGATCGTCGGCGACCTGGCCGATGAACCCGCAGTTCAACCCCAGCGCGGCCAGGCCCGCGAGCGTGTTCGCGGCCGATCCGCCGCTGGTCTCGATCCCCGGCCCCATCCGCTCGTACAGCGCCTCGGCTTCGTCGGTCGAAAACAGCAGCTGCATCGAGCCTTTGCGCAAGCCGTTTTCGGCAATGAAAGCATCGTCGGCGCGGGCGATCACGTCGACGATCGCGTTGCCGATCGCGACGACATCATAGGTGGCGGGGGTCACTCGTTTCTCCGGATATGGACTTGGGCGTGCGCATAATGCGGATTGGCGGCAGGTCAAACCGCTTGGTCATGCAGGCCCTTGCGCCCGCCGGTCGCTCGTGGTGATCGGGGGAATGCGTAGCGCGATCACAATCGGAGGTTCGGCCCTGCTGCTCGCGGGCTGCGTTTCGGCGCCCCAGGCGATCCAGGGGCCCGAGCCGACGCCGCCGGTGATCTCGACCGCAGGCCTCGAACGGGTGCTAGGGCATGATGCGCGCAGCCTGGAGGCCCTGTTCGGCGAGCCCGACCTCGACGTGCGCGAAGGCCCGGGCCGCAAGCTCCAGTTCGCCGGACCGATCTGCGTGCTCGATGCCTATCTTTACCCCAAGGGGCGGCACGAGCCGGTCGTCACCTATGTCGATGCCCGCCAGCCCGACGGCCGCGATATCGACCGCGCAAGCTGCGTCGCCGCCCTGATCGCGGCGAAGAAGAGGTAAGCCGGCGCCGTTCGTTTCGAGCGAAGTCGAGAAACGGCTGCTCCGGGATCTCGCTTCTCGACTGCGCTCGAAGCGAACGGATTTTGGGGGCCAACTAGCCTTGGTGGCGCTTCAGCTCGTCGCCGACGATCCGGGCGACGTGGAGAACGTTGGTCGATCCCGGCGTCCCGAACGGCACGCCGGCCATGACGATCACGCGGTCGCCGGCCTTCGCCATGTTGTGACGGAGCGCCATGCGTTTAGACTTGGCGATCATGTCTTCGAACGAGACGACGTCCTTGGTGCGCACCGCGTGCACGCCCCAGAGGATGCCAAGGCGCCGCGCCGTCTCCAGCTTCGGGGTGAGCACCAGCAGCGGCACCGACGGCCGCTCGCGCGCGATCCGCCGCGCGGTCGAGCCTGAGGAGGTGAAGCAGATGATCGCCGCCGCCGACACCGTCTTGGCGATCGCGCCGGCGGCTTCCGCCAGCGCGTCGGCGGTGGTCGGGTCCGGCCGGGTTTCGGTGAAATGGACGCGCGCGGCATAGCCGGGATCGCGCTCGACCGCGTTCGCGATCGAATTCATCATCGCGACCGATTCCTCGGGCCAGTCGCCGGCCGCGCTTTCGGCCGACAGCATCACCGCGTCGGCGCCGTCGTAAATCGCGGTCGCAACGTCCGACACTTCGGCGCGGGTCGGCGTCGGCGACTTGATCATCGATTCGAGCATCTGCGTCGCGACCACGACCGGGCGGCCCATCCGCCTTGCGCATTCGACGATCCGCTTTTGCATCGGCGGCACGTCCTGCGGCGGCAGCTCCACGCCCAGATCGCCGCGCGCGACCATCACGGCGTCGGCGAGTTCCAGGATCGGCTCCAGCCGTTCCAGCGCCGCCGGCTTCTCGATCTTCGCGAGCAAGGCCGCCCGGCCCTGAATCATGCGCCGCGCCTCGGCCACATCCTCGGGCCGCTGCACGAAGCTCAGCGCCACCCAGTCGATATCGTGATCGAGCGCGAAGGCGAGGTCGGAGCGGTCCTTTTCCGTCAACGCCGCGAGCGGCACCACCACGTCGGGGACGTTCAGTCCCTTGTTGTTGCTGAGCGCGCCGCCGACTTCGACCTTTGTCTCGATCCGGTCATGCGTGGCGCTGGTCACGCGCAGCACGAGCTTGCCGTCGTCGAGCAGCAGGCGCGATCCGGCTTCCAGCGCGATGAACAGCTCGCGGTGGGGCAGGCATACCCGGTTCGCATCGCCCGGTGCAGTGTCGCGGTCGAGCACGAACTCCTGCCCCGTCTTCAGCATCGCCATGCCATCGGCGAACGTGCCGACGCGCAGCTTCGGTCCCTGCAGGTCGACCAGGATCGTCGTCGGTCGGCCCAGCGTCTTTTCGAGCGCGCGGATGTTGGCGATCGTCTGCGCGTGATCGGCCTGGGCACCGTGGCTCATGTTCACGCGGAACGCATCGGCGCCGGCGCGGAACAGCCGCTCGATCATCTCCGGACTGCGGCTGGCAGGGCCCAGCGTCGCCAGGATGCGGACCTTGCGGGACCGGGGTTCGACGCTTGTCGCCATGTGTTCTCGCTTCCCGTTGGACAGCGGCGTCCTACCGGCTATCCGCCGCGGATCAACCCGGAGGAGGATCGGATGGTCGAATATAGCGATGCGGCGGCCGCCGCTGCGTTCCGAAGGCTGGTCCATCACCTGCAGCAGCGTACCGACGCCCAGAACGTCGATCTGATGGGCCTGGCCGGCTTCTGCCGCAATTGCCTGGGCGATTGGCTGTCCGAAGCGAGCGAGGGCGCGCTGACCCGGGACCAGGGACGCGAGGCGGTCTACGGAATGCCATATACGGAGTGGAAAGCGGCGCATCAGAGCGCCGCGACACCGGAGCAGCTGGCGCGGATGGAGGAGAGCCTGAGGCGGAACCGGGAACTGGGGTTGTGATCCTCCACCCGGTTCGGCCTGAGCTTGTCGAAGGCCTCCCTTCTTCTTAGGGCGCGGGAGAAATCAAAGGGAGGGCTTCGACAGGCTCAGCCCGAACCGAGGAGGGGGACTTATTAATGAAGCCGTTCGTCACCGCCGCGTTGGCCGTTCTACTCGCGAGCGCCGCGCCTGCGCAGGTCGCGCCGCGCGTCACCTATATCCAGGCCGGCGCCGTGCTCGCCACGCCGGGAACCGCGCCCCGCGGTGCGACCACGATCATCGTGCGCGGAGACAAGATTGCCGAGCTGCGCGACGGCTTCGTCGCGCCGGAGGCGGGCGCCACTTTGGTCGATCTGCGCAACGGCTTCGTGCTGCCGGGCCTGATCGACATGCACGTCCATTTCTATTCGGACGGCGATCCGCTGCACGAGCGCCTGACCGCGGCCAATCGCGACTATGAGGACAATGTGCTGCTCGCCGCCAACCATGCGCGCGAGACGGTCGAGGCGGGCTTCACCACCGTGCGCGATCTGGGCGGGGAGCCGCGCGGCATCCGCGCGCTCCGCGATGCGATCGACCGCGGCGATCTGGAAGGACCGTCGATCGTCAATGCCGGGCAGATGATCTCCGTCTCGGGCGGGCACGGCGACATCAACGGCGTCAATCGCGACCTCTACGAAGCCGAGCATCAGCATCAGGTGAATGTCTGCAACGGCCCGGACGATTGCCGGCGGGCGGTGCGGGACCAGATCCGGATGGGCGCGCTGGTGATCAAGTTCGCCGCGACCGGCGGCGTGCTCTCGAACGTGGCCGGCGGGCTCGGCCGGCAGATGACGCCGGAGGAAATGAAGGCGATCGTCGAGACCGCGCACAGCTTCGGCCGCAGGGTCGCGGTCCATGCCCACGCCAAGGAAGGCATCGAGGCGGCCATCGAAGCCGGCGCCGATTCGATCGAGCACGGCACATTCCAGGACGAAAATACAGTCAAGCTGTTCAAGGCGCACGGCACCTATCTGGTGCCGACGATGCTCGCGCCGGTCGCCGCACTCGCCCAGGCGCGGTCGGGCGCGCTGCCGCCTGCCTCGATCCCGAAGGCCGAGGAAGCGGCGGCGGCGGCCCTGGCGAGCCACAAGCGCGCGATCGCGTCCGGCGTGAAGATCGCCTTCGGCACCGACACCGGCGTGTCGAAACACGGCGAGAATGCGAAGGAGTTCGCGCTGATGGTCCAGGCCGGGATGACGCCGATGCAGGCGATCCGCGCGGCGACCGTCAGCGCCGCCGATCTGCTGGGCCAGTCCGATCGGATCGGCACGCTCGAACCCGGCAAATTCGCCGACGTGATCGCCGTCTCGGCAAGTCCGCTCGACGATGTGCGGCGGCTCGAGCACGTCGATTTCGTGATGCGCCACGGCGTGGTCGAAAAGCTGGGCGGACAGCGGCAGCCTTTGCCTTGAGGCGAAGGCCCGGTTCGCCTAAGGCCGCGCCTTCACCGTAACCCCCGAGGATTCGCAGAATGAGTGACAACGTCGCCGCCGATCAATTGCGCCTGTTCATCGAGCGCATCGAGCGGCTGGAAGAAGAGAAGAAGGGCATCGCCGACGACGTGAAGGACGTCTATCTGGAGGCGAAGGCCAACGGCTACGACACCAAGACGATGCGCGCGATCGTGCGGCTGCGGCGCATGGAAAAGAATGCACGGCAGGAAGCCGACGCGTTGCTGGAAACCTATCGCAGCGCGCTGGGGCTCGACTGAGGGAGGCTCACATGAAGGTCTATGGTTCGATCGCGTCGCCATTCGTTCAGCGTGTGCTGATGGCCGGGCGCATCAAGGGCCATGACCTTCCCGTCGAGCTGCCTCCGGGCGGATCGATGCAGGCGCCCGAATTCCTGGCGATCAGTCCGATGGGCCGCGTGCCCGTGCTCGATGATGACGGCTGGACGCTGGCCGAATCGGCCGCGATCGTCGGCTATCTCGACGACGTGCTCGACGGGCCGCCTCTGCTGCCGGAGAACCCGCGCGATCGCGCCCGTGCGCGGACGATCGAGACGCTCGCCAGCCACGAACTCGCCGGCCTGCGTCCGATCATGGTCTGCAAGGTATTCGGGATGCGGAACGAGCCGGTGCTGGTCGACGAGGCGATCAGCACCATCCGCACCGGGCTCGCGGCGCTTGAGAAGGCGCGCGACGCGAACCATGTCTGGGCCGCGGGCGACAGCCCCACGGTCGCGGACTGCATCCTGGTGCCGCTCTTCTCGCTGATGGACGTGATCGATCCGATCGCCGGCACCAGCGCACTGGTTGCCGAGCAGCCGGGGCTCGCAGGATATCGTGAACGGGCCTTTGCAAGCGAACTCGGCGGCCGCACCGTGCGCGAGATGCGGGATACGTTCGCCGCGATCCTCGAACGCCGCCGCCAGCCGGCGCAACAATCAAGCTGAAGGAAACGACAGGCCATGGCCGGCCATTCCAAATTCAAGAACATCATGCACCGCAAGGGTGCGCAGGATAAAAAGCGGTCCGCCGCCTTTTCCAAGCTCAGCCGCGAAATCACCGTCGCGGCGAAGATGGGCACGCCCGATCCGGACATGAACCCGCGCCTGCGCGCCGCCGTCAACGCGGCCAAGGCCGTGTCGATGCCCAAGGACAATATCCAGCGCTCGATCGACAAGGCGAGCCGGGGCGATGCCGAGAATTACGAGGAAGTGCGCTATGAGGCGTTCGGCCCCGGCGGCACCTCGCTGATCGTCGAGGCGTTGACCGATAACCGCAACCGCACCGCGACCAACGTCCGCACCGCCGTCACCAAGAATGGCGGCAACATGGCGACGGTGTCGCATGGCTTCGACCGGCTGGGGCTGATCACCTACCCGGCCAAGGCGGGCGACGCGGAAAAAGTATTCGAGGCGGCGCTGGAAGCGGGCGCAGAGGACGTGGAGTCGGACGAGGAAGAGCACCGCATCTGGACGGCGATCGACTCGCTCCACGAAGTCGTTCGCGCGCTGGAGCCGGCTCTGGGCGAGGCCGAAGGCGCTAAGCTCGCCTGGCGCCCGCATATGCAGGTCGGCGTCGCCGAAGACGATGCGCGCCAGCTGCTGAAGATGATCGATGCGCTCGACGACGACGACGATGTGCAGACCGTCTGGGGCAATTACGACGTGCCCGACGAGGTGATGGAGCGGCTGGGGTGATCTTGATCCTCCCCGGGACGGGGAGGGGGACCGCCGGGCGGAGCCCGGTGGTGGAGGGGCCCCCACGCTCGTACCGGGTGGCGGGCCCCCTCCACCAGCCTTCGGCTGGTCCCCCTCCCCGTCCCGGGGAGGATTTTCTATGATCATCCTCGGTCTCGACCCCGGCCTCGGCACCACGGGCTGGGGCGTCATCCGCGCCGAGGGGAATCGGCTGGCGCATGTCGCGAACGGCCGGATCGCCACGGACGCGAAGGCGGACCTCGGCGCCCGGCTGGTGGCGCTGGATGGCGCCTTGGCGTCACTTCTCGCCGAATACGCACCCCAAGCTGCGGCGGTCGAGGACGTATTCGTCAACAAGAACCCGCAATCTACGCTGAAGCTCGGCCAGGCGCGCGGCGTCGTGCTGCTCGGCGCGGCCAAGGCGGGCCTGACCGTCGGCGAATACGCACCGACGCTGGTCAAGAAGGCGGTGGTCGGCACCGGCACCGCCGAAAAGGCGCAGGTGCACGCGATGGTCGCGCGCCTGCTGCCGGGCGTCAGGATCGACGGCCCCGATGCCGCCGACGCGCTGGCGGTCGCGATCTGCCACGCGCATCATTTGAGCTTTGCGCGGAATAGCCGCGCCGGTTTGGCCTGAGCCTGTCGAAGGCCTCCCTTCTTCCTTCTAGACTAGCACAGGGGAAAGGGAGGGCTTCGACAGGCTCAGCCCAAACCGGTTTGTGTTTCGGTTTCGTTCCTTTAGGGTGCCCTCATGATCGCAAGGTTGGCAGGACAATTGGCGGAGGCGGGGGCGGATCACGCGGTGATCGACGTCGCCGGCGTCGGCTATCTGGTGCAGGCGTCGAGCCGCACCCTGTCCGTGATCGGCCCGGTCGGCGGTCAGGTGACCTTGTTCACCGAGCTGCAGGTCCGCGAGGATTCGATGACGCTGTTCGGCTTCGGCTCGGCGGCTGAGCGGGACTGGTTCCGGCTGCTGACCGGCGTGCAGGGCGTCGGCGGCCGCGTCGCGCTCGCGATCCTGTCGGCACTGTCGGCGGACGAGCTGCAAAAATCGGTCGCGAGCGGCGACAAGGCAATGGTCGCCCGCGCGCAGGGCGTCGGCCCGAAGCTCGCCGAACGCATCGTCCGCGAGCTGAAGGACAAGGTCGGCGGCATCGCCCTCGGCCCCGGCGCCCCCGCCGCGATCCCGGCCGGCAGCGCGGCCGACGATGCCATCTCCGCCCTCACCAATCTCGGCTTTCGACCTGCGGAGGCGAATGCGGCGGTGGCGGCGGCGAACGATGAGCTCGGGGATGGAGCGACGTTGGACGCGCTGGTTCGGCTGGCCTTAAAGAAGGCGGCGCGGTAGATGTCAGGCGAAAGGACCCGTTCATGCAAGTGACTGCTGTGCTTACGCCTGACGAGGACGGGGGCTATGTCGCCTATAATCCGGAGACTGGAACCGCGACCCAGGGCGACAGCTTGGAGGAGGCGCTAGCTAATCTCCGTGAAGCTGTGGAACTCTATCTTGAGGAGTTTCCTTTGAAGCCGACCGGCGCACCGATCGTGACGATGCTCGACGTCAAGGAGCATGCCTAGGCTTCCGCGCCTGTCCGGGCGCGAGCTTATCAAAGCACTCGAACAACTTGGGTTCCGGCAAATGCGTCAGCGCGGCAGCCACGTCGTCCTACGACGCGGCGACCGGGGCTGCGTCGTTCCGATGCACAAGGAAATTCGGCTGGGCACGCTTGCCGCTATTCTCAATCAATCGGGCCTGACTGCGGATGAGCTTATGGCGGCGCTCAAATGACCGACACCGACCGCCTTCTCGCCGCCGGGCGCAAGCCGGAGGATATTGACGCGGCGCTGCGGCCGAAGCGGCTCGACGAGTTCGTCGGGCAGAAGGCGGCGCGGGAGAATCTGCGGGTGTTCATCGCGGCCGCCAAGGCGCGCGGCGATGCGCTCGATCATGTGCTGTTCTTCGGGCCGCCCGGGCTCGGCAAGACGACGCTGGCGCAGATCGTCGCGCGAGAAATGGGCGTCGGCTTTCGCGCCACGTCCGGGCCGGTGATCGCCAAGTCGGGCGACCTTGCCGCGCTGCTCACCAATCTGGAGGACGGCGACGTCCTGTTCATCGACGAGATCCACCGCCTCGCGCCCGCCGTCGAGGAAGTGCTGTATCCGGCGATGGAGGATCGCGCGCTCGACCTGATGATCGGCGAGGGGCCCTCGGCCCGCTCAGTCCGGATCGAGCTGCCGCGCTTCACGCTGGTGGGCGCGACGACGCGGCAGGGGCTGCTGACGACGCCGCTCCGTGACCGGTTCGGTATCCCGATCCGCCTCAATTTCTACACCGTGGACGAGCTGGAGCAGGTGGTGAGGCGGGCTGCGAGCCTGCTCGACCTCGGCATTGCCGAAGACGGCGCGCACGAGATCGCCAAGCGCTCGCGCGGCACGCCGCGCATCGCCGGGCGGCTGCTGCGCCGGGTGCGCGATTTTGCCAATGTCGCGGGCGAGGGCGTCGTGCACGCCGATGTTGCGGACAAGGCGCTCAACCGGCTGGAGGTTGATCACCTGGGCCTCGACGCGATGGACCGTCGCTACCTCAACATGATCGCCGACATCTACAAGGGCGGCCCGGTCGGCGTGGAGACGCTTGCCGCCGGCCTCAGCGAGCCGCGCGATACGATCGAGGAAGTGATCGAGCCTTACCTGATCCAGCTCGGTCTGATCGCCCGGACCGCCCGCGGGCGCTGCCTGAACGGGCCCGGCTGGAAGCATCTGGGCCTCAACCCGCCCTCGAACGGGCAGGACGGGCTGTTCGATTAGCCGGTCCAAACGAGTTGGATGCCGAGTCTGCATCCGTTAGGGCCGTTCATATGACGTTGGACACGCCTCAGCGGGGCCGCTTCGTCGGCCGCGAGCATCGCTTTCCGGTGCGGGTGTTCTTCGAGGACACCGACCTGTCCGGTGTCGTCTATCACGCAAACTATCTGCGCTTCATGGAACGGGCCCGGTCGGACATGCTGGCCGCGTCCGGGATCGACCAGCGCCAGGCCTGGGAAGCGGGCGAGGGCGTCTATGTGGTCGCCGATCTGCGCATCCGGTTCCGTCGCCCGGCCAGGCTGGATGACGCGCTGATCGTGGTCAGCACGCTCGGCGGTTTCACGGCCGCGAGTGCAACCATTCATCAGCGAGTCATGTTGGAGCGGGAAGTTCTGACCGAGGCGGAGGTGCTCGCGGCGTTCGTGGCACCGAACGGAGGCAAGCCGCGCCGCCAGCCCCGCGCCTGGCTCACCATTTTCGAGGGATTGCTGGAGGACGTTTAGACTTGGATCAGCTTTTCGTGAATGCGGACGCGGCGACCCTGTCGCCGATCGGCCTTTTCCTCCAGGCCGACTGGGTGGTGAAGTTCGTCATGCTGGGCCTGTTGCTCGCCAGCATCTGGACCTGGACGATCATCATTGGCTTCGGCTTCCGGTTGCGGCGCAATGTCGCCCAGTCCGACGCGTTCGAGCGCGACTTCTGGACTGCGCAGGACATCGACCGTTTTCACGACAAGCGTGGCAATGAAAATGTGCCGACTGCGCGCGTTCTGGATGCCGGCCTCAAGGAATGGCGGCGATCGACCAATGCGAAGAAGGTCGATGCCGAAGGCGTGCGCTCCCGCCTGGCGACGCTGATGGCGAGCGCAAGCGCGGCCGAGATCGACGCCTTGTCCGGCCGGCTGAACGTGCTGGCGACGATCGGCAGCGTGGCGCCCTTTGTCGGGCTGTTCGGCACTGTCTGGGGCATCATGCGCAGCTTCACCTCGATCGCGGCGGAGCAGAATTCGTCGCTCGCCGTCGTGGCGCCCGGCATTGCCGAGGCGCTGTTCGCGACCGCGATCGGCCTGTTCGCGGCGATCCCGGCGGTGATCGCGTACAACCGCTTCAGCCACGGCCTGAACCGGCTGGAGGCGCGGCTGCTGCGCTTTGCCGACAAATTCCACGCGACCCTGTCGCGCGAGCTGGACGCAGAGGCCTGATGGCGGGCAAGCTTCCCTCAGCCAGCCGGGGTCGCGGCCGCGCGCCGATGGCGGAAATCAACGTGACGCCCCTGGTCGACGTCATGCTGGTGCTGCTGATCATCTTCATGGTGACGGCGCCGCTGCTGACCACCGGCGTGCCGGTGAACCTGCCCAAGTCGAAGGCCGGCGCGCTGAAGCAGGACAAGGAGCCGGTGACCGTCTCGATCGAGAAATCGGGCCAGATCTTCATCGACAAGGACGAGGTCACGGAAGACGCATTGGCCGATCGCCTCGCGGCTCTGGCGAAGGGCGAGCCGCCGCAGGTCTATCTGCGCGCGGATCGTGGGCTCGACTACGGCGCCGTCATGCATGTGCTTGGTGAGCTCAATCGCGCCGGCCTGAACAAGGTCGCGCTGGTCTCGGTCGGAGATCAGAAGTGAGAAATTCCCTCCCACCGTTCGCTTCGAGCGAAGTCGAGAAGCCGGCAGGGACGCACGCGCGTTTCTCGACTGCGCTCGAAACGAACGGATTCTAGAGATGGACCGGGCGGAGAAACTCGGGCTGGGGGCTGCGACCGCGGGACATGTCGTCCTGTTCGGGCTGCTCTCGGTCGGCTTTCTCGCGACGCCCAATCCGCTGAAGATCGAGCGGCACCCCGTCGAGGTGACCTTCACCGACGAGGTCGGGCTGGAGGCGACCGCGCCACGCGCATCGCAGCAGCCGCCCGCGACCAGTGTCGCGCCCGAATTCGGCCGGCCGGAGGAAGCCGCTCCCGCCGAGGCACAAAACCAGCCGGAGCCCGCGCCGGCGCCCGCCGAACCGGCTCCGGCCCCGGTGCCGACGCCCACGCCAAAGCCGAACAAGCCGCCGGTGCGCGAGCGGGCGGAGGCGTCGAAGCCCGCGCCCTCCAAGCCCGCGGAGCATAAGGCGCGGGGCGCCCGGCTCGGCCCCGATTTCCTGAAGGGCATTACTGAGGCGGCAAGCACCAGCCGCACCGCCGAAGCGTCGGCCGCCAATATCGGCCCGAAGGTGCAGGCGTCGCTCGCCGCCGAGCTGAAGCGGCAGCTGAAGCCGCATTGGCGCCCGCCGAGCGGGGCGGATGTCGAAAAATTGCGGGTAACGATCGTCGCGAACCTGGCGCTGGACGGCACGATCGTTGGCCAGCCGCGCGTGATCGGCCCAACCGGCGTGACGCCCAGCAATCGGGCGCAGGCCAGCCTGTTCGCCGAACGTGCGCTGGCAGCAGTGAAGCTCGCCGCGCCGTACAATTTCCCCAAGGATTATTACGCGGCCTGGAAGACCATAAAGCCGCAGCTCTACGAGGGCCTTTAGATGAAGTATTTCGCTTTTCCTCTTGTCGTCATCGCGTCCGCAGCTGTCGCGCAGCAGAGTGTGCCGCAGCAGCCGGTGACGCCGCCGCCGGTGGCACAGCCGTCCGGCCTCAGCGTCGATGTCACCGCAGAAGCGGGTGACGATCTGAAGATCGCGGTGCCGGTGCTCGCGACCGACGATATCCGCCAGACGGTCGCCGGCCCCACCGACGCGCTCGGCCGCCAGATCGCCGATGTGATCGCGGCGGACCTGCGCGGCAGCGGCCTGTTCCGGCCGATGGGGCCGTCGGGCATTCCGACCGTCACCTTTGCCGAGGCGAACGCGCCCAATTTCTCGATCTGGCCGCAGACCGGGGCGGAGGCTTTGGTCAGCGGCTTCGTCCGCGCGGGAGGCGACGGCAACCTGACCGTCGGTTGCTATCTCTACGACGTGAACCTGAAGTCGGAGCTGAAGCGCACCGGCTTCGTCGTCGCTCCGCGCGATTGGCGGCGCGCGGCGCACAAATGCGCGGACATGATCTATTCCCGCCTGTCCGGCGAAAGCCCCTTCTTCGACAGCCGCATCGCCTATATCGCCGAAACCGGGCCCAAGGATCACCGCGTCAAGCGGCTGGCGATCATGGATTCGGACGGCGCCAACCACCGCTTCCTCACCAACGGCCAGAACCTGGTGCTGACGCCGCGCTTTTCGCCCGACTACAAGTCGATCGTCTATGTGAGCTATCAGGACCGCCGGCCGCACGTGTTCGTCTACGATATCGGGACGGGCAGGCAGCGGCTGGTGCTCTCGACGCCCAACCAGGTGATCGCGCCGCGTTTCTCTCCAGACGGGCGGACGCTGCTCTTCTCGATGAGCCAGGGCGGCAACACCGACATTTACAAGATGCCCGCGGGCGGCGGCACGCCCGTCCGGCTGACCAACTCCCCGGGGATCGACGTCGGCGGCAGCTTCTCGCCTGACGGCAGCCGGATCGTGTTCGAGAGCGACCGGTCGGGCAAGCAGCAGCTCTACGTGATGAATGCCGATGGCTCCGACCAGCACCGGATCAGCTTCGGCGGCGGCTCCTACGCGACGCCGGAATGGAGCCCGCGCGGCGACCTGATCGCTTATACCCGGCTGGGCAGCTTCAATATCGGCGTGATGTCGCCCTCCGGTGGCGGCGAGCGGGCGCTGACCAGTGGCGGCTGGCAGGACGAAAGCCCGACCTGGTCGCCCAACGGCCGCGTGATCCAGTTCTTCCGCTCGACTCCGGGCCGCTCGGGCACGTCGAGCGTGTGGCAGGTCGATCTGACCGGCCGCAACATTCGCAAGATTCCAACCCCGGTCGATGGATCGGATCCGACCTGGGGACCGTTGCTCCCCTGAAACGACGTCAAAAAGGAGGATGATATGAAACTTGGCCACACGTTGATGGTCGCGACTGCGCTGATCGCCGTGGCAGGCTGCGCCAAGAAGCCGCCCAAGGAACTGCCGCCCGCGCCGCAGGAAACGCCCGCGGCCGAAGCCCCGCCGCCGGCCCAGATGGGCCCGGTTCCGGGCAGCGAGGCGCATTTCCTCGCCAATGTCGCGTCCGACCGCGTCTTCTTCGACACCGACAAGTCCGACATCGACGCGCCGAGCCAGGCGACGCTCAGAAGCCAGGCGGCGTATCTGCGCCAATATCCGAACGTCCGGGTGACGATCGAAGGACATTGCGACGAACGCGGCACGCGCGAATACAACCTAGCGCTCGGCGAGCGGCGCGCGAACGCGGCGAAGAACTATCTCGCGTCGCTCGGCATCGATCCGTCGCGGCTGAACACCATCAGCTACGGCAAGGAACGGCCCGAAGCGCTCGGTTCCGATGAAGCGAGCTGGGCAAAGAACCGCCGCGCGGTCACGGTGGTGATCCAGTAAAAGTCTCGGCGGGACCCGGTGGACGGGGCTATTCTTCCCCGAACAGTGCCACCACCGGGTCCTGGTCGTTCGAGACTTTCCCGCGGTACATGCCCTTCGAGTTGAAGGCCCAGCCGCCGCGGCCGTCCGGGCCGACGACGATCACGCCGCCGGTCCCGCCCAGAGCGCCCATATCGGCGATGGTCGCGCGGGCGGCGCTCAGCACATCCTGGCCGGCGAGCCGGGCGCGGGCGCAAATCTCGTGCGCGACGACCGCGCGGATGAAGAACTCGCCTGAGCCTGTGGCCGAGACCGCGCCGGCACGGTCGTCCGCATAGGTGCCGGCCCCAATCAGCGGCGAATCGCCGATCCGGCCCCAGCGCTTGCCGGTGATGCCGCCGGTCGAGGTCGCCGCGGCGACGTGCCCCGCCTTGTCGCGCGCGACCGCGCCGACCGTCCCGTATTTCATGTCCACGTCGAAGTGATCGGCGCCCCGCGCCTTCAGCTCCTCGAGCTGGCGGCGGCGCTCGGCAATCTCGAGCCAGTCGGCGCCGGCTTGCTCAAGCTCCCGCTCGCGCGAAAACCGGTCGGCGCCTTCGCGGCTCAGCAGAACATGCGGGCTGTCCTCCATCACCCGGCGGGCAAGGCTGACCGGGTTGCGTGTCGCCGTGACGCCGGTGACCGCGCCGGCGTCGCGCGTGCGGCCGTCCATCACCGCCGCGTCCATCTCGATCCGGCCTTCATAGGTGAAGACCGATCCGCGGCCGGAGTTGAAATGAGGATCGTCCTCCAGCACTTTGACGGCCGCTTCCACGGCATCAAGCGCCGCGCCGCCGACGCGCAGGATCGCCGCGCCCGCGTCCAGCGCCCGCGCCAGGGCGTCGCGGATCGCCGCTTCCTGCTCGGGCGCCAGCGTGCCCTGCTCGATGATCCCGGCACCGCCATGAACGACCAGAGTCCAGTCGGCACCGCTCACCATGGCAGCTCCTGCCCGTCATAATTGAGGAAGCTGCCGGTGCGGTCGCGCGTCAGCCCGGCGATCGTCGCCGGCATCCCCGATACGCTGGTCGTCGGGTCGATGGCCGCGCCCGCCCCGCCCATATCTGTCTGCACCCAGCCCGGATGGAGCATCGCGAGGGCAATGTCGTCCCCACGCCAGTCGATCGACAAGGACCGCCACGCGGCATTCAGCGCCGCCTTGGACGAGCGATAGGCGATCGCCCCGCCGGACTCATTGTCGGCGATGCTGCCCATCTTGCTGGTAATCGCGATCATCTTTCCGCCGGCGGCCATGTGGGCCTTGAATGCCTTTGCCAGCAGCGTCGGGCCGATGCAGTTGGTCGCGAACGCCTTCGTCCATTCTGCCGTGTCGACACCGCGCGGCAGCACGCCGGCATTGGCGATCAGCACGTCGATCGCGCGGCCCTTCAAACGGTCGGCAAGAGCATGGATGCTTGCCCCCTCCGCCGCGTCGAGCTGCTCGACTTCGACTCCCAGCTGCTTCAGCTCCTCCGCCTCGCCCGGCCGGCGTGCGGCGGCGATGACTCGCCAGCCATCTGCCGCATATTGACGCGCGAACTCAAGGCCGATGCCGCGGTTCGCGCCGGTGATCAGGATTGTGGGCATCGCTTCTCCTTGGGCGTGCAGGGCGCTTAGCGGTTCCGATTTGGTGCCGCCACCGCTATATGGGGCCGAGCAGCAACGCAGAGAGTCCCATGTCGGTTCGTCCCTGGCGCGATATCGTGCGCCGCCAATCGCGTCAGATCATGGTCGGAAATGTGCCCGTTGGCGGCAATGCGCCCGTGACGGTCCAGACCATGACCAACACGCCGACCGCGGACGCGAAGGCGACGATCGACCAGATCCGCCGCTGCGAGGAAGCGGGCGCCGACATCATCCGCGTTTCCTGTCCCGACGTCGAGAGCACGACGGCGTTCCGCCAGATCGCCCGCGCGGCCCGCGTGCCGCTCGTTGCCGACATCCATTTCCACTACAAGCGAGCGCTCGAAGCCGCCGATGCGGGCGCCGCGTGCCTGCGCATCAATCCGGGCAATATCGGTTCATCCGAACGCGTTGCCGAAGTGGTGCGTGCGGCAAAGGCGAACGGCTGCGCGATCCGGATCGGGGTCAACGCCGGCAGTCTCGAAAAAGACCTGCTCGAAAAATATGGCGAGCCGTGCCCCGAGGCTCTGGTCGAGTCGGCGCTCGATCACATCAAGCTGCTGCAGGATCATGATTTCCACGAATACAAGGTCGCGGTGAAGGCGTCGGACGTGTTCCTGGCGGTCGCGGCCTATCAGCAGCTTGCGGACGCGGTCGATTGTCCGCTGCATCTGGGCATCACCGAAGCCGGCGGCCTGATCGGCGGCACGGTCAAGAGCGCGATCGGCATCGGCTCGCTGCTCTGGTACGGCATCGGCGACACCATTCGCGTCAGCCTCTCCGCCGAGCCGGAAGAGGAAGTGAGGGTCGGCTTCGAGATCCTGAAAGGCCTCGGCATCCGCAACCGCGGCGTGCGCATTGTCTCCTGCCCGTCCTGCGCGCGACAGGGTTTCGACGTGATCCGCACGGTCGAGAAGCTGGAGGCGCGGCTGCAGCACATCCGCACGCCGATGTCATTGAGCGTGCTCGGCTGCGTCGTCAATGGCCCCGGCGAGGCGCGCGAGACCGATATCGGCCTGACCGGCGGCGGCGCCGGCAAGCACATGGTTTATCTGTCGGGCGTCACCGATCATCATGTGAACGACGCCGACATGATCGATCACATCGTCAAGCTGGTCGAAGCGAAAGCGGCCGAGATCGAGGCGACCAATCAGGCCGAGGCCGCCTAAACCAGCGACTCGACGCTCTCGACAAAGCGCATCACCGAGATCGGTTTCGACACATAGGCCTCCGCCCCCGCGGCGCGGATGCGTTCTTCGTCGCCTTTCGCGGCATAGGCGGTGACGGCCATGATCGGGATCGGCTTCAGCTGCGCGTCGGCCTTCAACGTCTCGATCAGCTCCAGGCCGCTGACGTTTGGCAACTGGATGTCCATGATGACGAGGTCGGGCTCGAACGCGCGGGCCCGTTCGACCGCTTCCCGTCCGTCGCGGACCGGCTCGGCGATATAGTCATGGGCGCGCAGGAGGTCGCAGAACAGCTTCAGATTGAGTTCGTTGTCCTCGACAACGAGCACTTTCTTACTCACAAGCGACACATCCTCGCTGCCCCCAGCCTTATCCACAATAGAGCATGCACGGTCCCGAAACAAATAACGACCCTTCGACGCTGGCCTTGCTTGCGCTGGCCTGGTCCCTGGAAGACTCGCGGCGCGCCGAGAGGTTGCTTGCGCTCACGGGGTTAACCACGAATGACCTTCGCGCCCGCGCGGCCGAGCCGGGGCTGCAGGCGGCAGTGCTCGGCTTCCTGGAAGCGCACGAGCCGGACCTGCTCGCCTGCGCCGACCATCTGGGCGTGAACCCCAAGGCGCTGGTGGCCGCGCGCGCGGAGCTCGAGGCATGAGCCGACCGCTTCTCATCACCGATTGCGACGAAGTGCTGCTGCACATGGTCAGCCATTTCCGCGACTGGCTGGACGAGGCGCATGGCGTCGACTTCGATCTGTCCGCGGGCGACTATTCGCGCGCGGTGCGGCGGCGCGAGACCGGCGAGCCGCTGCCGCGCGAGGAAACCTGGCCGCTCCTGAACGGCTTTTTCGAGACCGAGATGCACCGCCAGACGCTGGTGCCGCACGCCCGCGAGGCGCTGACGGAGCTGGCGAGTATCGCCGACATCGTGGTGCTCACCAACCTGCTCGATGAACATCAGGAGCGGCGGATCGCGCAGCTGGAGGCCGTCGGCATCCAGCATCGGGTGTTGTGCAACCAGGGCGGCAAGGGCACGCCGGTCGTCCAGCTGCTCGACGAATATGCCCCGAGCGCGGCGGTGTTCGTCGACGATCTGGCGCTGCATCACGCCTCGGTCGAAAAGGCGGCGCCCCAGGTGTTCCGGCTGCACATGGTCGCCGAGCCCGAGCTTGCGGCGATCATGCCGCCAGCGCCGGCCGCTCACGCCCGGATCGACGATTGGGCGGACGCAAAGGGCTGGATCCGCGCCCGGCTGACCTCCGGGCTTGACGCGCGGACCCTGCCGATGATTGGGGAGAGCGCATGAGCATCGAACAACGCTTGGCAGAGCTCGGCATCGAGCTTCCCGCCCCCGCCGCCCCCGTCGCCGCCTATGTGCCTGCCGTAGAGGCCGGCGGGCTGCTCTATATCTCCGGCCAGGTCAGCCAGAAGGACGGCCAGCGCATCACCGGCCGGCTCGGCGGGGACGTGGATCTGGACGCCGGCCGTGAGGCAGCGCGCAGCTGCGGCATCATGCTGCTCGCGCAGATGAAGGCGGCGCTGGGCTCGCTCGATCGCGTCGCGCGCGTGGTGAAGCTGGGCGCCTTCGTGAACTCGACTGCCGATTTCACCGATCAGCCGAAGGTCGCCGATGGCTGCTCGACCCTGATGGCCGAAGTGTTCGGCGACGCGGGCAAGCATGCGCGGAGCGCCGTCGGCGTGCCTTCGCTGCCCCTGGGCGTCGCGGTCGAGATCGACGCGGTGGTGGCGGTCAGGCCTTAAAGGAAAGCCGTTCGCTTCGAGCGAAGTCGAGAAGCGCAGGCTCGGAGCTGTCGTTTCTCGACTTCGCTCGAAACGAACGGATCTCTTACCTAGACCCCTTCCACTTCTTCACGGCATCCAGTGTCCCGGACACATGCCCCTCGGGGTTCATCGCCGTATAGGCGAAGACGATCTTGCCGTTGGGCGCGATCACGTACGAGGTGCGGTTGGACCGGCTCGACATCACCGGCAGTGTGACGTCGTAGCTCTTGATCACCTCGGGGCTCGCCGCGGCGACCGCGAATTTGTTGCGGCATTCCTCGGTCGAAAAGCGCTTCAGCGTGTCGATATCGTCGCCGGACATGCCGATCACGGTCGCGCCGAGCTTGTTGAACTCGGGCGTTGCCTCCGCGAAGTCGTGCGCCTCGATCGTGCAGCCGGTCGTGAAGGATTTGGGATAGAAATAGAGGACCACCGGGCCCTTCTTGAGCGCCTGCTTCAGCGAGAAGCTGAACGGCTTGCCGGCCAGCGCGCCCTGGGTCGAGAAATCGGGCGCGGTGGCGCCGGGGCTGAGGGCGGCAAAGGCGGGAGCGGTCGACATCAGCAGCGACAGGGCAAGGGCAGTACGAAGCATGGATCGGCTCCTCAGGCGTGGGGCGCCCCTGTCTTAAGCGCCCCTTGCCCGGATGCCAAATCTCAGTTCGCAGCCCAGGCCGCGACGAAATAGCCGAGGATCATCACCGGCCCCAACACCAGCGTGAGGACGAACAGCGCGAGACGGATCAGCAGCGGGTCGATACCGGTTGCATTGCCCACTCCCGCGCACACGCCCATCAGCTTGGCGTTGCCGCGATCGAGACGGAATGCAGACATTGGCATTACTCCTGGATACGGTTGCGGTTACGCGAACGGCAGCGCGGCGGGGCCGACGGCGGCGACAACGAACATCGTGGCGACGGCAACAGCGGCGACGACCGAAGCGACGGTGTCGAACATGGAAGTAAAGCGGGTCATCTCTCAAACTCCCTGACTGGCCGGTCGGACCATCCGGCCGGACATCAGGGGCAATGCATCGCCCGTGCCAGTTGCGATTCAGGAGAGAAAGCGCCTCGCGGGCGAGGCCGAATGTGGTGATCTTTGCCAAATAGGCCGAAGATGCGCCAAGGTCAGGCGGCTCTTCCCATTTCGGCGAGCGGGAAGAGATTGGCTTCTTCCGACTCCATGCGGGCGCGCAGCAGGGCGATCAGCGCCTTGGACGACCGGCGATAGCCGGCCCAATCGTCCGCAATTGCGTTCACTGTCCATTCCCGGACATGACTCTGCAGCTTCGCGCCCAGCTCCGTCATCTCCGATGCCATTTTGCGGCCCGTCTCCGTCGCCTGGCCGCCGCTCCGGGCCAGCGCGGGATAGAGATGGGCGCCTTCATAGGCGAGATGCGTGCTGATCAGCCGCGCCAGCGTCCAGCGGCACTTCGACAGAGCCGTCGTGTCGGGCTGCGCCTTGTCCAGCTCGCGCTCATACTGCGTTGCCAGCGCGCGCAGCTCATCGTGCTGGCGGCAAAGCGTTTCGACATGCTCTTTCATTCGGCGACCTCTTTTGCCTCTGCATGGCGGAAAAGAGGTGAGCAAAGCCTTAAGAAGATTGCAGCAGGTCGATCGCTTCGGCCATCCGCACGTCGCGCCGCGACAAGCCTCCGGCATCATGCGTGGTGAGGAGGATGTCGACCCGGTTCCAGACGTTCGACCATTCGGGATGGTGGTCGGCCTTTTCCGCCAGCAGCGCGACCCGCGTGATGAACGCGAACGCTTCGGAGAAATCCGCGAACAGGAAGCTGCGGGTCAGCGCGTCGCGCGCATCATCATAGTCCCACTCGTCCAGCCGATCGAGCGCGGCGGCACGCTCGTCCTCGTTCAGTTGCTCGACCATTGTCCGCGTCCTCCCATTCGCCCTATGTCACCGCCATGGCCGACCCGGCAACCTACGCGCCCGACCTGGCGCAGATCGAGCAGCTTGCGCGCGCGGCGCTGGAGCGGCTGCCGCCGGCCTTTCGCGCGCATCTGGCGGACGTCGTGATCCGCATCGACGATTTTGCCGACGACGCCACGCTCGACGAGATGGGAATCGACGACCCGTTCGCCCTGACCGGGCTCTATTCGGGCCGCCCGATCGGCGACAAATCATCCAGCGACAGCGGTGCGCTGCCGGACATCATCCACCTCTATCGCCGGCCGATCCTCGACGAGTGGGCGGAAACCGGCGTGTCGCTGGAAGCGCTGGTCACGCATGTGCTGGTGCACGAGGTCGGCCATCATTTCGGCCTGTCCGATGCCGATATGCACGCGCTCGAAGACTCCGCCGGGTGAGTTCTCTCCGCTTCGATGACGTGGCCTGCTGGCGCGGCGGGCGGCTGCTGTTCGAGGGCGTGTCGTTTGCACTCGGCCCCGGCGAAGCGGCGATCGTCACCGGTCCGAACGGCGCGGGCAAGTCGAGCCTGTTGCGCGTGGCTGCGGGCTTGCTCGAAGCGGCGGCCGGAACAGTCGTGCGCGAGGGTATGGTCGCGCTGGCGGATGAGAATGTGGCGCTCGACCGCGATCTCCCGCTGAAAAAGGCGCTGCGCTTCTGGGCCCGGCTGGACCGGCGTGGCGATACGCTTCCCGCGGCAATGGAGGCGATGGGAATCGCCCATCTGGCGCCGGTGCCGGTCCGGATGCTGTCGACCGGGCAACGCAAGCGCGCCGCCCTCGCCCGCGTGATCGCGAGCGGCGCGGACATCTGGCTGCTCGATGAGCCGACCAATGGGCTCGACGCCGAATCGGTGGGGCGGCTGGAGCAGGCGTGCGCCGCGCACCAGACCGCGGGCGGGATTGTGCTGGCGGCAACGCATCAGGGTTTCGCGCTCGCGTCCTCACGGTCGGTCAACCTGAGTCCGTTCGTGTCGAGCGAAGTCGAGACACGCTTCTCGACTTCGCTCGAAGCGAACGGCTTTGGGGGGCTGTGACATGTGGGCGCTGATCCGCCGCGATGTCGCGCAGGCCTGGCGCGCGGGCGGGGCGATGCTGCCGGTCGTGTTCTTTCTGCTGGTCGCGACGCTGTTCGCCTTCGCGGTGGGGCCCGACGCGCAACTGCTCGGCCGCACCGGTGGCGGGGTGCTGTGGATGGCGGCGCTGCTGGCGGCGCTGCTGCCGGTCGATCGCCTGATCGAGCCCGACCGGCTGAGCGGCGTCCTCGACCAGCTTGCGGTGCGCGGACATTCGGACGAGAGCGTCGCCGCCGCCAAGCTCGTTGCGCACTGGCTGAGCTTCGGCCCGACGCTGATGCTGTCGGTGCTGCCCGCCGCCGCGCTGCTGCGGATCGATGCCGATGCGCTGCTCCGGCTCGAAGCGGGGCTGGCGATCGGCACGCCGGCGCTCGCCGCGCTTGGCCTGACCGTCAGTGCGCTGACAGCGGGCCTGCGCGGCGCGGGTGCGCTCGGGGGACTGCTGATGCTGCCGATCGCGGTGCCGGTGCTGATCTTCGGCGCCAGCGTCCTGAATGACGGCAGCGGCTCGGCGTTGAAGCTGCTCGCTGCGGTATCGCTGCTGCTGACCGCCGGCGCGCCATTCGCGGCGGGGGCGGCGCTCAGGGCGGCCCGAACCTAGTCGTTCCGCCAGCGCGCCCAGATCGCAGTCGGCAACAACAAGCCGCGCGCTTCTTCGCGGACGGCGAGCTCGCCCATTTCGACGCGGCCGGGCAGGTCGGCAAAGGCCTGGGATACCAGCTCCCCGATCGCCAGCGCAGACATGCGGACCGCATAGACGGTCAGGAACAGGAAGCGGCTGTCCTGGTCGAGCAGCTTGCGGCAATCGC
This sequence comes from Sphingomonas changbaiensis NBRC 104936, assembly GCF_000974765.1. Lineage (GTDB taxonomy): Bacteria > Pseudomonadota > Alphaproteobacteria > Sphingomonadales > Sphingomonadaceae > Sphingomonas_B > Sphingomonas_B changbaiensis. The sequence continues at coordinate 5,801 of NZ_BBWU01000042.1, read as the reverse complement.
CGATCAGCGGGGCCAAGCCCTCTTCCAGCCGCCACACCTCCCCTTCCGGGCCGCGCCCGAACTTCGGCGGGTCGAGGACGATGCCGTCATAGCGCTTGCCCCGCCGCACCTCGCGCGCGACGAATTTCGAAGCGTCGTCGACGATCCAGCGCACCGGCCGGTCGGCCATTCCCGACAGGGCTGCATTGGCGCGCGCGGCCTCGACCGATTTCTTCGACGCATCGACATGCACCATGTCGGCGCCCGCGGCCGACAGCGCGAGCGTGCCGACCCCGGTATAGCCGAACAGGTTCAGCGCGGATTTGGGCGCCATGTCCCGCATCCACGTCCAGACCGGCGCCATGTCCGGAAAGAAGCCGAGGTGGCGGAACGGCGTGCACGAGGCGGTGAAGCGCACCTTTTCCCAGCGGACCGGCCAGCCTTCACGCGGGACGAGCTGGTCGAAACGCCAGCGTCCACCGCCTTCCTCGTCCGATCCGGGCACGAATTCCGCGTCCGCCCGCCAGTCCTCGCCCGCCGGCGCCCACATCGCCTGCGGCTCCGGCCGGATGAAACGGAACCGGCCGTAGCGCTCGAGCTTGCGGCCATGCCCCGAATCGAGCAGCCCGTAATCGGCCCAGGGCTCGGCGATCAGGGTGTCGAGTTCAGGCACCGGGCGTGGCGCGTTCCGAAATATAGGTCGTCACTGCTCCCAGCTCGGCCGGCAGCACGTCGTAGCGTTCCTCGCGCTCGAACAGCGATCCGACCCGCGAGGGCAGGGCCGGCCGCACGCCGGTCGCGCGCTCGACGGCATCGCGGAATTTGCCGGGGTGGGCGGTCGCGAGCGTGACCACCGGAATCTCGGCCGGAAGCTCCGTCGCCCGCGCCGCGGCAAGGCCGATCGCGGTATGCGGATCGATCACCTGGCCCGATCCCTCGCAGGCCCAGCGCATCGCCAGCGCCATTTCATCCGCGTCGACGCGGACGCCGGCAAAGAGCGCGCCTGCGCCACCCCGTTGCACATCGGTCAGCTGCATGGCGCGGTCGCGCGCGAAGGCCGCCATCTGCGCGGGCACGGCTTCGGCGTCCAGGTCGAACAGCAGCCGCTCGAAATTCGAGCTGACCTGGATATCCATCGACGGCGCCGCGGTGGCCGTGACCTCGCCGGCCGAATAGTCGCCCGCCGACAGCGCGCGCGCGACGATGTCGTTGACGTTGGTTGCGACGATCAGCTTCGCGATCGGCAGTCCCATCTTCGCCGCCGCATAGCCCGCGAACACGTCGCCGAAATTGCCGGTCGGGACCGAGAAGGCGACCGGCCGCTCGGGCGCGCCGAGCCGGACCGCGGCGTAGAAATAATAGACGATCTGGGCCATCAGCCGCGCCCAGTTGATCGAGTTGACCGCGGACAGGGTGAAGCGCCCGGCAAATCCCTGGTCCGCGAACATCGCCTTCACCAGCGCCTGGGCGTCGTCGAATGTCCCCTCGATCGCGATGTTGTGGACGTTGGGCGCCTTCACCGTCGTCATCTGCCGCCGCTGCACGTCCGACACGCGGCCGAGCGGATGGAGCATGAAGATGTCAACCTTGGCGCGCCCGGCGAGCGCGTCGATCGCGGCAGAGCCGGTATCGCCCGAGGTCGCGCCGATCACGGTCAGGTGGGTGTCGCGGTCGCTTAGAAAACGCTCGAACAGCAGCCCCAGCAGCTGCAGCGCCACGTCCTTGAACGCGAGCGTGGGCCCGTGGAACAGTTCCAGCAGCCAGTGCCGCTCGTCGAGCTGGACGAGCGGCGTCACCGCCTTATGCGCGAAGCGGCCATAGGCCTGGGTGCAGAGAGTGCGGAGCTCGTCGTCGGACAGCGCGCCGCCCACGAACGGCCGCATCACCCGCACCGCCGTTTCGACATAGGACAGGCCGGCGAGCGCGGCGATCTCCGCGCGCGACAGCTGCGGCCAGGCCTCCGGCACATAAAGGCCGCCGTCCGGTGCCAGTCCGGTCAGCGTCACCTGTTCGAAATCGAGCGTCGCGCCCGTTCCCCGCGTGCTCCGATACCGCATCGCGGGCGGCCTTAACGGCTGCGCTTGCGAAGCGCCAGCAAGTAGATCACCGCCGCTGCGGCCGCAAAGAAGAACCACTGGATCGCGTAGAACAGGTGGTTGTTGGGCACGTCGTCGAGCGACGGCGGCTTGGCGGGCTTCAGGCCCGGCGCGGGATCGGCCGCGATCAGGCGGATAACATGCACCCGATCGGCGCCGATGATTCCGGTCACGGGGCCGCCGCGCCACGCCGGCTTGTCAGGCTTGGCCGACCAGCCCATTTCCGCCTGGAAGCCGGGGCCCTCCGCGCCCGTCCGGCACGCGGCGATGTGGATCCAGCCGGGCTCGTCCTGCAGGTTTCGCCCGCTTTGAGCGCGCCAGCTGGCGACGGACTGACACATGGCCGACGCGCGGCGGAACAGCGGCGGGTTGTTGGCGTCTGGCACGGCCGGAAAGGCGATCGGCGGCAGGCCCTGCGCGGCGGCGTAGCGGGCGAGCAGCCCCTCTTTCCAGTGCAGCCGCTGAATCTGCCAGACGCCGAGGCCGATCATCACCGCGACCGCGGCGGCGACCAGCACGGTGGGGACGAGCGGGATTCGTCTCACGCCCGTCCCCTCAACCAATGTCCTCAGCCGGCGTGCGGCGCGCCCCAGCCACCCCAGACATAGATCGAGATGAACAGGAACAGCCACACCACGTCGACGAAGTGCCAGTACCAGGCCGCGGCTTCGAAGCCGAAATGCTGGCGCGGGGTGAAGTCGCCGCGATAGGCACGGACCAGGCACACGCTCAGGAAGATCGTGCCGACGATCACGTGGAAGCCGTGGAAGCCGGTCGCCATGAAGAAGGACGAGCCGTAGTTCAGGCCCTTAAAGGGGAACGGCGCATGGGCGTATTCGAACGCCTGGATCGAGGTGAACAGCAGGCCCAGGATGATCGTCAGCCACAGGCCCTTCTTCAGCCCCTCGCGGTCGCCATGGATCAGCGCATGGTGCGCCCAGGTGACGGTGGTGCCCGAGCAGAGCAGGATCATCGTGTTCAACAGCGGGAAGGCGAACGGGTCGATGACCGCCAGACCCTTGGGCGGCCACTGCGCGGCGCCCTCGACCAGCGAGACGACGCCGTCCTTCACTTCGACCGGCGAGGGGAAGAGCGCGAAGTCGAACCACGCCCAGAACCAGCCGACGAAGAACATCACCTCCGAGGCGATGAACAGGATCATGCCATAGCGCAGGTGCAGCGACACGACCGGCGTGTGATCGCCGGCATGCGCCTCGCGAATCACGTTCGACCACCATTGGTACATGGTGAACAGCACGCAGGCGACGCCGAGGAAGAAGATCCAGCCGCCATAGGCATAGCTGTGCATCCACATGATGCCGCCCGCGGCCATGATCAGCGCCGAAAAAGCGCCGATGATCGGCATCGGGTCGGGCGGAAGGATGTGATATTCGTGATTCTTGGCGCCGGCCATGGTCTGTCCCTGATTGATCCCTGATCGCCCTCTAGCTTCCCTTTGCCGGCGAATCCACCGGGTAGAAAGTGTAGCTGAGCGTGATCTGCTGAATGTCCTTCGCGTCGGGGTCCTGGCGCATGCCGGGCTCGACGAAGAAGATGACCGGCATGCGTACGCGCTCGCCGGGCTTGAGCGTCTGCTCGGTGAAGCAGAAGCACTGGATTTTCTTGAAGAAGCGGCCCGCCTGGTCGGGCTGGACGTTGAAGGCGGCGCGGCCGGTGATTTCCGTCTTGCCGAGATTCTCGGCGATGAAGAACGCCATGTTGCGCTCGCCGATCCGCACCTGCTGGAGCGGCTTTTCCGGGCGGAACACCCAGGGCAGGTCCGGCTGCGTATTCGCGTCGAAGCGGACCATCACCGTCTCGCCCGAAATCTGCTTCGGCAGATCGGCTTCGGAGACGCGGCTGGTGGTGCCGTTCAGGCCGGTCGCCTGGCAGAAGACGCGGTACAGCGGCACCGATGCGAAGCCGAGCCCGAGGGTGCCGAGCGCGATCAGCCCGGCAATGGCCGCCGCGCGGCGGTTTCGGACGGCAAGTTCTGTCATGCGCCGTGCATCCCTTTGATCTTGGCGATGGTGACGAAGAAGAACAGCACGGCCAGGCACGCGAGGATCAGCGCCATCATGCGCGCCCGCGAACGCTGCCGCGCGCGAATCTCGTCCTGGCGATCGGGGTCGATCATGCGAGCAGCAATCGGTCGGCAACCAGCGCGCCGAACAGGATGAAGAGATACAGGATCGAAAAGCCGAACAGCGACTTTTCCGGCCGCATCTCTGCGGCATCGGTTGCCCGGTTGCGCCAGACACGCACCGCCAGAACCACGAACACGGCGCTCAGCACCGCCGCCGTCAGGCCATAGATCGCGCCCGTCAGCCCCAGCGCCCAGGGCGCGACCGCCGCGGCGGCCAGCACCAGGCTGTAGAGCAGGATCTGCTGCCGCGTCGCCCGCACGCCGGCGGTCACCGGCAGCATCGGGATGCCGGCTGCGGCATAATCGGTGCGCACGAACAGCGCGAGCGCCCAGAAATGGGGCGGCGTCCACAGGAAGATGATCGCGAACAGCAGGGCCGGCAGCGTCGTGACATGGCCGCTGGCCGCCGCCCAGCCGAGCAACGGCGGAAACGCACCGGCGGCGCCGCCGATGACGATGTTCTGCGGCGTGTTCGGCTTCAGCCAGACGGTGTAGACGACGGCGTAGAAAAAGATCGAAAAAGCCAGGATCGCCGCCGCCAGCCAGTTGGTCGCCAGCCCCAGCATCAGCACCGAAAAAGCGGCCAGCCCGACGCCGAAGTGCAGCGCCGTCTGCCGGTCGACCCGGCCGGCGGGAAGCGGCCGCTTGGCGGTGCGCTTCATCTTCGCGTCGAGATCGGCCTCGTACCACTGGTTGAGCGCGCCGGATGCACCGGCGCCCAGCGCGATGCACAGGATCGCGGTAAAGCCCAGCACCGGATCGATGGCCGCGCGCGACGCCAGCAATCCGCACAACGCCGTGAACACGACAAGCGACATCACGCGCGGCTTCGTCAGCGCAAACAGATCACGCCAATCGGCGGGCAAGGGAACGGAAGACTCGGCCACGATCATGGAGTTGGCCGCCCTATAAGCGGCTGCGCGCCGAAGGGAAAGCTTTGCCGCACCCACGGCGCTCCGAACCCGCGAAAAGCTGGGCGATGGCAGTGTCGCGGATGAGGTCCGGGTGGAAACAGGGAGCTGCCCATGTAATCTGCTCCGGTGCTTTCGCTTGTCGCCCTTGTCGCCGCAGCTGCCCTAATCGCATCGGACGAACCGCTGGCAAGGCAGCTGAGGGCGTCAATATGGAATGATCTGCAGCTCAACGCCTGGATCGGCAACGGCGCCTGGATAGCATCGCTTTGGTACAATGCTGGGAGCGATGACCCCGCGAACCCGGACCTGCACATCCAGAACCTTGCCTGCCGCAGCCGCACTGAAGGCTACCGCTGCACCTTCGTTCTTTCGCGGGATGGAGGCGTGAAAACAATTCTCGGCGAGCCCGCGCCAGACCGGCTGACGTGCGATGCGATCTTCGTTCGCGCACAGGATGGCCAAGGCTGGGCGGTGAAACACCTGCCGCCGCGCCATTCGGGACACAGCAGGACGTCAATGAGATGCAAGTCCGCTCCGGCATAGCCCGAACGGCGGCTATGGGTGGTTAGCGGACGCAGCCCCTCTCCCCGACGGGGAGAGGGCGACTCGCGCGCCAGCGCGAGCGGGGTGAGGGGGCCAGAGCTAAGCGCAGCGAGCGTGAGAGTC
>NZ_BBWU01000043.1 GCF_000974765.1 Sphingomonas changbaiensis NBRC 104936 | reverse complement strand
CCCGTTCCGGGGAGGAGCCTTACTCGGCGTTCTTCGGCCGCATCCGCGCGACCAGCCCCGGCGCCCAGCGCAGGATGAACGCCAGGCGCTTCGCCGTCTTGCCGACCACGATGTGCCGCTTCTTCCCATGCACCGCGTTCCAGGCGGCTTCGGCCACCTGCTCGACGGGCGTGAACTCCAGCCCCATCGCCTTCACATGCTCGCGCCCCGACAGGTTCGAGCCGGCGGCGACATTGTCGAGCAAGGGCGTATCGATGAAGCTCGGCATGATCGAGCGGACCTTTACGCCGTGGTCCTCCCACTCGGCGTCGAGCGAGTCGGTGAGCGCCCGCACGCCGAACTTGGTCGCGGCGTACACCGACATGCCCGGGCCCGCATACAGGCCCGCCGCCGAGCAGGTGTTGAGCAGGCACGAACCCGGCGTCGCGGCCAAATACGGCAGGGCGGCCTCGGCGCCGTACATCACGCCCTTCAGGTTCACGTCGATGACCAGCTCGCGCTTGTCCTCGTCCATCAGCTCGAACGGGCCGCCATGGCCCACGCCGGCATTGTTGAACAGCACGTCCAGCCGGCCGCCGCTGGCCTTCACGAATGCGTCGAGCGCCGTCCGCCACTGCGCACGGTCGCGCACATCCATACGGTAAAGACTCGCATTCTCGGGCCCGATCAGCCGCGCGGTCTCTTCGATGCCGGCCTGGTTGACGTCGGCCATCCCGACGAACCAGCCACGCTTCGCGAACAGCTCCGCGGCGGCTCGGCCGATGCCGGAACCCGCGCCGGTAATGAAAATCGCCTTTTTCATGCCCCGCACTCTCCTCCCGGTTCGGGCTGAGTCTGTCGAAGCCCTCCCTTCTTCTTTCCTGGCTTGGGTAAAGGGAAAGGCGGGGCTTCGACAAGCTCAGCCCGAACGGGTTAGGGTGTCCTGGTGAGCGGGGTCGAGTTTCAGCACGTCAGCAAGGCGTTCGGCGCAACTCTTGCCGTCGACGGCGTGTCCTGCTCCATTGCCCCCGGCAGCTTCGTCGCGCTGGTCGGCAGCTCGGGATCGGGCAAGTCGACGCTGCTGAAGACCGTCAACCGGCTGGTCGTGCCCGATAGCGGCCGCGTGCTGCTGGACGGCGCCGATGTCGCGGACGCGGAGCCGCACGCGCTGAGGCGGCGGATCGGCTATGTGTTCCAGAATATCGGCCTCTTTCCGCACCTGACGGTCGCCGAGAACGTCGCGATCGGGTTGAGGCTGGAGCATCGGCCGGAGAATGGCCGCGTCGCGGAGCTGCTGGCGCTGGTCGGCCTTCCGCCCGAATGCGCCACCAGGATGCCGGACCAGCTCTCGGGCGGGCAGCAACAGCGGGTCGGCGTCGCGCGCGCGCTGGCATTGGGCCCCAAGCTGATGCTGATGGACGAGCCGTTCGGCGCGCTCGATCCCGTCACCCGCGACGCGCTCGGCCGCGCCTATCGGGGCCTGCACGAGCTGCTGGGCCTCACCACGATCATGGTCACGCACGACATGGCCGAGGCGCTGCTGCTCGCCGACCGCGTGCTGGTGATGGCCGCCGGCCGCATTGTCGGCGACGGCACGCCGGCTGACCTGCTCGCCGGCCGCGCGGGACCGGAGGCGGCGGCCTTGGTCGACGTGCCGCGCACGCAGGCCGAGCGGCTGAAGGAGCTGGGCGCTTGAGCGCGTGGTCGCGCGTGCCGGAGCTTCTCGCCAGCCATGTGCTGCTGGCCGCCGCAGCCCTACTGCTGGGTCTCGCCGTCAGCCTGCCGCTCTCGGTTTGGGCGGCGCGGAACCGGCATGTCGCGCGCGTCGCGCTCGGCTTCGCAAGCCTGGTGCAGACGATCCCCGCGCTGGCGTTGCTCGCGCTGTTCTACCCGGTGCTGCTGGCTACCTCGGCGCTGGTCGGCGGCGGCGTGCCGGCCTTGGGCTTTGTTCCGTCGTTGCTCGCGCTGGGGCTCTATGCCTTGCTGCCGATCCTGAGGAACGGCGTTGCCGGGCTGACCGGCATCGACCCCGCCGTGCGCGAGGCGGCAGACGGCGTCGGCATGACGCCAAGACAGAAATTGTGGATCGTCGAAGCCCCGCTTGCCGCGCCGGTGCTGATGGCGGGCATCCGCACCGCGGCGGTCTGGACGATCGGCGCGGCCACGCTTTCGACGACGGTCGGCTATCCGAGCCTCGGCGACCTGATTTTTGCCGGGCTCCAGACCCAGGATTGGGCGCTGGTGATGACCGGCTGCATCGCCGCCGCGGCGCTGGCGCTGGCCACGGACGCGCTGCTCGGGCTGATCGAGCGTGGCATTAAGGTGCGGCGGCGCGGTCTTATAGCATTGGGCGCGGCGCTGCTGTTCACCGGGACGGGGCTCGCTCTGGCGCCCAGCCTCGTCCCGCAGCAGCCGGTGGTGAGGATCGGCGCCAAGAATTTCTCGGAGCAATATATCCTAGCGCGTCTGATCGGGCGGCGGCTGGAAGCGGCCGGTTACCGCGTCCTATATCGCGAAGGGCTCGGCTCGGCGGTCATCTTCCGCGCGCTCGCGGCCGGCGATGTCGACGTCTATGTCGACTATGCGGGGACGCTCTGGACCAACGAGATGAAGCGCCGCGACGCGCCCGATCCGAAGCGCATGGTCGCGGCGATCGGCCGGTGGGCGGCGCAAGAGCATGGCGTCGGTCTGGTCGGCCCGCTCGGTTTCGAGAATGCCTATGCGATCGCGGTGCGCGGGAGCGACGCGCAGCGGCTGGGCCTCAAGACGCTCGACGACCTCGCGCGCGCATCGCCGCGCATGGTGCTGGGCACCGATCTGGAGTTCCTCGAGCGGCCCGAATGGGCGGCGGTCCGCGACGCCTATTCCCTCCGCTTCTCGGCCACCCGCGCCTACAGCCCGACCTTCATGTACCGCGCGATCGACAGCGGCGCGGTCGACGCGATTTCCGCCTTTTCGTCGGACGGGCGGATCGCCGCGCAGAAGCTGGTCGTGCTCGCCGATCCCCGCCACGCGATCCCGAGCTATGACGCGCTGCTGCTGGTCTCTCAAAAGCGAGCGCATGATCAGCGCTTCATCGCTGCGCTGAAGCCGCTGGTCGGGCGGATCGATGTCGAGGCCATGCGCGCCGCGAACTTCAGCGTGGATCGCGACCGGGACAAGCGCACGCCGGGCGAGGCTGCGGCCGGGCTGGATGCGCGGCTACGCTGAGCCCAGCAACCGCTCGACGATCAGGTCCGCCGCAGCCTCCGGGCTCATCGCGGCCGCATCGATCCGGATTTCGGCGTGCTCCGGCGCTTCGTACGGGCTGTCGATGCCGGTGAAGTTCTTGAGCTGCCCGGCCCGCGCCTTCTTGTAGAGCCCCTTCACGTCGCGCGCTTCGGCGATCGCCAGCGGCACGTCGACGAATACCTCGACGAACTCTCCTTCCGGCAGCATCTCGCGGACCATCCGCCGTTCCGCGCGAAACGGCGAAATGAACGCGGTGACGACGATCAGCCCCGCGTCGGTCATCAGCTTCGCCACCTCGCCGATGCGACGGATGTTCTCGACCCGGTCGGCGTTGGTGAAGCCCAGATCCTTGTTGAGGCCGTGCCGGACATTGTCGCCGTCGAGCAGGAAGGTGTGGCGGCCGAGCGCGGCCAGCTTTTTCTCGACCAGGTTCGCGATCGTCGACTTGCCGGCGCCGGAAAGCCCGGTGAACCAGAGCACCACCGGCCGCTGCTGCTTCAGCTCCGCGCGGCGCTCGCGCGTGACATCCAGCGCCTGCCAATGCACGTTCTGCGCGCGCCGGAGCGCAAAGCGGATCATGCCCGCCGCGACCGTCGCATTGCTGGTCTTGTCGATCAGGATGAAGCCGCCGAGATCGCGGCTGTCGGCATAGGGCTCGAACACCAGCGGCCGGTCGGTCGAAAACGCGACCAGGCCGATCGCGTTCAGCTCAAGCGTGCGCGCCGCCAACTGCTCCAGCGTGTTGACGTTGACCTGGTATTTGGGCGTCTGCAGCGTCGCCGTGACCGTCTGGGTGCCCAGTTGCAGCCAATAGGAGCGGCCCGGCAGCATCGGCGCGTCGGCCATCCAGACGATCATCGCTTCGAACCCGTCCGCCACCTGCGGCGGCGAGTCGGCCGCGGCAATCACGTCGCCGCGCGAGCAGTCGATCTCGTCGGCGAAGGTGAGCGTCACCGATTGGCCGGCAATTGCCTTGTCGAGATCGCCGTCCTGCGTGACGATCCGCTCGATCGTGGTCGTTCGCCCGGACGGCAGCACGCGCACCGCGTCGCGGGGCGCCACACTCCCGCTCGCGATCAGCCCGGCAAAGCCGCGGAAATCGTGATTGGGGCGGTTCACCCATTGCACAGGCATGCGGAACGGCCTGGCACCGTCGCGCGCGGTATCGAGCGGCACCGCCTCAAGATGGCCGATCAGCGTGGACCCGCGATACCAGGGCGTGTTGACGCTCGGCTCCGTGATATTGTCGCCCGCAAGGCCCGAGACCGGGATGGCCGTGAAGCCGGTGATACCGATCTCGTGCGCGAAGGCGCGATATTGCAGCGCGATGCGGTCGAACACCGCCTGATCATAGCCGACCAGGTCCATCTTGTTCACCGCCAGCACGATGTGCCGGATGCCGAGCAGGTGGGCGAGGTAGGAATGCCGCCGCGTCTGGGTCAGCACGCCCTTGCGCGCGTCGACCAGGATCACGGCCAGATCGGCGGTCGAGGCGCCGGTGACCATGTTGCGCGTATATTGCTCGTGCCCCGGCGTGTCGGCGACAATGAATTTGCGCTTTTCGGTCGCGAAGAAGCGATAGGCGACGTCGATCGTGATGCCCTGCTCGCGCTCCGCCGCAAGCCCATCGACGAGCAACGCGAAATCGATCTTCTCGCCCTGGGTGCCGACGCGCTTGCTGTCGGCCTCCAGGCTCGCGAGCTGGTCTTCGAATATCTGCTTGGAATCGTAGAGCAGGCGCCCGATCAGCGTCGACTTGCCGTCGTCCACCGATCCGCAGGTGATGAAGCGCAGCAGCGACTTGTGCTGATGCCGGTCGAGATAGGCTTCGATGTCGTCCGCTATCAACGCGTCGGGGCGGTAGGAAGGGGTGGTCATCAAAAATACCCCTCCTGCTTCTTCTTCTCCATGCTGCCGTCGCCCGAATCCTTGTCGATCGCGCGGCCCTGCCGTTCCGAGGTGGTGGTGAGCAGCATCTCGCGGATAATGTCGGGCAGGGTCGCGGCTTCGCTCTCGACCGCGCCGGTCAGCGGATAGCAGCCGAGGGTGCGGAAGCGGATCGAGCGCTCGACGGGCACCTCGCCAACGCCAAGCGGAAAGCGATCGTCGTCGACCATCAGCAGCAATCCGTCGCGCTCGACCGTCGGGCGCGGCGCCGCGAAATAGAGCGGGACGATCTCGATCCCCTCCAGATGGATATATTGCCAGATATCGAGCTCGGTCCAGTTGGAGAGCGGGAACACCCGGATGCTTTCACCTTTAGCCTTGCGCGCGTTGTAGAGCCGCCAGAGCTCGGGCCGCTGGTTCTTCGGGTCCCAACGGTGATTGGCCGAGCGGAAGCTGAACACGCGTTCCTTGGCTCGTGCCTTCTCTTCATCGCGTCGGGCGCCGCCAAAGGCTGCGTCGAAGCCGTAATGGTCGAGCGCCTGCTTCAGTCCTTCCGTTTTCCACATGTCGGTGTGGAGCGGGCCATGATCGAACGGATTGATGCCCTTGGCGAGCGCCTCCGGGTTCTGCCAGACGAGCAGGTCCATGCCCGCGTCGCGTGCCGATTTCTCGCGAAGCGCGTACATGGCCCGGAATTTCCAGGTCGTGTCGACATGCAGCAGCGGAAAGGGCGGAGCCGCCGGGAAGAACGCCTTCTTCGCCAGGTGCAGCATCACCGCCGAATCCTTGCCGATCGAATAAAGCATGACCGGCTTGGTGCAGGTCGCTGCGACCTCGCGCATGATGTGGATGCTTTCCGCCTCCAGCCGCTGGAGGTGAGTGAGGGCGCCGTCCCGCATGGCCTGTGTGATAGGCAAAGCAATGCGGCGACGGAAGCTTAGCTCTGCTTGGGGCGGCTGAAGCTTAATGTGGCGCGTTGATCGTTGCGGGTCTAATCGAACGCCAACGTCAAGGGCAGCAATGGACGCAAATCCCGTTTTCTACGATGCGAGTGGCCGCAGGCGCCGCCAGTTCACGCTGGCGGTGGCGGCGTTCGTCGTGCTGCTGCTGCTTTCTGCCGGGCTGTTCGGCGCCACCATCCTTGCGACCACGCCGGAGCCGGCGCTGCCGTTCCAGGCCGAGCGGCCGGGCAGCGCGGGGCCGCCGAACGCGATCGAGCGCGGCGCGAAACGGTTCGGGCGGGCGATCGTGCGGCGCGGCAAATGGCTGCTGAACGGCCGCCCGGCGCGCCTGACCACGCTGACCGTCGCCTTCCACGCGCCGTGGGACAGCTCGAGCGCCGCCTCGCTTCAGCGGCACGTCGACGAAATCGACTGGCTGGTGCCCGGCTGGGTCTCGGTGACGGGGCCGGATCACCACTGGACGGTGTTTCCCGATCGGGCCGGCCGGCAGATCGTCAATCGGGCCGTTCACCGTCCCAAGATCCTGCCGATGGTGCAGAACGCGCTCAACGGGGAGTGGGACTCGGCCGGCGCCACCGCGCTGCTGCACTCACCGCCTGCGCGCAAGCAGTTGCTCGACCGACTCGAGCAATTCCTGATCGCGAACAGGGCCGACGGCGCCTTTTTCGATATCGAGAACCTGCCGCCTTCGGCGCAGCGCGACTACCATGCCTTCCTTCAGGAAGCGCGATCCCGTTTTCAGCCGCACGGCTGGCTGATCGCGATGGCCGTGCCGGTCGGCGATCCGAGCTGGCACCTGCCGGCCTATGCGCGCCAGGTCGATCGCCTGTTCCTGATGGCCTATGACGAGCATGATCCCGACGGCGATCCGGGGCCGATCGCGTCCCAGACCTGGTTCGCGGCGACGCTTGCAAAGGCGATGAAGGGCCTCCCCGTCGACAAGGTCGTCGTCGCGATCGGCTCCTACGCCTATGACTGGACGCCGAACCGCCCGGCCGACACGCCGTCCATCGAAGAAGCGATGCTGAGCGCCCATGATTCGGGCACGACGCCGCGGTTCGATCCGGCGAGCGGGAACGTCACCTTTTCCTATCAGGACAATGGCGAGGATCACGAGTTGTGGATGCTCGACGCCGCGTCGTTTCATAACCAGATGATGGCGGCGCATGCCGAGGGCGTCAGCGGGATCGCGCTATGGCGGCTGGGCACCGAGGACCCCTCGGTCTGGCAGATCTTCGGCCGCCGCCACCGCGGCGCCACCGACGTGCACGCGATCGAGCGCATCCCGGCCGGCACCGACGTCGATATCGAAGGGTCAGGCGAAGTGCTCCGCGTCGGCTCGACGCCCATCCCGGGCCTGCGCCGACTCACGGTTGACGGGCGCGGCCTTGTGACCGGCGAAACCTTCGTCCAGCTGCCACTCCCTTTCTCGATCGAGCGCGCCGGCTACAAGCCCGGCCTGGTCGCACTCACGTTCGACGACGGCCCCGATCCAGACTGGACGCCAAAGGTTCTCGACATCCTGAAGGCGAAGCAGGTTCCCGCCACCTTCTTCATCGTCGGCGAAAACGCGCTCACCTATCGCAGCCTGCTCGAGCGCGAGATCCGTGACGGCCACGAGGTCGGCAACCACACCTACACCCACCCAAATCTCGGCCAGACCAGCAATGCGGTGACGCGGATCGAGCTCAATGCGGTTCAGCGGCTGGTCCAGGCCTTTACCGGCCATGCCATCCGGCTGTTCCGCGCGCCTTTTTTCGGTGACGCCGAGCCGACGACGGCAGACGAAATCGTGCCGGTCGAGGTCGCACAGCAGCTCGGCTATCTGTCGGTGGGCCTTCATGTCGACCCCGGCGATTGGACCCGACCGGGCGTGCAGGCGATCATCGACCGCACGATTGCCGGCGTGCTCGCCTCGAATCCGGAGCGGAGCGGCAATGTCGTGCTGCTCCACGATGCCGGCGGCAACCGCGAGCAGACGGTTCAAGCGCTGCCGATCATCATCGACCAGCTTCGCGCACGCGGCTATCGGTTCGTGCCGGTATCCGCGCTGGTGGGTTTGACCCCCGCGCAGGTCATGCCGGCCTTGACGCCCGAGGAACAGGCCGCGGCGCGCACGGATCTTGCGATGTTCACTGCCCTCGGCGCGGTGCAGACCGCGATCAAATGGCTGTTCGCCATCGCGATCACGCTCGGCATCGCGCGTGCGCTGGTGCTTTCCGGCCTGGCGCTCTGGCAGGCGAGGCGCGAGCAGGCGGAACAGGCGCCGGCGATCCGCCCCGACCGTTTCGTCTCGGTGCTCATCCCGGCGTTCAACGAGGCGCGCGTGATCGAGGCCTCGGTGCGCCGCGTGCTCGCCAGCATCGCCGTCCAGCTGGAAGTCATCGTGATCGACGACGGGTCGAAGGACGGCACCGGCGACATCGTCGAGCGCGCCTTCGCGAACGAACCGCGGGTCAAGCTGCTGCGCCTCGAAAATGGCGGCAAGGCGCGCGCGCTGAATCACGGCCTCGCCCTTGCGCGCGGCGAGTTCATCGTCGCGCTGGATGCCGACACCCAATTCCCGAGGAAAACGATTGCGCGGCTGGTCCGCTGGTTCTCCGACCCCGAGATCGGCGCCGTGGCCGGCAACGCCAAGGTCGGCAACCGGGTGAACCTCGTCACCCGCTGGCAGGCGCTCGAATACATCACCGCGCAGAATCTCGAGCGTCGCGCGCTAGCCAGGCTCGATGCGATGACGGTCGTGCCGGGCGCAGTCGGCGCGTGGCGCGCGGAGGCGCTCAGGCAGGTCGGCGGCTATCCGCCCGACACCCTTGCCGAAGACCAGGACCTGACGATCGCGATTCAGCGCGCCGGCTGGAAGGTCCGCTATGATCAGGACGCGGTCGCCTTCACCGAGGCTCCGGAAACGTTCCGCGCGCTTGCCAAACAACGCTTCCGCTGGGCGTTCGGCACGCTGCAATGCCTTTGGAAGCACGGCGCGGTGCTCAAGACCGGGCGCCCGCGCGGGCTGGCGCTGGTCGGCCTGCCGCAGGCCATGCTGTTCCAGGTCGGCTTCGCGGCGATTTCGCCGGTCATCGACCTCGCGCTCGTCTTCAGCACGATCGCGACGGCAATGCGCGTCCAGGAACATGGCTGGGCGCAGACGCATACGGACCTGGCGGTGATGGCGACCTACTGGATCGCCTTTACCGCGATCGACCTGCTCGCCGCCTCGATCGCGTTTGCGCTGTCGACGCGCGAACGCTGGCGGCTGATGTGGCTGCTGATCCCGCAGCGCATCGGCTACCGCCAGATCATGTATTACGTGGTGCTGAAGGCCCTCTCCGCCGCGATCCGCGGGCCTCGCGTCGGCTGGGGCAAGCTGGAGCGAAGCGGCCGGGTGCAGGCGCGGTGATGCGGTGCACTGCTTGGATGGGCGTCGCCGGCGAAGCGCCGGCGGCGCCGCATGCTTCAGGTTATGCGAAAGCGACCTTGGCGCGCCGCCGGGCAGCCATGCCGAGCAGGCCGAAGCCCGCCAGCATCATCGCCCAGCTCGCCGGTTCCGGAACTGCGTTGCCGGCATTGACGAAGATCAGCTTTTCGAAATCGACGCTGTTGTTCAGGCCGGTATTGTCGCCGATCCTGAAGCCGCCGACGCCGCTCGCCAGCGTGTGCAGGCACATCCGCAGTGGCCCGGCATTGGTGTCGCACTCGAACTTCCGGACCGCGGCACCCGCTTCGGCATAACCCCAGCTCCACAAGTCCGAATAATACCATTCGGAGCCGTTGGCGTTGTGAGTGATGCCGTTATCGGCAGCGCCGGTGTTGAACGTTACGTCTGCGTACGGCGCTTGCGCGAGCAGCAGCAGCGTGTTGCTGCCGGTCTGGCGACCGGCGAGCATCACGCTCTTGCCAGGCGCGCCGCATGCCGCGAGCTCGTCCAGCGCGCTGGCGCCGAGCCCGACACTCATCGTCTTCTGGTAGCACAGGGTCCAGCCGCCGCCCAGAACCGTCGCCAGCGCGACATTCTGCTGCGGTCCGACCGGAAGGTAAGTGGCGGCGGCCGCGGGAAGCGATGCCGACACCGACGCGGCCGCAACGACGGCCATTCCGAATCTCTTCACCATGGTAACCCCCTTTGGTGGAAGAAATTTCGTTTCGTATAGAGCGGCCCCGCTAATCTTTTATCATAGTTGAATGAGATGGACCAGAAATGATCTAGTCGAGCCGTTCCAAATCGGGACGTATAAAGATCAAGCCGCCGCCGTGCCGCCGACCGTCAGTCCCTCGATCAGCAGGCTCGGCTGGCCGACGCCGGCGGGCACGCTCTGCCCGCCCTTGCCGCACATGCCGACGCCCTCGTCCAATGCGAAGTCGTTGCCGATCGCGCGCACTTTGGTGAGCACGGTCGGCCCGTCGCCGATCAGCGTCGCACCCTTGATCGGAGCCCCGAGCCTGCCGTTCTCGATCCGGTAGGCCTCGGTGCAGCTGAACACGAATTTGCCCGAGACGATATCGACCTGCCCGCCGCCAAAATTCTTCGCGTAGATGCCGCTGCCGGCGCGGGCGATCATCTCGGCCGGGTCGTCCTGGCCGCCCTTCATGAAGGTGTTGGTCATCCGCGGCATCGGCGCGTGCGCGTAGGATTGGCGGCGGCCGTTGCCGGTCGGCGCGACGCCCATCAGCCGGGCGTTCAACCGGTCCTGCATATAGCCTTTCAGGATGCCGTCCTCGATCAGCACGGTCTCGCGGGTCGGCGTACCCTCGTCGTCGATGCTCAGCGATCCGCGCCGGTCCTGGAGCGCGCCGTCGTCGACCACCGTCACGCCCGGCGCTGCCACCCGCTCGCCAATCCGCCCCGAAAAGGCCGAGGTGCCCTTGCGGTTGAAATCGCCTTCCAGCCCGTGCCCGATCGCTTCGTGCAGCAGCACGCCGGGCCAGCCGGGGCCGCAGACGACGGTCATTTCCCCCGCCGGCGCCGCGACCGACTCAAGATTGACCAGCGCCTGGCCCAGCGCGATGTCGATGCCGCGCTGCCACGCCGCATCCTCGAACAACCGCCCGTAGAGATAGCGTCCGCCCATTCCGTAAGAGCCGGTCTCGCGCCGCCCGTTCTGCTCGACCACGATCGAGATGTTGAGCCGCACCAGCGGCCGGATATCCTGCGCGACAAAGCCGTCCGGCCGCACGATCTCGACCACGCTCCACGATCCGGACAGGCCGACCGAGACCTGCGCGACGCGCGGATCGCGGGCGCGCGCGGCGGCGTCGATCCTCTGGCACAGCGCGACCTTCTCCGCGAACGGCACCAGCGTCAGCGGGTCGTCGGCCGTGTAGAGATGGCGATTGCTCCCTTGCGGCGGCGGGGCGGGCTGGCCCCTTGCCGGATCGAGCAGCTTCATCGTCTCGGCGGCGCGCCGGATGGCCGCGGCGGACAGTTCGTTCGCATGCGCAAAGCCGGTCATCTCGCCCGACACGCCGCGCAGCCCGAAGCCGGCATTGGTGTTGTAGTCCGCGGTCTTCAGCCGCCCGTCGTCGAAGCCGAAGCTCTCCGACGTCTGGTATTGCAGGTACAGCTCGCCGTCGTCGCAGCCCTTCAGGGCGTCGGCGGTGAGGCGAAGGGCGGTGTCGGGGTCGAGATCGGCCCGGTAAAGCCAGGCGCGCGGATCGGCGGGGAGAGTCATGGAGAAGGATATAGGCATGACTCTCTGTTTCGTCATGCCGGACTTGATCCGGCATCCACCTTTTCTTTGCCGCGGTTCCGAAGGGCAGGTGGACCCCGGATCAAGTCCGGGGTGACGATCAGTAGTTGGTCAGTTCGTCCCGGTCCGCAGGCCCGCCGGTCAGCACGAAGCGCCGGTCGCAATAGCCGCACTCGCCGAAGCCGCGCTCGTCAATTTCGATATAGATGCGCGGGTGCCCCAGGGCGGCGTCGATGCCGTGGCCGGAACCGTCGCAAGCGACGCGGCGGGACGATACGCGATAAGTCTCGGGCGGCGGGATCATGGGCGGGGCGAATAGCAATGGTGCGTTGCCCTTTCCAGCCCTCTCCGGCTAACGCGAGCACATGACCGAAGCCGCAATCTCGATCCGGGAGCTTGCCAAGACCTACAAGGGCGGCAAGCGCGCATTGGACGGCGTGACGTTCGACGTGCCGCGCGGCCAGATTTTCGGGCTGCTCGGCCCCAATGGCGCCGGCAAGTCGACGCTGATCAACATCCTCAGCGGCATGGTCATGAAGACCAGCGGCACCGCGTCCATCTGGGGCTTCGACATCGACGAACGCCCCCGGAACGCCAAGGCTTCGATCGGCATCGTCCCGCAGGAGATCGTGTTCGACCCCTTCTTCACGCCCTACGAAACGCTGGAGCTGTTCGCCGGGCTCTATGGCGTGCCGAAGCCGCAGCGGAAATCGATGGAATTGCTGCGCGCCGTGCATCTGGAAGACAAGGCGAACGCCTATTCGCGCACGCTCTCGGGCGGCATGAAGCGGCGGCTGCTGGTCGCCAAGGCGATGGTCCACTCGCCGCCGGTGCTGGTGCTCGACGAGCCGACCGCCGGCGTCGATATCGAGCTTCGCCAGCAGCTCTGGGCCTATGTCCGCGAGCTCAACGCGCAGGGCGTGACGGTGGTGCTGACGACCCATTACCTGGAGGAAGCCGAAGAGCTGTGCGACCGGATCGCGATCATCAACCACGGCCGGCTGATCGCCAATGAGCCGACCCGCGAGCTGGTCAACAAGGCGCAGGAAAAATTGGTGCAGGTGACGGTCGACCGCGACCTCGACTCGCCGCCCGCCGCCCCTTGCTTCGAAAAGATCGTGCTGAAAGGCGAACGCGTCCTCGAGATCACCTATTCCAAGGCCAAGGTGAACGCGGGCGAGGTGCTCGCGGCCGTCAGCGGCGCCGGACTCGGCATTGTCGACGTCTCGACCAAGGAAGCGGATCTGGAGGACGTGTTCCTGTCTCTCACCCGAGCGGCCTAGTTCAGACCCGACAACGGACGCCCTAAACACGGCTTGGCCTGAGCTTGTCGAAGGCCTCCCTTCTTCTTACCACCGCCCAAGAAAAGGGAGGGCTTCGACAAGCTCAGCCCAAACCGGAGTCTAGGGTGAGCTCAGACCCACATTCCTTCGACGTCGTAATCCTCGGTTCCGGGGCTGCCGGGCTGACCGCCGCGCTGAACCTGGCCGACCGCTTCAAAGTGGTGGTGCTCGCCAAGGGCGGCCTTTCCGAAGGATCGACCGCCTGGGCGCAGGGCGGCATCGCCGCGGTGCTCGACGAAGGCGACACGTTCGAGAACCATATCGAAGATACGATGATCGCCGGCGCGGGCCTCAACAACCGCGAGACGGTCGAGTTCGTGGTCGAGAATGCGCCGGCCGCGATCGCGCGGCTGGCCGAGTTGGGCGTGCCCTTCAACGAGGATGCGGGCGCCCTGCACCTGACGCGTGAGGGCGGGCATAGCCACAGGCGGATCGTCCATGTCGACGACGCGACCGGCTGGGCGGTGCAGCAGGCGCTGGAGCGCGCGGCGCATGCCCATCCCAATGTCACGCTTGTGCCCGACCGGGTCGCGATCGACCTTGCGACGGGACGTCATGGCGTCAAATATTCGGGCGACGGCCATGTCTGGGGCGTCTATGCGATCAACCGCAACACCGGCCATGTCGAATTGTTCACCGGCCGTGCGACGATCCTCGCGACCGGCGGCGCCGGGCGGACCTATCTGTATTCGACCGCGCCGCGCGGGGCGACGGGCGACGGCATCGCGATGGCATGGCGGGCAGGCTGCCGCGTCTCCAACATGGAGTTCATGCAGTTCCACCCGACCTGCCTCTACAATCGCGAGGTCAAGAACTTCCTGATCACCGAGGCGGTGCGCGGTGAAGGCGGCATCCTGAAGCTGCCCACGACCGGCCACCGCTTCATGCCCGATTTCGACGAGCGGGCGGAATTGGCGCCCCGCGATGTCGTCGCCCGCGCGATCGACCACGAAATCAAGCGGCTGGGCCTCGATTACGTCCATCTGGACATCAGCCACCAGCCCGCCGACTTCGTGAAAGGGCATTTCCCGACCATCTACGCAAAGCTGCTCGACCTCGGCACCGACATCACCCGGGAGCCGATCCCGGTCGTGCCGGCCCAGCATTACACCTGCGGCGGCGTGATGATCGACCTCGACGGCTGCACCGACCTGCCCGGCCTCTATGCGGCCGGCGAAGTCACCCAGTCGGGTCTTCACGGCGCCAACCGGCTCGCGTCAAACTCGCTGCTCGAATGCTTCGTGTTCGGCGAGGCGGCGGCGAAGCACATCGCATCGAACTGGGGCAGCTTCGCCGAAGCGCCCCCGATCCGTCCCTGGGACGAAAGCCGCGTCACCGATTCGGACGAAGAGGTGATCGTCCAGCACAATTGGCGCGAGATCCGTCGCTTCATGTGGGACTATGTCGGCATCGTGCGGACCACCAAGCGGCTCGAGCGTGCCCAGCACCGCATCGCGCTGCTCCGCCAGGAAGTTGCCGACTATTATGGCAATTTCCGCGTGACGCCCGACCTCGTCGAGCTCCGCAACCTGGTCGAGACCGCCGACCTGATCGTCCGCTCCGCGCTGTCGCGCCACGAAAGCCGCGGCCTACATTACACGCTCGACTATCCCGACCTGCTGCCCGAAGCGCGGGACACGGTGCTTACCCCGTAAGGAATTCCCGAACGTCCGCGTAGAATCGCTGCGGCTGGTCGTACATGATCATATGGCCGCTGCCGGGGACGCGACGCAGCGTCACGCCGCGGGCCGGCGCGTAGCTGGTCCGATACAGCCGGTCGATCGCAGCCGCGTCCTCAGGAATGTTCGGGACCGCATAGACGACGGTCAGCGGCGCGGTGATGCGCGGCAGCTCGGGCGTCAGGTCCATCGTCGCCAGCTCATGCGTCGCGCGCGCGACCACGCCGGAATCGCTGCGGCTGTTCGAAACGCCCGACCCGCCGAATTGACCGATCAGGGCGTCGAGCGTGCTGCGGCCCTGCGGCGAGCTCATCAGCCCGTTGAACAGCGCGTCCGCCAGCGGCGCGATCTGCATGCCCGCGAAGCCGAAGCCGCTGGCCGGCGACGGCAAGATGTCGACCGCCATGACCTTGCCGACCAGCGCCGGATGCCTGGCGGCGATCATCATAGCGACGATTCCGCCCATCGAATGGCCGATCAGCGCCGGGCGGCTCAGCCCCGCGTCGACGATATAGCGTGCGATCTCGCTCGCCACGCCGGACACGACCTGCCCGCTCGCATTGCCGCGCGCCGGATCGCCCGCGAAGCCGGCGACCTGCACCAGATGGTAGCGATAGCCTGGGACCGCGCGCACCGTCCCGTCCCAGACGCTGCGACCGTTGGTCAGGCCCGGGATCAGGATCACGTCCGGCCCGTCGCCGCGGACCTGCACCGACATGCGGGGCGAGCTGAAGGCGGCCGCCTTGCCCGCCAGGCCGAGCGCGGCAGCCGCCGCGCAGCCCTCAAGAAATGTCCGCCTGTCCATAGGCTTGGCCCTTTGCCGCAGATCGGTTGAACCTTCGCTGACGGAATCGTGTTTCCAGCGACGTGCTTCCCGACCTAGGCAGGGCCCGATGACTCTCGATGACGACATTGCCCTCGCCCACCAGCTCGCCGACGCCGCGGGCGCGGTGATCCGCCCCTATTTCCGCGCGCGGTTCGCCCAGGAGGCGAAAGAGGATGCGTCGCCCGTAACCCAGGCCGATCGCGAAGCGGAGGCGGCGATCCGGTCCCTGATTGCAGCGCACCGCCCCGGCGATGGCATCATCGGCGAAGAATATGGCGCCGAGCATGCGGATGCAGAGCGCATCTGGGTGCTCGATCCGATCGACGGGACCCGTGCTTTCATCGGCGGGCGGCCGATCTTCGGGACGATGATTGCGCTGATGGTCGGCGGCCGGCCGGTGCTGGGCGTGATCGACCAGCCGATTTCGGGCGAACGCTGGATCGGCGCCGCCGGGCAGCCGACCTTGTTCAACGGCCGGCCGGCCCATACCCGCCCCTGCACAGAGCTTTCCCGCGCCCTGTTCGCGACGACGGCGCCGTGGTTCTGCGGCGGATTCGACGCCTTGCGGAGCGCGGCGGGCGACACGTTGCTCGGCGGCGATTGCTATAACTACGCGCTACTCGCCTCGGGCCACGCCGATCTCGTTGTGGAGGAAGGACTGAAACTTCACGACTGGGCCGCGCTGCTCCCGGTCGTGGAAGGCGCCGGCGGACGGATGACCGATTGGGAGGGCCATGCGCTGCACAAGGGCAGCGACGGACGCGTGGTCGCGGTCGGCGATCCGGCGCTGTTGCCGCACGTCCTGGGCCTGCTGGAGCGCTGATGCGGGGCTTCGCGACTCTGCTGGAGCGGCTGGTCTACACCCGCTCGCGCAACGCGAAGCTGAAGCTGATCGGCGATTACCTGAAGGCTACGCCCGACCCCGATCGTGGCTGGGCACTGGCGGCGCTCACCGGCGACCTTGACCTGCCGGCGGTCAAGCCGGCGCTGATCCGGGCGCTGGTCGAGGAGCGTGTCGACCCGGTGCTGTTCTGGCTGAGCCGCGACTATGTCGGCGACACCGCCGAGACGGTGTCGCTGATCTGGCCGCGGCCGGACCATGTGCCCGACACGCCGCTCGACCTGTCGCTCGGCGCGGTGGTCGAGCGGTTCCGAAGCCTGTCGCGCTCCGAGGCGCCGGCGGTGCTCGCCGCACATCTTGACCGGATGGATCCGGAGGAGCGGTTCGCGCTGTTGAAGATGGCGACCGGCGCGCTTCGGATCGGGGTGACTGCGCGGCTCGCCAAAACCGCGCTCGCCCAGGCCTTCGATCTCGACCTCGCGGCGGTCGAGGAAGTCTGGCACGGCATCCGCCCGCCTTATCCGACCCTGTTCGCCTGGGCCGAAGGCCAGGACGAGCAGCCCGCCGCATCCGCCCTGCCGGTGTTCCGCCCCTTCATGCTTGCTCATGCCCTCGAGGACCAGCGCGTCGACATGGCCGAGTTCGCAGCGGAGTGGAAATGGGACGGCATTCGCGTGCAGCTCGTCCATGCGGGCGGCGAGACCCGGCTCTACAGCCGCGCGGGTGACGACATCACGCGCGGCTTCCCGGAAATCGCGGAGGCGTTCCGCACACCGGGCGTGCTCGACGGCGAGCTGATGGTGAGGGGGGAAGCGCAGGGCGCGGAAGAGCATGGCGGCGCGGCGGCCAGTTTCAATGCGCTCCAGCAGCGCCTGAACCGCAAGGCGGTGACGGCGAAGATGCTGGCCGACTATCCGGCGTTCGTCCGGCTCTATGACATCCTGTTCGACGGGACCGACGATTTGCGCGAGCTGCCGTGGGAAGCACGACGCAAGCGACTCGAAGCCTTTGCCGCGCAACTCGGCCCGGAGCACTTCGACGTCTCGTCGCTAATAGAGGCGGAGGATTTCACCACGCTGGAAGCGATCCGTGCCGGCGCGCGCGACGCTTCGATCGAAGGCGTGATGCTGAAGCGCCGCGACAGCGCCTATGTCGCCGGGCGGCGCGTCGGGCTCTGGTACAAATGGAAGCGCGATCCGCTGACCGCCGACTGCGTCGTCATGTACGCGCAGCGCGGCAACGGCCGCCGCTCATCCTATTATTCGGACTTCACCTTCGGCTGCTGGACCGAAGACGGCGATTTGCTGCCCGTCGGCAAGGCCTATTCGGGCATCACCGATGAGGAGCTGAAATGGCTCGACCGCTGGGTGCGCAACCACACCGTCCAGCGCTTCGGACCGGTCCGCGAAGTCGACAAGAGCTTGGTGTTCGAAGTCGCGTTCGATTCGATCCATGCGTCGGGCCGGCACAAATCGGGCGTGGCGATGCGCTTCCCGCGCATCGCCCGCATCCGCACGGACAAGCCGGCCGCCGAAGCGGACCGGCTTGAGACGCTCAGGCGGATGACGACCTGAAGATCAGACCATCGCCACGAAGTGATTGAAATGCGGCATGAAAAACTGATGAGTCACCGTGACAGGCACCGTGACCGTGTTCGCCACCATCTCGACGTGAGGCGCGCTCGGGAACACCTGGCTCAACGTCGGAGGCGCATGCGTCGGCTCGGCCACGACCGTATGAGACACCTGGGCGCTGGTCGCCGTGGACGTGGGTCCGACCATGCTGCCGATGCTTTGACCCAGCGCCGTGGCAACCGGCGCAATGCCGGTCGAGATCGAGCCGGGGAGCTGATAGCCGTACCCATGGGTGATCAGATCGTTGACCGAGGTCGGCGCATCGAGGTGCGGAAACAGCGCGTGGAATGATCCGACAGTGGCAGGCGTAGCATTATGGCTCATCGACACACCGGTCGCGCCACGCTGCACCTGGATACTCTCGGCCAGATTGTCCCTCACGGTGAAATTGCTGCCGTTGTGCAAATCGATCCACATCATCTTGTGATCGGTCGATTTCGACAGCATCGTATTGCCGATCACCTGCGCGCCGTGAACGCCGTTCAGGAAGATTCCGTGATACTGGTCGTTGCCGTAGACCAGGTTGTTCTGAATTCGCACGTTGTTGTAGCCGAACGCTTTCGGGTCGGACATGAAAATGCCCTGCATGCCCGTCCCGCTGCCCTGCATGATCGTATTGTTTGTGATCGCGATGTTCGACGACCCATGGGGCTGGCCGGTCAGCCAGAACTGGATCGCGTCGGCATGGTCGCCCGCTATCGGGTGGAAGTTGGTAAAGCTGTTCTTGTCGACCACTGCCCCGTTCACGGCGCCGAAGTCCAGGCCGTCGGTGCGGATCATCTGAAAACTGTTCGACGCGACGGTAACGTCCGACGCCTGCTGGATATAGGCGCCGCGATACAGGTCGCGGAAGGTCGACCCCATCAGCTGGAAATGATCGCTGTTGGTGACGTTTAGACCGACCCCGTCGTTCGCCGGATGATTATCAAGCGATCCATGAAAGCTCATGCCGACCATCTTGATATTGTCCGAATCCGTCACGCGCGCATAGGGCGAGCTGGGGTTTTCGCCGTGCCGAAGGGCATGCCCGACATCCAGGCCTTCGAAGCGGAGATTGTTGGAGTTGCTGATGGCCAGATAATCAAAATGCGCGCGGTTGCTGAGCGATGCCGACTTGATGGTCACGCCGGCGCTGTAGTTCCGGTCGTTGATGTAGCTCGTGCCGTAGTTGCCGGCGGCGAGCACGATCGTATCACCCCCGGCCGCGTGGCTGAGCGCGGACTGGAGCTGGCTGGAATTGGAAACATTGATGGTTGTCATGGCGATCCCCGGAGGGCGCAGACCGTCGTTCGCGGCCAGCCCCCAGCCACGTCCGGGCCGGTCCGACCCCGCATTGGTTGATTGAAAGAATAGTCCCCGAGGCTGAAGGCCACAGTGACACCCGCTTACTTATCCCTGAAAGAACATCCTCGCTTCATGGCCAAGCGAAGTCGGCAACGCACCCAGGCGGGCACGCTACAGATTTGGCCACTGCTTTTGATCTTGTTCTACGCCGCCCCGCACGACGTTCGTTGTCCCGAATAGAGACAAGTGTTGATGAGGGTTAGAGGCGTATCGACCAGATGCTTAGTATGTGCGACGAGTTGCGGCACGGGGGCCGAAACGGTGGGAACCCGCCTGCGTCAGTACGCCGTCTTCTGGAACACCAGGGTGACTGCCGTCCGCGCGAGGATGAAGAGGTCCAGCAGCACCGACCAATTCTCGATATAATAGAGGTCGTGCTCCAGCCGCTTGAGCAGCTTTTCCTCGGTATCGGTTTCGCCGCGCCAGCCATGGACCTGTGCCCAGCCCGTCATCCCCGGCTTCACCTTGTGGCGCGCGGCATAGTGGGTGACGACGTCCGAGAAGAGGCGATCGCCGGCCCGGGTGGACGGCGCATGCGGCCGCGGGCCGACCAGCGACATCTCGCCGGCCAGCACGTTGAACAGCTGCGGCAGCTCGTCGATGCTGGTGCGGCGCAGGAAGCGGCCGACGCGCGTGATCCGATCGTCGTCCCTTCGCGCCTGGGTGATGCCGTCCGGTTCGCAGCGCTCGCTGCGCATCGAGCGGAACTTCCAGATCCGGAAACGCTGATTGTTGAAGCCTTCCCGGTCCTGCCGGAAGAAGATCGGACCGGGGCTGTCGAGCTTGACGGCGATCGCGACGACCAGGAACAATGGCGTGACCAGGATCAGCGCCAGTGATCCGACGATCAGGTCCTCGATCCGCTTGATGATCTGGTCGAAGCCCGAGATCGGGCGCTCGAACAAGGTCATCACCGGTAGGTCGCCGAGCAGCACTACCGGCCGCTGCGAAAAGGCAAAGGTCGCGAGATCGGGCGCGAGGCGGATGCGGACCGGGGTAATCGCCAGTTCCGCCACCACTTCCTGCAGCCGCTTTTCGGCCGACCAGGGCAGCGCGACAATCACCTGGTCGACCAGCCCCTCGCGGATGCGGGCGATCAAGTCGCCGAGATTGCCATAGAGGGGGAGCAGCACCTCGCGGTCCGGAAGCCGCTCCGGCAGCCGATCATCGAAGAAGCCGACCAGGTCGATCGTCAGCTTTTCGTTGCCGAGAATATATTTGGCGAGCCGGTCGCCCTGCGATCCGGCCCCGAAGATCGCCACGCGGTGGTTGAACACGCCGCGCTTTTTCAGGCGACGCATCCAGGCGGTTCCCCCGGCCCGCACTGCGAGCAGCACGCCGCCGCCCAGCGCGAACCAGGTGATCGCCCATCCACGGGAGAAATCGCCGGAGACCTTGAGCAGGAAGCCCAGCGTCATCAGGAACATGCCCGTCGACAGCCAGGCAGTCATCACCCGCGCCCAGCCGGTCCGGACCGAAAAGCGGGTGTCGATGTCATAGCAGCCGGTCACCTCGGCCAACGCCGCATAGAACAGGCAAGCGATCAGCGCCGCGTTGCTGTACGAGCGGGCCAGCCCCACCGGCACGGAATCGAGCGCCACCGCAGCCGAGATCCAGGCCGTTATCGCGACGCTGATCATCTCCAGTCCGCGCAGCAGCAGGATGCCGACTTCGAGCAAGACCGGCGAACGCGACGCGCCCTCGCGCGAGGCATCGGCACTCGCGCGTGCAGAGGGAGCGGCCGTGACCGTCGTTTCCTGCAGCATTGCGTCCCTGCTCGATCCGCCGGAGTCGGGCTCCGGCAGGTCCCTCCTTCCAGCGGCGTCCATCAGGCCCGCGTGACTGCGGACAGCTGATGCGCCTTGTCGGTGGTGATCAGCGCCGGCCGCGCCGCAACCGGCACCGCCTTCAGCAGATCGGCCGCGAAGCGCTCGTTCAGGCCGAAGCCTTCGGCATCATCGCTCCGCATGTTCGAGATGCGAACCAGCACGCCGTCCGGAATGATGCCCGACAGCGCGATCCGGAATTTCATCTCGCGCTGCTCGCTGTTGCTGGTCGGCAGATACTCGCCAATGCGCGTCCAATAGCTGATCCGCTCCTCGCGGCCCGGCGACGTCGCCACCAGGTTGCGCCCGGGAACGACAGCGCCGTGGCCCAGGTCGAAGCGCGCCGGCGCGTTTTCGGCGATGGTGAAGCCAAAGGCTGGGTAGCAGACTTCCGGCCGGTGCAGCTGGAGCGTGTCGCTCTGGGTGTTGCCGTACGCGATCAGCAGCATCACCGCGCTGTTGTCCGGGCCAGCATACATACGGCCGACCGACTGGTTGTAGAGCCGCGCCGCCAGGCTGTCCTCGCTTTGCGGTGTGACGATGCCTTCGGCTTCGCGGGCCTGCCAGGCCCCGAACGACTTGGGAATCAGGTCCTCAAGCTTGCGGTCGCCCAACAGCGTCACGCGCTTGTGCGGACGGAGTCCTTCGGCAGCGGCGGCAGTGGCGAAGCAGGCGCCGCCGATCAGCAGGTCGCGACGATTGATCATGCCGGCGTCCTCGTCAGCATGCGGCGAACCGGGCTCATCACCCCGTCGACCACGAAAATTCCGAGAAGGGCGGTTGCGAACATCACCAGCCCCGCGGTCGAATGCAGGAAGCCCTGCGCCGCGGCATTGCCGAAATGGTAGGTGATCAGCACCAGGATCATCACCCGGACGAGGTTCGCGAGCAGCGCCACCGGCACGATCCACAGCATCAGAAACAGCGCGTAGCGCCACGACGCGTTGTGGAGGATGTAGATATAGAACAGGCTGATCGCGGTCAGGCTGATCAGCGAATTGAGACCGGCGCACGCATCTTCCACCAGCAACTGATACTGGGCGACATAGATCGTCACGCCCTCGCGCACGATCGGATAGCCCGCGTGCGACAGGATCCAAGTCGCCATGTAGGAAACATACTCCTTCATCGGCGCCGTCAGCGTGGTGATCACCCACAGCGGCAGCGGCACCACGAAGCCGAGATACAGGATCGGAAACCACATGCGCCGCACCGCTTCCGCGCCGAACGAGGCGTAGAAGACAGCGATGCAGACGCCTAGGAACGCCAGCGCCTGGAACACCAGAAAATCGAACGCGCGCCCGAAGACATAGAGCAGCAGCGACGGCACGAGAATTGCCAGCACGATTCCGATCTGCCCCGGCCGCTGGATGCTGAGCAGTTCCTGCCAGCGCCGCGCGAACAGCCAGATGCCCGTCGCCAGAACGATCGGTCCGTGCACGCCGGCTTCCCCGGTCCAGGAACCGGTCGCGACCGCGATCAGCGTCGGCACCGCCAGCACGGCGAGACCGAGAAGCAGCGGCCAATGCCGCATCAGCAGCTGGGACGCGGGCATGTGTGCCCGGACCGGGCGCGTGGCCATGTTCATCTAAAAGCTGTTCAGGATGGAGCCGACTACGACCGACCGGTCGGCGCGCAGCTGCTTGGACAGGGTCTTCAGATCCTCGAAATAGGTCCGGTGCTTGCGCGAGACGATCAGGCTGAAGCCCGCCAGCGTCGCGACGCGAAGGCCGTCGGAGCAGATCTTGGCCGGCGCGGTGTCGAAGATCGTCAGGTCGTACTCGCGCAGCAACTGGTCGACCAGCCCGCGAAACCGTGCGCCCGACAGCAGCTCCTGCGGATTGGACGGCGCCTCGCCGCCACCGATCACCGCCAGGTTTGGCATCAGCTCGGTATCGACCACGTCCGCCATCGCGATCGAGTCGGACGACAGATAGTCCGAAAGGCCGGGCATCGAGAGCGGCAACCCGCACAGATCGGCGATCATCGGGTCGCGCAGATTGGCGTCGACCAGGGCCGTGCGGACGCCGGCCTGCGCCATCGCCACCGCCAGGTTCACGGCAATATAGGTGCAGCCCGATTCGGCGGCGGCCGCGCACACCGCGAGCGAGCGCCGGCCTTCGCGCAGATGCTGCGCGGCAAGCCGCGTCCGCAGCGCGCGGATCGCCTCGGCCTCGATCGAGTGCGGATCGTTCACCATCACCGATTCGATCGGTGCGGTGGCAATCGGGCTCAGCTCTTGCCGATCAAGGCTTCGGGCAGGGGCCGTATCCTGCTGCTCCATTTCCTGGAGCGCGGTCTTCATGCTCATGGCTATCAGGCCTCCGCCAGTGAAGCGCCAGGGCTCGCGCCCTTGCGATCGATCAGGCGCAACATGCGCGCCGTCAGGCTGTTTTCGGGTCGTGGCTGGCCGACCATGGCCAGCACCGGCGCGCCGGTTGCGTATTCGAGATCGTCCTCGCTGCGGACGCGCCGGGCGAACAGCTCGACGAGAAGCGCAAGCAGGATGCCGAGCACCAGACCGAGCCCGATCGCGCCCGCGATGATAGCCGGCTTGTTCGGCCAGACCGCCTCGTCGGGCAGATTGGTGTTGCCCAGCGGCTCGAGGTTGGTGTCGCCGGCCTGCGCGATCGACTTCATCTCCTCGGCCTTGGCGGCGAGCTTCTGATACTGGTCGCGCTTGACTGCGATGTCGGCTTCCATCTGGTTCAGCTGATCCATCTTGTCCGACTGCGCCAGCACCCGCGCCTTCTGCGCCTGGTAGGCGCTTTCGATCTGCGCGCGGTTGTTCCCGCTGATGACCGGGCCGGAGCCCTGCTGCTCGAGCACGCTCAGCTGGCGCTTCAGTGCCTGCAGCGTCGGATGGTTCGGCCCCAGCGTCTGTTCCGCTTGCGCAATCTGCTGCTTCAGCATCGCGACCTGCGAGTTGCCCTGCGCGACGACCTGTCCCTGCGACGGCACCGTCGCGGCACTCGACAGGGCGGTCAGCTTGGAGCTTTCCAGGTCGACGCCGCCCGGCTGATAGACGATGCCGTTTTCCTTCGCGAACCTGGTGCGCGCTTCCTCGGCGGCGGAGACGGCGGCGAGCGCACGATCCGCCTGTTCCTGGAACGTCGCAGCGCTGCGTTGCGCCGTGTTGGTGCGCTGTTCGCGATTGAGCTTCAGGAATGCTTCGCGGATCGCCTGGGCGATGCCTTGGGTCGAGGCGGGATCGGTGCCGCGATAGGTGATTTCGATGATGTTGCTCGATTCGGCGAATCGCGCCTGGGTGTTGTCGACGATGCGCTGGGCCAGCCAGTCGCGAATATCGCCGCCCGGCCGGCCGGCGGCTTCGAACGCCGCCTGGTTCGCCGGGTCGGTCGCCCAGCCGAGATCGTCGACGACCAGCCCCGCGGTCTGCACGTCGGTGATCATCTTCAACTGGCTACCGAGGTAGGAGTTGAGCATCTGCTGCGACATCTGGCCGGTCAGCGGGTCCGGCTTGGTGATATCGATCCGCACCCGGTTGTGCGCCTCGTAGCGCGGCGGGAGCAGGAAGACCGTGACGGTCGCAGCAAAGAAGCAGGCGAGCAACGTCGCGAAGATGATCGCCTTTCTCGCTGCGAGAATGCGAAGGAACTGAACCAGGCTCATGTCGCGCTTTCCTTAGAAGAGACGCTCGCCGACGGTGAACACGTCGCCGGCCTTGACCTTCATGTCGAGGTCGACCTTCTGCTCCTCGCCATTCCGATACAATTTGATGCGCTTGACCGAACCCGAGGCGGTGACGCCGCCGCTCCGCGCGATCACGTTGCGCACGGTCATGTCGCCCTTGATCGGGAATTGGCCGGGTTGATTGATCTGGCCGTAGATATAGTAAAGGTCGGCCTCCGGCACGTAGATCTTGTCGCCCGGATGGACGAGCGGATCGTCCTCAGGGCCGCCGGAGGCCAGCTTCTCGAAATTATAATCATGCTGCTCGCCATTGGCGCGCGTGAGCGTAACATAATCCGCCCCGTCCGGCCGAATGCCGCCGGCACGCGCGATCACCTCGGATAGGCGATATTCGCGGTCGACCGGCTGCAGGCCGGTCTGACCTACGGCGCCGAGCAAAGTCA
Organism: Sphingomonas changbaiensis NBRC 104936; assembly: GCF_000974765.1. Classification (GTDB taxonomy): domain Bacteria; phylum Pseudomonadota; class Alphaproteobacteria; order Sphingomonadales; family Sphingomonadaceae; genus Sphingomonas_B; species Sphingomonas_B changbaiensis. Next base: position 15,747 of record NZ_BBWU01000043.1, on the reverse strand, counting down.
CATAGCGGCTCGCAAAACCCGACACTTCGACGTTGACGACGGGCTTGGCGTAATAGCCGCCGGTGCGAAGCTTTTCAGCCAGCTTGGGCGCCAGGCTGATCGCGGTCTCGCCTTCAATCTTCTGCTCGCCGATGAAGGGCAGCTGGATCGTGCCGTTCGCCTTGATGCGGGCGCGCGTCGTGAATTCGGGCTGGCCGAGCACGCTGATCTCGACCACGTCGTCGGGCCCCAGCACATAGCCGGCGGCAAGGTCCTTCTCGGCCTTGGTCTGGCCGGCAGGCGGGCGGGGCGGCTGCGCCTGGCCCTGAATCTGCGCCGCTGCGGCCGGCGGAAGGCCGGCGGGCGCGGGCTGTTGCGCGTTGGCCGCCGCGGAGGCGAAGAGCAGAACCGATCCAAGCAGACGCATCAAAACCTTCATCATCACCTCGTCCCGATCAGCGGCCCAGCGACAGGCTGACGCCCAGGCTCGCCGTGGTATTGTTATAGCGAAACAGCGCGTTGTCCGCCGATCGCCTCTGATGACTGACTAGCCCGTTTAGCCTTATCCGTCGATTAAGATTGTAGACGAACCCGCCATAGGTGCGGGTGAACCTGTCCTTCGACAGAAAGGCCGACTGGTCGATTGCGGATGCGGTCTGGTGGAAATTCTGCTTCTGCACCGATCCTCCGAAATTCAGATCCAGCCGATCATTCAGCTTGTAAGTGCCGTTCACCGAATAAATCTCGGTGATCGAGTAGGACGCGAAGACCGTGTTCGAAAGCTGCGCCGAACGCGATGCGACCAGATCCACGCTCAGGCGGTTGGTTGGGATCACATTCAGGTTGACCGAATAGGTGGCGCCGCGAAACTTCTGGGAGAAAACGGCCTTGGGATCGACCCAGCTGTAGCCGAGCGAGATTGCGCCCGACAGCCGCGTCCCGATGTTTCGCTCGTATCGCGCGCCGGCCGAGTAATTCTTCACGCCGTCGCTCGGAATCCCGGCAATCACGTTCGGCAGACCGAGCACGTTTCGGTTGAGATACGTGCCCTGGGAATAATTGCCGTAGATCGACAGCCGGCCCAGCGACGGACGCTGATAGCCGATGCTGGCGTCGAACGTATCCTGATTCGAGTCGTTGAGCTGGAAGAACTGCGCGGAATTCCGAACTTCGGAGTGGGTGTAGCCGAAACTCGGCGAGATACCGACCACGCCCGCGCACTGGCCTCGCGCTCCGATCGACCGGTATTCCGTCGTATTGGCGCGGGTCAATATCGTGCCTTCGGTCACGCCGAAAACGTCGCCCGCATTGGACCGCGTCCGATTGTAGGTCGCGTCCGCACCGGCGGAGCAGCTGGTGGTCACGCGCACGTCGCCGCCGAGCGCCAGGTTGATGCGTTCCCGGTTTAGCTGCGTATTGTTCGTGTAGAAATCATAGCCGAGCGCCCCGCGCGCGTAGACGGACTCGCGCCCGAACGGCAGGAAGAGGTCGACAGCCAGCGACGGCGTCAGCGAGAAATCGTCCTTCGATCGCCCCCTCAGGCCGTTGCGTTCGATCTGCGCATCGCTGAGGCCGAAGACGTTGCTGTCGTAGCTCGCATCGACGTTCGCGCGGATCTGTATGTGGCGTTCAGGTGCGGTGGCGCGACCGGCGGAGCCGAAGCTCGGTGGCCTGGTCGATGTCGTTTGCGCAATCGCCGCATCTCCGCACCCGATCAGGAGCAGCGCCACCCAGGCATTCTTGTTCAATCCCTTTTCCCTCTCGTCCAGCGCCTCGAGGTTGGCTTCGGCCTCTCGGCTATCCCCCGGCTGGCGCAGCCGCAATCTTTCCCCCTGAACGCACGAGCGGTTTATCGGTGCCTGTGACGATTCAGCGACACTATTCCGGTTAGGTCCCGATCCGTTTATATCATCTAAACCTTATCGGGCGCACGTGTCTGCCGAGAAGTTCGGGACTCGGAAGCTTTGTCATCGGGGCTGTTCGATGATAGCGGGACGGCTTGTTCGCACGGATGGTGGCATGCAGACGATTTACGATTGGGTGACGGTCGCGATTTTTGCGGGACTGATCGTCGTCTTTCTGCAGCGTTCGGTCGGGGAGGGCGAGCCGCAGGATTCAATCCTGAGCTACCTGCCGCCGGCGATCGGCTGCGCAGTCTCGAATTGGTTCGGCAACAAGGGCATCGAACAAGGCGATGCAGCCTATCAGGCGCTCGCCGCGTTGGGCATCCTGGCCGTTCTGGCCTACACCTATTTCGTCATCAAACCGTTCCACGGGCGCGGTTGAGAGCGGCGGGTCCCGCCGGTCAGAGTTTTGCGAGGTCGGACAGTGGCGTTTTGGAAAAGGATTTTCGGTTGGTTCCGCAGGAATCGGCCTGACGTAGAGCAAGGCCGGCCCGGCCGCGCCGAGCTGCTGGAACGTCGCCGCGCCCGGCAGGCTGCGCTCGATGCCGCGCGCGAGGCGGAGGAAGCCCCCGCTCCACAATCCGGTTTCCCGACCTTTCGCTCCTCAGCCGTCGACCGGACCGCATCCAGGGGCGAAGCCTCGCGCTTGACCAAGGCGCGCATGACGCTCCGCGACGTCTTCACGCCCGCCCAGCCGGTGACGGAGCGCAGCAAGTTCGCCGGTCGCCTCGGCGTGCTGGCCCGGCTGATCGAAATCCTCGAGGAGCAGCGCAGCCATGTGGTGATCTATGGCGAGCGCGGCATCGGCAAAACCTCGCTGGTCCATATTCTGGCCGATATTGCGCGGGAATCGCGCTACAATGTCGTCTACGCGTCGTGCGGCGCCTTTTCGGACTTTGAGGACATTTTCCGTGCGGTGCTGCGCGACATCCCGCAGCTTTATCTGCGCGACATCGATCCGACCGCGGTCGGTGAGCACCAGGGCTCGCTCGCGGATCGGCTGCCCGACAGCTTCGACGCGCGGCAGCTGGGCGAGCTGCTTGCGCAGGTGACCGGCACGCGCGTGATCATCGTGCTCGACGAATATGATCGCGCCGAAAGCGACCAGTTCCGGCAGAGCGTCGCCGAGCTGATCAAGAACCTGTCCGACCGCGCCGCGCGGGTGCAGCTGGTGCTTGCCGGTGTCGCCTCCAACCTGCAGCAGCTGATCGGCTACATCCCGTCGATCCGGCGCAACATCATCGGCCTGCCGATGCCGCGCTTGTCGAACGAGGAAGTGCGCTCGCTGATCCGCATCGGCGAGAAGAGCGCAGGCGTCGAATTCGACGAAGAAGCCGTGAAGGCTATCGAGCAGCTGTCGAACGGCTCGCCGTACCTCGTCCGGCTGGTCAGCCACCACGCATCGATGATCGCCCTCGATGCCGAGCGCCTTCGCATCGAGATCGAGGATGTCTGGGGCGCGCTCGACAAAGTGGTCGACGAGGCCGCAGGGCGGATCGATCCGCGCCTGATCGCGGCGGTCGAGCCCTATCTGGACCGCCAGAACGGGCTGATGATCTATGCGGCAGCCCGCGCGGCGAGCACGCCCGACGGCTGGTTCACGCCCGAGGACGCGCTCTCGCTCTGCGAGAGTTGCCCGCCCGAGCGGATGGTCAAGGACCTGAACGAGCTGACCCTCGCCGGCGTGCTGGAGCGCGCCGCCGAGGGAGACGCCGCCCGCTATCGGTTCCGCGAGGAGCCGCTGCCCACCTATCTGTGGATGCGCGTCGCGCGCGACGCCGGTCGCGCCGATCGGCTGGCCGGCGAACGCGCCAGCCTTTCGCGCTGAACACGGCATCGAAAAACCTACCAACGGGGCCGGCGTGGCGCCGTGCCGTCACGTGCAGGATTGAGTGAACTTATGCAGGTCAAGACCGCGGTCGTGGGGCTGGGCAAGATGGGCGTGTCCCACCTCTCCATCGCCAATGCCATTCCTTCGCTCGACGTCGTCGCCGCGTGCGACTCATCGGCGATCCTCGGCCAGATGGTCGGGAAATATACCGGGATCGTCTGCGACACCGATTTCGAGAAGGTGCTGGCCACCCCGGACCTCGGCGCCGTCGTGATCGCGACGCCGACACGGCTGCACGAGCGAATGATCGGCGCGGCGCTCGACCGCGGCCTGCACGTCTTCGCCGAAAAGCCGCTCACGCTGTCGGGCGAAGCGAGCGAGGCGCTCGCCGCGCGCGCGGAAGCGGCTCGGCTCGTCGCCCAGGTCGGCTTTCACTACCGGTTCGTCGGCACCTTCCGCGAGGCGAAGCGGCTGCTGGACGCCGGCGCGATCGGCCGCGTCACGCACATCATGGCGGAAGCCTATGGTCCGGTCGTGCTGAAGCCCAGCAACAAGACCTGGCGATCGTCGGCGCAGGAAGGCGGCGGCTGCCTCTACGATTATGCCGCGCACCCGCTCAATCTGATGAACTGGTATTTCGGCCAGCCCACGGACTGCGCCGGCGCGATCCTCGCCAACCCTTTGTCTGCGGAAGTGGACGACGCCGTCTATGCGACGATGCGCTTCGGCAGCGGCGTCACCGGCCAGCTGTCGGTCAATTGGTCCGACGACAGCGTTCGCAAGATGACGACGCGCGTGTCGATCTGGGGCGACAAGGGCAAGATCTACGCCGACCGCCAGGAATTGCAGCTCCACTGCAACGGAGCGCCGCCCGAAGGCTACAATAAGGGCTGGACCGTCAAATACATCACCGAACTGACCGAGCCGGTCAGCTTCTACCTGCGCGGCGAGGAATATTCGGCGCAGCTTGAGGCGTTCGGCGCCGCCATCCTCGACGGCCGGCCGGTCGAGAACAGCTTCCGTAGCGCCGCCGAAACCGACCGGACCATCGAGATGATCCGCGCCGCGAGTGCCGGCGAGCGCGTCGCCGGCGCCCCGGTCGAGCCGGTGCGGACCCGCAGCCGCGGCCGCTTTTTCGGGCTGGGGCGCTGATGGCGAGGACTCCGCGGCTGATCGCGGCGGCGTCGGGCGGCGGGCACTGGATCCAGCTGCTGCGCCTGCGCGACGCCTTTCAGGGTTTCGACACGGCATTCGTATCGATGTTCGATAGCTATCGGCCGATGGTGGAGGGGCATCGCTATTACACTGTGCCCGACGCCTCGCGTTTCGACCTGAAGGGCTTTCTGCCGGTGTTTTGGCGCGCGCTGAAGATCGTCGCGCGCGAGCGGCCGCGCGCGATCGTCACCACCGGCTCGGCGCCGATGCTGAGCTTTATCCTGCTTGGGCGGCTCACCGGTGCGCGGACGCTCTGGATCGACAGCATCGCCAATTCGGAGCGGATGTCGTCATCGGGCCGGCTCGCGCGCAAGCTGGCCCATCGCACGATCTCGCAATGGCCCGAAGTGGCCGCGGCCGAGGGCGTCGATTGCTGGGGAAGCGTGCTGTGATCTTCGCGTCGGTCGGCTCGATGCTGCCCTTCGACCGCTTCGTCCGCGCGGTCGATGAATGGGCTGCGGAGCATCCGGAGACCCCAGTCTTCATCCAGATCGGCGGCGGCGCCTATGAGCCGCGCCATGCCGAGTGGGCGCGGATCGTGCCGCATGCCGATTATGCGCAGCGCCTCCACGACTGCGACCTGTTCGTCGCCCATGTCGGCATGGGGTCGATCCTGCAGGCGCTGGAAGCGCGCAAGCAGATGCTGCTGCTTGTCCGCGACAGCTCGATCGGCGAACACACGACCGATCACCAGCGCCACACCGCCCGCCGCTTCGCGGCCACGCCCGGCCTGCGCATCACAGAGGACGAAGCCGAGCTGAAGCAGCTGATCGGCGAGCTCCTCGCTCATCCGCTTCCATCGGGCGACGCGCTGCCCAGCGCCGCGCCTGCCGCCTTTATCGACCGCATCGGCGCCTTTCTCGCGCCCGCCCGCACTTCCTGACAGGACCAAAGCGATGGACCGCATCCTTTTCGGCGACAACCAGTTCTTCGGCGTCAACCACATGTCGGAGGAAAAGGCGCGCCAGCAGCTGATCCGCTTCCAGCCGCTGGACGCGATCCTGGACGTGCTTCAGTCGGCGCTGAAGGCAGGCGTCCGGGGCTTTTCCTGCACGACCCACGACCGCATGGCCGATGTCGCCGCCGCCGTGCGCGCCGATCCGGCCAAATGGGACGGCTTCTATTTCTGCCCGGGCATGCCCTACGCGCACAAATATGCGAACGCCGTGACCGAGCACGGCTATTTCGACGCGCTGAAGCAGGTGCTGCCCAACGAAGGCGTGGTCGGCGCGATCATGCGCGGCGGCAAGGCGTTGGTCACGCGCGACGTCGAGACGCTGATCACGATGCTCGTCGATGCCGAAATGAAGATGTTCGCAGGCCTCCCCACCCCGATCGTCTTCCTGCAGAACGTCGTCACCGACCTGGTGCTGGGCCTCGGCTATTACGACGCGTTCCGCATCTTCGCGGAGCATGTGAAGACGAAATACAATGCCGAAGCGGGCTTCTTCACGATGAACCTGCCGATGCTGCTGCCCGCGCTCGAAAGCGTCGGCGTCACGAATCCGATCGTGTGTGCCAATGTGAACAAGGTCGGCTTCCGGATGTCGGGCGGCATCGACGGCTATCGCCACGCGCTCGAGCAGCGGCCGGCGCGCGTGATCGCCATGTCCGTGCTCGCCTCCGGCGCCATCCCGGCGCGCGAGGCGATCGAGTGGGTGACCGGCGAACCGTATGTCAAATCGATCCTGTTCGGCGCATCGAGTGCCGGCAACATCCGCTCCACGGTCGAACTGATCCACGAATATGATGCGAAGCGCGGCGCCGCCGCCCCGCAACTGGAACGGGCGGGCTGAATACATTTCGCGACTTTCTTTTGATTGTGCGGGATTGGCGGCCGCGAGTATAGCGTTTCGCCACGGCAAAGGGGGCGCTTGAGGGAAGGCGCGCCGATGAGGAGAACAAGATGCGTAAGACTATCGCCACCACTCTGATGGTCGGGACGGCACTGCTCGTAGCCGGCTGCGGCAAGAAAGGCGCCGAGGGGGAACTGGAAAAGGGCCAGGTCGTCGCCACCGTCGACGGCAAGGACATCACAGTTCACGAACTGAACGCCGAACTGCAGGGCGCGAACATCCCGGCGAACATCGCGCCGGACCAGAAGAAGCAGCTTGAGCAGGCGGCGCTTCAGCAGGTCGTCAACCGCCGAATTCTGGCCGACATCGCGCGCGACCGCGGGCTCGACAAGACGCCGATGTTCCTGCTCCAGGAACGCCGCGCTGAGGAAAGCATCCTGGTCCAGATGCTGCAGCGGCAGATGAGCGCCGCGGTCAAGCAGCCGACCCAGACCGAAATCGACACCTTCATCGCGCAGAACCCGGACTTGTTCGCGCAGCGCAAGATCTTCACGATCGACCAGATCCAGTTCGAAGCGCCGAAGGACCCGCAGGTGCTGCGCAAGTACCAGCCGCTGAAGACGATGGACGAAGTGGAGGCGATGCTGAAGCAGGACGGCCTGCAGTATAAGCGTGCGCCATCCAAGCTCGACGTCGCCACCGCCAATCCGGAGCTCGTCCAGCAGGTCCTGAAGATGCCGAAGGACGACATCTTCTTAATCCCGGCCGGCCGCGTGATGGTCGCGAACAAGATCACCGGCACCGATGTCCAGCCGCTGACCGGCGACCAGGCCAATCAGTTCGCGACGGCGCTCCTCCAGCAGCGCAAGTTCCAGGATCTTCTCAAGCGCGATCTGGAGCCCAAGGTGAAGAAGGCGGAGAGCGAAGTGAAATACCAGGCCGGCTTCGCCCCGCCGAAGAAGCCCGCCGCGCCAGCCGAGAAGTAAACCGATATCTGCGCATGATCGAGGTCGGGAACCCGCTTCCCGGCCTCGTTCTAATTGTGCGGCTCACCGCCGCATCGGCAGCGTCAGACCTCGCCCGCCTCGACGGCGGCGATGAATCCCTCGATGTCCGGACTTTGCAGCTTGGCGGCAGCCCGGCGGATGCGGTCGTCCGGCCAGTCCCACCAGCGAATGGCGAGCAGCCTGTCGACGGTTTCCGGCGAAAAGCGCTGGCGCACATTGCGCGCCGGATTGCCCACCGCGATCGTGTAGGGCGGCACGTCCTTCGCGACCAGGGCCGCGGCGCCGATCACGGCGCCGTCGCCGATCGTCACGCCCGACATGATCATCGCGCCCCGTCCGATCCACACGTCGTTGCCGATGATCACGTCGCCCCGGGTGGCCGGCTGCTCGGGATGGTGATGCTCGCTCCACATCGCGCCGAACGGGAAGGTGCTGACCCATTCGGGATGATGATTGCCGCCCAGGAAGATGCTGACGTCCGCCGCGATCGACGTGAAGGCGCCGATCCTGAGGCTTGCATTGTTCGGGTAATCGAACACGCGCGGAACGCCGTACGTGCCGCGGCCGACGGGATATTGCGGCAGGCGCGCGGCGGTGTAGTTGAGCGGCGGCTCCTTGCCGCGCAGTTTCGCGAGCCGGACCCGCAATGCTCGTTCGAGGCGATTCACCCATTACTCCTCTTCAATGCGGCAGCCGCGGCCGCAATCCTTACGCAATGCTTGTGAAAAATGGCATTGGATTTCAGGCTGCCAGCGACATGCGTTGCTGGCGCAATCCCACCCATCGAACCGCTCGACGGTTTCTGGCGTTTCAAGGATCGAGACTTCAGGCGCGGTTCAGTGGCCAGGCCTGAAAGCACTTTGCCAGGAGATATTGATGACTTTGCGCCCTGCCTTCGCCGTTCTGATTTCGATTGCTGCCGCCGCCCCTGCCATTGCCCAGCCGAGCATGATCCGCCGGGTGCAGGAGCATCTGCGCGGCGTGCACACGTTGACGGCGGACTTCGTGCAGACCGATCGCAAGGGCAAGTCGGTGACCGGCAAGGTCTTCCTGAAGCAGCCGGGCAAGATCCGCTTCCAGTATGAGCCGGGCGTGCCGATCCTGGTCGTGGGCGACGGACGCGTGCTGAACTTCATTGACTACCAGGTTCACCAGGTCTCCAAATATCCGATCGGCGGCTCGCCGCTCGACATCCTGCTCGATCCCAAGCGCGACCTGTCGCGGATCGCGAAGGTCGTGCCGTCGGCCTCGCCCGACGTGATCACCATTCTCGCCCGCGACCCGAGGCGACCGCAATTCGGGTCGATCACGCTTGCGTTCACCCAGGATTCCGCCGCGCCGGGCGGCTTGATGCTCGAAGGCTGGGTGGCGCTCGACGCGCAGAACAACCGCACGACGGTGCGGCTGTCGAACCAGAAGCTGAACATTCCCGTCGCCGAAACGGTGTTTGAGTGGGACGATCCGCGCCCCGCAAAGAAACGAGGGTAACTGTTCATCTTCGGGACAGGTTTTCCGGCCTAGGGCTCGCTCGGTGGAGAGGGGCTTTTGGCGGGATTTCCCCCTGTTGCCCGCCCGGAGAGCCCCCTCCCTCCCAGCGTGACGAACGCTCGGTCGGCCCCCGCTCCAAGCCCCCGGAGCGGGGGTCTTTCCTTGTGACCGGGCGGCACCTAAGTCGGCACTCGTGAACACGCTCAAGCTCGCGTCCTGGAACATCAACTCGGTCCGCTTCCGCCTCGGCATCGTCGAGCAGTTCCTGAACCAGGAATCGCCCGACATTCTCTGCCTGCAGGAAACCAAGGTCGAGGACGGACTCTTTCCCGCCGCCGCTTTCCACGCCCTTGGCTACCATCACGTGCTGCTGAACGGGCAGCGGATGCACCACGGCGTCGCGATCGTCTCGAAGCTGCCGCTGATCGAGGAAGAGCGCAACGACTGGCAGGCGAACGGCGAGGCGCGGCACCTGGGCGTGCGGCTGCCGAACGGCGTGCGGCTGGAGAATGTCTACATCCCGGCCGGCGGCGACATCCCGAACCGCGATCTCAACCCCAAATTCGGCCAGAAACTCGATTTCCTCGCGCGCATGACCGCCTGGTCCGAAGGCGTACGGGTTCCGACGGTCATGGTCGGCGATTTCAACGTCGCGCCGCTGGAATGCGACGTCTGGAGCCACAAGCAATTGCTCGACGTGGTCAGCCACACGCCGATCGAGGTCGAGACGCTTGGGCGTTTGCAGGCCGCGCACGACTGGGTCGATCTCGGCCGCCGCTTCGTGGCCCCGCCGGAGCGCTGCTTCACCTGGTGGAGCTACCGCGCGAAGGATTGGGCCGCGTCGGACCGCGGCCGCCGCCTCGATCATATGTGGGCGAGCCCCGAACTTGCGCGCCACGCGACCGCGCATGCCGTGCACGAGCCCTGCCGCAGCTGGCTCAAGCCCTCCGATCACGTTCCGCTGGTGACGGAGTTCGCCTTTTGACGCCCCACGCCGTCGCGCGCGCGATCGACGCGCTGCGTCGCGGCTGGCCGGTGGCGATCGGCCCCTTCACACTGCTGGCGATCGAGACGGCGGATGCCGGGCAGCTCGCAGCCTTCGATCCCGGCGCGCGGGCGGACGTCCTGCTGTCCGCCAGCCGCGCCGAGACGCTAAAGCTCGCGAACCAGCGCGACGCCGCTAATCCCGGCCACGCCGTCCGGATCGAACGCGCGCCCTGGCTCGATTTCGACGCAGGGACCGCGCTCGCCGATCCCGCGCTCGATCTGGCGACGCCGCTGAAAGGACCGTTCCGCGCGGTGCCGGTCGGCGATCAGGCGGCGGCGGACGCCGCGCTCGAGCTGGCCCGCATCGCCGGCGTGCTCCCGGCCTTCTTCGTCCTCGATGCGGCTGCGGCGGACGCGCTCACGCCGGCCGAGATCGTCGCTTTCGAAAGTCCCGCCGCGCTCCGCATCGCGACGCGCGCGCGCCTGCCGGTCGAGGCGGATGAACGGGCCGAGATCGTCGCCTTTCGCTCGGCCGAGGGCGGCGACATGCACGTCGCCCTGATCCTCGGCCAGCCGGACGGCCATCCGCCGCTGGTCCGCCTCCACAGCGAATGCCTGACCGGCGACGTGCTTGGCTCGCTCAAATGCGATTGCGGGCCGCAGCTCCACGCCGCGCTCGGCGAGATCGCCGGCGCCGGCTGGGGCATCCTGCTCTATTTGCGCCAGGAAGGCCGCGGCATCGGCCTGGTCAACAAGCTCCGCGCCTATGCGCTGCAGGACCAGGGCTATGACACCGTCGATGCGAACACGCGCCTGGGCTTCCACATCGACGCGCGCGATTTCCGCGTCGCTGCGCGCATGCTCCAACTGCTCGGCCAGCGCCGCATCCGCCTGCTGACCAACAACCCGAACAAGGTCGCGGAACTCGAAAAGGCCGGCGTCGAGGTCGTCGAACGCGTCCCCCACCGCGTCGCACCGAATCCGCATAATGAGAAGTATCTCGCGACGAAGCGCGACCGGACAGGCCACCAGCTTTAGGGTTGGTTCACGCGAAGACGCGAAGACGCGAAGCAGGTCCGAGCGGGTCACGCGCGAAGCGCAAAGAGACCAGCTGACGCGCTTGCACCGAGCGTGTCGCCCAAATCCCCTTCGCGTCTTCGCGTGAACCGATCCTTTTCTGTGCTTCGCGCGCTCAGGCGATCAGCCGCACCACCTCTTCAAAGCTCGTAGCGATGTCGTGAACGCCGAGCGCGCGGAGCCTGTCCGCGTGGCCCGGCAGGCAATGAGACCCGGCGCAAAGGCCGATCACGTGCGCGCCCGAGGCGACCGCGCCGGTTACACCCACGACCGAATCCTCCAGGATCACAATGCGCCGAATGTCGATGCCAATCGCGGCGGCAGCGTGCAGGTACAGATCCGGCGCCGGCTTGCCGCGCGCGACATGTTCCTTGCCGCTGAACACCTTGTCGCCGAACACCTCCTCCAGCCCGAGATGCGCCAGATGGGTCCGCACCCAATGCGTGCTGCTCGACGAAGCCACCGCCTTGGGCCAGTCCGGCGGCAGGGACTGCACGAACGCGACCGCGCCGGCGACTTCCTCCAGCCCCTCCGCCAGCACGCGCGCGTCTTCCACGGCCCGGCGCGGGTGGAATTCGTCCGGCAGCGCCCGCCCGATCCGCGCCTCGATCGCGGCGATGAAATCGGGGCCGCTCAGGCCCGTGTAATGGGTCAGCGTGTCCTCGCGCGTGTGCGGGAAGCCGAGCTCCGTCAGCAGCTCGGCAAGGTGTTCGTTCCCCGCCGCCTCACTCTCCAGCAGCACGCCGTCGAAGTCGAAAATGATGCCGTCGAATCTCAAGCGCGCGCCCCGAACAGCGCCGACCCGACCCGGACATGGGTGGCGCCCAGCGTCACGGCGGTCTCGAAATCGTCCGACATGCCCATGCTGAGCAGCGGCACTCCCTGATCGCGCGCCAGCTTGGCGAGCAGTGCGAAATAGGGCGCCGCTTCCACGCCGGCAGGGGGCACGCACATCAGCCCGGCGATGGTGAGCCCCGCCCCGCGCGCCTGATCGAGCAGCCCCGGCAGCGCGGCCACCGCGCACCCGCCCTTTTGCGGCTCGTCGCCGATATTGACCTGCACGAACAGCGTCGGGCTCCGCCCTTCCCTGTCGATCGCGCGGGCAAGTGCGTCGACCAGCGAAGGCCGGTCGACCGAATGGATCGCGTCGAACAGCCGCACCGCCGCCTCGGCCTTGTTCGACTGGAGCTGCCCGACCAGATGCAGCTGAAGATCCTCATAGCGCTCGGCCAGTGCCGGCCATTTCGCTTCCGCTTCCTGCACCCGGTTTTCGCCGAACACGCGCTGGCCGGCCTCGATCAGCGGCACGATCGTCTCGGCGGCATGGGTCTTGGAGACGGCGATCAGCGTCACGTCGGCCAAGTCGCGCCGCGCGACTCTGGCGGCGCGGGCGATCCGTTCGCGGACTTCGGCGAGGCGTTCAGTTTCCTGCATCGGCGCTGCTATAGGCAGCGCAATGAACCGCCGCCACCTCGCACTGCCGCGCGTCTGGATTCTGACCGACGAACGGCAAGGCGAGGCGCTATGGAACGCGCTCGCCCGCCTGCCGAAGAGCGCCGGCGTGATCGTCCGCCACTATTCGCTGCCCCTCGCAGAACGCCTCGACATGGCCCGCCGCATCCGGGAGCAGCGCCGCTTCGTCGCGTTCGCCGGCACGGAAAAGGAGGCGCGGCAAGCGGGGGCGCAAGCGATCTACGGCGCGGGCCCGCGTACCGGCCTCCCAAGGCTTTACCCCGTCCACAACCACCGCGAGATCAGGGCAGCCGAGCGCGCCGGCGCCGCCCTGCTGCTGCTCTCCCCCGTCTTCCCGACCCGCTCGCACCCGGGCGCAAGGACCCTGGGCCCACACCGCGTCGCCCGCCTCGCAGCCTCCGCGCGCGCACCCATCATCGCGCTCGGCGGCATGACGTCAGTTCGGTTCCGCCGATTGGAGAGACTGGGCGCTCTAGGCTGGGCGGCGATCGACGCCTGGATAGCTTTCCACACGTAGCTTAGCTCTCGGCGAACGTTGTTGGCGGAAGACTCGTCAGCGAGCGCACCGATGGGCTCAACCCGCCCGTAGTTCTCCGACGCAAATGACGATTATTCCCACAATGAGGCCGAGACCCCACATGAGGGACTCACCCATCCAGAAATCGCCGGTCCGAAACTCAGCAAGTGCCGCCGGCACACTGGCAGCACCCATGATCAGGAGCCCAAGAGCGAGCGACTTTTGCTTCGTCCAAAGCGCGAACGCGGAACCGGCAACAGTGGCTGCCAGGTACCAAATCAAGTCCATGCCTGTAGGATGACGCGGCCGCGCTAAGGCCGCAATGGCTCAATCTGCCGCAGCAACTAGAACTTGAACGCCGTCCCGATATAGACCGCCTGGCTGTCGCGGCGGCCGTCGTCGACCAGTTGCAGGCGGTCGCGCTGCTCGGCCTTGTAGCGCAGGCCGGCGGTCACATCGAGGTTCTTGGTCAGCGCGTACGAGCCGCCCAGGTCGAAGTTCACGCTGCGGCCGCCGGTCAGGTTGGCCGAGACGGTGTCGATCGGCCGATCCTGGCCGACCTGGAGACGTCCGCTCCACTTCGGCGCGTTATAGCTGACGCCGACGTCCAGCTTCTCGCGGCTGCCGGGCAGGACGCCCATGTCGACATGGGCCATGTCGCCGGCGATCGCGAACCGCTTCCAGCCCACCGCCATGCCCAGGTTATACGCGACCGGCGTGATGTTGACCGACGCGGTGCTGACGCGGGTCGGCTCCGGCTTGGCCGCGGTCGAGACGGCGCGGACCGCCACCGTCACGGCATGGGTGCCGGCCTGGCTGGTCGATGCCGGCGTGAAGCGGAAGCCGCTATTGACGAGGCCCGCGCGCGCATAGATCGCGGCGACGCGCGGATCGGCGGCGGCGGGCGTGAACGACCCGATGCCACCGCGCGCGCTCAACGAAACCGGGCGCTTCAGGATCGCGCGCGTGGACTCGGAGGAAGCGCCGATCGCAGGCACGGCCACGGCCGCAACGGCAGCCGCCGCTACGCCCAAAGCCAGATATGTGCGACGCACGCGCATCTTATCGACTCGTTTCACCCCGCTATCAGAACTTCCCAAGTAGCGACTCCGCGGCACGGCCGCCACCTTGGAAGAGTCGAATCTTCTCACAGTGTTGCACAAGGCCCACAGCTGGCTTGCTCCGCCTATGCGAGCCCCTATAACGGCGCGCGATCATCCCTGCGCGTTTTCCAAGGATAACCCATGTTCCGCCCGTCCCGGCTTGTTCTGCTTGTGTCCTCCGCTTTGGCCTTGTCGGCGTGCCAGGCGATCCGCAATGATCTTGCCAAGGGGCTCAACTACGGCAAGTCGCCCGACAAGACCAAGGAAGCGGACCTCGCCGCTGCCAAGGTGACGACGATCGGGGTCAATTCCTATCTGTGGCGCGCCGCGCTCGATACCGTGTCTTTCATGCCGCTGCTGCAGGCGGATTCGAACGGCGGCGTGATCGTGACCGACTGGTATGTGAACCCGAGCTCGCCCGGTGAGCGGATGAAGCTCACCGTCTCCGTGCTCGACCAGGATCTGCGCGCCGACGCGCTGAAGGTGGCGGCCTTGCGCCAGATCCAGCAGAACGGCCAATGGGTCGATGCGCCGGTCGCCGCGGCAACGGTGCAGAAGCTGGAAGACATCATCCTGACCCGCGCGCGGGACCTGAGGCGCGCCGCTTCCGGCATCCGGTAAGTCATGGCCGACAGATTCAACCCGAAGGCGGCCGACGCGCGCTGGCAGCGCGTCTGGGCCGAGCAGGGCACGTTCCACGCGTCCGACGCCAGCCCCAAACCCAAGAGCTACGTGCTGGAGATGTTCCCCTATCCGTCGGGGCGCATCCATATGGGTCATGTCCGCAATTACACGATGGGGGACGTGCTCGCCCGCTATCGGCGAATGAAGGGCATGGAAGTGCTCCACCCGATGGGGTGGGACGCGTTCGGCATGCCGGCCGAAAATGCCGCGATGGAAAAGGGCGTGCACCCGGGCACCTGGACCCGCGCCAATATCGCGACGATGCGCGACCAGCTGAAGTCGCTGGGTTTCGCGCTCGACTGGTCCCGCGAGCTCGCCACCTGCGAGCCCGATTATTACGGCCAAGAGCAGGCGTTGTTCCTCGACCTGTTCGAGGCCGGCCTCGTCTATCGCAAGGAATCGGCGGTCAATTGGGATCCGGTCGACATGACCGTGCTCGCGAACGAGCAGGTGATCGACGGCCGCGGCTGGCGGTCCGGCGCGCTCGTCGAGAAGCGCAAGCTCTCGCAGTGGTTCCTGAAGATCACCGACTTCGCCGAGGAATTGCTCGACGGCCTCCAGACCCTCGACCAATGGCCCGACAAGGTCCGGCTGATGCAGGAAAACTGGATCGGCAAGAGCCAGGGCCTGCAGTTTAGGTTCAGGCTCTCTTCTCCCCTCCCGCTTGCGGGAGGGGCCGGGGGTGG
>NZ_BBWU01000044.1 GCF_000974765.1 Sphingomonas changbaiensis NBRC 104936 | reverse complement strand
CTTACCCTCACCCTCCCACGGCTTCGCCGTGGGCCCCTCCCTCTCCCGCAAGCGGGAGAGGGGCTTCAAGAGGAACTCCAAATGCCCAAAGTCCTGATTTCCGACAAAATGGATCCCCGTGCTGCGCAGATTTTCCGCGAACGCGGCGTCGAGGTCGACGAGAAGCCGGGCCTTTCCAAGGAAGAGCTGGTCGCGATCGTCGGCGGCTATGACGGCCTCGCGATCCGGTCGGCGACCAAGATCGGTCGCGACGTGCTGAACGCCGCGAACAACCTGAAGGTGGTCGGCCGCGCCGGCATCGGCGTCGACAATGTCGACATCCCGGCCGCCTCGGCCAAGGGCGTGGTGGTGATGAACACGCCGTTCGGCAACTCGATCACCACGGCCGAACACGCGATCGCGCTGATGTTCGCGCTCGCCCGCCAGCTTCCCGAAGCAGACGCGTCGACCCAGGCCGGCAAGTGGGAAAAGAACCGCTTCATGGGCGTGGAGCTGACCAACAAGACGTTGGGGCTGATCGGCGCAGGCAATATCGGCTCGATCGTCGCCGATCGCGCGATCGGGCTGAAGATGAAGGTGATCGCCTTCGACCCCTTCCTGTCAGCCGAACGGGCGCGGGAGCTGGGCGTGGAGAAGGTCGCGCTGGACGAGCTGCTTGCGCGCGCCGATTTCATCACGCTGCACACGCCGTTGACGGACCAGACCCGTAACATCCTGTCCGCCGAGAATCTCGCAAACACGAAGAAGGGCGTGCGAATCATCAACTGCGCGCGTGGCGGCCTGATCGACGAGGCCGCGCTGAAGAAGGGGCTCGAATCGGGCCATATCGGCGGCGCGGCGCTGGACGTGTTCGTCGAGGAACCGGCGACCGCTTCGCCGCTATTCGGCACGCCGGGCTTTATTTCGACGCCGCACCTCGGGGCCTCCACCAGCGAAGCGCAGGTCAATGTCGCGATCCAGGTGGCGGAGCAGATGTCGGACTTCCTGCTGACCGGCGCAGTCACCAACGCGCTCAACATGCCGTCGGTCTCGGCCGAGGAGGCGCCGCGGCTGCGCCCCTATATGGCGCTTGCGGAAAAGCTGGGCAGCCTGGTCGGCCAGCTCGCGCATGGCGGGCTTTCGGCGATCAGCATCGAAGTCGAAGGCGCCGCCGCCGAGCTCAACCAGAAGCCGATCACCGGCGCCGTGCTGGCCGGGCTGATGCGCGTCTATTCGGACACGGTGAACATGGTCAACGCGCCCTTCCTGGCGAAGGAGCGCGGGCTCGACGTGCGCGAGGTGCGCCATGACCGCGAAGGCGACTACCACACCCTGGTGCGCGTCTCGGTCGCGACGTCGGAAGGCGAGCGATCGGTCGCGGGGACCCTGTTCGGCGACTATAAGCCGCGGCTGGTCGAGCTGTTCGGGATCAAGGTCGAGGCCGACCTCACCGGCCCCATGCTCTATGTCGTGAACGAGGACGCGCCCGGCTTCATCGGCCGCATCGGCACCGCGCTCGGCGATGCCGGCGTCAACATCGGCACGTTCCACCTCGGCCGCCGCGCGGCAGGCGGCGAAGCGGTGCTGCTGCTGTCGGTCGATACGCCTGTTCCGCAAGCCACGCTCGACACCGTGGCCAAACTCCCCGGCGTTAAGCGCGTTAAACCGCTCCACTTCGACCGATGAGTTGGAGCTACACACACGGTTCGGCCTGAGCCCGTCGAAGGCCTCCCTTTTCTTTGCAGCGAAGAAGGAAGGGAGGGCTTCGACAAGCTCAGCCCAAACCGGCTAGGAGCGCACGCGAAATGACCACCGCTCTCCTTCCCGAAGGCCTGCGCGACCGGCTCCCGCCGCAAGCGGACGCCGCCGCCGCTATCCTGCGCGCGGCGCTCGATGCGATTCGTGCGCATGGCTACGAACGGGTCGCGCCGCCGCTTGCCGAATATGAAGAGTCGCTGGTCGGGCGGTTGAAAACGAGTGCAGCGCGCGACCTGTTGCGCGTCGCCGATCCGCTGTCGCAGCGCACGCTTGCGCTCCGCCCGGACATCACGACGCAGGTCGGCCGCATTGCGGCGACCAGGCTGGCGCACCGGCCCAGACCGCTGAGGCTCAGCTATGGCGGACCGGTCATGAAGCTGCGGGCGTCGCAGCTCCGCCCGGAGCGCGAGATGACCCAGATCGGCGCCGAGTTGGTCGGCCGCGACAGCGCCACCGCCGCCGCCGAGATCGTCGCGCTGGCGGTCGAAGCCCTCGCCGCCACCGGCGCCACCGGCATCACGGTGGACCTGACCCTGCCCGATCTGGTCGACACGCTCGCCGCCGGGCCGCTGCCGCTTCGGCCATCGCAGGCGGCGCAGGTGCGGGCGCTGCTCGACGCCAAGGATGCGGGCGGGCTCGCAGCGTCCGGCGCGGCCTCCTATCTGCCGCTCATCGAGGCGGCAGGCCCATTTGCCGACGCGCTCGAACGGCTGCGCGCGTTCGACACCAACGGAATCCTTGACCGGCGCCTTGCCGCTCTCGAGACGATCGCGACTCGGCTGGAGGGAATGGCGGAGGTAACGCTCGACCCGACCGAGCGCCACGGCTTCGAATATCAGAGCTGGCTGGGCTTCTCCCTGTTCGCGGACGGCTTGACCGGCGAGATCGGCCGCGGCGGCACCTACACGATCCTGCATGAGGACGGGCACGAGGAACCGGCAGTCGGCTTTTCGATCTACCCGGACCCGCTGCTGGACGTGCGGGCGGACGAACAGCCGTCGCGCCGCCTGTTCCTGCCATTGGGGCATGATCCGGACCTGGCGGCACGGCTGCGGGGCGAGGGCTGGGTAACGGTCGCAGCGCTGGACGAACGTTGTGACGGCGCCGGCTGCACGCACCACCTTGTCGCCGGCGAGGTGCAGCCCCCTACCTGAACCGCGCGCGCTGCCGATCCGGAAACACGCGCGCAAGGAAAGCATCGATCTCAACCGTCGCCGAATTGCCGGGCCGGCCGATCTCGTCGTTCAGGCGCAGATGGGTCGTGTCCTGGACCGGAACCACCGTCGCCTCGCGTGCGCCGGCGGCGATCAGGGCGACCGACAGCTGTTCGCTCTGCATGCCGGCGAGCGGATTGTTGACGTCGTGCAGCATCAGCCACGCGGCGGCATTCGGAGCTTCGGCGTGGCGCAGCGGCGACAGGGCCGCCTGCCGCGCGGGATCGTCGCCGAATGCCGGCGCGTAATAGCGCGCGACCGTGCCGATTCCCCGGCCCGCCTCCATGATCGGCGGAATGTCGATCGCGGCGGGATCGAGCAGCACCACGGCCTTCAGCGCTTCGAAGGGCACTCCGGCCTTGTCGAGCCAGGCCGGATCGGCGCCGATCAGCGCCGCCAAATGACCGCCCGAGCTGTGGCCGAGTAGCACGATATCGTCTGCGTCCACGCCTTTCTGCCGTCGCAACAGGGCAATGCCTTGGGCTACGTCCGCGAGTTGCTGCTCGACCGAGACGTCGGGGACAAAGCGATAGCCGAGCGTCGCATAGGCGTAGCCGGCGCCCGTGAAGTGATCCGCCTGCGCGCCCGCCGATCCGGCCCTGGGCGTCCCCGCGCTCCAACCGCCGCCGTGCAGATAGACGATCAGCGGGGCGTGTCGGCTCTTCTCGCGCTCGAACAGTTGCGCGACCTGTCGCGGCGCGGGCCCGTAATGCAATTCGCGCGAGACGACCGGCCCGGCGACAAGCACATGCGGTCCCGATTGGGCGACCAGCCCGGGCGTGGCGGCGGCGAGCAGGCCCGCAGACACGATCATCCCAAGCATCGCTTTCATCCCCGCTCCATCGCAGCCCGAGGCTAGGAGCGCGGGATCAACCCGGCAAGCGCCGCGCTATTTGGAAACGACCAACTGCCCGGTCATGCCGGGATGATAGCGGCAGAAGAACGCGATCGTGCCGGCCTTGGTGAGCTTTGTAACGCCCCGCGCGCCCGCGGGAAGATCGACGTTGAAGCTGCCGTCCCTCGCGGTGGCGGTGTGGCGGAACAGGTCCTTGTTCAGCCACTGGATCGTATCGCCGACGTGCAGGCCCGGCGGGACGGGTCCGAACTTTAGCTTGTCGATGACGATTGTGTGCGTCTTGGGCGCGGCAACCGTCGCGCGGGTGGGTGAAAGGGCAAGCGACAGCAGCATCGCGCCAGTGCCTGCGGCGAGAGCGATCGAGAACCGTGCCACTTGCCCCTCCCTCTTATTTAAGCGCGCTCTCCAGATGCTCGGCGTGCGCCTGATGCTCACGGAACAGGGTCAGGCCCGTCTGCAGCAGCGACTTCAATTCGGCATTGTGCGCGTTCGGAATCAGCGTCTTGTCGAGTGCGCCGTTGACCGTCTTGTGATAGGCGACCTCGTTCGCGGCATAGGCCTTGTCGAAGGCGGCCCCGTTCAGCGCGGCCAGCCGCTTCTTTGCGGCGGCGGCGCCGTCCATCAGCGACTTGCTGGTGGGATTGTCCTCGGGCGTCACGTGCAGCTTCTTGACCAGCGCCAGCGCCTTGTCGTTCACCGCGGTGTGATCGCGCACCATCTCCTGCGCGAAATCCCGGACCTTGGCGTTCTTCGACTTCGCCAGCGCCTGCTTGGCAGCCGCGATGTCGATATTGCCGGCGGTGTACGCGATATGGGCGATCTGGGCGTCGTTGAGCGCCGCCGCATAGCTCGTCGTCACAGTGCCCGCGGCAAGCAGCGCCGCGGCGCCGGCCCATGCAATCATCCTGGTCATATGCTCCTCCTCTTATGCCTCCCGAGCCTTTGCAGGGGAGCGGCCCGTCTGCCGTCGGTCTTGGATGCCGCGGCTTTCTTTAGGTTCCCGCAAGGACTCGCGTCGTGTTCTTAACATATGCATGCTGCATGCGGGAACCCGGCGTGCACGGCGGCATCCAATCGGCGGAGAAAGTGACATGACCGCACAGCCGACGCTCGATTACGAAACGCTGGACGACGCAGCGCTTGCCGCACGGCTCGCCGCGCGTGATCCCTATGCGGTGCGGCTGATTACGGCCCGGAACAACCAACGCCTTTTTCGCGCCGCCTGGAGCATCCTGAAGAACCGCGCCGAGGCCGAGGATGCGGTGCAAAGCGGCTATCTGCGCGCCTTCGCCGGAATCGACGGGTTCGAAGGCCGCTCATCGCTGTCGACCTGGCTGACGCGGATCGTGATCAACGAGGCCTTGATGCGCGTGCGGGCGGCAAGGCGGCGGCGCGCCAATCTCGACAGCGATTCGGTTGTGGTGCTCGACGATTATCGGGAAAAGCTCATGCAGGGATCGACGACCCCGACACTGCCCGACGCCGCGGTCGCGCGCGCCGAAATCCGGCAATTGCTGGAACAGGCGATCGCGCGGCTGCCGGACCCGTTCCGGGTGGTCTTCATGCTGCGCGAGGTAGAGGGATTGAGCGTCGATGATGCGGCCGAAGCGCTCGGCCTCGCCCCGGCCACGATCAAGACGCGGCACTTCCGCGCGCGGCGGCGGCTGCAGGACGATCTGGCGCCCGAGCTGAAGACCGCGCTGGTCGGCACCTTCCCGTTCCTTGGGCCTGACTGTGAAAGGCTCACCGAGCGGGTGCTGCAGGCGATTCGTTAAAGCCAAACGGCAAAAGGCCGGCCGGGAGGACCCGGCCGGCCTTTGCGGCAACGGAGAAGGAGCGGCCGCTTAGGCCGCCAGCTTCTTCGCGATCTCGCGCTTCAGCTTGCGGGCGGTCGGCCCGAGCTTGTCCTCGCTCGACTTCATCAGCCAATTGTCGAGGCCGCCGACATGCTCGACCGAGCGCAGGCCGTGCGTCGACACGCGCAGCTTTACGCCCTTGCCCAGCGCGTCGGAGATCAGCGTCACGTTCTGCAGGTTCGGCAGGAAGGTGCGCTTGGTCTTGTTGTTGGCGTGGGAAACATTGTGACCCACCTGCCGGCCCTTGCCGGTCAGCTCGCAAATGCGCGACATTGATCGTCTCTCAAATAAATCGGGATGGCCCGGAAAGGTGGCGCGCATAGCGGTAACGGCGCCCGCCGTCAACGTGAGTCGACGCGATGAAACCGTAACGGGTCCGGTTCGTTCAGCTTGCCGAACAGGATCGAGGGAGAGACTAAATGCGTGGACTATTGGCCGTCATTGCCATCATCGTGCTGTTGCTCATCATCGGGGTCGCGACCGGCTTCCTGAACATCAACCAGACCAAGACGGCCGAGCTGCCGAAGGTCGAGGTGAAGGGCGGCCAGGCGCCGGCCTTCGACGCCAATGTCGGTGCGGTGGACGTCGGCACCAAGAAGGAGACGATCAAGGTTCCGACCGTCGACGTGAAGACCGCCAATGAGACCAGCAACAAATAACGTCGGGCCCGTCATAGGGGCGGTGCTGCTGCCGCCCCTGGGCGTGTTCCTGGACAGGGGGCTCGGCCGCGACTTCTGGATCGCGGCGGGCCTCACCTGCCTGGCATGGCTGCCGGGCATGATCTTCGCCTTATGGACGGTGCTGGCCCGCTGACCTAAGCCCGGGCGCATGGCCTTTCCGCTGCCCGATCCGATGCGCCGCGCGCTGGCTTTGGCCGAAGCCGCGGCGATGGAGGGCGAAGTGCCCGTCGGCGCCGTGATCGTCCGAAACGGCGAAGTGCTGGCCGAAGGCGGCAATGCGCCGCGACGCCTCAGCGATCCCACTGCGCACGCCGAGATGATCGCGATCCGGGCCGCGGCCGAGCGAATCGGCGCCGACCGGCTACAGGAATGCGAGCTCTGGGTGACGCTGGAGCCGTGCGCGATGTGTGCCGGCGCGATCGCCCTCGCCCGCATCGCCCGCGTCTATTACGGCGCGCCGGACCCGAAGGGCGGCGGCGTCGAGCACGGCGCGCGCGTGTTCGCGCAGCCGACCTGTCACCATCGTCCAGAGGTGTATTCGGGAATCGGGGAGCGGGAGGCGGGGGCGCTGCTGCGCACCTTCTTTCAAGCCAGAAGATGAACGGCTAGGGGAAGCGCTGAGGAGTCACATCATGAACGCTGCATCCATCGCGACCCTGCGCTGGGACGATCCGCTGCTGCTGGAGGACCAGCTCACCGATGAAGAGCGGGCGATTCGCGACGTCGCGCACAATTACGCGCAGGACAAATTGCTGCCGCGCGTCATCGAAGCGTTTCGCGAGGAAAAGACCGACCGCGCGATCTTTGACGAGATGGGCGCGCTGGGGTTGCTCGGGCTCACGCTGCCGGCGGATTATGGCTGCGCGGGCGCATCCTACGTCGCCTATGGCCTGGTCGCGCGCGAGGTGGAACGGGTCGATTCGGGTTACCGGTCGATGATGAGCGTCCAGTCGTCGCTCGTGATGTACCCGATCTATGCATACGGCTCGGAAGATCAGCGGCGCAAATACCTGCCGAAGCTTGCCACGGGGGAATGGGTCGGTTGCTTCGGCCTAACCGAGCCCGATGCCGGCTCCGACCCCGGCGGCATGCGGACGCGCGCCGAGAAGATCGACGGAGGCTATCGGATTTCGGGCTCCAAGACCTGGATTTCAAACGCGCCGTTCGCCGATGTGTTCGTCGTCTGGGCCAAGTCCGACGCGCATGGCGGCGCGATCCGCGGCTTCGTGCTGGAAAAGGGGATGAAGGGTCTTTCCGCCCCCAAGATCGACGGCAAGCTGAGCTTGCGCGCCTCGATCACCGGCATGATCATGATGGACGGCGTCGAAGTCGGTGAGGACGCGCTGCTGCCCGAGGTGCAGGGGCTGAAGGGCCCGTTCGGCTGCCTCAACCGCGCCCGCTACGGCATCAGCTGGGGCGCGATGGGCGCGGCCGAGGATTGCTGGCACCGCGCCCGCGCCTACACGCTCGATCGCAAGCAATTCGGCCGGCCGCTTGCCCAGAACCAGCTGATCCAGAAGAAACTCGCCGATATGCAGACCGAGATCGCGCTGGGGCTGCAGGGCTCGTTGCGCGTCGGTCGGCTGTTCGACGAAGGGCGGATGGCGCCGGAGATGGTCAGCCTGATCAAGCGCAACAATTGCGGCAAGGCGCTGGAGATCGCGCGGGCTGCGCGCGACATGCACGGCGGCAACGGCATTTCCGAGGAATATCACGTGATGCGTCACCTGATGAACCTGGAGACGGTCAACACCTATGAAGGCGCGCACGACGTGCACGCGCTGATCCTGGGCCGCGCGCAGACGGGGCTGAATGCGTTCTTCTAACTCAACGTGCTCCGGCGAAGGCCGGAGCCATGCGTCCAGGGCTCCGGCCTTCGCCGGAGCACAGGCACAATGAAACCTCTCGCGAACCTCCGCGTCCTCGAACTCGCGCGCATCCTCGCCGGGCCCTGGGCCGGGCAGATGCTGGCCGATCTCGGCGCCGACGTGATCAAGGTAGAACGGCGCGGCGCCGGCGACGACACGCGCGGCTGGGGGCCGCCGTTCGTCGAAGGCGCGGACGGAAAGAAGCTCGGGGCTGCTTATTATCACAGCTGCAATCGCGGCAAGCGGTCGATCACCGCCGATTTCGAAGACGAGGCGGACATGGAGCGGGTCCGCACGCTCGCCCGCGACGCCGACATCGTCATCGAGAATTTCAAGACCGGCGGGCTGAAGCGCTACGGGCTCGATTACAAGAGCCTGAAGGCCATTAATCCGCGGATCATCTATTGCTCGATCACCGGCTTCGGCCAGACCGGACCCTATGCCCCGCGCGCCGGCTATGATTATCTGATCCAGGCGATGGGCGGGCTGATGAGCATCACCGGCATCGATGAGCCGACGCGCGCCGGCGTCGCCGTGGCCGACCTGTTCACCGGAATCTATGCGGCCGGCGCGATCCTGGCTGCCGTGCACCGGCGGCACGAAACCGGCGAAGGCGCCTGGATCGACATGGCGCTGCTGGACGTCCAGACGTCGGTGCTGGCCAACCAGGCGATGAACCATCTGGTGTCGGGCGAAGCGCCGGGCCTGATGGGCAATGCCCATCCGAACGTGGTGCCCTATCAGCCGTTCGAGACCAGCGACGGGCGCGCGATCGTCGCCGTCGGCAATGACGGACAGTTCGCGCGCTTCGCCTCGATCCTGGGCGTGCCCGAGCTGGCGGACGATCCCGACTATCAGACCAATGCCGCGCGCATCGTCAATCGAGAGCGGCTGATCCCGATCCTGTCCGAACGCACGGTCAGAATGACCCGCGCCGAACTGCTGGCCGCGCTGGAGCGGGAGGGGGTGCCGGGCGGCCCGATCAACAATATCGCCCAGGCCCTCGCCGATCCGCACGTCCAGGCGCGCGGCATGCGGGTCGAGCTGGACGCCCCTCATGTCGCGGGCGGCACGCTGCCCCAGGTCCGCGGCCCGATCGTCATCGATGGCGAGCCGATGGTCGCCGAGCGCGCACCGCCGATGCTGGGCGCGGATGATGACGATTGGGAGTGGCGAGCCATCTAGCCCCTCCCCGAAGGGGAGGGGCTTACCGCTTCCGCATCAAGCCCTCCTGCGCGACGCTTGCGACCAGCCGCCCCTCGCGCGTGAAGATCATGCCGCGGTTGAAGCCGCGGCCGCGGCCGCTCCACGGCGCGTCGGTCGAGTAGAGCAGCCACTCATCGACGCGGACGTCGCCGTGAAACCAGAGCGCGTGGTCGAGGCTCGCGGTCTGCACGCCCGGCTGAGTCCAGCTCAGGCCGTGCGGGCGCATCGTTGTGCCGAGCAGGTGCATGTCGCTGGCCCAGGCCAGCATTGCGCGGTGCATCTCGGGGCCGCCCGAGACCGGCGCGACGGTCTTGAACCAGACATGCTGCACCGGCTCCTGCGGCTCCGCTTCCAGCGGCGACCAAGGCGAGGCGTGACGGATCTCGAACGGGCGGGGGCGCACGAAGAACTCGCGGAATTTCTCCGGCACCTGGGGCGCGACCTTCAGCCGCTCCTCGGCCTCCGACGGCAGCGCTTCGGGCGGCGGCACGTCGGGCATCGGAAATTGGTGCGACAGGCCCTGTTCGAGCTTCTGGAACGAGGCGGCCATGTTCAGGATCGGCTCGCCCCTTTGGAACGCGACCACGCGCCGCGTCGAGAAGCTGCCGCCGTCATGATCGCGGTTGACGCGGTAGATGATCGGGATCTGCTCGTCGCCCGCGCGCATGAAATAGGCATGCAGCGAATGCGGCACCCGCTCCGGATCGGCGGAGCGCGCCGCCGCCATCAGCGCCTGCGCGATCACCTGCCCGCCGAACACGCGGCCCCGCCCCTCGGGCTGACGCGCACCGCGATACAGGTCGCGGTCCAGCTCCTCGACCGTCAGCAGCGCTTCCAGCTGCGCGATCATGCCGGCGGGATCGGTGGCTCGAGTCTCTTCGGTCAATCTCACACTCCGGTTTGGGCTGAGCTTGTCGAAGCCCTCCCTTCCCTTGTTTCTGCCGCCCGTAAAAAGAAAGGGAGGCCTTCGACAAGCTCAGGCCAAACCGGCGGAGGCTGCCCGCTCAATATCCAGACATCCGCGCGAGCTGGTCGGCCGCCCAATTGGCGTCGCCGAACAGTTCGGCGAGGACGCGGCCGCGCTTCATGTAGAAGCCGATATCATATTCGTCGGTCATGCCGATGCCGCCGTGCATCTGCACGCCTTCCTGCACCGCAAGCGTGACGGCAAGACCGGCCATCGCCTTCGCGACCAGAGCCGCGCGCTCGGCATTCGGATCGTCGGCGTCCAACAGCTGCTGCGCTTTCAGCACGGCGGCGCGCGCGACCTCCATCTCGGAATAGAGGTGCGCCGCCCGGTGCTGGAGCGCCTGGAAGCTGCCGATCGGCACGCCGAACTGCTTGCGCTCCCTGAGGTACCCGATCGTCATGTCCATCGCGCCGCCGCCGACGCCCAGCAGTTCGGCCGCAGCGCCGGCGCGGCCGGCAGAGAGGATGCGCGTCAGGCCGGCCCAGCCCTGGTCGACTTCGCCGATCACCGCGTCGGCGTCGACTTCGACCCCGTCGAGCTGGAGGCGTGCGGCAATGCTGGCATCGGCCAGACGCTCGGGCGTGGCGGTCAGCCCGGCAGCGCCTTTTTCGACGGCGAACAGCGTGATGCCGTTCTCCTCGCCTGGGCTCCCTCCCGTTCGCGCAGCGACGACGATCAGATCGGCGACATGGCCCAGCGGCACGAACGTCTTGGCGCCCGTCAGCCTGAAGCCGTTGCCCGAACGCTCCGCCCGGAGCGCGGTCTGCGCCGGCCGATGCTTGGCGCCCTCGTCGATCGCCAGCGCGGCCACGGCTTCGCCCGCAGCGATCCGCGGAAACCAGATTTGGCGCAGGTCCGCTGCACCTGTCTTCAGCGCCGTCACCGCACCGACCGCGGTCGACAGGAACGACGACGGCGTCAGGTTGCGGCCGATCTCTTCAAGCACCACGCCCGCTTCGACATGGCCGAGACCCAGGCCGCCTTCGTCCTCCGGAATTAGGATCGACGTGAAGCCCATCTCCGCGAACTGCTTCCACAGGTCGCGGCTGAAGCCGGCCGGTTCCTTCGCATCGCGCAAGGAGCGCATATGGGAAACGGGCGCGGTCTCGTTCACGAACTGACGCGCGGTGTCGCGCAGCATCGTCTGCTCGTCGGTCAGAAACAAAGCCATTGGTGATCAGGCCCCCGGAAGCTCGAGAATGCGCTTGGCGATGATGTTGAGCTGGATTTCGCTCGTCCCACCTTCGATCGAATTGGCTTTGGTGCGCAGCCAGGCGCGCGCCTTGGTGCCGCCCTCGGACCCTTCGCTTTCCCATTCCAGCGCGTCGGAACCGCCGGCCGCCATCACCAGCTCGTAGCGGGCCTTGTTCAGCTCGGTGCCGTAATATTTCATCATCGACGGCTGGGCCGGGTGCGTCTTGCCGTACTTCAGCTCGTCCATGAATTTCTCGGACATCGCGCGGAACGCCCGTTCGCGCACCTCAAACAGCGCGATCTGGGCGCGGAGCAGCGGGTCGGCGAGCCGGCCGTCGGCATCGACCCCGACCGCCCGTTTCGCCTCCTCCGCGAGCGCCGCCGGGCCGCCGGAGCCGAGCCCGCCCCCGCCGAGTCCCATGCCGCTGATCATCTCGCGCTCATGCCCGAGCAGATATTTGGCGACGTCCCAGCCCTTGTTGAGCTCCCCGACCAGCTGGTCCTTCGGGACCTCGACATTATCGAAGAAGGTTTCGCAGAAGGGCGAATAACCAGAGATCAGGAGGATCGGCTTGGTCGAGACGCCCGGGCTCTCCATGTCGAACAGCAGAAAGCTGATGCCGTTGTGCTTCGATTCCTTTGAGGTCCGGACGAGGCAGAAGATCCAGTCCGCCTTGTCGGCGTAGGAGGTCCAGACCTTCTGGCCGTTCACCAGGAAATGGTCACCCTTGTCCTCCGCCGAGGTCTGCAACCCGGCGAGGTCGGAGCCGGCATTGGGTTCTGAATAGCCCTGGCACCAGCGGATTTCGCCGCGCGCGATCTCCGGCAGGAATCGCTTCTTCTGCTCCTCGGTGCCGTATTTGAGCAGCGCCGGCCCCAGCATCGAGATGCCGAAGCTGTTCAGCGGATTGCGGCAGCCGAGCCGCGCCATTTCCTGCCGCAGGATCTTGGTCTGCTCGGGGCTAAGGCCGCCGCCGCCATAGTCCTTGGGCCAATCCGGGACGGTCCAGCCGCGTGACGCCATCGCGTCGAGCCAGGCCTTCTGATCCGGCGAAAGCTGCGCTTTCCGGCCGCCCCAGACGATGTCGCCTTCGCCGCGCACCGGCTGACGCATCGCGGCTGGGCAATTCGCTTCCAGCCAGGCGCGGGTTTCGGCGTGAAACGTCTCAAGGTCGCTCATTTCAGCTCCTCATCAGCGCGTGGGCGAGCGCCGCGATCGCGATGGTCTTGTGATCCTGGTAAAGATCGCCGATCACCTGCAGCCCGATCGGTAAACCGTCATTGCCGGTCGCGACAGGCACGCTGGTCGAAGGCAGGTTCGGGAACGTCGCCAGCCCGGCATAGGCGAATTGCGTACCGAACGGCGTCGTCTCGCCGTCGATCATCAGCGACCGTTTGTCGGTCGGCGTATCGTCGTGCGGGAAGGCGGTGGCGCCGAACACCGGCGCGATCACCGCGTCATAGTCGCGGAACAGACGCTGCCAGGCGCGGATGCAGCGCACCTGCTCGTCCTGCAGCGCGAACCAGTCGGCAAGGCTCATCGCCTGTCCGTTCGGCGCCGGCGCGCCGCCTGAAAGCGCCGTCAGCAGCATCTTTATATAGTTGGTGTGCTGAGCTGCGAGATCGGGAAACGGATCCAGCGTCCGCTCGACCTCCGCGCCGGCGCGCTCGAATGCCTGACCGACCAGCTCGACCGTGCGCTTCATCTCGGCGCTCGCCCGCGCGACGGGGTGCTCGGGGAGGATCAGGATGCTGAGCGCGCCCGCATCGGGAACGGTGGCGCGCGGCAGCGGAAAATCGCTCAGCACGTCGAGCAGCAGCGCGAGATCGTCGGCATCGCGCGCCATCGGCCCCATCACGCCCAGCGCCACGCGCGACGTGTCGGTGCCCGGGAAATTGTGCCCCTCAGCCGCGATCACGCCATAGGTCGGCTTGTGCCCCCAGACGCCGCAGAAGGCGGCCGGCGTGCGGATCGAGCCGCCAATGTCGGACCCGATCTCGGCCGGCACGAACCCGGCCGCCAGCGACGCCGCCGCTCCGCCCGACGAGCCGCCGGGACTGCGCTCCGGGTTCAGCGGATTGAGCGTGCGGCCATAGACCGGATTGTTGCTCTGAAGGTCGACCAGGCCGGTCGGCACGTTGGTCTTGCCGACGATCACAGCGCCCGCCGCCTTCAGCCGCTGCACCGCGACGGCGTCGGTATGGGAGATCACGCCTGCATGCTCGGCATAGCCCCAGGTCGTCGGCAGCCCGGCGACGGCATAGCTTTCCTTGACCGTCATCGGCACGCCCAGCAGCGGCGAGTCCTTCGCGACACCGCCAGCGTCGATCGCGCGCGCCTGCGCCCGCGCCCGGTCGAAATCCTTGACCACAACGGCATTGATCGCGGCGTTGCCGGCCTCGATGCGCGCAATCGCCGCCTCAACCTGATCCAGCGAGGTCGTCTCGCCGGAGCGGACCGCCGCCGCGGTCTGCAACGCGCTCAGCATGCCGCGCTCTTGGTGATCGACGAATAGATCATCGTCTTCAGCTCCCGCCGGACCGGCCAGGTGCTGGAAGGGCTGAGCTGCGTCATGAAGATGAAAATCAGCCGCTCGACCGGATCGATATGGAACGCGGTCGAGAACATGCCGCCCCAATAGAATTCGCCGACCGATCCCGGCACCAAGCTCGGCGCGACGTTGATCGTGACCGCGAAACCCAAGCCGAAGCCGACACCGGCGTTGGTCGCCTCGCTGAACAGCGATCGCGACATGCTGGCGAGGTCGGCGCCACCCGGCAGATGGTTGATCGTCATCAGCTCGACGGTCTTAGGGCCAAGGATACGCACACCGTCCAGCGCGCCCTTGTTCAGCAGCATCGCGCAGAAGCGATGATAATCGGCCGCACTCGACACCAGCCCGCCGCCGCCCGAGAATTGGGTAGGAGCACGCGACCAGGCGCTTGCGTCGCCGCGATCGTACATCACCGCACCCTTTTCAGGGTGCATCGTGTAGCAGTCGGCTAGCCGATCGATTTTGTCGGCGGGCACCTGGAAGAAGGTGTCGTCCATCCCCAGCGGCGCGAAGATGCGGTCGCGGAACACCTGGTTGAGCTTCTTGCCCTCGATGCGCTCGATGATCAGGCCGAGAATGTCGGTCGCGATCGAGTAATTCCACGCTTCGCCGGGCGAGAATTCGAGGGGAATGCCGGCGAGCGTGCGGGCGACGCTGTCGAGGTCGTGCGCGCCATACCAATCCTCGATCTTGGTCGCGCGATAGGCGGCGTCGATATTGCCGCGGTTCTGGAAGCTGTAGGTCAGCCCGGCGGTATGGCGGAGCAAGTCCACCATTCGCATCGGCGCGGCGGTCGGCTTGGTCACGAACGGCGCCGATCCCCCGCCGCCGTCATAGACGCCGATGCCCTTCCATTCGGGAAGGATGCGGTGAACGGGATCGTCGAGCGCGACCTTCCCCTCCTCGACCAGCATCATGAATGCGACGCTGGTCACCGGCTTGGTCATCGACGCGATGCGGAACAGCGTTTCGGGGCCGACCGCGCGGCCGTCGCGCATCGTGCCGGCGTTCGCGAAATGCACCGGCCGGCCTTCGCGGCTGACCAGCAATTGCGTGCCCTTGAAGCGGCCGGTCTGGATATAGCGCTCGTCCAGGAAGCGATCGATCCGTTTGAGCCGTCCGGCATCGAAGCCGAGGGTGGCGGGATCGTCGATCTGCATGGGCACTCCTGTTCTGGCCGGCGGTTTATCGCCTTGAGGTCCCCCCAAATCAACAATATCCCGCAGAAAAGCGCGGTTTTTGAAGGCCGGGCAACAAGGAGAGAGTTGGATGGCGGACACGGACGCTACGGCATGGCCGAGCCTGTCCCTGGAAGAAGTCGAAGCCTTGCTGTGCGCGCCGGGCCAGCGATTCGAAATGGAGACGATTCCGATCCGGGGCATCCCGACTCGGGTCTGGAAAAACGCGCCGCCGAATCTGCGCGCGCTGGTCGAGCTGAGCCGAACCCACGGCGCCCGCGCGGCGACGATCCTTGAGAGCGATCGCGTCAGCTTCGACGCGCAATACCGCGCGATCGCCGCGCTTGCGCGGGCGTTGGCCGAGCGCGGCGTCGGCAAGGACGATCGCGTCGGCATGGCGATGCGCAACCTGCCCGAGTTTATCGTCGCTTTCTTCGCGATCGCGAGCCTCGGCGCGATCGCCGTGCCGCTCAATGCCTGGTGGACCGGTCCGGAGCTCGAATATGGGCTGAAGGATTCGGGCGCGAAGCTGCTGATCACGGATGCCCAGCGCTGGGAGCGGATCGCCCCGTCGCGGCCGAACCTGCCCGACCTGCAGCACGTGATCGTCACCCGCGCCGGTGCCGCGCCGGAGAACACCGAAGCCCTTGAGGTGCTGATCGGGCACCCGAGCGATTGGGCTACGCTCCCCGACCAGCCGCTGCCCGACACGCCGCTCGACAGCGATGACGACGCGACGATCTTCTACACCAGTGGTACCACCGGCGCCCCGAAGGGCGCGCTCGGCACCCACCGCAACCTTGTCACCAACATCATGTCGGGCGGCTACAACGCCGCGCGCGCCTGCCTGCGTCGCGGCGAAACGCCGCCCGAGCCCCAGCAGAAGGTGTTCCTGACCGTCATTCCGCTGTTCCACGTCACGGCCTGCTCCGCGACCCTGATGGGCGCAATGGCGGCCGGGCATACGATGGTGTTCATGCGCAAATGGGACGCGGTCGAGGCGATGCGTCTTATCGAGCGCGAGCGCGTCAACGTGACGGGCGGCGTGCCGACGATCGCGTGGCAGCTGCTCGAGCATCCGGAGCGGGCGAAATACGACCTCTCCAGCCTGGAAGCGATCGCTTATGGCGGCGCACCGTCCGCGCCGGAGCTGGTGCGCCGCATTCGCGAGGAATTCGGCGCGCTGCCCGGCAACGGCTGGGGCATGACCGAGACAATGGCGACGGTCACCGGCCATTCGGCGGAGGATTACCTGAACCGCCCGGACAGCGCGGGACCGCCGGTCCCGGTCGCCGACCTCGAAATCCGCGCCGAGGACGGCGAGACGGTGCTGCCGCGGAACACGGTCGGCGAGCTCTGGTCGCGCGGGCCGATGAACGTGCGTTGCTACTGGAACAAGCCCGAGGCGAGTGCCGCGACCTTCGTCGATGGGTGGGTGCGCACCGGCGACCTTGCCCGGCTCGACGAGGAAGGCTTCCTCTTCATCGTCGACCGCGCCAAGGACATGATCATCCGCGGCGGCGAGAACATCTATTCGATCGAGGTCGAGAACGCGCTGTACGAGCACCCGGCGGTCGTGGATGCAGCCCTGATCGGCCTGCCGCACAAGACGTTCGGCGAGGAGCCCGCGGCCGTCGTCCATCTCGCGCCCGGCGCTGAGGCGACCGAAACCGAGCTGCAGAACTGGGTCCGTGCACGCCTCGCGCCGTTCAAGGTGCCGGTGCGGGTCGCGTTCGCGCCTGAGATGCTGCCGCGGAATGCGAACGGGAAAATTTTGAAGCGGGAGTTGCGGGCACACTTCTGAG
>NZ_BBWU01000045.1:87500-145679 GCF_000974765.1 Sphingomonas changbaiensis NBRC 104936 | reverse complement strand
AAGCGGGAGAGGGGCTTTACTCCCCTGGCCGGTAGACCCGCTCGGTGTGGCCCTTCAGCTGATCCGGCCAGAAATAGACCTCGCGGAAATTGCCGGTCGTGTAGCGCTCCGCCTCGTCGTTGAAGTGCGGCGACTCCGGGTGGCCGCTTTCGCCGCCGGCCGTGATTGCCCGCGCGCGGACCTTGGGGCCGAAGTCGATCACGGCGACAAAGCTGTTGCCGCTGGTGCCGTACCAGCGCTTCGTTCCCGGATAAGCCTTCGCCCCGAATGACGCGAGCGAGCCCCAGCGCGACGACGTGAACGGCACCGGAATGCTCGGCGCCTTGTCGTTGAACGGCTGGACGATATCGCCGGTCAGCCGCTGGAAACGGTTGATCTCGCCCCAGGCGACGCCCCAATGGCCGAAGTCCCGTTCCAGCTGGTCCGACGCTTCGGCCAGCGCCTGCAGCTTCTGCTTCGGCGTCGTCCGGTCGGCCATGAAATCATAGATGTTGACGCCCTCGGCTTCGGCCGGGGCCTTCGCATCCTTCCACAGCGCCTCACCCCAGAAAACGGCGAGCGAGGTCGGCTGCGAGGCGATGCCCCAGCGATAGTCCCACGTCCGAAGCAGCGCGATCTGGCCTTTCAGCTTCGCCTTCAGCGGGTCGCCGGCCGGCAGCCCGTCATAGGCCTGAACCAGCGTGGGGATCAGCCGCGCGAAGGCCGGCAGGTAGGAATCGAACGCCGAATCCAGCAGCAACGGCAGCGTGAAATCGCGCCGGTCCTTCAGCAGCATCGTCGCGTGGATGCCGCGCGGGTTCTCGCCGAAGGTATCCATGTAGCGCGGGAAGTCGGCCTGGCGCGGGCTGTTTTCCCCGGCGGCGGAATAGGGCCAGTTGTTGGTGTTCATTACCCAACCGTTCGGCGGGCTGACGACGTGCGGCAGCTGGGCAAGCGGCGTCAGCCCCTTCCAGTCGGTGGCGGGATCGCTGCCGTCGACCGGCTTGGTGTAATCGAACCGGTTGTCGCGCATCGGCACGAATTGCGGATGCAGGTAAGCGATTTCCCCCTTGTCGTCGGCGAAGATCGTGTTGTTCGACGAATTGGCCTTCAGCTCGGCAATCTGCAGGAAGGACGCGAAGTCGTCCGCCTTGGTGCGCAGCCAGGATTGCTGCAGCGCCTCGACCGGCTTGAACATCATCGCGAACGCGATCCACTTGCCCTTGGCATCGCGCACGATCGGGCCGTGATGGGTGCGATAGGTGGTGAAGCTGCGCGCCGCCGTGCCGCCGTCGGGCGTGCGGTAGCGGACGGTGATCACCCGCGTCTCAACCGGCCGCAGCTGCCCGCCATAGCGGTAGAACAGCCGGCTGCCCTTGCGCTCGATCGTTTCCGCGAACTCGTCCACCACGTCGACGCCGCTCGACGTGTGCATCCAGCCGATATGCGGGTTGAAGCCCTGGTAGATGAAGAACTGGCCCCAGGTGCTCGCGCCGTAAGCGTTCAGCCCCTCGTCGCTGGTCATCTGCAGCTCGGAGCGGAAGAAGAAGCTGGTGTGCGGGTTGATCAGCAGCAGCGCATGGCCGTCCGCGCTCAGGGCCGGCGCGATCGCGAAGCCGTTGGAGCCTGACGGTTCCTTCTCGCCTGTGTCGGCCTGGGCGATAGCGGGCGGCTTGCCGCCGTAGAAGGCGCGGAGCTGGTCGAGATCGATCCGTTCGATATCGCCGCCGATGCTGCCTTCGGTGAACGAGAGCGCCATCCACGGCTCGAACCGCGCGATCGCCTTGGGCTTAACCTCTGGATGCGTGGCGAGGTAATAATTGAGCCCGTCCGCCCAGGCGTTCATCAGCGCCTGCATCGGCTTGGGGCTGCGCGCATAGGCGGCGCGCAAGGTCGCCTCGTCGACGTACAGGCGCGCGCGCAGATCGTCCCAGATCTTCTCCTCGCCGTCCGCCTCGGCTTGCCGGCCGAGCGCGATCAGATAATTGCGCTCGACGCGATTGAAGTCGTCTTCGGCCTGGGCATAGATCGCGCCGAACACCGCGTCGGCATCGCTGCGCCCCCTCACGTGGGCGATGCCCCAATCGTCCCGCGTAATCGTGACGTGCGCGGCTTCCGCCTGCAAGCGAGCGAGATCGGATTGCGGAGCGGCGGCGGCGAGGAGCAGGGCGAGCGTGAGCATGGGGCGTGGTTAGGGCAAGAGCGCGTGATTTGGAACGGTCCTGCAATCCTCCCCTTAGAGGGGAGGTGGCGCGCGCAGCGCGACGGAGGGGTGTCAGCGCCTCAGAATAAATCTCGAACGCTGACACCCCTCCACCACTCGCTTCGCGAGCGGTCCCCCTCCCCTTGCAGGGGAGGATCTAGAGCGGCAGCCGCATCGTCGCCCGCAGCCCCTGCTCCCGATTCTGGAGCGTCAGCGTGCCACCGTGCGCGTCGACGATCGCCCGCGCGAGGGCGAGGCCCAGGCCGGCGCCGCCGGTGTCGCGGCTGCGCGACGTTTCAAGGCGCGTGAACGCCTCGAACATGCGTTCCATGTCTTGCGGCGGGATGCCGGGGCCTTCGTCGTCGACTTCCACCACGGCCCATGCATCTTCCGGGACCACGCGAACGCGGGCCCGCTCGCCATATTTGAGCGCGTTCTCGATCAGGTTGCGGACCGCCCGCTTCACCAGGTTCGGCCGCATCGGCACGGCCAGACGGTCGACCTCTTCCACCGTGACGTCGGCGCCAAGGTCCTCGAATTCCTCGGCGACACTCTCGACCAGGGCCGGCAGATCGACCCGCTGCTCGGGCTCGCTCGGCCGTCCGAGCCGGGCGAGCGACAATATGTCGTCGAGCGTCTTGTTCATGTCGTCGATCGTGGCGGCCATGCGCGCCCGTTCGCCGTCGTCCTCGATCAGCTCAGTGCGCACGCGCATCGAGGCCAGCGGCGTGCGCAGGTCGTGGCCGATCGCGCCCAACATCCGGTCCTTCTCGTCCAGCATCGCCGTGATGCGCGTGCGCATCGCGTTGAACGCGGCGATCAGCTGGCGAATGTCCGAGGGCCCCTGCTCGGCGATCGGCGCAGGGGCGCTGCGCCGGTCGAAGCGCTCGGCGGCGTCGCGCAGCTCGGCGAGCGGCCGCGCCAGCCGTCCGCCGACCCAGAGGACGGTCAGCAGGATGAAGCCGTACAGCACGAAGGTCTGGAAGATCAGGCCGCCGAACACGCCGGCGTGAAGCGGCGGCAGCGGCGCCGCGGTCGTCACCCAACGCGAGGGCGCGATCTCGGCCGATACGACGATCACCCGGCGTTGCAGCACCGCGGACTGGCGCAGCAGCCGGCCCTTGTCGTCGACCTGGACCTGGAACTCCCGCGCCGGGATTTCCGCCGCTTCGATGTCGCCGACGCGGATGCCGACCTGGCCGAGCATTTCGCGCGCGAACGTGGCGACATCCGGCTTCAGCTCCATGTCCGGCCGGATCGGGGTGGCGGAGGACGCGATCGACCCGCGCAGCATGGCCGGCGTCGTCGCGCCGGTGCGGGTCCGCTGCACGGTCTCGGCAAGCCGGGCAATCGCCAGCGTCGCCGTCTGCACATAGGTCTGGCGCTTGGTCGCCTGGAGCAGCAGCACGAAATTGACCGCCTGCGCCACGCCCAATGCCAGCGCCATCAGCAGCGCAAGCTGCGCGCCGAGACTCTTGGGCCAGAAGCGCCTCAAAGCCGCGTCACGTCGGCGGCCAGCGTATAGCCACCGCCCCAGACGGTCTTGATCAGCCCCGGGGTCTTCGGGTCGGCCTCGATCTTGCGCCTCAATCGGCTGATGTGATTGTCGATCGCCCGGTCGAACGCGTGCGCTTCGCGGCCATAGGCAAGGTCAAGCAGCTGGTCGCGGCTCAGCACCTGGTGCGGATGGGTCGCAAAGGCGAGCATCAGGTTGAACTCTCCGGTCGACAGCGGCACCTGCACGCCGTCGGGATCGACCAGCCCGCGCTCGCCTGCCTTCAGCACCCAGCCGGCAAAGGCGTAATTGCCCGTTTCAGG
Source organism: Sphingomonas changbaiensis NBRC 104936 (assembly GCF_000974765.1). GTDB lineage: Bacteria > Pseudomonadota > Alphaproteobacteria > Sphingomonadales > Sphingomonadaceae > Sphingomonas_B > Sphingomonas_B changbaiensis. The sequence goes on along the minus strand of NZ_BBWU01000045.1, from coordinate 141,679 downwards.
GGCGCGCAGCTTGGTGCCGCCGCCACGGCCGATGCGCCGCAGCACGACCTTGATGCGCGCTACCAGCTCGCGCGGGCTGAACGGCTTCACGACATAGTCGTCCGCGCCCATTTCGAGGCCGACGATGCGGTCGGTCTCCTCCGCCATCGCGGTCAGCAGGATCACCGGCAGCTCGGAGGTCTCGCGGATATGGCGGCAGAGGCTGAGCCCATCCTCGCCGGGCATCATCACGTCCAGGATGACGAGATCGATCGCATAGCCGTGCAACCGCTCGCGCGCCTGCGCCGCGTCCCCCGCCTGCGTCACCCGAAAGCCGTTGCGGTTCAGATAGGTCGCGAGCGGCTCGCGAATCGAGCGCTCGTCGTCGACAAGCAGGATGTGCGGCTTTTCGTCCATAGGTCATCCTTTCCAAGCAGGCTTGGAAAGGAAAGGAAAGGGCGGACGAGGCAGGGTCAACCTCGTCCGCCCCGGCTCTCCGGCGGCCGCGCCACAGGGGAAAAGACGCGGTGCGCCGGACGGAGGCACCCGGAGCGCGCTACTTGCGCTCGGAATGCTCCCGCATCGCGGCGTGAGCTTGCTCGCGCTCCGCCGCGCTGATCGTGCCGTCGTGGTTCGCGTCGACCCGGTCGAAATGTTCGAGCGCACGCTTCTGGAATTCCTCGCGCGTGATTGCGCGGTCGCCGTCGGCATCCGCCATCATGCCCATGTGCCGCATCATCGGACGGCCGTGCATGCCGGGGCCGCCATGTTCGCGCATTTCGGCAAGCTTGGCGGCGCCGGCATTCCATTCGTCACGGCTGATCATGCCGTCGTGATTGGCGTCGGCGCGGTCGAACATCTCGGCGGCCATTCTGGCATGCATCGCCTCGCGGTCGGCGCGGTCGAGCTTGCCGTCCTTGTTGACGTCCATGCGGTCGAAATGGCCGTTCGCCATCGCGATCGCCTGCGCGCGGGTCAGGTCGCCCATCGGGTGATCGCCCATGTCATGCGGCTGGCCCGCGGCGAGCGCGATCCCGCTGGTCAGCGCCAGCGCGCCAAGAGCCGACATCATCAAAGCCGTCGCCATAATTCTCCACCTCCGACGCTGCCGGTCTAACCCGCAACGGTCGCGCGAGTTTGTCGAAGGCGGAACGATATTGTCGCGATTTGTCGCGGAGAAACGAGGCATCGCCCGGGCGCCGGGCCCCTCGCCGGCCTACCGTAGATTCCGAAGTTTCGGTTAGCCACGGTCTTAAACCACAATTCTTAATGCCCGCCCCGACACGCCGCACCGCCGGCCTTTGAACGGGGATTGGGATGACCACCTTCAATGTTTCCAATGCGACGGAGCTGACGTCGGCGATTGCGAGCGCGGCAGGCGGTGATCGGATCGTGCTGGCCGACGGCAATTATGGCGCGGTGTCCATCTTCAACCGCACCTATGCGTCGACGCTGACGATCGAGGCGGCGAACCCGGGCAGCGGCGCGCATCTGGATGGCCTGTTCGTGGCCAATGCCAAGAACATCAGCTTTGTCGGGCTGGACGTCGGCCGGGCGCTCAACGCGGGCGAGCCGACCTATACCCAGCTGTCCTGGATCAAGACCTCGAGCGACATCAAGCTGAACGGCATGGCCTTCCACGGGTCCCAGGACGGCGATCCGTCGAACGACGGCGTCGGCCTGACCGTGACGAGCGCGAGCGGGCTCAACATCAGCAATTCGCGGTTCGAGGAACTGTATCGCGGCCTCGTGCTCCAGAACAGCACCAACACCACGATCAAGGACAACAGCGTCACCCTGATCCGATCCGACGGCATCATCTCGATCGCCAATGACGGCCTGTCAATCGAAGGCAATCACATCGGCGACTTCCGCCAGGTTCTCGGCGACCACTCCGACGCGATCCAGTTCTGGAACACTGGCCAGACCAAGGGCCAGACCAATATCACGATCAAGGACAACGTGATCTTCCAGACCTATTTCAGCGGCATCGACCAGACCGGCACGCAGGGCATCTTCATGTCCGACCCGCTGTCCTATGGCTACAAGAACGTCCTGATCCAGAACAACGTCCTCTATTCCAACGACGCCTATAACGGGATCTACCTGAACGGCGTCACCGGAGCGCAGGTTCTCGACAACACCGTCCTGTCCAAGTCGACCGACGTCAAATCCTTCTGGATCAACGTGCAGAACAGCACCGACGTGGCGCTGCAGCACAACATCACCGACAACATCATCACCGCAAACGTCACCGGCCTGTTCCAGGACGGCAACGTCAACTTCAAGCTCGATCCCGCCGCCCGGGCCCAGGTGCCGAACCTCGTCAATCCGACCAGCGAGCTCGACCTGATCGCCTCAGGCGTCGGCTACCACCTCCCCACCAGCGCCCCGCCGTCGCCCATTCCGGCCCCGGTCCCGGCCCCGCTGCCGCCCGCCGACGCGGGAGACGCCCAGTCGGCCAACACAATCCATGGCGATGCCGGCAACAACACGCTGACGGCCGACCCGATCAACGGCGGTACCGGTCCGCACGCGATGTACGGCTATGCCGGCGACGACACTTATTTCGTCGCCCATAGCAGCGACACCGTCGTGGAAGCTGCCGGCGGCGGCAACGACACGATCATTGCCTCTGTAAGCCACACGCTTGCCGCCGGCAGCGAAGTCGAGCTGCTGCGCACCATGGGATCAGCCTCGACCTATGCAGTCGATCTGACCGGCAACGAGCTGAACAACACGATCGTCGGCAATGCCGCCGACAACCGGATCGACGGCGCTGCCGGCGCCGATACGATGTGGGGCTATGGGGGCAACGACATCTATTTCGTCGATAATGCCCAGGACATGGTCAAGGAATTGGCCGGCGGCGGCAACGACACGGTGATTGCCACCGCGAGCTATACGCTGACCGCCGGCAGCGAGATCGAGTTGCTGCGCACGATGGGATCGGCCTCGACCTATGCCATCGACCTGACCGGCAACGAGTTGCACAACACGATCGTCGGCAATGCCGCCGACAACCGGATCGATGGCGCTGCCGGCGCCGATACGATGTGGGGCTATGGCGGCAACGACACCTATTTCGTCGATAATGCCCAGGACCTGGTCAAGGAATTGGCCGGCGGCGGCAACGACACGGTGATTGCCACGGCGAGCTATACGCTGACCGGCGGCAGCGAAGTCGAGTTGCTGCGCACCATGGGATCAGCGTCGACCTATGCCATCGACCTGACCGGCAACGAGCTGAACAACACCATTGTCGGCAATGCGGCGGCGAACACGATCCATGGCGGCGCCGGAAACGACGCGATCTGGGCCTATGGCGGCAACGACGTGCTGTTCGGCGATCAGGGCAACGACACCTTCGTGTTCGGCCCTGGATTCGGCCACGATACGGTCGCCGACTTTGCAGGCAACGGCGCGGCCCCGGGAGACACGGTGCGCTTTCTCGCCGGAACCTTCTCCAGCTTTCAGGATATGATGAATCATGCGGTGCAGCAGGGGAACGACGTCGTCTTCACCCTGGACGCGAGCAACAGCGCCACCCTGAACCACGTCCAGCTCTCTGCGCTCACGGCACAGGATTTCATCTTTGCCTGAATGAGCGGGGTCGAACCGGCATTGGACGCGATGCGCCGCGAGCAGTAGGTCACTCCAACCAACTTTATTGGTCGGCGACTGGAGCGGGTAACGGGGATCGAACCCGTATCACAAGCTTGGAAGGCTAGTGCTCTACCATTGAGCTATACCCGCTGAATGCGGCGGCCCAGTGCCACGACGGCGGCTTCGTCGTCAACATGGCGCCGAATCCGGGCGACGTTTTGTCGTCCGCATGCGACATTCGGGCTGAAAGGACGTGGCAGATGGATGGAGGCTGGCCCGAGCTCGATTTCGCCGATTGGCAAGACACGGCTGAAACCTTGCAGCTCTGGACGCAGATCGTCGGCAAGGTGCGGCTGGCGCTGACGCCGTGGCTCAACCATGGCTGGCAGGTGCCGCTCTACGTTTCCGCGCGCGGGCTCACGACATCGCTCATTCCGGCGGGCGCGCTGGCGGTTGATATCGAGTTCGACTTCATCGACCATCGGCTCGTCTGCCGCAGCAGCGGGGGCGACGTGCAGAGCTTCGCGCTTCGGCCGATACCAGTCGCCCAGTTCTACGACGAGGTAATGGCGGCACTGGCCGCGCTTGGCGTGGAAGTCTCAATCTACGCCGTGCCGAACGAGGTGGCGGATCCGATCCCTTTCCGGAAGGACGATGTCCACGCGAGCTACGACGCCGACGCCGCCCGGCGCTTCTGGCAGGCGCTTGTGCGCGTCGATCGCGTGCTCAGGTTGTTCCGCAGCGGCTTTATCGGCAAGGCGAGTCCGGTGCATCTCTTCTGGGGCAGCTTCGATCTGGCGGTGACGCGCTTCTCCGGCCGCAAGGCGCCGATGCATCCGGGCGGGGTGCCCGGTCTCCCCGACCGCGTCACCCGAGAAGCCTATTCGCACGAAGTCAGCAGCGCCGGGTTCTGGCCGGGCAATGGCGCCTTTCCCCACGCTGCCTTCTATTCCTACGCCTATCCGGAACCGCCCGCCTTCCGCGATCGGCCGATGCCGGGCGGCGCTGCGTACGACGAGACGCTCGGCGAATTCGTCTTGCGCTACGACGCCGTGAGACGCGCGCCGGAGCCCGAGGCGGTGCTGCTCGAGTTCCTTGAGGCCAGCTATGCCGCGGCGGCGGATTGCGGCCGCTGGGATCGTGCGGCCCTCGAATGCCCGCTGGGCCGTCCCGGCGTGCCGCGCCCGATTGGCGGCTGAGCCGCTTGCGAAGCCGGCACGGGCGCGTCAAAGCGACTCCATGCGTAGCGATGCAAACCTGACCGCCGAGCGGCCCACCTATGTCACCAATCTCGAATGCTCGGCGACCGGCGAGCATTACCCGGCCGACACGCTTCAGCAGCTGTCCCAAGCGGGCAAGCCGCTGCTGGTGCGCTATGACCTGGCGCGGATCGGGCGCGAGCTGTCCCGCGACGCGATCGAGTCGCGCCCGTCGGACATGTGGCGCTGGCGCGAGCTGCTGCCGGTGCGGCGCAAGGAGGACATCGTCAGCCTGGGCGAGATCGAGACGCCGCTGATCCCGATCCCGCGCTCGGGCGGGGCGAACGTGCTGGTCAAGGATGAAGGGCGGCTGCCGACCGGCTCGTTCAAGGCGCGCGGGCTGGTGATGGCCGTGTCGATGGCGAAGGCGCTGGGCGTCAAGCGGATCGCGATGCCGACCAACGGCAATGCCGGCGCTGCGCTCGCCGCCTATGCGAGCCGCTGCGGGATCGAGACGGTGATCCTTTGCCCCGAAGATACCCCCGAGGCCAATGTCCGCGAGATCGCGCTGCAGGGTGGGCGCGTGTGGCGCGTCAACGGGCTGATCGACGAATGCGGCGCGATCGTCGCCGAAGGCACGCGCCAGGGCCGCTGGTTCGACCTGTCGACCCTGAAGGAGCCGTACCGGATCGAGGGCAAGAAGACGATGGGGCTGGAGCTGGCGCTGCAGCTCGGCTGGAAGCTGCCCGACGCGATCTTCTATCCGACGGGCGGCGGCACCGGCCTGATCGGCATGTGGAAGGCGTTCGACGAGCTGGAGGCGCTGGGCTGGATCGGATCGGAGCGGCCGAAGATGTTCGCGGTGCAGGCGGCCGGCTGCGCGCCGATCGTCAAGGCGTTCGACGAGGGCACCGATCATGCCGAGCGCTGGGAGAATGCGCACACGGTTGCCGCCGGCATTCGCGTGCCCAAGGCCCTCGGCGATTTCCTGATCCTGAAGGCCGTTCGCGAGAGTGGCGGCGCCGCTCTCGCGGTCGAGGACGAGGCGACGCTGCAGGCCGTCGCGGATGCGGCGGGGCAGGACGGGCTGCTGCTCTGCCCCGAGGGCGGCGCAACGCTCGCGGCCTATCGCGAGGCACTCGCGGACGGCCTGGTCGGCGTGGACGACGAGGTCGTGCTGTTCAACTGCGCGACGGGCCTCAAATACCCGATGCCGCCTGTCGAAAACGACCTCGACCGTCATCAGCCGATCGATTTCGACGCGCTGTAACTCTCCCGGCCGGGAGGAGGCGCAAACTAACGGATCCCGATCACCTTGTGCGTCTGGACCGACAGGCGCCATTTGGGGTGGGCCATGCAATAGGCGATCGCGGCGGCGGTGTTTTCGGCCAGCGCGGGGCCGTCCATGGGCTGCAGCAGGAAGTGATCGAACGCCAGGTCGCTGAATCGCTCCGGCATCGCCGCAGCTTGCGGATAGACCAGCTTCAGCTCGTCGCCGCCGGCCACCGCGAGCGGCGCGTCGGCCTTGGGGCTGACGCAGAGCCAGTCGATACCGGGCGGCGGCGGACACGTGCCGTTGGTCTCGACTGCGATCTCGAAACCGCGGGCATGAAGCGCCTCGACCAGCGCAGGATCGACCTGGAGCAGCGGCTCGCCCCCGGTCAGCACGACCATCTTGCGGCCGCCGTCGCCCTGCCATTCGGCATCGACTGCGGCCGCCAACGCTTCAGCATCCCGGAACTTGCCGCCGCCGGTTCCATTGGTTCCGACGAAATCGGTGTCGCAGAAGGTGCAGACCGCCGCCCCTCGATCCTGCTCGCGGCCGGACCACAGGTTGCAGCCGGCGAAGCGGCAGAACACCGTGGCGCGCCCGGCATTCCGCCCCTCGCCCTGGAGCGTGTAGAAGATTTCCTTGACTGAATAGGCCATCGGCCCGCGATCACATGGTGGGAGGGGGTTCCGGCAGCAAGGGCGGCGGCGTGACCGGCGCACGCGGCGTCAGGATCGCGGCGGTCTCGATCACGTCGAGCGCCTGCCGCGCCTGGATGTAGAGCCGGGCGGCGCGCATCCAATTCTGGGCCTTTGCCCGGCCCGGCAGCCGCGCGACCTCGACCAGTGCCTTTTCGACCTGCCCCCCTTCGAGCAGCCGCCGCGCATGGCGCAGGCGTTCAGCAGGCACCGGCGAGGGCTGGCCCGCTTTGCGCACGACAACCAGGTTCGCAAGCTCCCCCTTCAGCGATGCCCACCAACCCTCCTCGCTGGTGCCGCTGGTCAGCGACGGCGCGAGATCGTCAAGGCCGAGCTGCAGCTCCTCGAGTGTGATCGGATCGCGCGACGCGGCGATCACCGTCGCGACCGCCTGCGGCTGGGTCGCTCCGAACCGTTCGCGCAGCTGCGCTTCGATATAGCCGAGGCCAAGGCCGCGTTCGAGCGCGCGGCGGGCGGCGAATGCGATCAGCAGGCCTTCGGCGCGCGCGGCATTGTCGCCCGCGGCATTGGCCCGCTCGGCGACCCGGTCGATCCGCGTCTCGATCTCGCCCACGCGCTGGCCGAGCGCCGCCGTGGCGTTGGGGTCCATTGAAGACGGGGGCGGTGCGGGGACCATCGGTGTCGTCTGGGCGACGCGCGCCGGTTGCGCCGGCGGCGCGCTCGCCGCGGCCGGCGTCGTCGTTCCGAGCAACCAATTGCGCGCGGTGTCCCAGCGCGACAGCAGCCAGCCGGCAAGCACCAGCCCTGCGACAAAGGCGATGAGGCCGATGACGATCGGCAGACGGCTTCGCGCCGGCCGGGTTTCGAGCGTGGTGTAGTCGGTGCTCATCCTGGCCGCATCATTGGCACAGCCGCGCGGCCGCCGCCAGCAGTGCGTCGTCGGTCGGCCGGTCCGCCACCACGCCTGCTTTCCAGCCCTCTCCTGCCGCGCAGATCACGGCATCGCTGATCGCCGCGATCCGGTGGCCAGGGCCGGCAAGTTCTCGGAAGCGCCGGGCTGCGCGCGCGGAATGAAGCAGGGCCACGGCGCCGTCCAGTAGCGCCGCGGCGAAAGCCGGCGGCGGAGCGACGGGCTCGGCCGCGTAGACAGTGCGCGTTTCGATCCGCAAGCCAGCCGGATCGAAAGCCGTGCGATGCTCGCCGGCCAGATGGAGCAGCGAGCGCACCCCGTTCGCAGCCGCGATCGGGACGAGCCCATCGATGTGTCCCGGGCCGGCGATTACCGACTCGAATCCTGCGGATCGCACCGCGGCTGCGGTCGCTTCTCCGACGGCATAGACGGGCGTTCTCCGGTCGAGCCGGTCATCCAGCGCGCCGGCGGCATTCGCGCTGGTGATCAGCAGCGCGTCGCAGGCCATTTTCGGCATGGTCCAGTCGCGCGGCACGATCCGGAAGAGCGGCGCGACAACCGCGCGGAGCCCTCGTTCCGCCGCGCGGGCGGCGGTCGCATCGGCACTTGGCTGCGGCCGAAGCACGAGGACCGGGCGGGTCATCCGCTGAAATGGGCGCGGAGCGTGGCGGAGGCGCGTTCCAGCAGCGCGGCCGCGAGCGTTGTGGCATCTTCCGGCGTGCCGATCAGTGCAGCGTCCTCCACCGATTCGCTGCCGTCGGGCGAAAGGATTTGGGCCTGCAGCCGCATTCCGCTCTCGGCCGGGATGGCCAGCGCCGCGACGGGTGACCCGCAGTCCGCGCCCAGTCGAGCCAGCAACGCGCGCTCGGCATGCACAGAGGCGCTGGTCGCCGCATCATCGATCGCCGCCAGCCACTCCCGCACCTCAAAGTCGTCGCGGCGTGCCTCGATGCCGACCGCGCCTTGCGCCGGCGCCGGCAGCATCGTCTCGATCGGGATCGGCACGCCGACATCGGCCCGACCAAGCCGGTCGAGCCCGGCAGCGGCGAGCAACGTCGCGTCCGCCTCGCCGAGATTGAGGCGGGACAGCCGCGTGTCGACATTGCCGCGGAACAGCACGATTTCCAGATCGGGCCGCAACCGCCGCAGCTGCGCGCTTCGTCGCGGTGAACTGGTGCCGACGCGGCCGTCCTTACGGATCGCATCGATCGACTCGGCCCCGATCAGCCGGTCGCGGACATCGGCGCGCGGCAGCATCGCCGCGATCACGATCTCGGCCGGGCGAATTGTCTCGACGTCCTTCATCGAGTGGACTGCAAAGTCGATCCGGCGGTCGTCAAGAGCCAGGTCGAGTTCCTTGGTCCAGAGCGCCTTGCCGCCGACTTCGGCAAGCGGACGATCCTGGATGCGATCGCCGCTGGTCTTGACCGGCACGATCTCGATTACCGTGTCGGGCCAGCCATGCGCGGCCTCAAGCGCGCGCTTCACCATATGCGCTTGCGTCAGCGCCAGCGGCGACCCGCGCGTGCCGAGGCGGAGAATGCGTTCCATGGGGGGCCGTCTAGCGTCGCTACTGACGTCCGCGAAGCGGAAAACCCAATTTGCTCGCACGAAGAGCACGAAGCACACAAAGAAGGCCCCTTCGTGTTCTTCGTGCTCTTCGTGCGAGATCAAAGCGGGATTTCCGCTTGCGCGGAATCGACGCTAGAGCGCGGGCAATGGCATTGATCCTGGGCATTGAATCGAGTTGCGACGAGACCGCCGCCGCGCTGGTGACGGACACGCGCGAGATCGTGGCGCATCGACTGGCGGGACAGGAGGCAGAGCACACGCCTTATGGCGGCGTCGTGCCGGAGATCGCCGCACGCGCGCATGTCGAGGCGCTGATGCCGCTGGTCGAGGGGGCACTCGCCGACGCCGGCAAGTCGCTGGACGACGCCGATGCGATCGCGGCGACCGCCGGGCCGGGGCTGATCGGGGGGGTGATGGTTGGTTTGGTCACCGCCAAGGCGTTGGCGCTCGCCGCGCACAAGCCGCTGATCGCGGTCAATCACCTTGAAGGCCATGCGCTCAGCCCGCGGCTCGCGTCGCCCGACCTCAAATTCCCCTATCTGCTGCTGCTTGTCTCCGGCGGTCACTGCCAGCTGCTGCTGGTCGAGGGCGTGGGCCGTTACCGGCGGCTCGCGACGACGATCGATGACGCTGCGGGGGAAGCGTTCGACAAGACCGCGAAGCTGCTCGGCCTCGGCTTTCCCGGCGGCCCGGCGGTCGAGCGAGCGGCGCGAAGCGGCGATCCGAAAGCCGTGCCGCTGCCCCGCCCGCTGGTCGGCACCGCCGATCCGCATTTCTCCTTCGCCGGACTGAAGAGCGCGGTCGGCCGCGCGCGCGATGCTGGCCGCTGGTCGAGCGAGGACATTTCCGCGTCCTTCCAACAGGCGGTGGTCGATTGCCTGGTGGACCGGACGAGAAGAGCCATCGAAGCCGTTCGTGTCGAGCGAAGTCGAGACACGCTTCTCGACTGCGCTCGAAGCGAACGGGGAGCGATTAGGGCGCTCGTCGTGGCCGGCGGCGTCGCGGCGAACGGCGCGATCCGCACTTCGCTCCAACAGCTGGCGGCCGAGCAGGGCCTGCCCTTTGTCGCGCCGCCCCTGTGGCTCTGCACCGACAATGCGGCGATGATCGCCTGGGCAGGCGCCGAACGCTTCGCGGCCGGGCTCACCGACCCGCTTGACACGCCGGCGCGCGCGCGGTGGCCGCTCGATCCGGATGCGGCGCCGGCGCGCGGCGCGGGAGTGAAGGCATGACGATCGGCGTGATCGGCGGCGGCGCCTGGGGCACCGCGCTTGCCCAGGTCGCAGCGGAAACCGAAGAGGTGCTGCTCTGGGCACGCGAGTCCGATGTGGTCGACGGCATCAACCGCGCGCGGGAGAACATCGTCTTCCTGCCCGGCGTGCCGCTGTCTCCGGCGATCCGCGCGACCGCGTCGCTCGCCGATTTGGCCAGCTGCTCGATCCTGCTCGTCGTGCCGCCCGCCCAGTATCTGCGCGCGCTGCTGGGGGAGCTGCCGCAAACGGACCGGCCGCTGATCCTGTGCTCGAAGGGATTGGAAGCAGGCACCCGCAAGCTGATGTCGGAAGTCGCGGCGGAAGCGCATCCGGATGCGCCCATCGCAGTGCTGTCGGGCCCGACCTTCGCCCACGAAGTCGCGGCACGACTGCCGGCCGCCGTCACGCTCGCCTGCCGGGACGAAGCGCGCGGCAGGCTGCTGGCGGAGGCGATCGCCCGCCCTTTTTTCCGCCCCTATCTGTCGACGGACGTGATCGGCGCGGAGATCGGCGGCGCGGTCAAGAACGTGCTCGCGATCGCGTGCGGGATCGTCGAGGGGCGCGGCCTCGGCCAGAACGCACGCGCGGCGCTGATCAGCCGCGGCTTTGCCGAGATGACGCGCTTCGGGCTTGCGAAAGGCGCGCGGGCGGAGACGCTGGCGGGCCTGTCGGGCCTGGGCGACCTCGTCCTCACCTGCTCGTCGGTCAGCTCGCGCAATTTCTCGCTGGGCGTTGGCATCGGCCAAGGCCGCGCGGCGGCGGACCTGCTCGCCGACCGCAAGTCGGTCGCGGAAGGCGCGTTCACCGCGCCGGTGCTGCAACAGGCGGCGCGCGAGGTGGGCGTGGACATGCCGGTGGTCGACGCTGTCTGCGCCCTGCTCGGCGGCGAGGCGGCCGTGGACGACGTGATCGGCGGCCTGCTGTCGCGGCCGATCCGGGCCGAGGCCTAAAAGTCGACCGCGATTCCCTTGAGCGCCCAATCGCCATAGCGGGTGGGGTCGAGGCCGAGGGGATCGTCCTCGCGCTTGACCGGCTCCGGCCGCGGCACGGGCGGGTTCGGGCTCAGATATTTGGGCGGCTTCACATGCGCGGGGCGCTGGCCCATCGGAACGGCTCCTTGTCTTGCAGGCCAGATGGGCGCAGGGAGCCGCGCGAACAAGCATGAAACCGCAAGCCTCCCCTCCCGGCGTCGACGCCCGCCGCGCGGCACTGCGCCTGCTCGACGCGGTATTGCGCCGTGGATTGCCGCTCGAAGCCGCGCTGGGCGGGGCTGCGGGCGATCTCGCCAAGCCCGAGGACCGCGGCCTCGCGCACGCGATCGCGGCCGAGACGCTCAGGCGCCTGCCCGACCTCGACGCGCTGATCGATTCGGCGACGCAGCAGCGGCTGCCGCCCGACGCGAAGGCGCGGTTTGCGCTGAGGATCGCGCTGGTCCAGGCGCTCGCGCTCGGCACGCCGCCGCATGCCGCGATCTCGACAGTGCTGCCGCTGGTCGACGGCGGCCCGCGGCGGCTGGTGCACGGCGTGTTCGGCGCGCTGATGCGGCGCAAGGTGACGCTCCCCGCCTCGCCGTCGCTGCCGCGCGGCGTTGCGGAGCGGTGGCTCACCGCCTGGGACCGCGACATGGTCGATGCCGCCCGGAGCGCCCTCGCCGCCCCTCCGCCGCTGGACCTCAGCTTTGCCGATGCCGACGCGGCGCAGGCCTTCGCGGGCGAGCATCTGGCCGACCGACACGCCCGCATCTTCACCCAGAGCCGGGTTGCCGAGCTGCCGGGCTTCGCGGAGGGGCAATGGTGGGTGCAGGACCTGGCCGCCTCGATTCCGGCCCGGCTGCTCGGACCCGGCGATGGCCGTGCCGTGCTCGACCTGTGCGCAGCGCCGGGCGGCAAGACGCTCCAGCTGGCGAGCGCCGGCTGGCGCGTGACTGCGGTGGACAGCTCGGCGAATCGCCTCGAACGACTGCGCGAGAACCTTCAGCGCACCCGCCTTTCTGCCGAGGTCATCGAAGCCGATGTGATGCAGTGGGAGCCGTCCGCCCCCGTGGACGCGATCCTGCTCGACGCGCCGTGCAGCGCGACCGGCATTTTCCGCCGCCACCCGGACGTGCTGTACCGCGTCCGCCCGAAGGTGATCGCCGAAATGGCCGAGCTGCAGCGCGCGATGCTGGCGCGCGCCTCCGGCTGGCTGAAGCCCGGCGGCACGCTCGTCTTCTCGACCTGCTCGCTGGAGCCGGACGAAGGCGAACTACATCTCGATCATGCGCCAGAGCTCACGCTCGATCCGGTCGCATCGGACGAACTGCCGGAGGGCATCGCGCCGCACCCGAGCGGCTATGTCCGCACCCTCCCAACCATGCTCGCCGACAAAGGCGCGCTCGACGGTTTCTTCATTGCGCGCTTCAAACGTTAGGGATTGTGGATAAAGGCGACCTCACGCTTCAAACGCGTGCGCGGAGCCACTAGGGCTAGTGTCCGTGCAAGCCTCGGTCCGCATCGCCCCGTCGATCCTCTCCGCCGATTTTGCGCGGCTGGGCGAGGAAGTCCGCGCGATCGACGACGCGGGCGCGGACTGGATCCATGTCGATGTGATGGACGGGCATTTCGTGCCCAACATCACGATCGGGCCGATGGTGGTGAAGGCGCTCCGCCCGCACACGACCAAGCCGTTCGACGTCCACCTGATGATCTCACCGATCGACGCCTATCTGGACGCGTTCGCGGAGGCCGGCGCGGACACGATCACGGTGCACCCGGAAGCCGGCCCGCACCTCCATCGCACGATTCAGCGCATCAAGAGCCTCGGCAAGCGCGCCGGCGTGTCGCTGAACCCCGCGACGCCGGCCAAGATGCTCGACTATGTGCTGGAAGAGATCGACCTGGTGCTGGTGATGAGCGTCAATCCCGGTTTCGGTGGCCAGAGCTTCATCGAAAGCCAACTCCGCAAGATCGAGGCGATCCGCAAGCAGATCGACAAGCTGGGCAAGCCGATCGACCTTGAGGTCGATGGCGGCATCGACCGCACGACCGCGCCGCGCGCGATCGCTGCCGGCGCCGACGTGCTCGTCGCCGGCACCGCGACGTTCAAGGGCGGCCCGTCCGCCTATGCCGAGAACATCAGAGCCTTGAGAGGGTCATGACCAAGCACGAGCCGATCGACCCGGGCGCGGATGGCATCGAGCAGGGCAAGCGGCTCATTCGCGTCGATACCGATCGCGGAATCTCGCTGTCGCAGCGCATCGCCGAAAGGCTACAGCGGCTGGCCTGGCGCACGCCGCTGCACAAATTGCGGCTGCGCGGCCGTTTTCCGCTGAAGCTGCTCGCGGCGCCCGACGATCCGGTGATCGGCGATCTGAAGGCCGGGCAGGCACTGCTGCAGGGTTGGATCACCTGGCGCGGCGAGCGGATCGCGATCCGCGAGCTGAACTTCGGTGCGCTTCAAGGCTCGCCGGGCATGGTCGAATATCTGCACAGCTTTGCCTGGCTGCGCGACCTGTCGACGGCCGGCACCCGTCAGCAGGGCGCGCCGGTCGCCGAAGCAATCATGAGCCGCTGGCTCGCCGCCCATGCCGAGCATGTCGGCGGCATCGTCTGGCGCGCGGACCTGTGGGGCAAACGCATCCTCTACTGGACCGCGCACGCGCCGCTGATCCTGTCGAGCCGCGATCTCGTCTATCGCTCTGTCGTGCTGAACACGCTTGCGCGCGGCGCCCGCCACCTCGACCGCGCTGCAGACAAGGCGCCGGAAGGGCTTGGCCGCGTCGCCGCCTGGGCCGGGCTGATCGCCGCCGGGCTGCTGATTCCGGGCGGCGATCCGCGCCGCGTTTTCGCGGAGGCCGGGCTGACGCGCGCGCTTGGCCAGACGTTCGGTGAGGATGGCGGGCTGATCTGCCGCTCCCCCGCGGCGCTGCTGGAAGCGATCGGGCTGCTGAGCCTCCTCCGCGCGGCCTATGATTCGCGACGCCAGGAAGTGCTTCCGGCGGTCGAGACGACGCTGGCACGCGCCGTGCCGGCCCTGCTCGGTGTCACGCACGGCGATGGCGGACTGGCGAGCTGGCAGGGTGGGCTGCCGTTCGATCAAGGGCGCATCGAGGCGGTTGTCGAAGCTTCGGGCGTTCGCGCGCGCCCGCTGCGGCAGGCGCGGCAGTGGGGGTATCAGCGCCTTGCCGGCGGCGCGACCGTGATCTCGATGGACGCTGCGCCCCCGCCGGCATCGCGTGCGGCGAGCGGCGGTTGCGCGTCGACGCTGGCTTTTGAAATGTCGGACGGATCGCACCGGCTGGTCGTCAGCTGTGGCGGGGCGCGCAATCCCGGCGCGATGCTGCCCGCGCAGCTTGCCGACGCGCTCCGTGCGACTGCCGCCCATTCGACGCTGATCGTCGCCGATGCGAACTCGACCGCCGTGCATCCGGACGGGAGCCTAGGCCGCGGCGTAGTCGAAGTGGAGATTGACCGGCAGGAGCTCGAATCGGGCAGCCGGATCGAGGCGAGCCATGACGGCTATGTCCGCCGCTACGGCTTGCTCCACCGCCGCCAGCTCGCGCTCAGCGTCGACGGGCGCCAGCTTTCGGGCGAGGACATGCTGCTCCCCGCCGGCCGCCGCAAGCGCGCGGCGCCGTTCGCGATCCGCTTCCATCTGGCGCCGGAGGTCGAAGTGACGCTCACCGCCGACAGCCAGGGTGCCCTGCTCCGGATCGATGACGGCCCGCTGTGGCAATTCCGCTGCAAGGGCGGCGTGCTCGGCACCGAGGAAAGCCTGTGGGTCGACGGCACCGGCCGCCCGCGCGAGACGCAGCAGCTGGTGATTTCCGCCGAATCTCCGCCGGGGGGCGCAAGCGTCAGCTGGCTGTTCAAGCGGGCGGGTTAACAAGCCGGGAGCGCGCCGCTAAGGCGCGCCCATGACCGATATCCCCATTCGCCGCGCGCTTCTTTCCGTTTCCGACAAGACCGGCCTGGCCGAACTCGGCCGGGCGCTCGCCGCTAAGGGGGTCGAACTGGTCTCAACCGGCGGCACGGCGAAGGCGCTTCGCGATGCGGGGCTGGAGGTTCGCGACATTTCCGACCTGACTGGCTTTCCGGAGATGATGGACGGGCGCGTGAAGACGCTGCACCCGAACGTGCACGGCGGGCTGCTCGGCGTACGCGACAATCCCGAGCATGTCGCGGCGATGGACGCGCATGGCATCGGCGCAATCGACCTGGTCGTGGTGAACCTCTACCCGTTCGCTCAGACCGTCGCGCGCGGTGCCGGGCGCGATGAAGTGATCGAGAATATCGACATTGGCGGCCCGTCCATGGTGCGATCGGCTGCCAAGAACCACGCGTTCGTCGCGATCGTCACCGATCCGGCCGATTATGAAGTGGTTGCCAGGGGTTCGACCAGTCTCGACGAACGCAAGCAGCTTGCCGCCAAGGCGTTCGCGCTGACCGCGCAGTATGACGCGACGATCGCCTCCTGGTTCGCCTTTGCCGACCAGGGGCAGATGTTCCCAGACACGCTGTCGGTGCCGCTGAAGCGCGGGCAGGAGCTGCGCTATGGCGAGAACCCGCATCAGAAGGCGGCGCTGTACCTGCCGGCCGGTCCGTCGGCGCGCGGCGTCGCTCAGGCCGAGCAGCTGCAGGGCAAGGAACTCAGCTATAACAATTTCAACGATGCCGACGCGGCCCTGGAGCTGGTCGCGGAATTCCGTGATGGCCCGCCGACCGTCGTCATCGTCAAGCACGCGAACCCCTGCGGCGTCGCGACCGGCGAAACCTTGCTGGAGGCCTATAAGGCCGCATTCGCCTGCGATACCGTCTCCGCGTTTGGCGGTATCATCGCCTGCAACCGGCCGCTGGACGGCGCGACGGCGGAGGCGATCACCGAGATCTTCACCGAAGTGGTGGTCGCGCCCGGTGCGGACGAGGCAGCGCGGGCGGCCTTCGCGCGCAAGAAGAACCTCCGCCTGCTTCTCTGCGGCGAACTGCCCGACCCGAAGCGGCCGGGCCTGATGCTGAAGAGCATCGCGGGCGGGATGCTGGTCCAGTCGCGCGATAATGGTGCGATCGGCGAGCTGACAGTCGTGACGAAGCGGCAGCCGACCGAGCAGGAGCTCGCCGATTGCCGGTTCGCCTGGACCGTCGCCAAGCACGTCAAGTCCAACGCGATCGTCTATGCCAGGGACGGCGCGACGGCGGGCATTGGCGCCGGGCAGATGAACCGGCTCGAATCGGCCCGAATTGCGGCATGGAAGGCGAAGGACGCAGCCGAGAAGGCCGGCTGGCCGCAGCCGCGCACGATTGGATCAGCGGTCGCGTCAGACGCCTTCTTCCCCTTCGCCGACGGCCTGCTGGCTGCTGTCGAAGCCGGCGCGACGGCGGTGATCCAGCCGGGCGGCTCGATCCGCGACGCGGACGTGATCGCAGCGGCCGACGAGGCGGGGCTGGCGATGGTCTTCACCGGCATCCGGCATTTCCGGCACTGAGCCAGGCTTATATCACCGCGCCTGCCGCGCCTCTCCCGGTGCGGGCAGCGTCGGCTTTTCGCCGTTCTTCAGCCGGAACAGCACCCGGTCTTCCCTGGTGAAGCCCTTCATCCAGATCACCGCGCCGTAGCTGAGCAGGATCGCCGGCATGCCGATCAGCAGCTCGCTCCATTCGGGAATGTGGGTTGCCAGATAGCCGACGACTGTGCCCGCAGCGACCGCCCAGACAAGCGCCCAGCGCCACGGAGAGACCGGCGCGTCGAGCAGCTTCGACAACAGCCGCGCCTTCATCACCGCCGCGAAGCCCAGCGCGAGGGGAAGCGCGATCGCGGGCCCGACCGCCTGCACGTTTGGCGGCAAACCAGCCTCGCGCATGCCGATGATCAGCGCGAAGCTGAGGGCAATCTGGATCGCGATCGTCGCGAGCGAGATCATCAGGTTGCGGTGGCGCGCCACATAGACCAGCGCCGATTCCGAGACGACCGCGGTTGCCGCCACGACCTCGGCGATCATCAGGAACGCGAGCGCGCCGGTGCCGCTGACGAATTGCGGGCCGGCCAAGCCCATCACCGCTTCGCCAGGAATCGTGAGCGCGAGCGCGATGCCCGCCTGGGCAGCGATGATCCAGAAACCGACCTGCCGCACCTGCGCTGCAACCGCGGCCTTGTCGCCCTCGGCCAGGCTTTGCGTGATCACCGGGCCAAGGATCGGATCGAAGCTGGTCTTCAACTTTTGCGGCAAGGTCGCGATCTGCTGCGCGACCCAGTAGATGCCGACCGTTGCCGGCGGGAAGAACAGGCCGATGATCGCGCGGTCCACGTTGCGCGTCGCCCACTCAATCGCGTCGGCTGCGGCAAGCGGGGCGTTGCGACGGGCAAGGCCGAAGAGCGCGATCGGGCGGGGCGACCAGCCGCGCGGCCAGCCATAGCTCCGGACCAGCGGGATGATCGACGCGACGAGCGCCGCGATCAGCGACAGCACGTAGGACAGGATCAGCCCGTCCCTGGTCGAGTAGAAATAGAGCGCGCCGGCCGCGATGCTGATCGTCCAGGGCTCGATCACCGCCCGGGCACGCACGGTCGCGGCGACATTGTGGCGGTAGGCGAGCGCCGCCAGCGAAACATCGGACCAGGCCAGGGCGAAGATCGTCAGCGGCAACAGGCGGTCGAGGCCGTTGACGCCGCTGTTCGGAAACATCAGTTCGGGGACAGCCGCCAGGATTGCGGCCGCAATCGCTGAGGCCGCGCCAGCGACCAGCAGCCCGTCCCAGACCACGCAGACGTGCGGCCGTTCGGTCGATGACAGCTGCTGGGCGAGCCCGCGCTTCAGCCCCAAAGTCGCAAGCTGGGCCGCGAATTCGATGACCAGGATCGCATAAGCAAAGCGGCCGAGCGCCGCCGGCCCGTACATGCGTCCCGCAATGAACAGGAACGGGATTCGCGCCGCCAGTCGCAGCAGGAAGCCGAGCATGTTCGTGCGGCCGCCCTTGGCAAGGTCTGCGATATCGCTGGCCGGCGCGTCGGTTTCCCCCATTGGGCCGTGCTTAGACAGGTTCGTGCCCAGTGCCCATAACCTTAGTGAGCAGCGCCCCAGCTCGCGCCGTGGCCGATCTCCACCCCCAGCGGAACGCTGAGCTTGACCGCCGGCTCCGCGGCCGACGCCATGACGTCGCGAATGACAGTGCTTGCCGCCTCGGCATCACGTTCCGGCAGCTCGAACACGAGCTCGTCATGCACCTGGAGAAGCATGCGCACGTGCGGCAGACCGGCCCTTTCGAGCGCCGGCCCCATCTTCACCATCGCGCGCTTGATGATATCGGCGCTGGTGCCCTGGATCGGCGCATTGATCGCGGCGCGCTCGGCGCCCTGGCGCTCGTGCTGGACCTTGGATTTGATGCGCGGGAAATGTGTCCTCCGCCCGAACAGGGTGGTCGTATAGCCGCGCTCGCGCACCGTCGTCAGCGTTTCGGCTATGTAGCGGTTGATGCCGGGGAAGCGTTCGAAATAGCGGTCGATCATCACCTGCGCTTCTTCGACGGTTACGCTCAGCCGGCCGGCCAGGCCCCAGCGCGAGATGCCGTAGAGGATCGCGAAGTTGATGGTCTTCGCACGCCCGCGTGTGTCACGGTTGACCTCGCCGAACAGCTCGGTCGCGGTGAGCGCGTGAATATCCTCGCCGGCAGCGAACGCGGCGCGGAGCTGCGGCACGTCTGCCATGTGCGCTGCGATGCGCAGTTCGATCTGGCTATAGTCGGCCGACAGGATGACGTTGCCCGGCTCCGCGACAAAGGCGTCGCGAATCTGCCGGCCGGTCTCGGTGCGGATCGGGATGTTCTGAAGATTGGGCTCGGTCGATGACAGGCGCCCGGTCTGCGCGCCGGTCAATGAATAACAGGTATGGACGCGGCCCGTTTCCGGGCTGATTTCCTGCTGCAGCGCGTCGGTGTAGGTCGATTTGAGCTTGGTCAGCTGCCGCCAGTCGAGCACGCGCCGGGCAACCTCGACCCCCTCGGCCGCCAGCCGCTCCAGCTCGTTCACGTCGGTCGAATAGACGCCCGACTTGCCCTTGCGGCCGCCCTTCAGCCCCATCTGCTCGAAGAGAATGTCGCCCAGCTGCTTCGGGCTGCCGATCGTGAAGGGCGTGCCGACAATAGCGAAAATGTCGGCCTCGATAGCGCCGATCTGCTGGGCGAAATCGCCGGATAGGCGCGACAGATATCCACGGTCGACCTTGATGCCCGCCCGCTCCATCGCGCCCACGACAGGGATCAGCGGCCGGTCGACGCGTTCATAGACGTTCGTCGCGCCGTCGGCGGACAGGCGCGGTTTCAGCCGGCGCCAGAGGCGCAGCGTCACGTCCGCATCCTCGGCGGCGTAGCGGGTCGCGGAATTCAGGTCGACCTGATGAAAGCCGAGCTGGTTCTTGCCGGTGCCGACCACGTCCTTGAACGCGATGCAGCTGTGATTGAGGTGCGTGGCCGCCAACTCGTCCATGCCGTGGCCGTGTAGACCCGCGTCGAGATCGAAGCTGATGACGATCGTATCGTCGTACGGCGCGATGCGGACGCCGTGGCGCGCAAGCACGCACATATCGAATTTGATGTTGTGCCCGATCTTCAGGACCGCCGGATTTTCCAGCAGCGGTTTCAGCTTCGCGACCGCCGTGTCGAACGGGATCTGGGCCGGAAAGTCCCCGCCCAGCAGGTCTCCGCCGCCATGGCCGAGCGGGATGTAGCAGGCCTTGTTCGGCTCCAGCGCCAGGCTGACGCCGACCAGTCCGGCGTGCATCTGGTCCTTGCTGTCGGTCTCGGTATCGACGGCGACGAAGCCCTGCGCCGTTGCCGCGGCGATCCAGCGGTCGAGCGCTTCGACCGTCAACACCGTCTCATACCCGTCATGGTCGCAGGGCGGATCGGGCGGCAGCTCGATGCTCGATTCGGCTTCGGGCACCTCGTCCGCGACCTGGCCGAGACGCATCAGCAGCGACTTGAAACCGTGATGCTCCAGGAACGCACGCAGTGGCGGTTCGGGAATGCCCTGCAGCTCCATTTCCTCGAGCGGATGGCCGAGCGGCACATCGCATTTGAGTTTCACCAGCTCGCGAGACAGCCGTGCCTTTTCGGCGTGCTCGATCAGGTTATCGCGCAATTTGCCTGGCTTCATCGACGGCGCGGCGGCCAGCACCGCCTCCACGTCGCCATGTTCCGCGATCAGCTTCGACGCGGTCTTCGGGCCGACGCCGGGCACGCCGGGCACATTGTCGACGCTATCGCCCATCAGCGCGAGCACTTCGCCGAGCTGACCGGGCGGCACGCCGAATTTCTCGATCACTGCCTCGGCGCCGAGCCGGCGATTGTTCATCGTGTCGTAGAGGTCGAGCCCCGGCTCGATCAGCTGCATCAGGTCCTTGTCGGAGCTGACGATCGTCACCTGCCACCCCTGCGCCAGCGCCGCCTTCGTATAGGACGCGATCAGGTCGTCCGCTTCGACGCCCGGTTCTTCCAGGCACGGCAGCGAGAAAGCACGGGTGGCATCCCGGATCATCGGGAATTGCGGCACCAGATCTTCGGGGGGCGGGGGACGGTGGGCTTTGTACTGGTCGTACATGTCGTTGCGGAACGACTTGGCCGAGTGGTCGAAGATGACCGCCAGGTGCGTCGGCCCGTCGGCCTTGTTGAGCTCCTCGGCCAGCTTCCACAGCATCGTCGTGTAGCCGTAGACGGCGCCGACCGGCTCGCCATGCTTGTTCGTCAGCGGCGGCAGCCGGTGATAGGCGCGGAAGATGTAGCCGGATCCGTCGACCAGATAGAGATGAGGCATGGGCTGCGAGATAGCGACTGCTCGGAACTCACGCCAGCCGCCTGATGTTTCAGGATCGGAACAGAAGCGGGAGTTGAGCTTGCAAGCGAACACCATGCGCGCCGCGGTGCTGACCGGGCCGGGGCGAATCGAAGTCGAACGAGCGCCGATGCCCGAGCCCGGACCGGGGCAGGTGCGGGTCAAGCTGCAGGGCTGCGGCGTCTGCGCGTCGAACCTGACGCCCTGGGCAGGGCCCGACTGGATGGAGTTCCCGACCAAGCCCGGCGACCTTGGCCATGAAGGCTGGGGCACGATCGACGCGGTCGGCGATGGCGTGACGGGGCTGTCGGTCGGCGACCGCGTCGCGGCGCTCTCCTACAAAAGCTACGCTGAGTATGACGTGGCCGAGGCCGATGCCGTGGTGAAGCTGCCGCCCGAGCTGGCCGATGCTCCGTTTCCCGGCGAACCGCTCGGCTGCGCGTTTAATATATTCCGGCGCGCGGACATTCATGCCGGACAAACGGTCGCGATCGTCGGCATCGGCTTCCTTGGCGCGCTGCTGACACGGCTCGCGACGGACGCCGGCGCGCGCGTGATCGCGATTTCCCGCCGCGAGGAATCGCTGCAGGTCGCGCGCGACATGGGCGCGGCCGAGACGATCCAGATGCACGACCACCAGGCGATCATCGAGCGCGTGAAAGAGCTGACCGGCGGTAAATTCTGCGAACGGACAATCGAGGCGGTCGGCAAGCAATGGCCGCTCGACCTTGCCGCCGAGCTGACCGCCGAACGCGGCAAATTGATCGTCGCCGGCTACCACCAGGATGGGCCGCGGCAGGTCAATATGTGGCTGTGGAACTGGCGCGGGATCGACGTGATCAACGCGCATGAGCGCGATCCGCAGGCCTATATCGCCGGCATTCGCGAGGCGGTGGACGCGGTCGCGTCCGGACGGCTCGATCCGTCGAAGCTTTACACGCACCGCTACCCGCTCGACCGGCTTGGCGAGGCGCTCGACGCGACCCGCGACCGCCCCGGCAATTTCATCAAGGCGTTGGTGACGTTCTGATGCGGGTGGGATTCCTGGGGACCGGCTGGATCGGCCGGCACCGGATGCAGGCGATGATCGAGACAGGCGCGATCGAGGCCGTTGCTTACGCCGATCCGTCGGACGAGATGGCGGCGGAAGCGGCGCAGCTTGCCCCGCGCGGGAAGCGAGTCGACGGTCTCGATGGACTGCTGAACGAGGGGCTGGACGGGATCGTCATCGCCACGCCCAGCGCACTCCATGCCGAGCAATCGATCCGGGCGCTGGATTCAGGTGTGGCGGTTTTCTGCCAGAAGCCGCTCGGCCGCACCGCCGCCGAAGTCCGCGCGGTGGTGGAGGCGGCGCGAAACGCGGACCGGCTGCTCGGCCTCGACCTCTCCTATCGCCACACCGAAGCGATGCGCCGCATCCGCGCGCTCGTGCAGGGGGGTGAACTTGGCCGGGTGAGCGCGGTCGATCTCGTCTTTCACAATGCCTATGGCCCGGGGAAAAGCTGGTTCTTTGATCCCGCCCAATCCGGCGGCGGCTGCGTGATCGATCTTGGCGTGCACCTTGTCGATCTCGCGCTGTGGGCGCTCGACTTTCCGGACGTTGCGGACGTGCAGGCGCGCCTGCTGGCGAAAGGGCGACCGCTCGGCCCCGGCGAGTGCGAGGATTATGCAGTGGCGACGCTCACGCTTGCCGATGGGCGCGTCATCACCCTCGCCTGCTCCTGGAACCTACCGGCCGGACGCGATGCGATCATCACTGCCAGCTTCTACGGCGAAGGCCAGGGCGCCGGCTTTCGCAACGAGAACGGGTCCTTCTTCGACTTCACCGCCGAACGCTGGCGCGGCACCGCGACCGAAGTGCTGGCCAGCCCGCCCGATGATTGGGGCGGCCGGGCCGCGGCCGACTGGGCGCGGCGGCTGGCTGCGGGCGAGCGGTTTTCGGCTGACGCCGAGCGGTTTGTCGACGTGGCCGACGTGCTGGATCGGATTTATGGGCGCTAATCAAAACACCCGTTTGCTTCGAGCGCAGTCGAGAAGCGGTTGGCTCTGAGCTAGCGTTTCTCGACTGCGCTCGAAACGAACGGGTTAGGGGTTACCCGGCGGCCAGGCCGCACAGTTCCTTGACCAGCTTGGCTGCGACTGCTGCGGTCATGCCGTTGATGTCGCGATCGGGATTGAGCTCGACCACATCGGCGCCGACCAGCGGCCCCCGCACCCGCGCGAGCACGTCGAGCAGCTGGCGCACCGTCAGTCCGCCGGGTTCGTGGTGCGACACGCCCGGCGCGCAGGCCGGGTCGAGGCCGTCGAGGTCGATCGAAGCGTAAAGCGGCCCCGGCGGGACCGGCACGGCGCCAGCGGAAAAGTCGCGCATCGGCACGATCTCGACGCCGAAGCGTCGCGCCTGCTCGCGCTGATGCGCATTCAGTGTGCGGATGCCGACCTGGACCAGCCGTGTCGCCAGCCCCTCTTCCATGATCCGCGCGAACGGCGAGGCATGCGAACGGCGGTTGCCGCCGAGCTCGTCATACAGGTCCGGGTGCGCATCGAAGTGGAGGATGTTGACCGGCCCGTGCACCGCCGCGATCCCGCGCAGCACGGGATAGGTGATGGCATGATCGCCGCCGAGCAGGATCGGCACCGCGCCCTCCGCGCAGGCGCAGCGGACCGCTTCTTCGATTCTCGCATCGTCGGCTGCACTCTCGTCGAGCGGCAGATCGCCTGAATCCTCGACGGCGATATCGGCCACCAGCTCCGGTCCACGCTCGGTGGCGAGATTGCCCATGTCGGAGAACAGGGCCGCGCGGATATGCGCCGGCGCCCCGGCGGGGCCGCGGAGGAAGCTCGAATTGATGTCGGTCGGAAGGCCGATCAGGCGGACGCTGCGCATTCCCTCTGCTCGCCGACCCAGGCCGGCGCGTCCACCCCGAAATGACGGACGAGCGCCGCGAACTCGCGACGATAGGCGCGCTGAAAGTCGCGCAGCCTCGCCTCTCGACCGGGCGGCACCGTGTAGCCGGCGTGCTGGAGGCGCTTGATTGCAAGAGCGATATCCTCGTCGCTCAGCTCAGGCTCCTCTCGTGGATCAAGCCGAAACGCGCGACATAATTCGCGGATCGCGCGCGTGCCGCTGGCATGAAGCAGGCGGGCATTGCCGGTCGGCGCGTCATCGACCATCGCCAGCGTGACCGACGCCGCATCGAGCACCGCACCGAGGGAGGTCAGCCAGTCGATGACCCCTTTGTCCGACCGGAAATAGGCAAGCACGGGGTGCGCGGCATGGGTGTAGAGCAGCATCGACGCCCAATCCTCCCATCGATCGAAGAGTCGCGGCAGGCCACCATTCGCATCGAGCTCGCGGGTGGTGACGAGCAGCGCGATGCCCGACGGCGGCGTGCCTGCCCGGCTCGCCAGCTTCAGCACCAGCGCGTCCCGATCGCGCAGCGCGGTCTGGATCTGGACGGTGAAGGACAAAGTCAGCGTGATGATCTGAAGCCCGCACAGCCCCGACCAGACGACCAGCGGACGCGCCCAGCCCCCGGCCGACTGACTGCTCAACCCCAATGTCATCATCGCCGAGCCGATCTGGAACGCGGCATCACCGAAACTCCAGATCGCCGGCACGAACGACGCTCTCAAGGCCCAAGCGGCAAGGCTGAGGCCCAGCAGTGTCAGCGTGATCCAAACGAGCAGCACGCTCAGCAGGAGCATTGCGCCGAACACGCTGTCCATGCGTGGATGAGGCTTGCCGGTGGCGTATTTCAGCGCCGCGCGCCAGGAGCGGAACAGCATCGTGCGCAACAGCCGCGACACGTTGATCGGGCCCGCCACGCGGCCCGGCACCACGACGGTCGCGAACACGTCGAACAAGGTCGCCGCGGTGATCGCCAACCCGCCCACCAGCGCCAGCGCGTTCCATATCATGCCTGGCCCAACGCGCGGAAAGCCGTCCGGCTCAATCACGAGACATTAACCTTGTTCCGCCAAAAAGGCTCGGCTCGCCGCAAATCGGCCCGTGCCTGCCTTGCGGGTGGGTCGGCTGCCGCGTAGGGCAAATCCATCCAGAGTCCGGGGGGGATTCACGGCAAGATGTTTGAAATCGCAGCCTTTACTTACGGTGTCCTGGCCAGTTTCGTGCTCGCCAGCATCAGCAGCAACAAACGCGCGAACCGCGAGAATCCGCGGATCGTGACGTTGTTCGGCTGGGGCCTGATGGCCTTTTCGCTGACTTTGTCGCTGCTGCTGTCCGGCTGGGTCATGTACAGCACCATCGGCGGCGGATTCGCACTTTAAGGCAACTCGGCTCGCCCCGCTGCGTTCAGCGGGACATGAGATACGCTGCTCCCGCGCTCGCGCTGCTGGTTCTCGCCGCTTGTTCCGGCAGTTCGACAAACCGTTCATCGGCCGATGCTCAGGCTGACGCGCTCGACAATGCCGCCGACCAGAGCACGCCCAAGGCGGCGGCAGTGCTTGAAAACCGGGCCGATGCAATCCGTGAGAACGGCGCCACCGGCGCTCCCGGCCAGCCTGGCTCCTCCACCCAGCAGGCGATGAATGCGGCGGCCGCGGCGCAGAGCAATTCGAGCCGATAAGCCGTATTATCGACATAAAACACGCACGTGATGCCGAAACCCGCTTGAACCGCGACCGCGCGCGTCTAATCTCCGAACCCGCAAGGGGCAGGAGACGAATTAATGGCCACCACCGCCACGACCACTGTCGAAGAGAGCGGGCTTGTTCTGACGCCGCCCGACCCCGTCGCTGCCGTCGCTCCGGAAAAGGCCGCCGGCCTGGTCCCGCTCGAAGACAAGCAGAAGACGGAACTCGAGAAGCGCGTCGACCAGTTCGTCGACGATCTGATCGCGCAGGACGTGAACAGCCCGGAGTTCGGCAAGCGCGTCGATTCGATCACCGCCCTTGGCCAAAAGGAAATCCGCGCCGCAGCGGGTGAGAGCAATCGCTTTCTCGACCGGCCGGTGCGCGCGATGGACCAGGAAACCGGCGTCGGCACCGACCTCGCCGAGCTGCGCCGCACGATCGAGGATCTCGACCCTTCGTCAAAGGGCGATCTGTTCACCAAGCGGCGGCTGTTCGGCATCATCCCGTTCGGGTCGAAGCTGCGCAATTATTTCGACAGCTATCAGTCCGCCCAGGGCCATATCGCGGCGATCCTGGGCCGCCTTGCTAAAGGCAAGGACGAGCTGCTGATGGACAATGCGGCGATCTCGGTCGAGCGGCAGAAGCTCTGGGCCGCGATGGGGCGGCTCGAGCAGATGATCCATATGTCCAAGGCCCTGGACGAGAAGCTGGAAGACAAAGCCAACGAGCTGGACGCGACCGACCCGGCCAAGGCGAAGGCGGTGCGCGAGAGCGCGTTGTTCTATGTCCGGCAGAGAACCCAGGACCTGCTGACCCAGATGGCGGTGACGGTGCAGGGCTATCTGGCGCTCGACCTCGTGAAGAAGAACAATGTCGAGCTGATCAAGGGCGTCGATCGCGCGTCCACCACCACGGTTTCCGCGCTCCGTACGGCGGTGACGGTCGCGCAGGCGCTGACCAGCCAGAAGCTGGTGCTGGAGCAGATCACCGCGCTCAACACCACGACGGCGAACATCATCGATTCGACCGGCAAGCTGCTGAAGACGCAGACCGCGCGAATTCACGAGCAGGCCGCGTCCTCGACAATCCCGCTGGAAGTGCTGAGCCGTGCGTTCCAGAACGTCTATGACACGATGGATTCGATCGACACCTTCAAAGTGAAGGCGCTGGAATCGATGAAGACCACGGTCAATGCCCTGACCAACGAGGTCGAAAAGTCGCGCGGCTATATCGCGCGAGCCGAAGGCGCCGAGCAGAGCCAGAGCTCGCCGCTGCAGGCGCTCGATGTCGGCTAAACCTGCTGCCGTTCGGTTCGAGCCTGTCGAGAACCGCTTCTCGACTTCGCTCGAAGCGAACGGGTATTGGTAGCCCATGATCGACTCCGACCTCATCATCTCCAAGGCCGAAGAGCTGATCCGCCGCGCATCACCCGAAGGACGCGCGGCGGCGCGGCGCAGGCGGGAGCGGCGCAAGCAGCGGGCGGTCCGCATGATGCGGCGCATGTTCCTGCTGACGCTCGCGATCCTGGTCGCGGCGGTCGCGTGGGGGCTGATCATCGGCCCGATCGGCGGCACCGGCGTGATGGCGGTGGCGCTGGGCATCGTGCTCTCCTGGGTCGGCACGATCCTGTTCACCGCCGAGCCGGAAGCGCGGGCCGAGCAGCTGCCGCAAGTGCCGTTGAAGGCGCTGCCGAACCGCACCGAACAGTGGCTGGACACGCAGCGCCCGGCCCTTCCTGCGCCCGCCAACCGGCTGATCGATCAGATCGGCGTGCGGCTGGACGGCCTCGCGCCGTGCGTCCAGCATCTCGACGAGCGCGAGCCGGCGGCAATGGAAGTGCGCCGGCTGGTGGGCGAGGAATTGCCCGAGCTCGTCCGTGGCTACCAACGCGTCCCGCAACAGCTCCGCCGGCAGGGACCGGACGCGCAGCTCGTCGAAGGGCTGCGCGTGGTCGAAAGCGAGCTCGCACGGATGACGCAGCAGCTGGCGAGCGGCGACCTCGACAAGCTCGCCACCCAGGGCAAGTATCTTGAGCTCAAATACAGAGGCGCGGAGGAGTGAAGCGCCGCTAGCGAGGGAGGGGCATATGGAGCGTTGGGGAGTCTGGGCACCACGCATGCTGTCGGTGCTGCGGATCATGACCGCGTTGCTGTTCATGGAACATGGGCTGATGAAGCTGGCCCACTTTCCTGCGCCCCAGCCCGGCGTGCCCGATCCGCTCCCGGCGCTGCTGACGGTTGCGGCCCTGATCGAAGTGATCGGCGGCGCGTTGCTGGTGCTCGGACTGTTCACGCGGCCGGTCGCGTTCATCTGCGCCGGCGAAATGGCCATCGGCTATTTCATGGCCCACGCGCCGAAGAGCTTCTGGCCGGCGATCAACATGGGCGACGCCGCGATCCTGTTCTGCTTCGTGTTCCTCTACCTGGCCGCAGCCGGCGGCGGCGCGTGGAGCCTGGACGCGATGCGCGGACGACACGCCGTCCGCGAAGCCTAGCGGCCCTTCAGCATCGGCAGCACGCGGTCGAGCGGCAGGGCCTCGATGCGGCCCTGATCGCCTTCGACCGTCTGCGCCGCGAACAGCGCGTTCAGCACGGCTTCCTCGCTCGCTTCGGCAACGGCCTGGAACAGCGGCGACATGCGGTCGTTCGGCAGATCCTCGACCGCAGACGCGGCGGCGCGACGCTCCAGCGTGCGGCGCACCGACGCAGCCGTCGAGAAGGCAACCGCATAGTCGCCGGAACCGTTCGAGAAGCTGGAGCCCGTCCGCGCGATCCCGGCAAAGGCACGTTCGGCCAGCCGGCGCAGGTTGCGATCGGACAGCGGCGCGTCGGTTGCGATTACGACGACGACCGAGCCGTCGGCCTTCTTCTGCTCGACCTGCTCCTTGTAATCATAGCGCCCGAGCTTCACGCCGACGGGCACGCCCGCGATGGTCAGCACGCCGCCGAAATTCGCCTGCACCAGCACGCCGACCGTCCAGCCGCCAAGCGAGGTCGGGAGCAGGCGCGAAGACGTGCCGATGCCGGCCTTGAAGCCGAACGCGACGGTGCCGGTGCCGGCGCCGACATTGCCTTCCGCGACCGGGCCGCGCTGCGCCGTCTCGATCGCGCGACGGGCATCGGCGATGGTGACGTGGCGGCCGCGAATGTCGTTCAGGAAGCCGTCGTTGGTCTCACCGACGACCGCGTTGACCGATCGCACCTGCTCGTTGCCGGGCTGGGCAAGCGTCCATTCGACAGCCGCCGCCATCGCTTCGGGCACGTTCAGCGTATTGGTGAGGAGGATCGGCGTTTCGATCTCGCCCAACTCCACCACCTGGGTCGAGCCCGCGAACTTGCCAAACGCGTTCGCGACGAAGAAGCCGGCCGGCACCTTGTCCTGGAACAGATTACCGCCATGTGGCAGCACCGCAGTCACGCCGGTGTGGATGTGCTTGTCATCGATGAGCGTCACCTGCCCGACCTTAACTCCGGCGACGTCGGTGATCGCATTGAGGGGACCCGGCGAAAGGATGCCGACTGTCACGCCAGCGTCACGCGCGCGGGAATTGGCCGATGCGGTGGTGGAGAGCGTCAAGCCCAGCGCAAGTCCGAGCGTTTTCCCGATCATCGCGCCCCGCCGCCGAACTGGATGCCCCGCGAGGATTCGAACCTCGATTGACGGAGTCAGAGTCCGTAGTCTTACCTTTAGACGACGGGGCACCGAGAGGCGGGCGACTTAGGTTTTAAGGCGGCGAGTGTCAACGCCTTAGGGTCCGGACCCTAGCCCGCCACCCCGTCGTCCTTCAGCAGGCCCAGCGTGCGCAGGCGCTGGTTCAGATATTCCTGGCTGCTGATCGGCTCCGGATAGCGGTTGAGATTGTCCGGCGTGATGCAGCCCGGCAGCGTATCGATCACGAAATCGGGCGCGGGGTGCATGAAGAACGGCATCGAATAACGCGCCGTCCCGCGGCGTTCCGGCGGCGGATTGACGACCCGGTGCGTGGTCGAGGGCAGCACATGGTTGGTCAGCCGCTGCAGCATGTCGCCGACATTCACGACCAGCGCGCCCTCCGGCGGAGCGACCGCCAGCCAGCGGCCGTCGCGGTCCAGCAATTGCAGCCCGGCCTCTTCGGCGCCGAGCAGCAAGGTGATCAGGTTGATGTCTTCATGCGCCCCCGCGCGGACGCCCGGCGCATCGGCCGAGACCGGCGGATAGTGGAGCAACCGCATCACGCTGTTGCCGTCCTTGACCGGTTCGACGAACCAGTCCGGCGCAAGGCCCAGATAGCGCGCGATCGCCGACAGCAATTTCGCGCCGACCCGATCGAACTCGGCGTAAAGCGCCAGGAAGGTCTCCTTCAGCCCCGGCACTTCGTCGGGCCACACGTTCGGCGGCATCACATCACCGAAGCGGTGGCCGGCGGGCAGTTCGCGGCCGACGTGCCAGAATTCCTTCAGGTCGTTCTCGGTCGCGCCCTTGGCGGTTTCGATCCCGAACGGCGTATAGCCGCGCGCGCCCGCCTTGCCCGGCAGATGATACTTGGCCTTCACCTCTGCGGGAAGGTCGAAGAACGCCTTGGTCAGCGCCCAGCCGCGATCGATCAGCGCCTGGTCGATGCCGTGATCCTTGATCACGCCAAAGCCGAAGCGCTGGAACGACGCGCCGAAATCCTGGGCGAAGCCGTCCGGATCGTCCGCCTGCCGCGCGAGCGAAAGCGGGGGAATGGTGGGAGAAACTGTATCGAGCATCGCTGCTCTTTAGTTCAGCCCTCGCGACTTCCCAAGTGCGGTATTTCTCTAGGCCTTCAGCGACGCCGGCACCTTTCCGCCGTTCTTCTCCAGCTCTTCCATCACGCGCCTGTGCAGCCAGATGTTCATCTCGGCGCTGCCGTTCTTCTCGCCCTGGTAGCCGAGCTCGGTCGCGAGCTCCTTGCGGTTCTCGAGCGACGGATCGAGGTCCAGCAGCTTCATCAGATCCACGATCGACGATTGCCAATTGAGCTGCTGACCCTTGTGAGCGGCGATGTCGGAAAGCACGGCCTCGACATCGACCGGCTGCTGCGGCGCGGGCTGCTGCTGCGGCTGGGCGGGTGCCGGTTGCGCCGGCGCGCTTCCCATCTGGGGCATGGCGGGATGTTGGGCCTGGGCGGATTGCGGCGCCTGTTGCTGCGCCTTGGCATGGCCGAAAATCGCGTCCCTAATCTTGCCGAAAATGCTCATGCCGTCCTCCTCGATCAGTCGTACTAGAATGATCGAGCGCACCGGCTGGTTCAGCGAATTCGGCGCGTGCCTCTTTCGCTTTGCCGCCGCGCACGCCATCTGGCCGCGATGCATGCGCCGACACCGCCTCGACACGACGTCGGCTTTCGCGAATTCGTCGCGCTGATCGCCGCATTGATGGCGATGACGGCGCTGCAGATCGACACGATGCTGCCGGCCCTGCCCGCGATCGGCCACAGCCTGCACGTCGCTAATCCGAACGACCGGCAATGGGTGATCTCGGCCTTCATGTTCGGCTTTGGCGCCGCGCAGATCGTGCACGGGCCGCTTTCGGACCGATTCGGGCGGCGGCCGGTGCTGCTGATCAGCCTCGCGTTCGGCGTCATCTGCAACCTGACGGCCGCAGTCGCGGCGACCTTTCCGCTGCTGCTCGCCGCTCGCGTCGCGGCGGGGGTGGCGACCGCCTCGTCGCGCGTGCTCGCGACCTCGATCGTGCGCGACCGCTTCGTCGGCAACGCAATGGCGCGCGTGATGAGCCTGGTCACGATCGTGTTCATGGTCGTGCCGATCGCCGCGCCCAATCTCGGACAGCTGATCCTCTGGATCGCGCCGTGGCGGTGGATCTTCTACGTGCTGACCGCGGCCGGACTGCTGACCTTCCTGTGGTCGGCAATCCGGCTGCCGGAGACACTCGATCCCGCAAACCGCCTGCCGCTGAGCGTCCGGCGGATTGGTGAGGGCTTCCGCTTCGTGCTGATGGACCGGCTGGCGCTCGGCTACACGATCGGCTCGACCGCGCTGCAAGGCGGCTTGTTCGGCTTCCTGCTGTCGGTGCAGCAGATCTTTGAAAGCGAGTTCCACGCGGTCAACCTGTTCGCGCCGGTGTTCTCGGCGATGGCGGCGACGATGGCGGCCGCGGCCTTTCTGAACTCGCGGATCGTGATGCGGTTCGGGGCGCGAGCCGTGTCGCACCGCGCGGTCATCGGCTACACGGTTTTCGCGACATTGCATCTGGCGCTGGCGCTCGCCGGGCTGGAAACGGTGCTGACCTTCGCCGTGCTCCAGGCCTTGATGATGAGCTGCTTCGGGCTTGCGGGCGCGAACTTCGGCGCGATCGCGATGGAGCATATGGGCCGGCTGGCCGGCACCGCTTCCAGCGTCCAGGGGCTTATCCAGACGATCGGCGGCATTTCGATCGGGGCGGCGATCGGCGCCGCCTTCAACGGCAGCACCGTCCCGCTCTATACCGGCTTCACGCTGTCCGGCTTGGCGGCGATCGCCGCTGTCGCCTTTGCCGAACGTGGGAAGCTCTTCGGACGTAGCTAGGCTTCGAGCTTATGCTCGAGCGTGATTTCAGTGTTGAACAGCTTCGAAATCGGGCAATTCGCCTTTGCTTCGGCTGCAATGCGCGCGAACTCCGACTCCTCGATCCCGTCCACCTTTGCGGTGAGCGTGAGGGCGGATTTGGTGATCGTGAAGCCGCTGCCGTCCTTGTCGAGGGTGACCGCCGCCTTGGTTTCGAGCCGGCCGGCACTGTAGCCGGCGCCGGCGAGCGCGAAGCTCAGCGCCATCGTGAAGCAGCCGGCATGCGCTGCCGCCGCCAGCTCCTCCGGGTTCGTGCCGGGCTCGTCGCCGAAGCGGGTGCCGAAGCCGTAGGGCTGGTCGGCCAGAACGCCGGACTGGGTGGTCAGGTGGCCTTGGCCGTCCTTGCCGAAGCCATCGTAGCGGGCCGTCGCGGTGCGGGTCGGCATGGTCATTCTCCTTAGGCTGGAACCTCGGTTCGGGACCCCTCGTTTTTGCACACAGGCGCAATGGAGGAAAGACGATGGACGGGCGGGTGGAAGCCAAGGCAACGGACGGCGAGATGGAAGGCCTGGACGATTCGCAGCGCGCGGAAGTGCATGAATATGAAGGCGGCGGCCCGTCCGACGGCGACGTGCTGACCGACATGACCCGCGACCGCGGCGAGGATTATGTCGAGGACGATCGCCAGGCCGAGTTCATGCCGGAAGAGGTGGACGCGCTCGGCATGACGATCCTGTCGCCAGAGGATCTGGGCGACGACGTCCTGGACGGCGACGTCGATGCGGAGCTCGGCGAAGACGATCTCGACGGCGACTATTGACGCGCGGCCGGCCGCCAGCCCCGCGTTAACCGAGCTTATGAGCCAATCGGTTAACCAGAGGCTGCGACAAGCGCCGGATGACGCAGCTTCCTTTGCCCGACCTGCTGAGCCTGTTGCAGGCAGTGGGCGGCCTGTGCCTGATCGCCCTGCTGGCCCGCCGCCGCGCAGCCAGCCGGAGCGACTGGGAAGGCGCCGTCGGCAAGCTCAGCGGACGCGTGCGCGAAGACTGATCCGGGAGCGGTTCACTGCATGAACGCGGTGAAGTTGCCGAGTTCGCTGCCGTGCCGCGCGAGCGTGCCCAAATCCCGGTCAACAAGAGCCGCCAATTCGTCGCGATAGCGGTAGCCGCGCGCGCTGCCGGGGTAGACGTCTTCAGCGGCCGGATGGGTGTAGATTTCCGTCAAGCCGGGTGAGAGGCTCGTCAGGGCGCGGCGCATGCGATCGCGGTCGAAGGCGCCCGACCAGGCCAGGCCGACGATCTGATCCGGAACCAGCATACCCGCCCGACGCAAGCGGCGCTGAAGCAGCGTCGCCCAAAGCCGGACCAGCGCACCACCGCGACCGCGCTCGACAGGCGCCCGCATTGCCTTCATCCCGTATCGCGGGCCGATCGCCAGGATCGCCGACGCAATCGTCGGATGGACGTGGAAATGCTTGTGGGCGTTGACGTGATCGAGCGGCAGCCCGGTCGCCGCGAACAGGGTGAATTGCGCCTCGATCTCCGCATAGAGCTGGCGCCGGGCGGAAGGGTTGGCG
Organism: Sphingomonas changbaiensis NBRC 104936; assembly: GCF_000974765.1. Taxonomy (GTDB): domain Bacteria; phylum Pseudomonadota; class Alphaproteobacteria; order Sphingomonadales; family Sphingomonadaceae; genus Sphingomonas_B; species Sphingomonas_B changbaiensis. The sequence continues at coordinate 107,756 of NZ_BBWU01000045.1, read as the reverse complement.
AAGATCGCGAGCCCAAGCCGCGCCATGTCGCGACAGAACGCGCCGGTCTCGTCGACCAGCATCGGCACATCGGAAGGCGGCAGCGCCGGCCGCCCCTCGACGAGGACGAGATGCAGGCCGACTCCCAGCGACGGCATCGTCCCGGCGCGCGCGACGGCATCGGCAGCAACAGTCCCGGTCACCATCAGGCTGGCAGCGGTCAGGAAGCCGTCGCGATGCGCCCGTTCGACCGCTTCGTTGACCGCAAGGGATGCGCCGAAATCGTCGGCAGTGACGATCAGCCGCGGCTTGGCCGGGTCGCTCAGGCGGCTTCCTTCCGCCGGCGCAGGAAGTCGAAGAACTCAACGCCTTCGCGCAAGCGCCTCTTCATCATGTCGAAGTCGCGGATCATTTCGCCGACGATCGCGCCGATCTTGCGCGGGCGGAAGTAGAAGCGCTTGTAGAATTCCTCGACCTTGTCGAAGATCACGCTGGCCGGAAGGTGATCGTAGGACAGCTGCGCGATCTGGTTGCCGCCGTCGGTCAGCAGGTGGTCGCTGCCGTCGAACCAGCCATTCTCGGTCGCCTGCCTGTACAGGAAGGTGCCGGGATAGGGCGCCGCCAGCGACACCTGGATCGTGTGCGGATTGATCTCCTTGGCATATTCGATCGTTTCCTCGATCGTCTCCAGCGTCTCGCCGGGCAGCCCGAGAATGAAAGTGCCGTGAATGACGATGCCGAGCGCGTGGCAGTCCCGCGTGAACTGCCGCGCGACGTCGACGCGCAGCCCCTTCTTGATGTTGTGCAGAATCTGCTGGTTGCCGCTTTCATAACCGACGAGGAGAAGGCGGCAGCCCCCCTCCTTCATCACCTTCAGCGTTTCGTACGGCACGTTCGCCTTGGCATTGCATGACCAGGTGACGCCCAGCTTGCCGAGTTCCCGCGCCAGCGCCTCGACGCGCGGGCGGTTGTCGGTCAGCGTATCGTCGTCGAAGAAGATCTCCTTCACCTCCGGCATTTCGCGCTGGATGTACTTCACTTCCTCGATCACGTGCCCGATCGACCGCGTGCGGTAGTTGTGCCCCCCCACGGTCTGCGGCCACAGGCAGAAGGTGCAGCGGCTCTTGCAGCCGCGCCCGGTGTAGAAACTGACATAGGGGTGCTTGAGATAGCCCCCGAAATATTTCTCGATCGTCAGGTCGCGTTTGTAGACCGGCGAGACGAACGGCAGTTGGTCCATGTCCTCCAGCACCGCGCGGTCGGGATTATGGACGATCTGCCCTTCGCCATTGCGCCAGCTGATCCCGGCGACGTGCGCGAGCGGCACGCCGTCGGCGACGTCCTTGATCGTGAAATCGAACTCGTTGCGGCAGACGAAATCGATCGCGGGCGACGCCTCCAGCGATGCCTGCGTCTCGACCGCGACCTTGGCGCCGATCAGGCCGATCATCGCGTTCGGATTGCGCGCCTTGATCAGCTCTGCCGTGTGCACGTCCTGTCGAAAGCTCGGCGTCGAGGTGTGGAGGATCACGAGATCGCGCTCGTCCACCTCATGCTTGATATCGTCCCAGGTCAGGTCGTGCGCAGGCGCGTCGATCAGCTTCGAGCCCTCGACCAGAGCGGCCGGCTGGGCCAGCCAGGTGGGGTACCAGAACGAGCGGACTTCCCGCTTCATCTGATACCGCGCGCCCGCGCCGCCGTCATAGCCGTCGAACGAGGGTGCCTGCAGAAACAAGGTACGCATCATCCGGACAGCTCCGCTTCGGCCTCGATCGTGCCGCGATCACGCATTCTAAGCCGATCCCCGCGCCAATCAACCGAGCGAACGAAGAAGCCGGCGAGGAACACGGCGAACGTCAGCAGGTCGCGAACGGGCAGCAGCCAGGCCGGCGCGGTGACGGCGCCCGCTTGTTCGTCGACTGCACGTCTGAGGATAAGGCGCGCGGCCAGTGCGGCAGCGCAGATCGCGGCTGCGCCGATCCCCGGCGACAGCAGCGCACCGATCAGCGCGAGCGGCAGCGGCATGGCGATCACGCTGGCCGCATAGGGCAGCGCGCCGATCCCGCGGATCGTCGCGTTCCAGCGCAGCTCGTGCTTCCAAAGCTCGCCGAAGCTGCGCTCCACGGATGCGTGGACGACCAGCATCGGCGGCACCGCGACCGTGAGGCCGAGCGCCCGCACTGCCTCTCCGATCGCATAATCGTCCGCCAGCACATCGGCGAAGCGCCCGAATCCGCCGATCCGGTCCAGCGTCTCGCGCCTGAGCGCGATCGTCGATCCCATGCAGGGCGTGGCCATTCCGGTCGCCACACCAAACACTGCGCCCGGCAGGAATTGATAGCTGAGCTGCGCCGCGCCCACCCGCGACCAGAAGCCGGCATCGCCGCGGCCGCGGTACAGGCAGGTCACGGCGCCCACGCCCGGCGCACCAAGCGCAGCCAGCAGTCGCGCGAGGTAATCAGGTCCTGCAACGATATCGCTGTCGCTGAGCACCACGATCGAATGGGCGATGCGGTGCTCCAGATTGATGAGGTTGGCGATCTTGCCGTTGGCGCCATGCGTGCGCGAATCGATCACTGTCTCGATCCGCCGATCGGGCTGCACGACGCGCAGACTCTGAGCGGCTGCCAGCGCCGCATCGGCGGCGCCATGGACCCCGCAGAGCATCTGGATCGGGCCGTCATGGTTCTGCTCAACGAAGGTCACCAGGTTGTCCCCGAGCAAGGGTTCGGCACCGTGGAGCGGCTTCAGGATCGTCACGGCGTCGGACCGGCGCGCGGGCAGGCGATCGCGCGCCGCGAAGAAGCGCCGCATCACGAATGCGGCGGCGAGCGTGTAGAGGCTGCCGAGCGCCGCCAGGACCAAAAGCAGCCAGCCGGCCGCATGAAGTGCCACCATCTGCCGGGTCTTAGTCGAGCGCGACCGGCAAGAGCAGCGGCAATCGACACGCCCCGGTGACGGGAACGCTGGGAGCGGCTAGTCCTGGTGCGTGAGCGACGCGGGCTTGGTGCTGGTGACGGGAGTGTCGGGCTTCGTCGGCTCGGCCGTGGCGCGTGCGGTCGCCGCGGCGGGATACCCGCTGCGCGGCCTGGCGCGGGCAACGAGCGCGCGGGCGAACCTGGCCGATTTCCCCGGTGAACTGGTCGAGGGCGACCTGCGCGATCCCGCTGCCGTTGCGACGGCGATGGCGGGGGTCCGTTACCTCTTCCATGTGGCGGCGGATTACCGGATCTGGGCGGCCGACCCCGAGGAAATCATCCGCAACAACCGCGAGACCACACGAAACGTGATGGAAGCCGCGTCGGCCGCGCAGGTCGAGCGGATCGTCTATACCAGCAGCGTGGCGACGCTGCTGCCGCGCGAGGGGAGAGCCGCCGACGAGACGCGCGCGGCCCGTGAAGACGAGGTCGTCGGCGCCTACAAGCGCAGCAAGGTGGTCGCCGAACGGCTGGTCGAGGCCATGGTGCGCGAGCAGCGGCTCCCCGCGATCATCGTCAATCCCTCCACGCCGATCGGCCCTTGCGACGTGCGACCGACGCCAACGGGCCGGATCATCGTCGAGGCCGCCAACGGCCGAATGCCGGCCTTTGTCGATAGCGGCCTCAACCTGGTCCATGTCGACGACGTCGCCGCTGGGCATCTGCGGGCATTAGAACGGGGTCGGATCGGCGAGCGATATATCCTCGGCGGGCAGGACATAAGCCTGAAAGAGACGCTGCGAACCATCGCCGATCTGGCGGGGCGCCGGCCGCCGCTGGTGCGCTTGCCGCGCGCGCCGCTGTTTCCGCTCGCCTGGGCCAACGAGCAATGGGCCCGCGCCACCGGCCGCGATCCATTCCTGACGCTCGATGGGCTGCGTATGGCGAAGCACGCGATGTTCTACAGCTCCGCCAAGGCAGAACGCGAGCTGGGGCATGTCGCGCGACCATATCGGGAGGCGATTGCGGACGCGATCCGGTGGTTCCGCGCTGCGGGGGCAATCCGATGAGCCTGGTCGGCGCGCTCGCGCTGCTCGTCTGGATCGGACTGGCGGCGACCGGATTCTGGCGGACCAGCGAACGCGACGAGACTGCGCCGGCGGCGACACCCGCCTTGTGGCCGGACGTGGTCGCCGTCGTTCCCGCCCGCGACGAAGCGGAGGTGATCGCGCGCTCGATCGGCAGCCTCGCCGCGCAGGATTATCCGGGGCCGTTCCGCATCATCCTTGTCGATGATCACAGCAGCGACGGCACCGCCGCCGCCGCGCGCGCGCTTGAATCGGACCGGCTGACGATCGTGTCGGCGCCTCCCCTGCCGGCCGGCTGGACGGGCAAGCTGTGGGCGATGTCGCAAGGCGTGGCGGCAAGCGGCGGCGCGACTTTGCTGTGGCTGACCGACGCCGATATCGAGCACGCACCGGACACGCTTCGGATGCTGGTCGGCATCGCCGAATCGGGCGACCGGCGCCTCGTCTCGCTGATGGCGAAGCTCCGCTGCCAGAGCCTTCCCGAATGCGCGATGGTCCCTGCCTTCGTCTTCTTCTTTCAACTGCTGTATCCGTTCGCGCGGGTGAACCGGCCGGGGAAAGTCGCGGCGGCGGCCGGCGGCTGCATGCTGGTCCGGCGCGACACGCTCGAGGAGGCCGGCGGGATCGCGGCCATTCGCGATGCCCTGATCGACGATTGTGCGCTGGGTGCGCTGATGAAGCGCCGGGGTCCGATCTGGCTTGGCCTGACCGACCGATCCCGCAGCATCCGGCCTTATGAGAGATGGAGCGATATCGCCGCGATGATCGCGCGATCGGCCTATGCCCAGCTCGGCTACTCGCCGCTCAATCTGATCGGCACCGTGACGGGCCTCGCGTTCGTTTTCCTGACGCCGCCGCTGCTGGCGCTGCTCGGCTCGGGGACTGCGCGCGTGGCGGGATTGCTGGCCTGGCTGCTCATGGCGGCCCTTTTTCAGCCGATGCTGCGCTTCTACAGGCGGTCGCCAGCCTGGGGCCTGGCCCTGCCCGCGATCGCGGTGTTCTACGGCGCGTGCACGGTGCTTTCCGCCTGGCGGCATCACCGCGGCCGGGGCGGCCTATGGAAGGGCCGCGTGCAAGCGGCGGTCGGGCGATGACCGGCCGGTCGGGCAAGGGCCATCGCGACGAGAATTTCCCCGTCGCGTCGAAGCTGCTCCGGCCGGAGCATCGCGCGCCGATCATGGCGTTTTACCGCTTCGCGCGGGTGGCCGACGATATCGCCGACGCGGCCGACCTGAGTCCGTCCGAGAAATTGCACAAGTTGGGTGAGCTGCGCCGCGGTCTGGACGGCGATGGCGCGCCCGAGGCGGTCGCGCTGGCGCGGACGATGGCCGAGCGCGGCATCGATCCGATCCATGCCCATGAGCTTCTCGACGCCTTCACCCAAGACGTGACGGTTCGCCGTTATGCCGACTGGGACTCGCTGATCGGCTATTGCCGCCTTTCGGCGATGCCGGTCGGCCGGTTCGTGCTCGACGTGCATGGCGAAGACCGCGCGACCTGGCCCTTGTCGGATGCGCTGTGCGCGGCGCTGCAGGTCATCAATCACCTGCAGGACTGCGCGAAGGATTATCGCGCGCTCGATCGCATCTACATCCCTGCCGACATGCTCGCCGCGTCCGGTGCGGAGGCAGAGGACCTGGCGCTGACCGCCGCGACGCCGGCATTGCGCGACGCGATCGTCGCGACGGCGGCGCGGACCCGCACCCTGCTTGAGGTCAGTGCCCCGTTTGCCGGCGGCATTCGCGACCGCCGGCTTGCCGCGGAAGTGGCCATCATTCAGCGGCTTGCCGAAAGCCTGACCGCCAGGCTGCTGACCCGCGATCCCTTGAGCGAGCGCGTCCACCATCGTACCGTAGAGGCCGTGCTGCTCGCCGGCGGGGCGGCGCTTGGCCAGTTGTTCGCGAGGCGTCGCAGGTGAATCCGAAGGCCACTCCAGCTGCGCTCCAGGCGCAGGTCAGCGGCAGCTCCTTCTACGCCGGCATGCGCGTGCTGCCCCGCGCCGAGCGCGAAGCGATGTATGCGGTCTATGCCTTTTGCCGCGCGGTCGACGACATTGCCGACGATCAGGCCGGAGACCGAGCGGCGCGGGCCGGGGCGCTCGATCGCTGGCGTGCCGATATCGATGCGCTTTATGGCGGGCGCGAGCCCGGCCAGGCGGCACTGGTCGCGGACGCCGTCGCCCGGTTCGGGCTCGACCGCGGCGACTTCCACGCCGTGATCGACGGGATGGCGATGGATGTGGAACGCGATATCCGCTGGCCCGCCGCGGCCGAGCTGGACCTCTATTGCGACCGCGTCGCGTCGGCGGTCGGCCGGCTGTCCGTCCGGATCTTCGGGATGGAGCGCGATCCGGGGATTGCGCTTGCCCACCATCTCGGGCGGGCGCTGCAACTGACCAACATTCTGCGCGACATCGACGAGGACGCCGCGATCGGTCGCGTCTACCTGTCGCACGAGGCCCTGACGACGGCCGGAGTGCCGATCACAACCCCAGCCGAAGTGGTCGGCCATTCCGGCATCGACGCCGCCGCCCGGATCATCGCGGCGGAAGCGGACCGGCATTTCGCAGCGGCACAGGCGATCCTGCGCGACCGGCCGCGCGGGCGGCTCCTCGCCCCCCATCTGATGGCCGCGGTTTACGCCGGCATCCTGAAGCGGATGGAGGCGATCGGCTGGCGGCTGCCGCGGACGCGCGTACGCGTGTCCAAGCCGGCGCTGTTCTGGACCGTGCTGAAGCTGAGCCTGTCGCGTTGAAGCCGGAACGCGTGACCGTGGTCGGGGCCGGGCTTGCCGGACTGTCGGCAGCGGTCGCTCTCGTGCGCGCCGGAATCCCGGTGGCAGTGGCAGAGGCCGCCCCGCGCGCGGGGGGAAGGTGTCGGTCCTATCACGATCCGCAGCTGGGGCTGACGATCGACAACGGAAACCACCTTGTCCTGTCGGGCAATCAGGCCGTCGCCCGGTTCCGGGCCGCAGTGGGCGCGGCGCCGCCGCTGGCCGGCCCGGACGAAGCGGCCTTCGCCTTTCGTGACCTGACAAACGGAGAAAGCTGGACGGTGCGGATCAATGCCGGGCCGATTCCCTGGTGGGTGCTGTCGCCTGGCCGGCGGCTGCCGGGCAGCCAGCTGAGCGAATATCTCTCGCTCGCCCGGCTCTTGGCCGCGCGCGATGGCCGGATCGACGCGCACGTCGCGACCGACGGGGCCGTTTGGACGCGTTTCGCCCAGCCGGTTTTGCTTGCGGCGCTGAACACCGCGCCGGCAGAAGCCTCGGCTCGACTGGCTGCAAACCTGTTTCGCGAGACCCTGGTCAAGGGCGGCGGTGCCATGCAGCCCCGCATCGCCGAGCCGACGCTCGCTGCGGCCTTCGTCGACCCGGCCGTCGACTGGCTTGCCGCCGAACGGCAGCCCGTGACCTTCAACCGGCGCCTCCACGGGATCGGCTTTCAGGACGATCGCGTCGTGTCACTCGACTGGGGGCGGGGTCCCGAGGCGATCGGGGACGCCGAAGCCGTCATCCTGGCGGTGCCGTCCTGGGCAGCCACGGCCCTGGTGCCGGGCCTCCAGGCGCCTGACGAATTCCGGGCGATCGTCAATGCGCATTTCGCGGTGCCCGCTCCCGCAGGCGCGCCGGCAATGCTGGGCCTGATCGGCGGCACGGCCGAATGGCTGTTTGCCTTTCCCGACCGAATCTCCGTGACCGTCAGCGCCGCCGATCGCCTGGTCGACATCGACCGAGAAACGCTCGCACGGCAATTCTGGGCGGATATCTCGGTCGCATACGGGATCGACGCGCCGATGCCGCGCTGGCAGATCGTCAAGGAAAAGCGCGCGACTTTCGCCGCCACGCCTGAACAAGAGGCGAAGCGGCCGCCGACCGCGACGCGCTGGCGCAACCTGTTCCTCGCCGGCGACTGGACCGCGACCGGCCTGCCCGCGACGATCGAAGGCGCGCTGCGATCGGGCGAGACGGCCGCCCGGCTGGCAGCCGGCGCGGCGCTCGGCTAGGCTCGCGTCCATGTCGACCGTTGCCGACGACGCCCTGGCCGAACGCGCCGCCGATCCGCTTGGCCCGGTCGATCACGCGGTCGAGCGTGCCGCATCGGCGCTCGCCTCCCGCCAGCGCGACGACGGCCACTGGGTGTTCGAACTGGAGGCCGACGCCACCATTCCCGCCGAATATGTGCTGCTGCGCCACTATCTGGGCGAGCCGGTCGACGCGGTTCTGGAAGCAAAGATCGGCCGCTATCTGCGCCGCATCCAGTCGGCCGAGCATGGCGGCTGGGGGCTGTTCCACGCCGGCGCGTTCGACGTCAGCGCGACGGTGAAGGCCTATTACGCGCTGAAGATGATCGGCGACGACCCGGGAGAGCCGCACATGGCCCGCGCGCGGGCGGCGGTGCTGGCAGCCGGAGGCGCTGCGGCGAGCAACGTCTTCACGCGTATCCAGCTCGCGCTCTATGGCGCCGGGCCTTGGGACGCGGTGCCGACCATGCCGCCCGAGCTGATCCTGGCGCCGCGCTGGTTTCCGATCCATTTGTCGAAGACATCCTATTGGGCCCGGACGGTGGTGGTGCCGCTGCTGGTGCTGGCGACGCTGAAGCCGGTCGCGCGCAACCCGCGCGGCGTGCGGGTGGACGAGCTCTACACCGGCCGGCCCGTCCGGACCGGAAGCAAAGCGGCGGGCCTGAAGCGCTCCTGGACGATCGCGTTCAACACGCTCGACCATCTGCTCAAGGCCGGTGACGGTCTCTGGCCGAAGGGCATGCGGGCCCGCGCGATCGACCGCTGCGTCGCCTGGGTGACCGAACGGCTGAACGGCGTCGACGGCCTCGGCGCGATCTATCCGGCGATGGCGAACAGCGTGATGATGTTCGACGCGCTCGGCCATCCGCCCGGCCATCGCGCGCGCGCGATGGCCCGCGAATCGGTCGAGCGGCTGCTCGTGATCCGCGACGACGAAGCCTATTGCCAGCCCTGCGTCTCTCCAGTCTGGGACACCGCACTCGCCGCGCATGCGATGATGGAGGCGGGCGACGATGCCGCCGCCGATCGCGCGCTGGCCTGGCTCAAGCCGCGCCAGGTGCTCGATGTCGCGGGCGATTGGGCGGAGGCGCGCCCCGCTGTGCGCCCGGGCGGCTGGGCGTTCCAGTACCGCAACGATCATTACCCCGATCTCGACGACACCGCCGTGGTCGTGATGGCGATGGACCGGGCGCGCGGTCGGCTCGGCACGCTCAATGACGAAGCGATCGGGCGGGGCGCCGATTGGACGGTCGGCCTGCAATGCAGCGACGGCGGCTGGGGCGCGTTCGACGCCGACAACAGCTATCATTACCTCAATAACCTGCCGTTCGCGGATCACGGCGCGCTGCTCGATCCGCCGACCGCCGACGTCAGCGCACGCGTGGTGTCGATGCTGGCGCAGTTGGGCGAGCCGCAGGACAGCCCGCGCATGGCGGCCGCGCTCGCCTATCTGGAACGCGAGCAGGAAGCGGAAGGAAGCTGGTTCGGCCGCTGGGGCGTGAACTATATCTACGGCACCTGGTCCGTGCTCTGCGCGCTCAACGCTGCCGGAATCGGTCCCGAAACGCCGATGGTGGCCAAGGCCGTCGCCTGGCTGGCGGCGATCCAGAACGACGATGGCGGTTGGGGCGAGGATTGCGAAAGCTATGCCCTTGACCGCACCGGCCACACGTCTGCGCCGTCCACCGCTTCACAGACGGCCTGGGCCCTCCTCGGGCTGATGGCCGCGGGCGAAGTCGAGTCTCCTGCGGTCGCGCGCGGCATCGCCTGGCTCCAGGCGCACCAGTCGGACGACGGACTGTGGGGACAGGAACATTATACCGGCGGCGGCTTCCCGCGGGTCTTCTACCTGCGCTATCATGGCTACCCTGCCTATTTCCCGCTCTGGGCCATGGCCCGCTATCGCAATCTCAAGCGCAGCAACGGGACGCGCGTCGGGTTCGGCATGTGACGCTGATCGTCGCCTGCGGCCTTCGGCGCGAGGCCGCGATTGTTCGCAAAGCCTGCCCAGACGCATCGGTCATTGTCGGCGGCGGCGATGGAGAGCGGCTCGAACGGGAGCTTACTCGTCAGGCCGCATCCTGCCCTGGCCTGATCCTTTCATTCGGGCTGGCCGGAGCGCTTTCCCCTAACCTGCGATCCGGCGATCTGGTCATCGACGGCGACCCGGCGACAGTCGGGCAGCTCCGACGCGCCCCGCCCCACGCCGTCGCGGGACCAATCACCGGTTCCGGTGCGATCGTCGTCACCGCGGCCGCAAAGCAGGCGCTCCGCGCAACGACCGGCGCCGTAGCAGTGGACATGGAGACGCACATCGCCCGGCGCGTCGCGGAACGGCACGGGCTGGCGTTCGGCGTGGTCCGCGCCATCTCCGATGCCGCTGACGAGACGCTGCCTCCGGCCGCGCTGGTCGGGATGCGCTCGGACGGTGGCATCGCGATCGGCGCCGTGCTGGCTTCCATCCTCAGGAACCCGGCGCAGCTACGGGTACTTATCCGCACTGGGATTCATGCCGAGCGCGCGTTCCGCACCCTCTCCGTGGCTGCAGGCGCGCTTTCGGCTCTGGATCAGATCACGCGGCGCGCTGGGCCCGTTTGAACCCTTCCGGATCCTCCGCCTTGATCCGCGCCAGCTCGCGCTCGACATGGCTGGAATAGACATCCTCCGCCGGCCGCGCGTTCGACAGGTCGATGTCGGGCGCCATCGGACCCTCCGTACGCACGCCCTTGCGGCCCACTGCCAGCATCTTCAGCGGATGCCGGATCGAGTCCGTCGCCGCGGTGCCTTCGAACCCGCAATGGACCATGCAGTCGGAGCATTTGGCGTATTTGCCGACGCCATATTGATCCCAGTCCGTCCCTTCCATCAGCTCCGCGAAGGTCGGCACATAGCCTTCGCCGACCAGGTAGCAGGGCTTCTGCCAGCCGAAGACGGTGCGCAGCGGCATCGACCAGGGCGTGCATTCATAGGTCTGGTTGCCGGCAAGGAAGTCGAGAAAGAGCGGCGAGTTGGTAAAGGTCCACGCCTTGCCGCCATTGCCCCTTCGGAACACATCGCGGAAGAATTGCCGGGTCCGCTCGCGATTGAGGAAATGCTGCTGGTCGGCGGCACGCTCATAGGCATAGCCGGGCGAGATCGTGATCTCGACCCCGCGCTTTTCCATTTCGTCGAAGAACGCCGCCAGCCGCGCCGGATCGGCGCCGTCGAACACCGTGCAATTGACCTGGACCCGGAAGCCCTTCGCCCTGGCGAGCTCGATCGCCTCGATCGCGACCTCGTACGTTCCCTCCAGATCGACGGCATGGTCGTGCATGCCCTTGTCGCCGTCCAGGTGGATCGACCAGGTGAAGAAGGGCGATGGCGCGTAATCGTCGATCTTCTTCTTCAACAGCAGCGCATTGGTGCACAGGATCACGAACTTCTTCTTCGCGATGTACCCTTTAACGATTCGCGGCATGTCCCGGTGCAGCAGCGGCTCGCCACCGGCGATCGACACGGCCGGCGCGCCGCATTCGTCGATCGCATCCATGCATTGCTCGAACGACAGGCGCTGGTTCAGGATCGGATCGGGATAGTCGATCTTGCCGCAGCCGGGGCAGGCGAGATTGCAGCGCAGCAGCGGCTCCAGCATCAGCACGAGCGGGTATTTGCCGCCCTTGATGTGCTGCTTCAGCGTATAGGCGCCGATCCGCGCGACCTGGGAAAGGGGCAGGCTCATGGCTCTCCTATTCGGCTGCCGCTGCCTGCCGCGGCTCGCGAAGTGCTGCGGGCAGGCTGAAGCTGATATTTTCCTCGGCGCCGTCCAGCTGATCCACCTCGACCGGTCGAAGCGCACGGAGGGCGGCAATGACGCTGTCGACGAGCTCGTCGGGCGCCGAGGCGCCGGCGGTCACGCCGACTGTCGCGACTCCGTCGAGCCAGGCAGGGTCGACGCCGTCGCCATCGTCCACCAGGTAGCTGGGCACGCCCATTTCGTCGCCGATCTCACGCAAGCGGCTGGAATTCGAGCTGTTCTTCGCGCCCACGACAATCAGCAGGTCGCTGCTGCGGGCAAGATCGCGCGCGGCGGTCTGTCGATTCTGGGTGGCGTAACAGATTTCCGAGACATTCGGCCCCTGCACGTCATCGAACCGCTCGTTCAGAGCGGCGATGATGCCGCGCGTATCGTCGACGCTCAGCGTCGTCTGGGTGATGTATGCGATCTGCGTATCGCGATCGAGCGGAAGCGCCGCGACGTCGTGCACGGTCGAGACCAGGTGAATCGGCGCGTCGATCTGGCCGATCGTGCCGACGACTTCTGCATGGCCGGCATGGCCGATCAGGACCAATGTCCGCCCCGATTTCGCATATCGCCGTCCCTGCACATGGACCTTGGTGACGAGCGGGCAGGTGGCATCGAGCACCGGCAGCGAGCGCGTCGCCGCCTCTTCGACGACGGAGCGCGCCACGCCATGGGCGCTGAACACCGTCATCGCGCCGGCCGGAATCTCCGAGAGGTCGTCGACGAACACGGCACCCTTGCGCCGCAGCTTCTCGACGACGTGGCGGTTGTGGACGATCTCATGCCGGACATAGACGGGTGAGCCGTACCGATCCAAAGCGCGTTCGACGATATCGATCGCCCGCACGACCCCCGCGCAGAAGCCGCGGGGGTTGGCGAGCAGGACGCGAAGCGGCGGAGTTTCCGGGTCAGAGATGTCCGTCAAGCGTCGGCCTCCTCACGATCTTGCCCGTGATGATTATCATTTAGCGGGGCAGCGGCGGCTCCGGAAGCGCCAATATGCGAACCGGATTGGCACTTCGGGTGGCGACCTATCCTGCAAGGTGGACCCTTGGGCGCCACGGCGATATGCCCTGCGTCCAGCAACGGGAGTGTTCGTATGCGTATCCTGATCGCGTCCCTGTCCGTGGCCCTGTTGGCGCCCGCGGCTTCCGCACAGACCTCCGACCCCGCCCAAGCGACCGTGAAGGCGTTGGACGACGGCCTGCTCGGGATCATGAAGGCCGGCAAGAGCGCCGGCGTGGCCGGCCGCGCGGCGCGAATCGCTCCGGTGATCGATCGCAGCTTCGACCTGCCGCTGATGACGAGGCTGACGGTCGGCAGCGCCTGGACGAAATTCTCAGCAGCGGAACAGTCCGCGCTGGTCGCTGCCTTCCGCAGGCTGACGATCGCCCAATATGCGAAGAATTTCGACGGCTATTCGGGCGAGACGTTCACGATCGCGCCGCAGGTCGACGCACGCGGCGGCGACCGGTTGGTCCGAACGACGCTGAACAGCTCGGGCAGCGCGCCGGTCCCGATCGCCTACCGGCTGCGGCAGACGAACGGCTGGCGGATCATCGACGTTTTCTACAAGAACTCGATCAGCCAGCTGGCGACGCGGCGGTCCGACTTTGCCGGCGTGCTGGCGTCCGGCGGCGCGAAGGCGTTGACTGCCCATTTGAACGCGCTGGCGGCCAAGAGCGGCGGGTGATCCACATCGCGCTGCTGCCGGCGCTAGCCCTGCTCGCCGCATCCCCGCAGCAGCAGCCGGCAGTCACGCTGCCGCCCGCACCGATGCCATCCGCCGTGGAAGCCGAGGCGCCGCCGCTCGAACCGGCGGCTCGCCGCGCCCGCACGCCGGGCGATCCGCACGAGAAATTCAACCGGCGCATGTACAAGATCCAGCAGGGTCTGGATCGCGCAATCATCCGCCCCGCCGCGCTCGGCTATCGCGACGTGGTGCCCAAGCCGGTGCGCACCGGGCTGCGCCACGCCCTGTCAAACCTGCAGGAGCCGATCGTCTTTCTCAATTACCTGCTGCAGCTGAAGCCCGGCAAGGCGATCGAGACGGCGACCCGTTTCCTGATCAACTCGACGCTGGGCCTCGGCGGTGTGCTCGACCTGGCCAAGACGCCGGGCATCAAGCTCCCGCATCGGCCCAATGGCTTTGGCGACACCCTGGGCTTTTATGGGGTGAAGCCGGGGGCGTACCTCTATCTGCCGCTGATCGGACCGACCGATTTCCGTGACCTGGTCGGCGGCCAGGCGGATGGGCTGGTGCTTCCACTCACGGTCGGCGGCGAGCTGAGGCGGAACCGCTTCCAGATTCCCCGCGCGGTGATCGCCGGGCTCGACCTGCGCGCCGAATCGGACGAGGAGCTCAAGAGGCTGCTCGAGGACTCGGTCGATCCCTATGCAACGCTGCGCTCGGTCTATCTGCAGGACCGCGCCGGGGAAATCGCGGCACTCAAGGGCAAATCGGCGGCGGAAAGTCCGCTCGACGAGCTGCAGGATCCCCTGCGCGATCCGGCCGCCGGCAAGGTTCCCGAATTGCAGGACCCGCTGATGGACCCGGCCGCGGCCGCACCGCCGCCGAAGCCCTCCGCTCCCTCAGGCCCGGAACTCGACGATCCACTGGCCGATCCGGCGGCCAGCCCGACGCCAAGTCCGGGCGATCCGCCGCGTCAGCTCTTGGGCGGGCCCGAGGCGCCAAGGAAATAACGAAGTCTGAAGCCGATCCTCTGATCGTGTCCGGCAAAATCGAATTCGGCGTCGCGCCATTTGGGAGCGCTGAAGGTGATGTGCGCGTTGCGGGAAAAGCCGACGCCCTCCTTCGGAATGCCGAACAACGCCCGGTCGACCTTTTCATTGGCGTTTTCGTCGTGAAACGCCTGGGCCGCGTAACGGCCGGCAGGCAAGCCGCGGACGGTCACCGTGGTCACGCCGGGCGTTGCGGGCGCTTCGCCCGAATAGGGGCAATCGTCTGCAAGGAAACGGTCCTGCGGACAGATATCGACATGCACCCGGCCTTTCCCGTTGCGCACATTGCCGACGTCGATCGTCAGGTCGCCCACCGGCGCGGCACCGATCAGCAGAATCACCGGCAGGAGCTTAAGTAACATCGTGCCGATTTCGGCCAAGCAACTTTCCATTTCAACGGTTTAGCCGCCGCCGGCCGGCCCGCCAACCGCCTTCTGGCCGCGCCATTCGGCAACGGGCCACAAAAGGAGCACAGGCACGCCAAGCAGAACGTCGCGCGCCCGCAGCACCAGCGAGAGCCCCAGCGACTGCTCCGGCGAGAGCCCGAAGGCCGATCCCGCCACCACAAAGCCCGCTTCCTGCACGCCGACACCGGCCGGCACGATGAACAGGATCGCGCGGACGGCATAGGCCGCGCTTTCGAGGATGATGGCGTCCACGAGCGAGAGCGGCAGCCCCAGTGCGCGCGCGCTCAACCAGACCTGCACGCCGCCCATCGCCCAGGCGATCAGGTGAAGCAGGATGGCGGCCGGCAACGCGCCGTGCCGCTGCCGCCACTCATGCCAGGCGGCAACGACCTGGGCCGCCAATGCGGACAGCAGCCGCGCGGCAAGGCCCCGCTCGCTCCTCCGGGACAAGGCCCAAATGGCGATCGCGAAAACCAGCCCGGCGCCGACCCCGATCGCCAGCCAGTCCAGCGTCGAGCGGTCGATATCCCAATGCGAGCCGAGGCGCGGCAGGACCATCAGGGCCAGGCAGATGAACGGTATCTGCGCCAGCGTTTCCGCGACCACGTCGAGCGCGCTGGCGACGAGCGCGCGTCGCGCTGTGCCGCCCGACAGCACCAGCGACCGGGCGCCGATCAACTCCCCCAGCCCGGGCACGATCACCAGCAGGTTGCCGCCCGCGTCGCGCAGCACGCGCGACGCGACGCTTCCCCAATAGGACACGCCCGGGCCCAGCACCCATAAGGCTGCCGCACAGATCAGGGTGGAGGCGAGTTGGACCGGCACCGTCACCAGCACCGATTCGACGGTGATTTCCCGCAGAGCGCCGCCCGCGATCGCCCGGACGTCCGGCGACAGGGCAATCCCGGCGGCGACCGCGACAACAGCGGCGGCCCAGCCGAGCATTCCGGCAAGCCGGGCTCTGCTCCTGCTCATGTCAGACAAGGTCGTCGAAGCGGCACAGGCGAACGCCGTTCGCCTCGCACGCCGCACGGGTGTCCGGATCGATCAGCGCGGCGAGCTCGCCGCTCGCCTGCCAATCGGGCGGAGGCGCGTGATCGCCCGACCAGGGCCCGGTCGCCGGATGAAGCCCGATCTCGCTCACCCCTTCGGGCAGGGCAGCGATCATCTGCTGGAGCAGGCCGGGCGTGACATGGCCCGCGTCGTTCTTGCCGAAGAACCAGTCGTTCGAGGCCATGCCGTTGACCTTCAGCCGCCTCCGCATATGCGCGGCAAGCGACCAGTGGCTTGCGGCGTGCGCGATCCGCCTGGCCCACCCTTCGCCTTTCGCCGCCAGCACGGACGGGCGCACAGGTTCATAGGGAATGCGCATCGTGCGCAGCCCCAGCGGCTTCCCCACCTCGATCGCGATGCCCAAGATCCACGGATGCTGGTGACAATGCCAATGCCCGTCCAGATGGCCGATCGGCAGGCCGGACAGGCGATAGGCCCGGAACTGGGCCTCCACCTCGCGGTGCACCTGGCGGCGAACCGCCGACGAGAGCGTCATCGCCACGCCTGTCGCGGTCGAGCGTCCGTCCAGATCGCCGGCAGGAGTGACGAGATAAGGGATCGCATCGGCAGGCGCCTGGGCCGGCGCGCCATAGAGAGCGAGATGCAGGCCGACGCCGAGATCGGGCAGCCGCTTGGCCCGCCGAATGGCGTCCTCGGCCGCAGGGCCGGCGGTCATCAACGACGTGCTGGTCAGGATGCCCTTGCGGTGCGCTTCCTCGACGGCTTCGTTGACCTCCATCGAGAGGCCGAAATCGTCGGCAGTGACGATCAGCCGACGCGTCATGCGACGGGCCGGGTCCTTGCCCCGGATTCGAGCAAAGCGCCGCTGCCGACGGTCAGGCGGCGCCCGCGCCATTCGACCCGCTTCACCACGCAACCGGCCAGCCAGACGGCGAAGCAGAGCTGATCTCTCGCCCACAAGGTCAGCGGCCCCGGCGGCGCGAAACTCCGGCCAAAGCGGCGTGCCGTCAGACCGACGAGCATCCAGCGCAGCCCGATCAATCCCAGCAGCGCGCCAAAGGACGCGAGACCCGGGCTGCACACGGCCAGCAAGAGCGGGATCGGGCCCGGATGGGTGATCACCGAGGCAAGATAGCCGATCGGATCGAGCCCGCGCACCGTGCGCGCCCAACGCAGCTCGTGGCTGAACAGGTCGGACAGCGATCGGTCGTTCGCCAGCGTCTCGACCACCATCGGCGCAAAGGCGATCGTGCAGCCCTGGGCGCGAACCAGGCGGCCCAGCTCCGCATCGTCGGAGAGATTGTCGGCCAGCGCGGCGAGCCCGCCGGCTCGTTCCAGGACGTCGCGCCTGATCGCAGTCAGCGGACCATAGGTCACCGCCAGCGGCGCCAGCCGCGCATGCAGCACCGCCATGGGCAGAAACCAGCCGTCGATGAACAAGGCACCGAGTCTTCCGATCGCCCCGGCAGCGGCACCGGGCCGGGCGCGATACAGCGAGGTGACTGCGCCGACGCCGGGTACCGCCAATCCGTCGATCAGGGCCTGCAGGCTGCCGGGCGGGGCGATAATGTCGTCGTCCGACATGACGACCACCTCGCCCAGACCGACGACCGCCATGTTGATCAGATTGCCGACCTTCGGATTGGCGCCGTGCGTTCGCGGGTCGACGATGAAATCGATCCGGCAGCCCGGATAATCGGCGGCAACGCGGCGCGCGAGAGCGAGCGCCGGGTCGGCTGGATCGGCGACCCCGAAGACGTAATGGAGGGAAGCATTGGCCTGCTGCGACAGGAAGCTGCGGAGTGCGGCTTCGAGGCCATCCTCGATCCCGCACAGCGGCTTCAACACGGTCACTGCAGGCGGCGAAGCCCAGCCGGGCCCGCGCCGCGCACGATGCGCGGCGATGCCGGCCGCGGCCAGCATCAGGTATGCGGCCGCGGCCGCCACGATCGCCCAGGCGGCCCAGAGCAGGATGTGCGAGATGCCCGGCATTCGGCTGCGACCGCCTTTCGTCTCTACGCGTGCCGCATCACTAGCGCGCGCGGAGACGCGGCGGGAGATGATAATCGCCTGCGGTTCACCAACCGGAACAAAGGCGTTATGCGGAGCGTGTTTCGGTTGATGGGTTTCGTTTGATCATCCTCACCTTGCTCGATCCGCCGCCACCCCGCCTTGTCAGCGCAAAGGCGTTGACCGCTGCATGATTGCGCGGCCGGTCCGCACGCTCGTTGCCTTGGGAGCGAGACGACCGGTCGCGACGCTGACGATATGCCTGCTGCTGGCGGCGCTTGCCGTGCTCTACACGGCCCGCGGCTTTGCGATGACGACGGACACGGGCGCCCTGATTTCGCCCGACATCGAATGGCGCCGCAACGAAGCCGCGGTCGAGCGCGCCTTCCCGCAACTCACCGATGCGATTGTCGTGATCGTCGACGGCCAGACGCCCGAGCTGGCGGAAGCCGGCGCCGCGCGCCTGTCGGAGCGGCTGTCCCTCGACCGGCGCGATTTCGAGGCGGTGCGCCGACCCGATGGCGGCCCCTTCTTCGCGCAGCAGGGCCTGTTGTTCGGATCGGTTGCCGATGTGCAGCAGACGACGCAGGCGCTGATCGACGCGCAGCCGCTGCTCGGCGCAATGGCGCGCGACCCGTCGCTGCGCGGCATCGCGACGGCGTTGTCGACGGCGCTGACCGGCGTTGCGGACGGGTCGGCCTCGCTGGCGCAGATCGCGCAGCCCTTGGCGCGCCTTGACGATGCACTCACCGCGTCTCTTTCGGGCAAGCCGGCCTTCTTTTCTTGGCAGCAGCTGCTCGCAGCCCGCGAGGGCGGAACGCACGCGCCGCTGCGGCGACTAATCCTGGTTCAGCCGCGGCTCGACTACGGCTCGCTTCAGCCGGGCGAGAATGCGGTCGCCGCCATCCGCAGCGCAGCCTCCGCGCTGCATCTGGACGCCGCCCACGGGGTGCGGGTTCAAGTCACCGGGGAAGTGCCGCTCTCCGACGAGGAATTCGCGTCGCTCGAAGAGAATATCGGGCTGGTCGGCGCCGTGATGGCGATCGCGCTGCTCGCCACCCTCTGGCTGGCGACAAGGTCGGGCAGGATCGTGGCCGCGATTGTCGCCACCACGCTGGCGGGTCTGGCGATCACGACCGCGCTCGGCCTGCTCGCGGTGGGCACGCTCAACCTGATCTCGGTCGCGTTCATTCCCTTGTTCGTGGGTTTGGGCGTCGATTTCGGGATCCAGATCAGCGTCCGCTTCAATGCCGAGCGGCGCGCCGGAGCGGCGCCGGGCGACGCGCTCGAAAGCGCGGCCGCAGCATTGGGCGCGCCGCTTCTGCTCGCGGCCGGCGCGGTGTTTCTCGGGTTCGCGGCCTTTCTGCCGACCGACTATATCGGGATCGCCGAGCTCGGCGTCATTGCGGGCATGGGAATGATCGTGGCGCTGCTGCTCAGCGTGACAATGCTTCCGGCGATGCTGGTGCTGCTTCCGCCCGCAGCGCCGCGGCAGGAGGTCGGCTTCGCCGGCGCTGCGCCGGTCGACCACTGGCTGGCCCGGAACCGTCGCGCGGTGCTCTGGGCATTCGGCGCGGCAATGGCGGTCAGCATCGCGCTGCTGCCGCTCGTCCGCTTCGATTTCAATCCGCTTCACCTGCGCAACCCGGACGGTCCGGCGATGCGGGCGCTGGGCGATCTGATGCGGGATCCGCTGCGGACGCCCAACACGATCAATGTCCTTGCGCCAAATCGGACGGCTGCGCGGACGGTCGCGGACCGACTGTCGCAGCTGCCGGAAGTGGCGGACGCCATTTCGATCGACAGCTTCGTTCCGAGTGCCCAGCCGGCAAAGCTGGCCCTGATCCAGGACGCGGCCTTGCTGCTCGATCCGGTGGTGAACCCGTTCGACATGGTCCCGCCGCCCAGCGATGCGGAAACGGTCGCGGCACTGACCGCGCTGTCGGCACAGCTGCGAGAGGTTGCCGGCGCACGGACGGATGGGCCCGCACGGGCGGCGCGGCATCTTGCCGACACGCTCGACCGGCTCGCCCGCGCGAGTCCTTCGGCGCGGGCGCGCGCCGCGGCGGTGCTCGTCGCGCCGCTGACGACGATGCTGGATCAGATCCGTGCGTCGTTGCAGGCCGTTCCGGTCTCCGCCGAGACGCTGCCGCCCGAAATCGCGCGCGACTGGCTCGCGCCCGACGGCCGCGCCCTGGTCGAGGTCTTCCCGCGCGGCGACACCAACGACAATCGCGTGCTGGCGCGCTTCACCGCAGCCGTGCGCACGGTCGCCCCCGGTGCAACGGGTCTGCC
>NZ_BBWU01000045.1:0-80000 GCF_000974765.1 Sphingomonas changbaiensis NBRC 104936 | reverse complement strand
GCCGGCGGCGTCGATCACGTCGGTGCCGCCGCGGTGTGCCTGCGGAGCGAGCTGCGGGATCGCGACCGCGTAGAGGCCGAGGCCGAGGAGCGTCAGCATCGTCACCAGGATCCCCGCCATGCGGAACGGGTTGGGCGACGGCCGGTCCATCCCGATCGCGTGGGCGATGCGGGCGAGAATGTAGATCGCGCCGACCGCCCACAGCCAGATGCTGGTGCCGGCGGCGAATTCGATCAGTCCGATCAGGATCAGCACGAACGGCGTGTATTCGGCGAAGTTCGCATGGGCGCGCATCCGGGCGGTCAGCCGCTCGTTGCCCCCGTCGCCGATCGACACCTTCTCCGAGATCCGGCGCTGACCGACCCGCCAGCCGAGCCAGACGTTGATCAGCGCGGCAGCGCCCGCGACGGTGAGTGTAATCGGCAATATCATGGCCTTGCCTCCCCTTTGCTCGGCGAGGCTGCCATGTGCGTGCGCCGCTTGCAACGGCGCGCGATTTCGATATATGCGCCCGCTCGCTCGCGACAGTTACGTGGTCCGCGGCTCGATGCCGCATTCCTGAATGACGGCCGCCTGTCGTGTATGTCTAGACTGTAAAGATTGGAACAGGTGCCGTCATGGCAGTGCCGAAGAGAAAAACGTCGCCCTCGAAGCGCAACATGCGCCGCAGCCACGACGCGCTGAAGGCGACAGCCTTCCAGGAATGCCCGAATTGCGGCGAACTGAAGCTGCCGCACAATCTGTGTGGCGCGTGCGGCCATTATAATGGCCGTGAGATCGTCTCGGTCGACGCCTGACCGCGCGACCGAAGCGCGGGAGCAGCGATAGAGTGACCGATACGCCGCGAATCGCCATCGACGCGATGGGCGGCGATGCCGGCGTGTCGGTGACGACCGAAGGCGCGGCGCGTGCGCTGAAGCTGGACCCGCGCCTCAAATTCCTGATGGTCGGCGACGAGGCGGCGATCGCCGCCGCGCTGGCCATGCATCCGGCGCTGAAGGCGGCGTCGGACGTTCTGCACGCGCCCGAAGTCATCGCCGGCACCGACAAGCCGAGCCAGGCCATCCGCCGCGCCAAGACGACGTCGATGGGTCTTGCGATCGATGCCGTGAAGCAGGGCCATGCCGACGCCGCGCTGTCGGCCGGCAACACCGGCGCGCTGATGGCGATGTCCAAGCTGGCGCTGCGCACTCTGCCCGGCATCGACCGGCCCGCGCTCGCCGCGCTGCTGCCCACGCTCGGCGACAACGATCTTGTCATGCTCGATCTGGGCGCCAACACCGAGTGCGATGCCAACAACCTGGTCGAGTTCGCGGTGATGGGCGCGGCCTATGCGCGAATCGTGATGGGACTCGAGCGCCCGCGCGTGCGGCTGCTCAATATCGGCGAGGAAGAGCTGAAGGGCACTGACGAAGTGAAGGAGGCGGCTGCGCTGCTGCGCGACGCGCCCTATCTGCCGCTGTCGTTCGACGGCAATATCGAGGCCGACCGGCTGGGCCGCGGCGAGGCCGACGTGATCGTCTCCGACGGCTTCACCGGCAACGTCGCGCTGAAATCGGTCGAGGGCACCGCGCGCTTCATCACCGACCTGCTGCGCCGCGCCTTTACCAGCTCGTTCCGGTCCAAGGCCGGCTTCCTGCTGTCGCGCCCGGCCTTCCACATGCTGAAGACGCACCTCGATCCCAACAACCACAATGGCGCGGTCTTCCTGGGCCTGAACGGCATCGTCGTGAAGAGCCACGGCGGCGCGGACGCGGGCGGCGTCGCCAACGCGATCGGCGTTGCGGCCAAGCTGGCGCGTTCGTCGATCGCGCGGCGGATCGCGGATGACCTTGCACGCTTCCACGCGCATCACCCTGCATCGGCGGCGGCCAAGTGACCCGGCGCGCGGCGATCCTCGGCACCGGCTCGGCACTGCCGAAGCGGCGGGTGTCCAACCAGGAGCTGGCGGACCAGGTCGATACGTCCGACGAGTGGATCGTCGAGCGCACCGGCATCCGATTCCGCTATATCGCCGGCGAAGGCGAGACGACGGTGAGCCTTGCGACGGGCGCCGCGCGTGCCGCGCTGGACGCGGCCGGACTCGCCCCGCGTGACGTCGACCTGATCGTGCTCGCGACGGCGACGCCCGACCAGACTTTCCCGTCCAGCGCGACCAAGGTGCAGGCGGCGCTCGACATTCCCGATTGCGTCGCCTTCGACGTGGCGGCGGTGTGCTCCGGCTTCCTCTACGCGCTGTCAGTGGCGGAGAGCATGATTCGCGCGGGCTCGGCCGAGACGGCGCTGGTGATCGGATCCGAGACCTTCAGCCGCATCCTCGACTGGGAAGACCGGGCGACCTGCGTGCTGTTCGGCGACGGCGCCGGCGCGATCGTGCTGGGGGCCGAGGAAGGCGAGCGCGGCGTGCTCGCGACCCGGCTGCACGCCGACGGACGGCATAACGACCTGCTCTATGTCGACGGCGGCCCGTCTACGACCGGCACGGTCGGCAAGCTCCGCATGAAGGGCCGCGAAGTGTTCCGCCACGCGGTCGTGAACCTGGCGGCTGTGATGAATGAGGCGCTGCACGCGGCCGGGCTCAGCGCCGGCGATGTCGACTGGGTGGTGCCGCACCAGGCCAATGCCCGCATCCTGGATGCAACGGCGAGGAAACTCGGCCTGCCGCCCGAAAAGGTGGTCATCACCGTCGACCAGCATGCGAACACGTCCGCGGCATCGGTGCCGCTGGCGCTCGACACCGCTGTCAGGGACGGGCGGGTCAAGCCCGGCGACGTGCTGGTGCTGGAAGCAATGGGCGGCGGATTTA
Organism: Sphingomonas changbaiensis NBRC 104936; assembly: GCF_000974765.1. GTDB lineage: Bacteria > Pseudomonadota > Alphaproteobacteria > Sphingomonadales > Sphingomonadaceae > Sphingomonas_B > Sphingomonas_B changbaiensis. Next base: position 77,194 of record NZ_BBWU01000045.1, on the reverse strand, counting down.
CTTGGGGTGCATCGGTCCTGCGCTTCTAAATACTAAACTATGCGCATTGATTTTGGGCCCGGAATCGGGTTTCCTGTGGATAAAGCTTAGAGGGGGACTCTTATGGCTGACGCCGATCCCATGATCCGAACGGACACGGGCACGCTGACCAGGGCGGATCTGGCCGAATCGCTGCACCGGCAGATCGGTCTGTCGCGCGCCGAATCGGCGAGCATCGTCGAGCGCATTCTCGCGCATATGTGCGAGGCGCTGTCGAACGGCGAGAACGTCAAGATCTCCGGCTTCGGCAGCTTCGTGCTGCGCGACAAGGGCGAGCGCATCGGCCGCAACCCGAAAACGGGTGTGGAAGTGCCGATCGCGCCCAGGCGCGTGCTGACCTTCCGCGCCAGCCAGATGCTCCGCGACCGCATCGTCGCGAGGTGAGGCTAGCCCCTCCCCTTCAGGGGAGGGGACGGGGGTAGGGCGTGTTGAATCTTTCTCGCACCAGTCACAATCCCCACCCCGACCCCTCCCCTGAAAGGGAGGGGCTCAAGTGACCAAATCCGAAGACGCGTTCCGGACCATCGGCGAGCTGGCCGAGGAGCTTGGCCTGCCGCAGCACATCCTGCGCTATTGGGAGTCGCGCTTCCCCCAGCTCCGCCCGCTCCAGCGCGCCGGCAACCGCCGCTACTACCGCCCCGCCGACGTCGCGCTGGCCAAACGCATCGACCAGCTGCTGAACCGCGAGGGTTACACGATCAAGGGCGTGCAAAAGCTGCTGGAAGGGAGGAACATCCCCGAACCGCAGCCGGAACCCGACCGCGCCGGCCTATCTCTTGTCGAGCTAAAGCGAATTCGAACGATGTTGGCGGAAGCTTTGGCGCTGGATGGCGACTAAACAGGTTCCCTGGAAAGGCGCTTGACCCCGCCACTCTCCACGAAGCCGCTCAAAAGCGCGCCGCTCATGGCGCCCTGCCCAAAAAAGGGCAGGAGGAAAACGCTGGTGGTTCGACCAATTTCCCACCGAATATTTGCACGGTAGATGACCGTTCTAATCAGCCTGCCCTTCGCGGAAACCCAAGGGATGACGTCCGACACGCCCCAATCAATTTCTAGGTGCTTCGAGAAATCGTCCTTCAACGTTGTTCCGTAGCAAACAACCGCCGTTGGTTGATGCTTAGAAAGCAGTGTAAGCTGCTCTCTTCTTCGTTCCTCAACAAGGGTTCCGCTCGACCGCTGAAAGCTTCCAGATCGGGCGGCCGGAATCGCTCGCAGTTCTGTCAAGAACGTACTCCCGTCGCGCCTGCCTAGAGAATTTCTCATGAAAGCGGCAGCATGGGTCGCATCGAGGTAGTTCGAGGCGCCGTCAAAGGCACGTGCGACTCTGCTCATCCACCGCCAAACACCCGTATGGCCTTTGCGCTTGGATGAGGAAATGTCGATCGGCTCACCAGCTTCGCACAGGGTTTGATGGGCTTCAAACATGTCCATCACTGGTTCCCATTCACATCGGCGCAGGAGATTGCGCTGCTGTTCCTGGGGATTCATCTTTCCGCCCAGTCCCTCCTCCGCGCCAAAGAACCAAACTGGCCCGGCAGGATTGCCATAACCGATGAACTTGTTCAGCCGCTGTCGGAGCTCGTCGTTCATCGCACTTCCTTTCGTCAGCCAGGGCCCGGCCCGAGCGCCGGGTCCAGATCCCGCGGCCGCACGAATTTCTCTAGCCGGGCGCTACGCGCCGCGAGGTCCGCCCATTCGCCTTCGAACGCCAGCACCGCGATGCTGCCGGTCGGGAATTTGTCCTCGACCGAATCGCGGATCGCGTCGCCGTCGTCCGGGGTGAGCATCAGGGCCAGGTCTTCCATGCCCGGATTGTGGCCGCACATCAGCAGGCTCTGCGCCTCGGGCGGGGCTTCGTTCAGCACGTCGAGCAGGTGGACGCAGGAGGCGAGATAGACGCGGCGGTCCCAGACCGGCTTCAACGTCTTGCCATAGCCTTCCCAGAAACCGTCGAGCGTTTCGATGCAGCGGACGGCGGGGGAGGAAATGACGTGATCCCACGCAAGCCCTTCGCGCCGGCAATGCTCGCCCATCATCCGGGCGCCGCGAAAGCCCTTCGCGTTCAGCGGCCGATCGAAATCGCGCTGGACCGGATCGTCCCACCCCGATTTCGCATGGCGCAGCAGGGTGAGTGTTCTCATCCGTCCCCCGTCAGCACATCCTCAGAGGTCGAATGCCCCAGATGCGCGGACGAGGAAAGCCGGGATCGCACCCGCTCCACCGCATCGGCCAAGGTCACGCGCCGAATCGGCGTGCCGAGCGGGAAGGCAGCGAGCAGACGCGACGGCATCGCGCTGGACAGCAGCACGAAGGCGCCGCGATCGTCGGCGCGGCGGATCAGGCGGCCGAACGCCTGGGCGAGCCGGGCGCGAACCATCCGGTCTTCATAGGCCGAACCGCCTTGCGCCAGCTTGCGCGCGGCGTGGAGCACGGTCGGTTTCGACCACGGCACGCCTTCCATCACCACCAGCCGCAGCGAATGGCCGGGCACGTCGACGCCGTCACGGAGCGCATCGGTGCCGAGCAGCGATGCGTGGCTGTCGTCGCGGAAGATGTCGACCAGCGTGCCGGTGTCGATCGGATCGACATGCTGGGCGAAGAGCGGCAGGCCATCGCGCGCGAGCCGGTCGGCAATGCGGGCATGAACCGCGCGCAGGCGACGGATCGCGGTGAACAGGCCGAGCGCGCCGCCGCCCGATGCCGCGATCAGGCTCGCATAGGCGCCGGCAAGCTGGGGAATGTCGCCCTTCTTCACGTCGGTGACGATCAGCACCTCCGCCTGGCCCGGATAATCGAACGGGCTCGGGGCCTCGAAGCGCAGCGGCGGCCGGGACAAATGATGCGCGCCGGATCGCGCCTCGGCCGCCGACCAGTCGCCGTTCGACAGCGTCGCCGAGGTGACGATCACGCCGTGCGCGGGTTTCAGCACCAATTCGGCAAGCGGGCGGGTCGGATCGAGCCAGTGGCGGTGCAGGCCGACATCGTATTCGCGGCCCTCGGCGCGATCGACTGCGAGCCAGTCGACGAAATCCGGGTCCGCCGGCCCGCCGACACGCCCGAGCAGCGCGATCCAACCGGCCAGCATCTCGATCCGCCAGCCGAGCGACATGATCGCACCCTCGATTCGCGCGCGCGCCTGCCCGTCGAGCCAATCGGGCGCGTCGGTCAGCACCGCCTCCAGCCGGCGGCCGAGCTGGACCAAAGGCCGGTGCAGCGTCTCCAGCGCCGCGGCGGCGTTGCCGGCCGCCTCGACCAAGGCACCGTCGGGATCGACCAGCTCGGTCTCGAGGCCATAGCCGGCATCCTCGCTGGCGGCCCGCGCATAAACAGTGCCGCGCACGGCCGCGAGCAAAGCCTCGATCGCGCCGAAGGGCTGGCCTTCGCCGAGACGCTGAAGCCACTGGTCGGACGGCAACGCCTGCGCGGCATTGGACGCGGCGGCAATCGCGCGGCCACCTTCCTCGTCATAGCTGGCGACGTCCGATAGGCGCGCGGCGAGTCCACGCCGGCGGCCGCGCGCGCTGCCCTCTGGGCCCGTGACCCAGCGTCGCAGCTCGATCGTCTCCTGCCCCGTCAGTGCGGTCGAAAACATCGAATCGGCTGCTTCGAACAGATGATGGCCTTCGTCGAAGATCAGGCGCGTCGGGCGATTCGCCGCCTCGCGCCCGCGCGCGGCGTTGACCATCACCAGCGCGTGGTTGGCGACGACGATTTCCGCATCGGCGCTGGCGCGCGACGCGCGCTCGATGAAGCATTTGCGGTAGTGCGGGCAGCCGGCGAACACGCACTCGCCGCGGCGGTCGGTCAGAGCGGTCGAGCCGTTGCGGCGGAACAAGGTCGGCAGCCAGCCGGGCAGGTCGCCGCCGACCATGTCGCCGTCCTTGCTGTACGCCGCCCAGCGCGCCACCAATTGCGCCAGGATCGCCGCGCGACCGCCGAAGCCGCCTTGCAGCGCGTCCTCCAGATTGAGCAGGCAGAGATAATTCTCTCGTCCCTTGCGCACGACCATCTTTTCCCGGCGGGTGCGCGGGTCCGGGAACAGCTTTTCGCCTTCGCGGTCGAGCTGACGTTGCAGCGCCTTGGTGAAGGTCGAGACCCAGACCACGCCGTCGGCCTCGCGCGCCCAGAGCGAAGCGGGGGCGAGATAGCCCAAGGTCTTGCCGATACCGGTCCCGGCTTCGGCGAGCAGCAATGTCGGCGAATCGCTGGAGGCGCGGGGGCCGAACGCGGCGGCCGCCGCCTCCGCATAGGCGCGCTGGCCGGGACGTTCCTCCGCCCCGTGACCGGTCAGCTCGTCGAGCCGGTCAACGGCGGCAGATGCGGGGACATGGATGGTGCGCGGGGGATTGCGCGGCGGCTTCTCCTCCCATTCGGGCAGCCGCGCGAACAGCCAGCGCTCCTGCCGCTCCGGGCGGGCAATGACACGCGACACCGCTGCCGCCCAAGGCCAGCGCAGGCGGCCGAGCGACTGTGCCGACGTCCAGGCGCCCTCGCGCTCGTGCCAGTCCGGCGACTCCATCCGCGCGAGCAAGGTTTCGGCGGCGCGGAGCAGGAAACTCGCCGCACCAGCGTCGTCGGCGGGCGGCGCCAAGCCGATCGCGCGGGCCAGACCCTTCGGCGTCGGCACCGCGAAGCGCGCCGGGTGAACGAAGGCGAACAGCTCCAGCAGGTCCAGTCCCGACAGCTCCGGATAACCGAGCCGCGCGGCGACGAGCGGCGCGTTCAGCAGGATCATCGGCGTCTCCGCCGCCCGCGCAATCGCCTCCCCGCGCCCAACCGCCCGCGCCTCGCCATCCGGAGTCGCGATCCAAATACCGGCATGGCTTGCGTGCAGCGCGGGATAGGGAAGCGTGGTCATCGCACCGTCACCCGTACACGATCCGTTCCGTTTGGCCAGTCAGCGAGCGCGAAAGTCAACTCTGGATTGGGCGCATCGAAGCCCCTCTCCCGCTTACGGGAGAGGGAGGGGACCGCTCGCGACGCGAGTGGGAGGGTGAGGGTCTGCGTGTCACGCTCGCTGCGCCTCGCTCTGGCCCCCTCACCCCCGCTCGCGCTACGCGCGGAGTCGCCCTCTCCCCGTTGGGGCGAGGGGCCAACATGCTGGCACGCTCGGCCGCTCTTCGCTAGACGCCGCCGCGTTATGAATGACACGCACACGCTTCGCGCCGCCGCTCTCACCTCCAAGGCCTGGCCTTATGAGGAAGCGCGCAAGCTGTTGAAGCGTGTCGAGAAGGGGCCGCCGGCCAAGGGTTATGTGCTGTTCGAGACCGGCTATGGCCCCTCGGGCCTGCCGCATATCGGGACGTTCAACGAAGTGCTGCGCACGACGATGGTGCGCAATGCCTTTCATGCGCTGTCGGACATCCCGACCAAGCTGATCGCCTTTTCGGACGACATGGACGGCCTGCGGAAGGTGCCTGACAATGTGCCGAACCAGGAGATGCTCGCCAAGCATCTGGGGAAGCCGCTGACCCGCATCCCCGACCCGTTCGGCGAGCATGAGAGCTTCGCGCATCACAACAATGCGATGCTGCGGCGCTTTCTCGACCGGTTCGGGTTCGACTACGAGTTTGCCTCGTCGACCGAATATTATGCGTCGGGACGGTTCGATCCGATCCTGCGGACGGTGCTGGAGCGGTACCAGGCGATCCTGGACGTGATGCTGCCGACGCTGCGCGCCGAGCGGCGGGCGACCTATTCGCCGGTGCTGCCGGTCAGCCCGAAATCCGGCGTGGTGCTGCAGGTGCCGGTCGAGGTCGTCGACCCCGCGCGCGGGCTGATCCGGTTTGAGGACGAGGGCGAGACGGTCGAGCAGTCCGTATTCGGCGGCCAGGCGAAGCTGCAATGGAAGGTCGACTGGGCGGCGCGCTGGGTCGCTCTCGAGGTCGATTATGAGATGGCCGGCAAGGACCTGATCGATTCGACGGTCCAGTCCGGCAAGATCGCGCGCGTGCTCGGCGGCAAGCCGCCCGAGGGCTTCAATTACGAGATGTTCCTCGACGAAAAGGGCGAGAAGATCTCCAAGTCCAAGGGCAACGGGCTGAGCCTGGAGCAGTGGCTGACCTATGGGCCGGAGGAGAGCCTGGCGTTCTTCGCCTATCGCGAGCCTAAAAAGGCCAAGCAGCTGCACATGGGCGTGATCCCGCGCGCGGTGGACGAGTATCAACAATTCGCTGCCAACTATCCGGCACAGCCGGTCGAGCAGCGGTTGGGGAATCCGGTCCACCACATCCACAATGGGCCGCCGCCGCACAGCGATTTCCCGGTGCCGTTCAGCCTTCTCCTGAATTTAGCCGCGACATCTGGATCGGAGGATCCGGCCGTTCTTTGGGGTTTTGTATCCAAATACCTCGATCAGAATTACCAGGGACATACGGCTCATCTCTTACCGTACCTCCACAAGGTCATTCCGCTCGCAATTGCATACTTCCGCGACTTCGTTGCACCCACTCTTCAACGTCGCGCGCCAGATGCGCGCGAGGCAGCCGCACTGAGGCAACTCGATGATGTTCTAGCCCATACAGGCAATGACGATCCGCAGTCGCTGCAGGACGCGATCTACGAGATCGGCAAGGAACACTTCGGAAAAGAAAGTCTGCGCGACTGGTTCAAGGCGCTGTACGAAACCCTGCTGGGCTCAAGCCAGGGCCCGCGCATGGGCAGCTTCATCGCGCTCTACGGGATCGAGAATACCCGCAAGCTGATCGCCGAAGCGCTGGCCTAGGCGCCGGCCGGCTTGTCCCCGAGCAGATAGCGCGGGCCCGGGCCGGCGCGGCCGGCGCGGTCGTCGCGGTTGTAGAGGCGGCAGGTGTCGAGCGAGAGGCAGCCGCAGCCGATACAGCCGCCGAGCAGGTCGCGCGTGCGTTCGAGCAGCGCGATCCGCTCGTTGAGGCCGTCGTGAATGCGGGTCGCGATCTTTTCCCAATCGCCGCGGCTGGGATTGCGCCCCTGCGGCAGTGAGGCGAGCTCGTGCTCGATCTCCGCCAGCGACAGGCCGACGCGCTGGCCGATCAGGATGAAGGAGAGGCGTCGGATATCGCCGCGGAGAAAGCGGCGCTGGTTGCCGGCCGTGCGCAGCGACTGCACCAGCCCGCGCCCCTCGTAGAAGCGGATCGCGGAAACCGAGAGGCCGGTGCGCCGCGCCAGCTCTCCGATCGTCAACAGCTCGGCCATGCTTGACCTCACCTTAGGTTGAGGTTGCACGACTCGCACGCATCGGCCCCGTTCTCAAGAGGAAACGCCCATGCTTGCGAGCCGTATCGAACCCGCCACCGAAGCGCTGGATACCGCACTGGCGGACCTGGCCGCTTACGGCCCTGAGATGCGCAACGGCTTCACCAGCCACGCGCCGATGGTCGCCGAAGCGCTCGACGTGCTCGGGCGACCGGGTGCGATCGCACCCTGGATCGATGCTTGTCGCGCGCAGCTTCTCCCCTGGCCGGCGCCGACCGGAGCGGTGCCGAGGCTCGGGGCCGAGGAGCATGTCAGCGACTGGCGCGCGCTGTTCGCGGCGGAGCTGGACGCGCTCGGCTGGCGCAGGCTGCTCGCACGCTGGCTGCCGCGGCTGGCGGCGGGTGCCAGCGGCGGCGCGCTGCACGGGCTGATCCGGACAGGTCACGCCGCCCGCGCCCTCGGCCGCGCCGACACGGAAACGCGGCGCACAGAACTGGCTGCAGCGCTGGCAAGCTGGGCGTCCGTGTTCGGAGAGCTGCCGATCGCGGCGTCGCTTGGCGCCACGGCTATGCCAGCGGAGGCGGCGCTGTCGCGGCTGCCGTTCCTTCCAGCGGAGCGGCGGCGGAACGGCGGCTCGATCGTCGCGGGACTCGCCGCCCTTGCCGATCACGTGCCGTTCGCGCGGGCCTGGCACTGGCTGGCCGTCGACGATCCGCAAGCCACGGTGCAGGAGCTGGGCGATCTGTTTGCGCGCGTATTCCTCGCCAATGTCGATTCGCCGCTGCATGCGATCGTGTTCACCCACGCGATCACCGGCACGGCGGCGGCGGGGCATCTGCTGCCGTTCGTGTCCGATGACGACGGCCGCGCGCTGATGCGCCATGTCTGGCACGCGGGGTGCGCGCTGTACGCGGCCTATGGGACGGCGCGGCCGGTCGAGGCCGAGGGTGAGGCGCTGTCTGCCGAAGACCTCGCCGACCGCGCGGTCGCGAACGGCGACGATCATGCGATCAAGCTGACCGAGGCCGTGCTGGCGCTGAACCTGGAGCCGGCGCTGGCGACGGCGGTGAGCCTCAGGGCGATGGCGTACCTGAAGGGCTAGCAACCCCGTTCGCTTCGAGCGAAGTCGAGAAGCGTGTCTCGACTTCGCTCGACACGAACGGATACCACTAACGACAGGCTAGGCTCACGCCGCCTTCTTCGCCGCGATCCAGGTGTCGATCTTCTTTTCGAGCACTTCCATCGGCAGCGCGCCGGTCATCAGCACCTGGGCGTGGAATTCGCGCGGGTCGAATTTCGGCCCGAGCTCCTTCATCGCCTTTGCCTTCAGCCGCTGGATGGTGAGCGCGCCGATCTTGTAGGCGAGCGCCTGGCCCGGGATGGCGATGTAACGCTCGACCTCGGCCGTCGCCTCGGTGCGGCTCATGCCGGAATTGGCGAGCATATAGTCGATCGCCTGATCGCGGTGCCAGCCCTTCCAATGAATGCCGGTGTCGACGACCAGCCGCATCGCGCGCAGCATCTCGTCATTGAGGCCGCCAAAGCGCTGATAGGGGTCGGTTTCCATGCCGAGCTGCTTCCACAGCGTCTCCGCATAGAGGCCCCAGCCTTCGGCATAAGCGGTGTTGCCCCCGAAGCGCATGAAGGCGGGCAGCGCCGTGTTCTCCTGCGCCAGGCTGATCTGGAAATGGTGGCCGGGAATGCCTTCGTGCAGGAACAGCGTTTCCGCGCCCCAGACCCGGCGCGACGGCAAATCATAGGCATTGAAGTAGAACACGCCCGGCCGCTTGCCGTCGGGCGAACCGGACTCGTACGAGCCGCCGGCCTGGGTCTTCTCGCGATACTCCTCATACGGCCGGATCTCGAGCGGCGTCTTCGGAATGGTCGAGAATTGCTCGCGCACCCGCGCGTCGACGCGCTTGCCGATGTCGTAGAAGAGCTGGGTGTAGGCTTCGCGGCTGGCCGGCTGGAACTTGGGGTCGGTCCGCAGATATTCGAAGAATTCCGGAAGCGTGCCCTTGAAGCCGACCTGGGTCTTGATCGCCTCCATCTCGCCCTTGATCCGCGCAACCTCCGACAGGCCGAGATTGTGCACATATTCCGCCGTCATCGGCAGGGTCGTGTTGCTCTCGATCAGATAGGCATAGAGCTTGTCGCCGCCCGGCATATATTTCAGGCCCTCGCCATCGCGGGCCACCGGCAGATATTCGTTCTTCAGGAAGTCGCGCAGGCGGATATCGGCCGGCAGGATGCCGTCGCGGATCGCCGCCGCATATTCGCTCTTCAGCCGCGCCTGGTCCGCCGCCGAGATGCCTTCCGGGAATTTGGTGACCGGCTGGTAGAAGGTCGATCCCTCCACGCCCTGCTTGATCTGGGTATCGAGCTGATCGATCACATTGTTCACGACCAGCTTCGGCTGGACGACGCCGGTCTTCATGCCTTGGCGGAAGCGCGCGATCGAGCGGTCGAGCAGCGCGATATAGTCGCGATGGCGCTTCAGGTTGTTCTCATAATCGGCAACGGTCTTGAACGGCGCCGCGCCCTGCCCCGACGCGAAGGTCGGGTAGAAGACGTGGAAGCCGAAGAAATGATCGATCGGGCGGACCGCGGTCAGCGCCAGAATCTCCGGCGACAGGCCCTTCAGTGTATCGTTCGTCTGCCATTCGAAGACGTCGTAGGCGATCTGGTTGGTCGGCGTCAGCTTGTCGCGCGGGATCGCGTGGAGGTTCCGAAGGTCGCTTTCGGCCGCCGCACGCGAGGCGTTGTAATAGGCATCGCTGCCGAAATCGCCGAGCCGATCGGCATAGCGCATGTCGCCGCGGAAGATCGCCGACAGCGGATTGAGCTTCAGCTGCGCTTCGTCGCTGTCGTGGAAAAGCTTCAGCAGCTGCGCATTGTAATCGGCCACGGGCTGCACGGCAGGCGCGGCGGACTGCGCCAAGGCGGCGGCCGGCAAGGCGAGAGCGACGGAAGCGAGCAGAAGGGCAAGGCGCATTAAGGTCTCCGCTGAAGGACTGTGTTGCGCCTATAGAACAGCCCGCGGAAAAATGGAAAGCCCTCTCCCCGGCTGGGGAGAGGGCGGTCCGCGTCTTAGTAGAAGAAGCCGTCGATGACCTGAATCACGCGGCCATTGCGCGCGTTGATCAGCACGACGTCATTGCCGTAGCGGATCCAGCGCTGGTTGGCTGCCGGGCGCGGCAGACGGTAACGATAGGGGTCGGAGATCCAGTAGCGCTGGCTGTAAAAGACCGGCGCGAGCGCGATGCCGACGCGGGCGGGGCTATAGACGTGGCCGCGCGGCGCCATATAGCGCGGCATTGTGTAGACATTGCGGTGCGTGCGGCGATAGTCGCGCCAGTCTTCCCGGCGTTCCTGGCGAGCCTCGCGCAGCTCTTCGCGCGCCTCGCGCACGTCACCGCGATTGCCGTAGGTGCGGGCATCCTGAACATGCTCGCGCTGCTTCTGGACCTCGCGATTGTCGTGGCGCACCTCCTGCCGGGACTGGGCAAAGGCGCTGCCGGCGGGGAGCAGGGTAGCGGCGGCGATGGCCGAGACGATCAGTTTACGCATTACGTCCTCCTAATGAATGGGACGGGGCCCTCCTGCCCGATTCGCTCTGAACCGGCCCCGAATCAGGCTGTCAGCAGACAGCAAGGTGGAGACGCATCGCTTGCGCGGCCGGTTCCCTTTTGCTTTGGGGACGCGCGATGGACATCGATCAACTGAAGGCAGAGGCGCTGGGCGCGATCGGCGCCGCGGCGAGCCTCGACGCCTTGGAAGCGGAGCGCGTGCGCCTGCTCGGCAAACAGGGCCAGGTGACGGCGCTGCTGAAGACGCTGGGCGGGATGAGCCCCGAGGAGCGGCAGAGCGAGGGGCCGCGGATCAACGGGCTGCGCGAAGCAGTCTCGGCGGCGATCGCGGAGCGCAAGGCGGCGCTGGAAGGTGCGGCGCTGGAAGCGCGGCTCGCGTCCGAGCGGGTCGACCTGAGTCTGCCCGCGCCCGAGGCGCCGCGCGGATCGGTTCACCCGGTTTCTCAGGTGCTGGACGAGCTGGCCGAAATCTTTGCGGATATGGGTTTCGCGGTCGCGACCGGTCCGGAGATCGAGGACGACTGGCACAATTTCACTGCGCTCAACATTCCGGAGACGCACCCGGCGCGGGCGATGCACGACACTTTCTATTTCCCCGACCAGATGGCCCGGGACGGGAAGTCGATGCTGCTGCGCACCCACACCTCGCCCGTGCAGATCCGGACGATGCAGGCCCAGCAGCCGCCGATCCGGATCATCGTGCCGGGCCGCGTCTATCGGTCGGATAGTGACGCGACGCACACACCGATGTTCCACCAGATCGAGGGGCTGGTGATTGATCGCGGCATCCATCTCGGCCACCTCAAATGGACGCTGGAAACCTTCCTGAAGGCGTTCTTCGAGCGCGACGACATCGTGCTGCGGCTGCGCCCGAGCTATTTCCCGTTCACCGAACCCTCAGCCGAAGTGGACGTCGGCTTCACCTGGACCAACGGGCGCCGAATCCTGGGCGGCAACGAGGGCTGGATGGAATTGCTCGGTTCCGGAATGGTGCACCCGCGCGTGATCCGGAACTGCGGGCTCGATCCGGACGACTATAGCGGCTTCGCATTCGGCGTCGGCGTCGACCGCCTCGCGATGCTCAAATACGGGATGGACGATCTGCGCGCCTTCTTCGACGGCGACCTGCGCTGGCTGCGGCACTATGGCTTCGCGGCGCTGGACGTGCCCACGCTGAGCGGAGGAGTGGGCGCATGAAGTTCACCCTTTCCTGGCTGAAGGAGCATCTCGAGACCGGCGCGTCACTCGATGAGATCGTCGCGACGCTGACGCGGATCGGGCTCGAGGTCGAAGGCGTCGAGAACCCGGCGGAGAAGCTCGCGCCGTTCCGGATCGCGAAGGTGCTGACTGCCGAGCGCCACCCGCAGGCGGACAAGCTCCAGGTGCTGTCGGTCGATGCCGGGGACGGACCGGTGCAGGTCGTGTGCGGCGCGCCCAATGCGCGCGCGGGGCTGGTCGGCGTGTTCGGGGCGCCGGGCGCTTATGTGCCGGGCAGCGACATCACGCTGAAGGTCGCGGCGATCCGGGGCGTCGAGAGCCGCGGCATGATGTGCTCCGTGCGCGAGCTGGAGTTGGGCGACGAACATGATGGCATCATCGAGCTGGCGGCGGACGCACCGGTGGGCGCGAGCTTCGCCGAATGGGCCGGGCTGACCGACCCGGTCATCGACGTGTCGGTTACGCCCAACCGGCAGGACTGCATGGGTGTGCGCGGCATTGCCCGCGACCTGGCCGCGGCCGGCCTGGGCACGCTGAAGCCGCTCGGCGACGTCTATCGGATGGGCTCGCTGCAACCGATCGACGGAAGCGAACCCGCCCCGGCGGTGCGCACCGACGATCCGGACGGCTGCCCCGCTTTCTATGCTCAGGCCGTCTGCGGCGTGACCAACGGTGCGTCGCCGAAGTGGATGCAGCAGAAGCTGAACGGGATCGGGCAGAAGCCGATCTCCGTGCTGGTCGACATCACCAACTTCGTCTCGATCGACCTTGGCCGTCCGCTGCACGTCTATGACCGCGCGAAGCTCAGCGGGCCGTTGGTCGCGCGTCGTGCGAAGCCCGGCGAGCAGGTGCTGGCGCTCAACGGCAAGACCTACACGCTGGACGACACGATGACCGTGATCGCCGACGACGCGGCGGTCCACGATATCGGCGGCATCATGGGCGGCGAGCATTCGGGTGTGTCGGAGACCACGACCGACGTGCTGATCGAATGCGCCTATTTCACGCCGGAGCATATCGCGCGCACCGGCCAGAAGCTCGGCCTGACCAGCGACGCGCGCCAGCGCTTCGAGCGCGGCGTCGATCCAGCCTTCCTCGACGAAGGCCTGGCAATCGCGACCTGGCTGGTGACAGAACATTGCGGCGGGACGCCCGGCGCCGTGACGCGGGCCGGACGGCCGCCGCTCGAGCGCAAGACGCTGAGCTACGATCCCGGCCTGTGCCTGCGCCTCGGCGGCCTCGATGTGCCCGGGGACGAGCAGCGCGCCATCCTGGAGCGGCTCGGCTTCGAAGTCTCTGGCGGTTGGGCCGTGACCGTGCCCACGTGGCGCCGTGACGTCGACGGGCCGGCGGACCTGGTCGAGGAAGTCGTGCGCATGGTCGGGATCGACAATGTCCCTTCGACGCCGCTGCCGCGCGCCGACGGCGTCGCCCGCCCGACCGCGACCGCGGAGCAGCTGGTCGAGCGGCGCGTACGCCGAACCGCGGCGGCGCGCGGGCTGAACGAAGCCGTGACCTGGAGCTTCATTTCCGAAAAGGAAGCGGCCGCCCTAGGCGGCGGCGCCTGGACGCTCGCCAACCCGATCAGCGAGGACATGAAGGTGATGCGGCCGTCGCTGCTCGCCGGGCTCCTCGCCGCCGCGCAGCGCAACATGGACCGCGGCGCCAAATCGGTGCGACTGTTCGAGCTTGGGCGTCGCTATCTCGCCGACGGAGAGCGGCCGACGGTCGGCTTCGTGCTCGCGGGGGACCGGAATCCGCGCGACTGGCAGAGCGGCAAGGCGCAGCCGTTCGGCGCGTTCGACGGCAAGGCGGAAGCGCTGGCGCTGCTCGATGCGGCCGGAGCACCGGTCGAGAATCTGCAGGTCACGGGCGACGCCTCGGCGGCTTATCATCCGGGCCAGTCGGCGACGCTCAGGCTCGGGCCCAAGGCCGTGCTGGCCGAATTCGGCGCGCTCCATCCGTCGCTGGTGAAGGCGTTCGGCCTGGACGGCAGCGTCGTCGCGGGCGAGATCTTCCTCGATGCGATCCCGACAAAGCGGGCGAGCGGGCGTATCCGCCCCGCCTACACGCCGCCCGCGCTCCAGCCGGTCACCCGCGATTTCGCATTCCTGGTGCCGGAGACTCTGGCCGCGGGCGACCTGGTCCGGGCCGTGCGCGGCGCGGACAAGGCGCTGATCGCGGCGGCGCGGCTGTTCGACGTCTTCACCGGGACCGGCGTGCCGGAGAGACAGAAGTCGCTCGCGATCGAGGTCACGCTGCAGCCGACCGACAGGACGCTGACCGATGAGGATCTGGCGGCGGTGTCGGCCAAGATCGTCGCGGCGGCCGGAAAGTTCGGCGCGAGCCTGCGCGGCTGATCCAACTGGTCAGGCGCCGTGGATTTGCTATAACCCGCTGATCTGCGGGAGTTTTCGTGTGATTCGGCGCTGGCGTGATTTCGGCGCGCTGCTGGCCCTGGCAGCGACCCTGGCGGGCTGTGGCGGCGGCGGTGGCTCGTCCGGCGGGACGATTGCGTCCTCCTCCCCGACACCGACGCCCTCGCCCGCCGCGACCTGCTCGCTGCGGGCGCGACAGGACTGGGCGTTCGGCGTGCTCAACGAATGGTATCTTTTCCCCGAGACGCTGCCGGCGACTCTCGATCCCAGCCCTTACGCCACGGTCGGCGACTATATCGATGCGCTGACCGCCACCGCGCGGTCTCAGGGCAAAGACCGGTTCTTCACCTACCTGACGTCGATCAAGGAAGAGGACGCTTATTACAACAGCGGCTCGACCGCCGGCTTCGGCTTCCGCCTGTCGACCGATGCCGCGCAGAAGCGGGCGTTCGTTGCGGAAAGCTTCGAAGGTGCGCCCGCCTCAGCAGCCGGAATGGACCGCGGCGACGAGATCCTCGCGATCGGCGAGACACCGGGCAGCCTGCGAGCGGTGTCGGACATCATCGCCGCCCAGGGCACCGGCGGCGTGTCGGACGCGCTCGGCCCCTCCACACCGGGCCTCACGCGGACGCTGCGTCTCAGCGGCCCATCCGGCACGCGCGAAGTCACGATCAGCAAGGCCGATTATGCGCTGCAGCCGGTCTCCAGCCGCTACGGCGCCAAGATCATCGACGAAGGCGGCCGCAAGATCGGCTACGTCAACCTGCGCACCTTCATCACCACCGCGGACTCTCAGCTGAAGACCGCGTTCGGGCAATTCCAGGCGGCCGGCGTCACCGACGTGATCGTCGACCTGCGCTACAATGGCGGCGGCCTGGTCGCGACCGCGCAATTGCTCGGCGACCTGCTCGGCCGCGCCCGCTTCGCGTCCGAGGTGCAGAACCGCACGACGTTCCGCCCCGAGAAATCATCGAACAACGAGACGCGCTACTTCCAGCCGCAAGGCCAATCAGTCGCGCCGATGCGGATCGCCTTCATCGGCACCGGCGCGACCGCGTCGGCGAGCGAGCTCACGATCAACTCGCAGATTCCCTATTACCAGCAGAACATGGCCCTGGTCGGCGCCAATACGTACGGCAAGCCCGTCGGCCAGGTCGCGATCGATCGCAGCGAGTGCGACGACCGGCTGCGCGTGATCGCCTTCGCGACAAGGAACGCGTCGGGTGGCGGCGATTACTTCACGGGGCTGGCGGGCACGGTTCCGGTCACCTGCCAGGCGGGCGACGACTTCAGCCACCCGCTCGGCGATCCGCAGGAAGCCTCGACGCGGCAGGCGCTCGACTTCATCGAGGGCAAGAGCTGCACGCCGATCCCGACCGGCCAGACCGGCCAGGCGCTGGCGGCGAAGCGCCAGCTGCTGACCCCCGCTCGCGCGACGACGGCCCAGCGCGAAGTGCCGGGCCTGTTCTGAGGGAACGGAATCGCATGCGAAACGATTGAGGCGGCGGGCATTTCGCCCGTGAGGCTTATCGATGTTCGCCTGGTTTCGTCGCCGCTACCTGGACCTGCTCGGATCGATCTACATCTACAACGAACATCGCGGCTATACCGCGATCGACCGTGTGCTTGAGGCGGTGAAGGCCCGCGCCCCCGACGATCATGCGCTGATCGCGGCGATCGAGAAGCACCGCGCCGACGAGCGCAAGCATTACGTGATGTTCCGCCGCTGGTTCGAACTGCGCGGCGTGATGCCGTTCGCCGTCGACCGCACGATCGGGCACATCGATCGCTTCGTCGAGATCATGTTCCGCACGACCATCGACGGGCTCGACACGAAGGCGGTGATCGCGAGCGATGCGCTGTTCGAGCGTCTGTGCCGCGTGATCTCGCTGACCGAGCAGCGCGGTTACCGTCAGGTCGAGGTCCTGCTGGATCACCCGCTGGTCCGCGGCGACAAGACGCTGATGAAGATCTTCAAGGTCATCGAGCGGGACGAACCGAGCCATTGGGCGCCTTATGAGGGCTGGCTGCGCGCTCATGGCAAGCGCGCGCCGCGCTGGTGGGAACGCGCGGTGGACAGCTTCATCCATTCGGAGCTGCTGTTCCTGAAGCTGCCGATCCTGTTCCTGACACCCAGGCTCAGGCGCCGCACCGATTGGGCCGACGCGCATGATCCGCGGCCGGTGCCGTCGATGACGCTGGCGGTCGGCCACTGACGATGCAACGATCGATCGCCCCGCCGGCAAGCCTCGCCGCGCGCCTGCTGTCGCGCAAGGCGGGCGCGATGCTGGTGCGCAACACCGTCGTCAGCTGTGTTGCGTTCGCCTTCGACCTGGGGCTGCTCTGGGCGCTGGTGCAATGGGCGGGCATGGACAAGCTCCTGGCGGCCGCGATCGGCTTTATCGCCGCCAACACGCTTCATTATGCGCTGGGGAGGAGCTGGATTTTCCGCGGCACCGACCGCGGGGTCGCGAGCGGCTATGTCTATTTCCTGGTCAATGCCGCGATCGGGCTGGCGATCACGATGGCGCTGTATGCCGCGTTCCTTCGGTTCACGACCATCAACTATCTGGTGGCGCGGGTCATCGTCTCGGTGTTCGCCGGTCTTGCCGTGTTCGTGCTGAACGCGGTGCTGAACTTTCGCCGGCTGTGATGCGGATCGCGCTGTTTTCCGGCAACTACAACTATCTGAAGGAAGGCGCGAACCAGGCGCTGAACCAGCTGGTGCGCTATCTGGAGACGCAAGGGCAGGCGGTTCGGGTCTATTCGCCGGTGACGGACACGCCGGCGTTCGAACCCGCGGGAACGTTGGTGCCGGTGCCGTCGATCCGGCTGCCGGTGCGCGGCGAGTTTCGTCTGGCGCTTGGCCTGCCGCGCCACATCCGGGCCGATATCGAGCGATTCGCGCCCGATATCGTCCACGTCTCGACGCCCGACATTCTCGATACGCGCGCGCAGACCTTCGCGAAGCGGCTGGGCGTGCCGGTCGTCGCCAGCCTGCACACCTTGTTCGAGACGTATCTCGATTACTACCGCCTCGGCTGGGCGCGGCCGCTGGTCGAGGCACATCTGCGCCGTTTCTATCGCCGCAGCGATCATGTGCTGGCGCCGACGCCGGGGTTGGTCGACGACATGAAGCGCGTCCGTGGCGACGGTCGCGCCAGCGTCTGGAGCCGTGGCATCGATAGCGACCTGTTCCATCCCCGGCAGCGCAGCCGGGACTGGCGGCGCAAGCACGGTATCGGCGACGGGCAAGTAGCGGTGCTGTTCTTCGGCCGAGTGGTGCTGGAAAAGGGCGTCGAGATCTATGCGTCGGCGCTGCGCGCGCTGCAGGATCGCGGACTGGACGTTCGGCCGCTCGTGGTGGGCGCGGGCCCTGCCGAGCATGTGCTAGCCGCCCTGCCGGGCGCGGTGCTGACCGGCCATTTGCAGAACGAAGCGCTGGCCCGCGCGGTCGCGAGCGCCGACCTGATGCTGACGCCGAGCACGACCGAGACGTTCGGCAATGTCGTGCTGGAGGCGATGGCTTCGGGCCTGCCGGTCGTCAGCGCCGATGCGCCGAGCGCACGCGCGCTGCTCGACAATGGCCGCACCGGCCTGCTCTGCCCACCGCGCGATCCCGGAGCCTATGCCGATGCGGTCGCGATGCTGGTCGGCGATCCGGACCGGCGCAGACGCATGGGCGATGCCGCACGCGCCGCAAGCGAGGCCTATAGCTGGGACGCGGCATCCGAAAGCGTGCTCCAGGCCTATCGTGCGCTGCTGGAGCGTCAGATTTCCTGACTGACCTGGGCGTGGGCGAGCACGGCGAACAGGCCGGTGCCGCCGATGATGTTGCCCGCCAGCGCCGGCAGCAGGAAGCTGCCGAACACCCAGCCCAGGTCCGCGCGGCCGGCCCACATCAGCAGGAAGGCCTCGGCCGCACCGGCTATCACATGGGCAAAGCCGCACAGGCTGATCGCGAGCGTCAGAACCAGCACCACCGAAAAGCCGGTCTCATTATTCGCAGAGCGGATCCACGCCACCGACGCCATGATGAAGCCGGCGGGGATCGCCTGCATCATCGTATCGAACGCGTCGCGCTCCTGCAGCCTGGAGGCGACCGCGACCATCCCGTCCAGCATCGCGGGCGATTGGACATGTCCCTGTGCCGCTAACGCCGTTACGGCGGCCGTTCCGACCAGATTGCCGGCGAACACGATGCCCCAGAGCCGCGCGACGCGGCCTGCATTATGCCACGTCGTTTCCCGCGCGAACGGCAGGATCGCGACCACCGTCTGTTCGGTGAACAATTGCATTCGGCCCAGCACGACGATCAGGAAGCCGACGGGATAGCCGAATGCGACCACCGCCTCGCGCCAGGGCGCATCGGGCAGGTAGCGATGCAAGGCGCCGCTAACCGACACCGACGCCATGATCGCGATGCCGGCCGCCACCGCCGACCAGAACAGCGACGATGTCGGCCGCTCCAGCTCTTCCTCGCCCTGCTTTGAGATCGAGGCGTGGACGACCTTGGCGGGAGCCGGGCTGTTTTCCTCGACCTGCTCGCGTTCCTTGGGCGACAGATTCTGGGCGGGGTCAGCCATGGGCCGGACTCGCCGGCTCGAGCTTGAGCGGCGGGGCTGCGGTGATCTCATAGGTCGCGGACGCAATACCGATGCCGGCGGCATCAAGCGCAGCGAGAATGTCGCGGCTCATCGCGTCCTTGATCCCGCGGACCCCATGGTCGGGTGCCAGGAAGCGCACCGTCATTTCCAGCCAATTGTCGGTGAGCCGCCAATAGACCCGCGGCGTCACGTCCACGCCCTTCAGACTGTAGCGTTGTTCCAGCTCCTCGAGCTGCTGCTGCCCCAAACGTTCGGGCACGAGAGCATGGGCCTTGGCCGCGGTGAGCAGGATATCCTCCGCCTTTGCGCGGTCGTCGGGATAACGCACCGGCAGCCGGATTTCGTCCCAGATGTAGGGGAAATGGTGCGTGTAGTTATAGACCGGCTCGTCGAAGATCTTGTCGTTGGTGACGGTGACAATGCGGCCGGTGAACTGGCGGCTGTGCACCCAGACGGCCGGCGCCGCGCTCTGCACCGGCGGCGGCTCGCCCATTTCCATGATCTTCGTTTGCATGAAGCTCAAGGCGATCACGTCGCCGCGCACGCCGCCCATCACGATCCGGTCGCCGACGTTAAAGGTCTTGCCGCGCAGGATCACGAAATAGCCGGCCACCGCGGTGATCACGCGCTGCAGCGCGAAGGCGACACCTGCGGTCACAAGTCCGAACACGGTGCTCAGGTGCGCGGGATTGTCGAACCAGATCGACATGAGGCCGAGCAGCAGCGCCACGGTGAGCAGCAGGGCCACGCCCTGCCGGCTCCAGAATCGGAAGCGCGGGCTATCGACCGAGCGGCCGATCCAGCCGAGCAGCGCGCGCAAGAATGCCCCAATCGCCCAAATGCCGAGCACGAAGATGAGCGTCAGCAGCAGCTTGTGGCCGGTTGCCGCATCGGCCCCGATCAAATGAACGCCGAACAGGTTCATGCCGCGCAAACAGGCCGGATAGGAATCGGGTTCCGGAACCCTGCCGGCGAAACGCGGTTCATCGGCCGTGGAACAAGCGCACGCCTATATCGAACTCCTCGCCAAGCTGCTGGAAATGGCCGGCGTCGCGATCATCCTGATCGGCGTGCTGGTCGCGACGATCCTGTTCTTTCGCGCCGGCGCCGGCACGCGCGATTGGCGTCACAGCTACGAACAGTATCGCGCCAATCTGGGCCGCGGAATCCTGCTGGGGCTGGAGTTGCTGGTGGGTGCCGACATTATCGGCACGATCACCGCGCCGCTGAGCTTTGAAAGCGTCGGCCTGCTGGCGATCATCGTGATGATCCGGACCTTCCTCAGCTTCTCGCTGGAGACGGAGATCGAAGGCTGCTGGCCCTGGCAGCGCGCCGCGATGAGAGCGCAGGGCGAGACCGACAAGAGCCGGTAGATGGGTGGGCCCCTCCGTCAGAAGGGGGAGTATCGAGAAAGGGCCCACCCGCCCCTCCCGCGGAAGGGGCGGGAGGGGAAAGGGATCAGAACTTCACGCCAAGGGTGACGAACACCTGCCGCGGATTGCCGTAAAAGGCGGTCAGCGTGCCTTCCTTGCCGAGCGCGGAAATGAACTTGCCGTTCTTATCGGTCAGCAACGCGCCGGTCACCGGATCGGCGGCCAGGAACGTATAGCCCGACGTCTTGTACTTCTTGTTCGTCAGGTTCTTGGCATGCACGCCGATCGACCAGCGATCGCCTTCGGCCCGATAAACCAGGTTCGCGTCCCAGAGCGCGAAGCCGGGCTGGTCGATGAACGGATTGGCGATTTCGAACTGATAGGTCTTGCTGCGGTACGAAACCGTGGTGTTCAAGTCGATCGTGCCGGTCCAGACGGGCGCGGTATAGTCGAGCGTGCCGCTCGCGGTCCATTTCGGCGTGTTCTGCACATGCCGGAAGGCGGTCACGTCGACGGTGCCGCGGCCGGCCACGAACGTGTCGTACTGCTTGAACTTCGGATCGATATAGCCAAGCGAGCCGGACAACGTCAGCGCGTCGCCGCCGACCGCGAAGTCGTTGGCCAGCTTCGCGCTGCCTTCGAACTCGACGCCCTGGAATCGCACCTTGCCGGCGTTGGTCGTGACGCCGCAGAAGGTCTGGATGCCGTTGACGACGCACCCGGCCGAGCCCGGAATCTGCTCGTTCTTATAGTCGGCGCGGAACACCGCCAGCGCGACGTTCAGCCGGTGGTCGAGCAGCGAGCCCTTGTAGCCTGCTTCATAGCTGTCGACCGTTTCGGGCAGGAAGCTCAGGAACGTCGCGACTTCCTGCTGATCGCGGATGCCGTTGCCGTTGGTGTCGGGCGCGTTGGCGCCGACGCCGCGCGGATCGAAGCCGCCGCCCTTGAAGCCCTTCGAATAGCTGACGTACAGATTGTGGTCAGGCGTCGGCCTGAAGCTCAGCGACGCGCGCGGCGTGAACTTGTTGAACACGCGCGCCCCGGTGAAATTCGTGCTGGGCGCGCCGAACGGAATCGCTGCTCCGCCGAAGATCGCCGCGCCGCCGCCCAGATAATTCTGCCGCAGGATCGACGCCTGGCGCCGGTCGCGCGTGTAGCGCCCGCCGGCCGACAGGCTGAACTGGTCGGTGAAATCATAGGTGAAGTCGCCGAATATGGCGTAGGTCTCGGTGTGGACCTTCGCATCGGTGAAGGCGGCGAGCCCCGGCACCGTCGTGAACAGCCGCACGTCGAACGCGGTCACGGCATCGGCATCGAGGAAGTAGCCGCCGACCAGCCCGTGGAAGCTGCCGGTATCGACCAACGCCTGCAATTCCTGGCTGAATTGGCGGTTGTTGTAGATGCCGGGCACGTCGAGATCCGCCGCGGGCAGGGCGTCGAAGTCGATCGGCGTGCGGGTCTTGTCCTTGCGATAGGCGCTGATGCTGCGCAGCGTCAGCCAGTCCTGGGGCTTGACCTCGGCATAGAGCGAAATGCCGCCGGCCCGCACCGACTGGTCGGGCACGAGCAGCCCGCCTTGCGAATCGAACACGTTGCTGAGCACCGGCGTATTGCTGACGAAGCTCGGAATCAGCCGATGGCCGCCGCGCGGCGCGCTCTGATCGTCGGTATAGTCGGCGGACAGGCGCACGAAGATCGTGCTCTCGTTGTTGATCTCGGCGCTCAAGCGGCCGGCCCAGATGTCCTTGTTATAGTTCTCAAGGCCCGTCGTCAGATTCTTGCCGAAGCCGCCGCGGCTCAGCCGCGCGACCGAGCCGCCGAACCGCAGCAGGCCCGATCCGACGCCGGTGCTGGCGCTGGCGATCACATCGGCCTGCTGATAGGTGCCGAGATTGGCGCGCAGCGAGACGGTCGGGTCGGCGCTCAGGCGCCGCGTCACATATTTCACCGCGCCGCCGATCGTGTTGCGGCCGTAAAGCGTGCCCTGCGGACCGCGCAGCACCTCGATCCGCTCGACGTCGTAGATGTCGAGAACGGCGGCCTGCGGACGGTTCAGATAGACGTCGTCGAGATAGATGCCGACGCCCTGCTCGAAGCCGGCGACCGGGTCCTGCTGGCCGACGCCGCGGATGAAGGCGGACAGGGTCGAGTTGCTGCCGCGCGACACTTCAAGTGTCACGTTCGGCGTGGTGTTGCCCACATCGGTAATATCCAGCGCGCCCTGCTTTTCCAGCGTCGCGCCCGAAAAGGCGGTGATCGCGATCGGCACTTCGAGCAGGCTTTCCTCGCGCCGCCGAGCGGTGACGACGATTTCGCCGCTCAGATCGTTCCCGGCGCTGTCTGCGACCTGCGGCGCGGTGTCGGCGGTCGACTGCTGCGCGAAGGCCGGCGTCGCGGTCAGCGCGGCGGCTGCGACGCCCAGATTGAACAGCGCACGCGTCGAAATCTTCATCATGCTATCCCCTCCCAGCGGGCCGCCTCCCTGCGGCTTGTGCCCGTCGTCGCGGCGGCTATACTGAAACCTGAACCGGGTTTCAACTTCTCGGCGGGGCAAGGTGAAAAAGACGAGCGAGCGTAGCGACGCTGCAACACCCGGGAGCAAGGTGCCTCGCACCGAGCGCGGCCGGCGGACGCTGCGCGCGATCCTCGACGCCGCGGCCGCCGAGTTCGGCGATCGCGGATTCCATGAGACCGGGATCATCCAGATCACCCAGCGCGCCGGCGTCGCGCTCGGCACCTTCTACACCTATTTCGATTCCAAGGAGGACGTGTTCCAGGCGCTGGTCCGCGACTTTTCGGACAAGGTGCGCGAGGGCGCCGGCCGCGCCATCGCCGACGCGACGGATCAGATCGATGCGGAACGGCGCGGGCTCGACTGGTTCCTGCACTTCGCCCGCGAGCACAGGGAAATCTACCGGATCATCGACCAGGCCGAATTCGTCGACCAAGACAGTTTCCGCTTCCACTATGAAACCACGGTCGCGCGCATCCGCAAGCGGCTGGAGGCCGCGGCCGAGCGTGGCGAGGTGCGCGCCGATGTCGGCGAGATTCACGCCTGGGCGATCGGCGGGATGAACGTGTTCCTGGGCTTGCGCTACGGCGTGTGGAGCGACGACGGCGATTTGTCGGAAGTCGCGAGGATCGCCAACGATTTCCTCGCGAAAGGCTTAGCGCCGAAGTAGGAAGACGGCGTGTTCGGCGCGGAAATTGGCTGCGGCCGCGCTGGTCAATTTGTCGCCCGACAGGAACCAGGCGCCGTCGACCGTCAGCCCCCGCTCACGGACGTACGCGCGGAAGTCGTCGATGGTCGTATGGTGGATGTTGGGCGTCTCGTACCATTTGAGCGGCAGCAGGCGCGTGACCGGCATCCGCCCGCCCCATAAAAGCGACAGCCGCACCCGCCAATGTGCGAAGTTCGGGAAGGACACGAACGCCTTGCGCCCGATCCGGAGCAACTGATCGAGCACCTGGTCGGGCCGGCGCGTGGTCTGCAGCGTCTGGCTGAGGATTGCATAGTCAAACGCGTCCGCCGGATAGTCGGCAAGGTCGGTATCGGCATCGCCCTGGATCACCGACAATCCGCGCGCGACAGCCGCGGCCACATTGGCAGGATCGATTTCCAGCCCGCGCGCATCGACCTGACGCTCGGCCCGGAGCGCCGCCATCAGCGCGCCGTCGCCGCAGCCCACGTCCAGGACCCGAGCGCCCGGCGCGACGTTGGCAGCGATGATCGCGAGGTCGGGTCTTAGATTCATAACCCTCTCCCCAATGGGGAGAGGGTGGCTGAGCGAAGCGAGGCCGGGAGAGTGGCTGTGCGGGACTCTGCCCCTCTCCCTGGTCCCTTCGCGACCTTCCCTCTCCCCGGTGGGGAGAGGGCTGAGATGGATCGCTTCACGCTCCCACCCCCAAAAACCCCGCGATCACCCGGTCCATCTCGGGCTGTTCCAGCAGGAACGCATCGTGGCCGAACGGGCTCGACAGCTCGACAAAGCTGACCGGTGCGCCGGCGGCGTTCAGGGCGTGGACGATCGCGCGGGATTCGGCGGTCGGGTACAGCCAGTCGCTGTCGAAGCTGATCAGGCAGAACCGCGTGCTCGTGCCGCGGAATGCCGCCGCCAGGCTGCCACCATGCTCCTCGGCGATGTCGAGATAGTCCATCGCGCGGGTGATATAGAGGTAAGAGTTTGCGTCGAACCGGTCGGTGAAGCTGATCCCCTGGTGGCGCAGGTAGCTCTCGACCTGGAAATCGGCGTCGAAGCCGAAGCTCTTCGCGTCGCGCGCTTGCAGCCGGCGGCCGAATTTCTCGGTCAGCCCCGCTTCCGACAGATAGGTGATGTGCGCGGCCATGCGCGCGACCGCGAGCCCGGCGGCGGGCGGTGCGGCGTCGTAATATTCGCCGCCGCGCCAGTTCGGATCGGCCATGATCGCCTGCCGCCCGACTTCATGGAACGCGATGTTCTGGGCGGAATGACGGGCGGACGAGGCGATCACCAGCGCCGCCGCGACCCGATCCGGATAGGTCGCCGCCCACTGAAGCGCTTGCATGCCGCCCATCGAGCCGCCGACCACGGCCTTGAGCCGCTGGATGCCGAGATGATCGAGCAATGCCGCCTGCGCGCGCACCATGTCGCGGATCGTGATGACGGGAAAGCGCATGGCGAACGGCCTCCCCGTCGCCGGATCGAGGCTGGCCGGTCCGCTCGACCCCATGCAGCTGCCGAGCACGTTGGCGCAAATGACCAGATGCGTGTCGGTGTCGATCGGCTTGCCCGGTCCGACAACGCGCTGCCACCAGCCGGGCTTGCCAGTGCGTGGGTGCGGCGACGCGACATGCTGGTCGCCGGTCAGCGCGTGGCAGATCAGGATCGCGTTCGAGGCATCGGCATCGAGCACGCCATAGGTTTCATACGCGATCTCGACCTCCGGCAGCGAAGCGCCGCCGTCGAGCATCAGCGAGCCGGTCAGGCGGGCCTGCCGGTTGAGCCCGAAGCGCGTGTCCGTCATCGCGTCGCGATCGCCTCCACTTCGACCAGATAGCCGTGATGAAGCGGCGGGACGGGCACGATTGCCCTGGCGGGGCGGGCGTCGCCGAACAGCTCGGCGAAGACGCGATTGAAGGCGGGCCAATGGTCGATGCCCGCCACATAGGCCGTGACTTTCAGCACCCGCTCCGGCGAAGACCCTGCCGCCCGCAGCACCGCGAGCAAGTTGCCGACGGCGCGGCGCGCCTGGTCGTCGAAGGGAGCCGTCGGATCATGCGTGCCGTCGGCCAGCACCGGCAATTGGCCGGAGACGAAGACGAGATCGCCGAACGCCGTTGCCGCCGAATAATGGCCGCCCGGGGGGGGCATCTCTGGTGATTGGATCAGTTCGATGCGATCGTCCAAGTCACCAGCCTCCAAACCGCGGCCAGACGTGAAGGACCTCCCCCGCTTCGTCCATCACATGATAGCGGTCGTGCTGTGCGGCGGTGGCGCACGCATGGTTCGGCAGGATGCGGAGCAGCGTGCCGATCGGAAAGCGCGCAAGGTCGAGCGGCCGGCCGTGGCGATCGGCGACGATGCCATGCTCCTGGTTGGCGGAAATCACGATCAGGTCATCGTGCCCGGCGACAAGGCCGTATCCCTGATCGACGTCCTGCGCCTGTGTGCCGCGATCGCGAGACAGCGCCATCCAGCCGGCATCGACGATCAGCCAGCCCCGTTCCGCCTGATGCCCGATGACTGTCGTCGCGACCGAAATCGCAATATCCTCGACCGCGCAGACGCCGAGGCCCGCCATGACCAGATCCTGGAACGCATAGACGCCGGTGCGGACTTCGGTGACGCCGCCCAGGTCGCGTGCGAACAGCGCGGTCGGCGTCGAGCCGACGCTGACGACGGGACAGAGAAACCCGGCGGCGCGCAAGGCCTCGGCCGCGCGGACCGCGCCTGACCGCTCCAGCTCCGCATGGGCGGCGAGCTGTTCCGCGCCCCGCGCGTCATAGGAGCCGCCGCCATGCGTCATCACGCCGCGCAGTTCGGCTCCCTCCGCGAGGCTCGATGCGATCGCCGCGAGTGTTGCGCTGTCGTCCGGCGCGACGCCCGCGCGGTGGCCGTCGCTGTCGATCTCGATCAACACCGGCAGCGTGAGTCCTTCCGCTCGCCCGAACGCCGAGACCGCGTCCGCCGCCGCGACGCTGTCGAGGATCAGCGTCAGGTCGGCGCCGCGGCGGATCAGGTCGGCAGCATGCGGCAGCTTGTTGGGCGCGATCCCGACCGCATAGAGAAGATCGCGAAAGCCGGCCGCGAAGAACTGGTCCGCTTCCTTCAGGGTCGAGACGGTCACGCCGCCCGCCCAGCCGTTCGTCATCGCGCGGGCGACCTCGACCGACTTCGCCGTCTTCAGATGCGGCCGCAGCGTGACGCCATGGCGCGCGATCGCCGCGTCCATCCGCGCGATGTTCGCGCGCATCCGGGGCGCATCGAGCAGCAGGGCGGGCGTTTCCAGATCGGCAAGGCGCATGACACGCCCTTATCGGTGCGCTTGCGTCGGCGGCAATCTCCTTTAGACGCGCGGCCCATGCTCGCCCCCGCGCCCAAGCCCTGGATCATGGAGATCGCGCCCTATGTGCCGGGCCGCGCGACGACTGACGACGGGCGCAAGGTCGCGAAACTTTCGTCGAACGAGAATCCGCTCGGCACCAGCGCGGAGGCCAAGGAGGCCTTCCGCTCCGCCGCGGACAGCCTTGAACGCTATCCGGACGCAAGCGGCACGATCGTGCGCGAGGCGATCGCGGAGATGTACGACCTCGATCCGGCGCGGGTGATCTACGGCAACGGATCGGACGAGATCCTGCATCTCGCCGCCGGCGCGTTCGCGGGGCCGGGCGACGAAGTGATCTTCGTCCGCTATGGCTTTTCCGTCTACGAAATCGCCGCACGCCGGGTCGGCGCGGTGCCCGTTGTCGCGCCGGACAAGGACTATGCGACCGACACCGACGCAATCCTCGGCCACGTGAACGAGCGGACGCGAATCGTCTACATTGCCAATCCGAACAACCCGACCGGCACTTATACGTCGCGCGAGGAGATCGCCCGGCTGCACGCGGGTCTTCCCGGCAATGTGCTGCTGGTGCTCGACCACGCCTATTCCGAATATCTGGACCCAAGCGAAGACGATGGCGGGCTGGCGCTGGCCAGGACCGCGCAGAACGTGCTGGTCACCCGCACCTTTTCCAAAATCTACGGGCTTGCTGCAGAGCGAATCGGCTGGGGCTATGCGTCGGCCGACATCGTCGAGGCGCTGCACCGCATCCGCCTGCCGTTCAACATGACGATCGCCGGACAGCGCGCAGCCGTCGCCGCGCTTCATGACAGCGGTTTCGTCGCGCACTCACGCGCACACAATGCCAGGTGGCGCGCCTGGTTCGCCGAGCAGATCGCGAGCATGGGCAATGCCGGCCTTCGCCCGGTGCCGAGCAAGGCCAATTTCCTGCTGGTGCTATTCGAAGGCCGGCTGACCGCGGAAGCAGCCTATAAGGGACTGATGGACGCGGGCTACATCACGCGCTGGCTGCCGGGCCAGAAGCTCGGCCATGGCCTGCGGATCACGATCGGCACCGAAGACGATATGCGCGGCCTGACCGAGGCGCTGCGCCGGCTCGTGGCGGACGCGGGCTGATGCTGCCCTTCGCGCGCGTCTCTGTCATCGGCCTGGGCCTGATCGGTTCCTCGGTCGCCCGCGCGGTCCGGCAGCATATGCCGACCGTAAGGCTAACGGGCCACGATGCCGACCCGACCGTCCGCGCGACCGCCGAGCGGCTTCAGCTGTGCGATGATATCGCCGACACTGCCGGCGCGGCGGTCACCGATGCCGACCTCGTCCTGCTCTGCGTGCCGGTCGGCGCGATGGGCGCGGCCGCGGCCGAATTCGCGGCGGACCTGCCGGCGGACGCGATCGTCAGCGATGTCGGATCGTCCAAAGCGGGCGTCGCCGCTGCGTTGCGCGCCGCGCTTCCCGACGCGCAGATCGTTCCCGCGCACCCGGTCGCGGGCACGGAAAACAGCGGGCCGGAAGCCGGTTTCGCAAGCCTGTTCCACGGCCGCTGGTGCATCCTGACCCCAGTCGAGGGCACCAATCCCGCCGCGGTGGCGCGCGTCGAGGCGTTCTGGCAGGCGCTCGG
The DNA here is from genome assembly GCF_000974765.1 of Sphingomonas changbaiensis NBRC 104936. GTDB lineage: Bacteria > Pseudomonadota > Alphaproteobacteria > Sphingomonadales > Sphingomonadaceae > Sphingomonas_B > Sphingomonas_B changbaiensis. Next base: position 48,652 of record NZ_BBWU01000045.1, on the reverse strand, counting down.
CGCCAATGTCGAGACGATGACGCCCGAGCATCACGACCTGGTGCTGGCAGTCACCAGCCATTTGCCCCACCTGATCGCCTATACGATCGTCGGCACCGCATCCGATCTGGAGCAGGTCACGTGCTCCGAAGTGATCAAATATTCGGCCGGCGGGTTTCGCGATTTCACCCGCATCGCCGCGTCCGACCCGACGATGTGGCGCGACGTGTTCCTGGCCAACAAGGATGCGGTGCTGGAGATGCTGCAGCGCTTCAGCGAGGACCTGACCGCCCTTCAGCGCGCGATCCGCTGGGGCGACGGCGACGCGCTGTTCGACCTGTTCACCCGCACCCGCGCGATCCGGCGATCCATCATCGAACAGGGTCAGGACGAAGCCCGCCCCGATTTCGGACGCTCGCACGAATAGTCAGTCGTCCATCCAGGGCGGGCTCGGCAGGCCGGTTGCAGCTTCGTAGATCAGCTCGGCCCAGCGGTCGGCGAGCGCCTCGAAATAGCGGTCGCCCCGCTCGATCCGCCGGCTGATGCCCGGCTGCGCGCGATCGGCGGGCAGCACCAGCAGGTCGATCGGCATGGCGACGCCCAGATTCGATTTCATCGTGCTGTCGAACGACAGGCAGCCCATCTTCACCGCCGGCGCCAACGGCGTCTCGTAGCGGAGCGCGCGATCGAGGATCGGCCGGCCATATTTGGTCTCGCCGATCTGCAGGAACGGCACGTCGGGCGTGCACTCGATGAAATTGCCGATGCTGTAGACGAGGTAGAGCTTCAGCGGCCCGTCCCCGATCCGGCCGCCGACCAGCAGCTCGGTGCTGGCGTCGATATGCGAGCGCTCGAGCGCCGCGCCGACGGTCGCGCCGACCCGCTCCACCGCCTCACCGACCAGCTGCGCAACGCGGAACATCGTCGGCGCCTCGCTCAGGGACCGGCCATGCTCCCTGGTCTCGGAGGCGAGCTGATCTTCCTGCAGCGAACTGATCACGGACTGGCTGACCGACAGGCTGCCGGCCGTCGCCGCATAGATCTGACGATCCGGGCCGTCGGCCAGAACGTGCAGCTTCCGGAAGGTCGAGAAATTGTCCACGCCGGCATTGGTGCGGGTGTCGGCCATCAGGATCAGCCCGGATTCGAGCAGCATCCCCAGGCAATAGGTCATCCGCCATACTCCTCGACTGGCCGCTTTCGCCCCGGCTCCGCCCGATTTCTCGAAACCGCGCTGGCAGGCAAGCGTTCCTACAGCCGCGTCCCCAAGGCGCAGAGCAAGGCGTAAGGAGCCTGACCATGCAGAACAAGAACCACGACCGCGACAAGAAGCAGCAGAGCGGATCGAGCAGCGACCGCAACCGCCAGCAGTCGCAGCAAGGCAGCGACAGCAGCCGTCAACACAGCGGCAGCAGCAGCGGCAGCCACAAGGGTGGATCGGACCGCAGCAGCCGCTGACAGCGGACCACCTGAACAAAACGGCCGGCTCCTTCGAGCCGGCCGTTTTCTTTTGAAGATCAGTCGTTCAACGCATTGATCGCGGCGTGGACGCGCGCCTCGACCTCTTCGCGCGGCAGGCCGGGCGGGATCGTCTCGCCAACCCGGAATGTGATGGTGCCGGGGTGCTTGGGCCCATTTTTCGGCAGCAGAAGACCGCTGTCGCAGGCGATCGGAACAACCGGCAGGTTTAGCAGCCGATACAGGCCGGACATGCCCGATTTGAGCGGCGGCGCTTCGCCGTGCGGCACGCGCGTGCCTTCCGGAAAGATCAGGATCGGGCGGCCTTCGGCAATCAGCGCCTTGGCTTCGGAAAGCATCGCGCGCAGCGACTTGGCGCCGGCATCGCGCTCGACGACGATGCCGCCATAGCGCTGACAGGCGCGGCCCCAGAGCGGGATATCCATCAACTCGCGCTTGAACACCGGAGCGGGCCGATCGAGAAACAGGAGGGCGTTGATGGTTTCATACATCGCCTCGTGCTTCATCGCGATCAGCACCGGGCCCTGTGGTACCGTTCCTTGCAGGCGCCAGCGGATGCCGAGCAACGTGCGTGCGCACCAGTCGTGAAACACGGCCCAGCCCTGGACGTGGCGGATCAGCGGCCCGCGCCCGGCGAGCGCGACCAGCGGCGCAAGAATCACGAAGATCGCGCTGCCCGGATAGAAGATCGCCTTGAACAAGAGCGCGCGCATGCCGCTCAATATCCGGCCAGCGCGGCAGCGCGGCGCAGCAGATATTTGTGATATTCGGTCAGCAGCACCTTCAGGTCCGGTTCGCTGTGCACTGCGTCGGTGACGATCGTCACATGCTCCGGCAGCGCCTGGCGCAGCTCGAACCGCGCACGGCGCATGTGCCAGTCGGTCGTGACCAGCCGGATGCTGCGATAATGGTGTTTTTCGATCCAGTCGGCCGACTCGGCGGCATTCGAGCGGGTGTCGACCGCCTCGTGACCCAGGTCGATGCAGCAATCGAACAGCGGCAGCGGCGGACGGAACAGCTTCAGGAAGTCACGCCGTGCGACCTCCATGTTGACGCCCGACACGAGCATCCGCTTCGCCTTGCCTTCGCGCATCAGCATCAGGCCGTGCTCGATGCGGTTGGGGCCCCCGGTTAGCACGATGATGCCGTCAGTGCGCTGGTCGCCCGCCGGGCGCGGCAGCAGGCCGACGAAGAAGACGAAGCCGATCACCCAGATCAGCACCAATGCGGACACGATACGCCGGATCACAGAATGCGCCTCAATGCACGTTCGAGCGTCAGCCGCGCCGCCGCCGTCGCGAGCAGCGCGCCGGCCATCGGCACCGCAGCCAGTGCCAGCCAGCCGGCGGGCTCGAGCCGGACCGATCCGACCAGTTCCGACCCGACCGCACCGATACGGCCCGCGAGCAAAATCAGCACCAGCGCGCCGGCCGCGAAGCCCAGCCCGCCGCCGAACAGCGCGTCGAGCGCAATCCGGCGCTGAAACAGGCGCGCAATCTGGATATCGGTGGCCCCCAGAAGGTGCAGAACGTCGATCGTTTCTCGGTGCGTGTTGAGCGCCGCGCGCGCGGCCAGCACCACGCACGCCGCGGTTGCGATCGCCATCAGCAGCACCAGCAGACCTGCAAGCCAGCGCAAGCTCCCGACCAGGTCGCGCAACGGCGCAAGCGCCTGTGCATGCGCATCGATCCGCGCCGCCGGGGCAACGGCCGCGACCGCCGCCTTCAACCTGGGCAGCGCTGCGGGATCGCCGAGGTCGATGTCGACCAGAGCCGGCACGGGCAGCTCGAGACCGCCCGGTCCGAGCCAAGGTTCGAGCAAACGGGCGATTTCATCGTCGCCGATGCGGTGCACGGTCGCGACGCCGGGCAGCGCGCGCGCGGCCCTGACCGCCGCTTCGGCCTGCGCGTTTCGCGCGACGCGGTCCGCCTCGACGATCTGGATCGTCACGCGGCCGGCGATCTGGTCGCCCAGCGCGCGGGCCGACCCGGCCAGCGCCAGTCCCGCAGCGGCGGCGAGCACGGTTAGGAACACCATGATCGCGATCACCCACGGCATCGGGCCGGCGGCGCGTCCCTCCGGCAGCAGGCGCCGGTCGGCGGCCGTGAAGGCGAACGGGAGGTTCATGCCGGCACGCGCGGCGGATAGCGCAGCGCGCCGGTCGGGTCTTCGAGCCGTCCGCGTTCCAGCCGCATGATCGCCGCGCTCGGCACGCGCGAGACCAGGTGCATGTCGTGAGTTGCGACGACGATCGTGGTGCCGAATTTGTTCAGCGCGTCGAACAGGTGGAGCAGCCGTGCGGCCATGTCCGGATCGACGTTGCCGGTCGGCTCGTCGGCGACCAGCATTTCCGGCTGGCCGATCACCGCGCGCGCGATCGCGACCCGCTGCTGCTCGCCGCCCGACAGCGTCGCCGGCCGCGCGCTCGCCCGGCCGCCGAGGCCGACCCAGGCGATCATCTCGCCCACCCGGTCGGCAATCTCGCCTTCATCGACGCCGGCCACGCGCAGCGGCAGCGCGACATTGTCGAAGGCGGACAGGTGCGGCACCAGCCGGAAATCCTGGAACACCACGCCGATCCGGCGGCGCAGCACGGGCAGCCGCTCGCGCGGCATCGTCACGACGTCTTCGTTGAACAGGCGGATGAGGCCGCGGCTGGGCCGCTGGGCGAGGTAGAGCAATTTCAGCAGCGACGTCTTGCCCGCACCCGACGCCCCGGTGAGGAAGTAGAACGCGCCCGGCGCGAGCGTGAAGCTGATGTCCGAAAGGGTTTCCGCGCCCATTCCGTAACGCAGACCCACATTCTCGAACTGCACGATGCTCGCCAACGCCCTCGCCTTCGGCCCTTTCATGACGCCATCGCACGGCCCCGCCGCCCAGGTAAAGCACCGTGCTTGCGTGGCGAGTCGCGGGGCGTTTAGAAGGCGTCGGAGAAGGGGCCGCGCCAGATGATCCTCGAATGTCCAGCGTGCCGCACGCGCTATACCGTCCCGGACGACGCGGTCGGCGTCAACGGCCGCGCGGTCCGATGCGCCAAATGCGGGCATAGCTGGCATCAATGGCCGGCCGGGCATGAGCCGGAGGCGGTGCCGAGCGGCCAGATGTCGGACGCGGACGAAGCGGACCTCGCCGCTCCGCCGCAGGGCACCGACATGTCCGCCGAACCGGACCGACCCGTCTATCAGGACGATGACGAGGACGACACGCCCCGCCGCCGCAATCCGGCGGTGCGCTGGACGATTGTCGCCGTGGTCATCGGTTTGCTGCTGCTTGTCGGGGTGGCGTCGCTGCAATTCGTCGGGTTCGACCGCGTTCGCGCCCAGCTCGGCATGACGCAGCGTGGATCGTCGGCTGCGCTGCTGCTCGAAGTGCCGCGCAAGCCCGAGCGGCGCGCGCTCGCCAGCGGCAACGAGCTGTTCGCGCTGACCGGCCGGATCGTGAACCCGACCCGGGAGCGGCAGAGCGTGCCCGATATCCAGGCCGAGCTGCAGGATGCGCAGGGGCGCGTCGTCTACAACTGGATCATCACGCCGCCTTCGCGCACACTGGCCCCCGGCGCCTCGGCCCAGTTCGACGCCGCCGTGTATGACGTCCCCAAAGGCGCGCGCGAGCTGAAGCTGAGCTTCGTCGGCGAGGCATCCTAAAGGGCGGTTGCGAGGGCCTGAACCCTCTGCTAGGGGCACCGCCTTGCCAGCGCCGGACCCGTCCGGTGAAGTGTCTCGAGTGCGGTCGTGGCGGAACTGGTAGACGCGCAACGTTGAGGTCGTTGTGTCCGAAAGGACGTGGAAGTTCGAGTCTTCTCGACCGCACCAGACAGGTTTTCTCGTAAGCTGAGAGACAGTTAACCGTCGGCTCGCGACGGAATTCCTCTAGCCGTGGGCAACGCCTGCCCGTTACAACCCCCGCTCACAGGGGGTTCGACATGGCCATTCGTCTATCGCTGCTCGTCGGCTTTTCGCTGCTGGCGCTTGCCGCCCCGGCCGGCGCCGAGGACAAGCCGATCATCGCGCCCCGCCCCGATTGGGTGAAGCCGGTGAGCCCGGCAGCCTCCGTTACCGGCAACGAAGGTGCGGCGGTCAGCATGCTGCTCGCGGACCAGCAGGTCCTGTTCGAGCCCGACCGGCAGACCAGCTATTTCGCCAGCGCGATCAAGATCCAGACGCCGCAGGGCCTGGCCGCCGGCAATATCTCGCTTCCGTGGCGCCCCGACACCGACACGCTGAAGATCCATTCGCTGCTGATCCGGCGCGGCGACAAGGTGATCGACGTGCTTGGTAGCGGCCAGACCTTCACGGTGGTGCGCCGCGAGCCCAATCTGGACAGCGCGACGCTGGATGGCGTGCTCACCGCGAATATCCAGCCGGAAGGGCTGCAGGTCGGCGACGTGCTGGAATTTTCAGCCTCGATCACCTCCAGCGACCCGACGCTGAAGGGCCATGCCGAGCAGGTCGCCGGCGCGTGGAACCAGGTTCCGGTCGGCGTCGCGCATCTGCGCATGCAATGGCCGAGCACCATGCCGATCCGGCTGCGGCAAACGCAGATCCTGCCGGCGTTGAAGACGGTCAAGTCGGGCGCGGTCGCAAGCGCCGAGCTGACGCTGGAGCAGACCAAGCCCTTCCAGCCGCCCAAGGGCGCGCCGACGCGGTTTGCGGTGGGGCGGCTGATCGAGGCCACCGATTTCAAGGATTGGTCGCAGATTTCGGCGCTGATGGCGCCGCTGTACATCAAGGCCGCGCAGATCGCGCCCGCCGGCCCGCTCGCGGCGGAGCTGGCCCGGATCAAGCAAGCCTCGCCATCACCCAAGGCCCGTGCGGAGGCTGCATTGGCGCTGGTGCAGGAGCGCGTGCGTTACGTCGCGCTGCAGCTCGGCACGGGCAACTATGTTCCGGCCGACGCCGATACGACCTGGTCGCGCCGGTTCGGCGACTGCAAGGGGAAGTCCGCGCTACTGGTCGCGCTGCTGCACGGGCTCGATATCGAGGCGGAGCCGGTGCTGGTCAGTACCGTCCTCGGCGACGGGCTGGACGAGCGGCTGCCGATCGTCGGGTTGTTCGACCATGTGATCGTGCGCGCGACGATTGCGGGCCGGACCTATTGGCTGGACGGCACGCGCCTGGGTGATAGCGACCTGGATCGCATCCCGACTCCGGCGTTCGGCTGGGCATTGCCGGTGCAGGAGAGCCTGGCGACGCTGACGCGCCTTGTCCCGACACCCCTGACGGCACCGCAAGAGGACCTCGCGATCCGCATCGATGCGTCGGCCGGACTGTCGCTGCCGGCGCCGACCCACATCGACTGGGTCTATCGCGGCGACGCTGCGATGGGCCTGAATCTTGCGCTGTCGAACCTCACGCCAGAGGTCCGGGACCGGAGCCTGAAGGACTTCTGGAAGAAGAATTTCGATTTCGTCGAGGTGAAGACCACAAATTCCGCGTTCGATCCGAAGACCGGGGAGATGCGGATTACGATGGATGGCACGGCGAAGATGGACTGGTCGGACAACCGCTACGAAACCGACCGCACTAGTGTCGGCTATACGGCGGATTTCACGCGCGAGCCCGGCGCCTTCCACGATGCGCCGTTCGCCGTGGCCTATCCCTATTTTTCGCGGACGATCGAAACGATTGTGCTGCCCCCCGGCAACACAGGTTTCCAGGTGGGCACCAATGCCGATCTGGACGAGACGATCGCCGGCATTGCCTATCGGCGCAAAGCGAGCCTGAAGGGCAATGTCTTCACGATCGAGAAGACGGAACGCAGCGCCGCGCCAGAGTTCGCGGCCACCGAAGCTGCAGCGGCGCAGGCGCGGCTGCGCGCGCTCGGCAAGGAGGCGGTCTATCTGATGGAGCCCGCCGGCTATGTCCGCACTCGGGCCGAGCGCGACGCAGTGCTGAAGGAAACGCCGACCACCGCCACCGGTCTCGTCGACCGCGGCGTGCTGCTAATGGATGATGGGCGCTACGATGCAGCGATCGAGGCACTCACCAAAGCAGCAACTTTGGAGCCAAAGAATGCCTGGGCGCTTGCCAATCGTGGCATCGCGCGCACTTGGAAGGGGGAGACGACCGCTGCAAAGGCCGATCTCGATGCCGCGGCGGCGATTGATCCGAAAAATTTCGTGATGCTGCACGGTCGCGCGTTTCTGGCCAGCCGGACCAATGATCGCGCGGCTGCGATGGCTGCGCTCAACGAAGCGATCGCACTCGATCCCAAGGACCTGTATTCGCTGGAGCTGCGCTCAAGCGCCCTGTGGGAATCGGGCGATTACGAACGCGCCCTGGCTGATGCCGACGCGTATATCGCGTTGTTCCCGAGCGCAGTCCAAAGCTATGTGCTCCGCGCGAACCTCTACCGCCGCCTCGGCAAGCCGAAGGAAGCGGAAGCCCAGGCTGGCCTGCTGATTAAGGCCAATCCCGATATGGCCTATGCCCACGTCGCCGCCGCCCGGATTCTCAGTTCCTTCGGCAAAGATGCAGAAGCTCTCGCGGAATTTGACCGGGCACTGGCGATCCAGCCCGAAGCGTATATCTATCTCAATCGCGCGCTTAGCCGGCCCAAGGCTGACATTACCGGCCGCTCGGCCGATCTGGACGCGGCTCTCAAGCTCGATCCAAAAAGGTTCGATGCGCTCGCGGCCCGAGGAGACCTGCAGGCAGAAACTGGCGACCTCCCGGCAGCGATCGCTTCCTATACGGCAGCGGTGAAGGAGAGCCCGTCCGATGCCGGCCTGCTCACCGCGCGCGGAATTCTCTACTCCAAGTCGAACCAGCCGGTGCTGGCCGACAAGGATTTCGCGGCGGCGCGCGCGGCGGCGAAGGACGCGACCGCGCTGAACAATATGTGCTGGCGCAAGGCGACGGCGGGGATCGGGCTCGAATCGGCCTTGCTCGATTGCAACGCGGCGCTGGAGAAAGTGCCGGACTCGCCCGCCTATCTGGACAGCCGTGGCCTCGTGCTGCTGCGACTGGGCAAGCTCGATGACGCGATCAGCGATTATGACAAGGTTCTGGCGGCGAATGCGCAGATGCCGACCTCACTCTATGGTCGCGCGGTGGCGTGGAGCCGCAAGGGCGACCGGGCCCGGGCGCTGAAGGATCATGACTTGGCGGTGAAGATCGACCCCAAGGTCGAACAGCGCTTCGACGAATTCGGCGTCAAACTCTAGGCAGCCAGGTCCTCCAGCGATCCGCTGGCCTCCAGCCAGCTGGCTTCCGTCTCCTCGATCTGCGTCTCGATCCGGGCGCGCAGCTTCATCAGCTCGGTCATCGATCGGTTGGCGAGCTTCGGGTCGGCGGCCTTGGGATCGAACATCGCGAGATCGATCGCGCTCCGCTCGGCCGTGAGGCGGGCGAGCTCGGCTTCGGTCTGCTTGACGCGGCTGCGCAAGGCCTTGGTCTGCTCGCGCGCTTCGGCGGCGGCACGGCGCGCGTCCTTGCGGTTCGCCTTCGCCTCGGCCTTGTCGCTCGCCTCCGCATCGCCGGCGAGGATCAGCGCGACATAATCGTCGAGCGAGCCGTCGAACTCCCGCGCGCTGCCCTGGTCGACCAACACCAGCCGGTCCGCCGTCATCTCCAGCATATGACGATCGTGGCTGACGATAAGCACTGCGCCCGAATAGCCGTTCAGCGCCTGGATCAGCGCCTCGCGCGCGTCGACGTCCAGATGGTTGGTCGGCTCGTCCAGGATCAGCAAATGCGGCGCGTCGCGCGTGATCAGCGCCAGCGCCAGCCGCGCCCGCTCGCCGCCGGACAGCCGGCCGACCTCGGTCGTGGCCTTGGGTCCCGAAAAGCCGAAGCGGCCGAGCTGGGCGCGTACTGCCGACGGAGTCGCGCCGCCCATCACGCGAGTCATGTGCTCAAGCGGCGTATCGGCGGGATCGAGCTCCTCGACCTGATACTGCGTGAAATAGCCGACCCGCATCTTGCCCGACGCGGCCATCGCGCCCGCCATCGGCGCGAGCTGGGCGGCCAGCAACCGCGCGAGCGTGGTCTTACCGTTGCCGTTGCGCCCGAGCAGCGCGACCCGGTCGTCCGGGTCGATGCGCAGATTGAGCCGCTTCAGCACCGGCGTGTCGCCATAGCCGACGTCGGCCATGTCGAGCGTGATCAGCGGCGGCCGCAGCGCGCCGGGGCTCGGAAAGTCGAAGCTCAGGCTCGGATCGTCGAGCAGTTCCGCGATCGGCTGCATCCGCGCGAGCGCCTTCACGCGCGACTGCGCCTGCTTGGCGGTGGAGGCGCGGGCGCTGTTGCGGGCGATATAGTCCTGCAATTTCTCGCGTTCCGCCTGCTGCTTCGCGCGCGCCGATGCGAGCTGCGCCTGACGTTCGGCACGCTGCCGCTCGAACGCGTCATAGCCGCCCGGATAGAGCGTCAGCTTGCCGCGATCGAGGTGCAGGATATGGTCGACGACCTTGTTCAGGAAATCGCGCTCGTGGCTGACGATCAGGATCGTCGCCGGGTAGGATTGCAGGAAATCCTCGAGCCAGAGCACCGCCTCCAGGTCGAGATGGTTCGACGGCTCGTCGAGCAGCAGCACGTCGGGCGCGGAGAACAGCAGCGACGCCAGCGCCACGCGCATGCGCCAGCCGCCCGAGAAGCTGTCGAGCGGCCGCCCCTGCGCCTCTTCGTCGAAGCCGAGGCCGACCAGGATGCGGGCCGCGCGCGCCGGCGCGGAGTGCGCCGCAATCGCGTTCAGCCGCTCATGGACTTCGCCGAGCCGATCGGGATCATGGCTGGTTTCCGCTTCTGCCAGCAGCTCCGCGCGTTCGGTATCGGCGGCGAGCACCGTCTCCAGCGGCGTCGCAGTGCCGGCGGGTGCTTCCTGCGCGATATAGCCGAGCCGCGTGCCGCGCGGCATCTCAGCGGCGCCCATGTCTGGCTCCAGCATGCCCGCAATCACCCGCACCAGGGTCGTCTTGCCGGCACCGTTGCGGCCGATCAGGCCGACGCGGCTTTTGGGCGGCAGCGCCGCGGTGGCGCCGTCGAGGATCGTGCGTCCGCCCAGGCGAACGGTGATGTCGGACAGGTTGAGCATGAAGGCGCGTCCCTAGCATCGGGGGGTCACAGGCCCAAGCCCATGCGTTATGGGCGGCGGAAACCTGTCAGACCGAGGACAAAGATGACGAAGTCGATCCAGCTGAAGCTCACCGAAGACGAAGCGGAGATCATCGTGGATGCGCTCGACGCGGATCTTGAAGGCTATATGGATTCCGCCAAGGACGCGCGCGCCAACAGCAACCGGGCCGACGTGCAGACCTTCGAGGAAGCCGCGAGCCGCATCCGCGCGGTGCGGGACCGCGTCCGCAAGCTGCTCGATTAGCGGAGCTTCGCGATCGACAGGCCGTCGAGCTTGGCGCGGTCCTTGACCGACTCCTCGCTGCGGGTGAGCGCCTTGGCGATCGCCTTCAGCGCCATGCCCTTCTTCGCCAGCGTGTGAAGCTTCTGGACTTCGTCCGGCCGCCACGGCTGCCGGTGCCGTTCGAATTTCTCGCTCATGCTCTCCCCTTCCGCTGAGGCTTCCTGCCATGCGCGAAGGGCTTTGGCTTGTAGGATTTGCGCGGCTCGTGCTTCATCGGCCCACCCTGCACCAGGGCGAGGGCGATGCCGCTTTCGTCGTCGCCCTTGTCCGCGGTGCGCTTCCATGACGCGATGAAGCGATCGGCGACGGCGCGCGGCACATCGAACTGGGTTTCCGAAGGCGCGATCCGGATCGCGCCGACTTCCGCCTTGGTGATGTGCCCGCGCCGGCAGAGCAAAGGCAGGATCCAGCGCGGATCCGCGTTGTGGCGCCGGCCGATATCGATCCGGAACCAGACCGTATCCTCGAATCCGCCACGATACCCGCGCTCGTCGCGGCGCTCGGCCGGCGCGCTGTGACCGAGCAATTCCTCCGGCTCGGGCAGCGCGGCGCGATGGGCGCGGACGAGGGCGGCCGCAATGTCCTCCGGGCTGCGCTCGGCAATCAGCCGCGCCGCGATCGCCCGGTCCTCTTCATCGATTTCGACCGGTTCGAGCAAGGCCGCGACAAGGCGCTCGCGGTCCTGAAGCCGGATCGCCTCGGGCGTCGGCGGGTCGATCCAGCGCGCCGGGATGCGGGCGCCGCGCAGCATCATCTCGACCCGGCGGCGACGCTGGAACGGCACCACCAGCACGGCAGTGCCCTTCTTGCCCGCGCGGCCGGTGCGGCCCGAACGGTGCTGCAGTGTCTCGGCATCGCGCGGCAGCTCGACATGGATGACGAGGCTCAGCGACGGCAAGTCGATGCCGCGGGCGGCGACATCGGTTGCGACACAGACGCGGGCGCGCCGGTCGCGAAGCGCCTGGAGCGCCGCATTGCGTTCGTTCTGGCTGTGCTCGCCCGACAGCGCGACGGCGGCGAAACCGCGTTCGACCAGGGTTGCGTGCAGGTGCCGGACATTCTCGCGCGTCGCACAGAACAGCATCGCCGTCTCCGCCTCGTGCAGGCGCAGCAGGTTCACCACGGCATGCTCGACGTCGGACGGCGCGACGGCGAGCGCCTGATATTCGATGTCGCCATGGCCGCGATCCTCGCCCACGGTCGAGATGCGCAGCGCATCCCGCTGGTAGCGCTTGGCGAGCGCAACGATCGGCTTGGGCATCGTCGCCGAGAACAGCAGGGTGCGGCGCTCGCTCGGGGTCGCGTCGAGGATTTCTTCTAGATCCTCGCGAAAACCCATGTCGAGCATCTCGTCCGCTTCGTCGAGCACCGCGACACGCAAACCGGACAGCTCCAGCGCGCCGCGTTCGAGGTGGTCGCGCAGCCGGCCCGGCGTTCCGACCACGATGTGCGCGCCATGCGACAGCGCACGCCGCTCCTTCGACGCGTCCATGCCGCCGACGCAGGTGGCGATCCGCGCGCCGGCCTTGCCATAGAGCCAGATCAGCTCGCGGCTGACCTGCAGCGCCAGCTCGCGCGTCGGCGCGATCACCAGCGCACGCGGCACATCCGGCCGGCCGGGGCTCCCGCCGTCGTCCAGCAGCTCGGGCGCCATGGCGAGGCCGAACGCGACCGTCTTGCCCGAGCCGGTCTGGGCGGAGACTATCAGGTCACGTCCGCGCGCACTTTCTTCAAGAACGGCGGCCTGGACCGGGGTTGGCGTCTGATAGCCGCGCGCGACAAGCGCTTCGGCGAGCGAGGGGGGAAGGTCTGGAAAAGGCATGAAGGCGCATAGATGGTGTGCGCCGCCCCAAAAACCTAGAGTGCAATCAGCGGCCGTTGCCGCGGGTGGCCCAGATCATCAGGCGCGCAATCGCGGCGAGGCAGCCGCAATCGAGCTGGTTGCGTCGCCTGGCAGGGCGGAGCCGGCGCAAAGCCGGCGGTTCGGCGACGGGAGCCAGGGGCTTGCTCAGTTCTTCGAGGATCACGCCGCACACCTTTCGGCAACGATGGCGCGATAGCTGTCGAACAGTTCCCGGAAATGATCGTCCATCTCGCGCGGGCGGTGCGTCAACGCCGCGGCCGGCGGGCTGAGGGCAAAGCGCACGATTGCGGCGGCGGCGTCCGCGGCGGAGCCGGCGCGGAAGCGGACGTCGCCGGGACCGCACGCCTGATCCGATGCGCCGCCCTGATCGGGGACGATTAAGTTCAGGCCCGACGCCTTCGCTTCGGCGGCCACCATGCAGAAGGTTTCCGCCTCGCAGCCATGCACCAGCGCGTCGGCGCTCGCCATCAGCCGCGCCAGCGCCGCGCGATCACCGACCGGGCCGGCAAGCCGGATATGCGGATTGCCGCCGATCTGCCGGACGATACGCGCGCGCTCCCGCCCCGCGCCGACCAGCAACAGCGCCACCGGGGCATGGCTGCCGGCCGCGGCCGCCGCTTCGACGATCATCGGCCAGCGCTTCTCGGGCGCCAGCCGTCCGACGCCGAGCAGCAGCAGCCCATCGGCGCCAAGACCGCAATCGGCAAGCAGCGAGGCACGCAGCCCTTCATCGCGCAGGCCGGGCGAGAAAATCCCCGGATCTACGCCCATCGGGATCGTCACGACATTCTGAAGGCCGCCGTCGCGCAACCGCCGCGACAGCTCCCCGCTCGCGCTGACCACCTGGGCATAGCTTTCGTCGAGCCGCCGCAGATGGCGCCAGAACCAGCCGAAGTGGCGGTCGATCGTCGCGCGCGAAGCGACCGGCTCGAACCAGCGATAGGCATAGGCCGACAGCGGATCGGCATGCATGACCAGCGAACGCGGCGCCCGCCCGCGCCATCCGGCAACGGTAGCGGCGCTGCGCCAGGGCGAGGAGACCTCGACCATGTCGGGCCGCTCCGCATCGAGCGCGTCGTGCAGCGCAACCGGATGGCCGAAATAGCGATAGTTGCGGTCGAGCGGAAAAGCGGGTGCCGCGATCCAGCGGATCGACGCACCGGGGCCGCGCTGCTCGACCCGGTCACACGGGCCCGGCGCGATCACCGTGAGCTCATGGCCGAAGGAGGGTGCGGCGGCGAGCTTGCGGTCGATATAGGTCCGCACGCCGCCGCCCTTGGGCGCGTAGAAGGCGCAGACGTCGACGATCTTCATCGCCGGACGCCCGTGATCGGGCCGAACGAGAACAGGCCGCGGCGATAGTTCATCCGCACGCTGAGGCGGCGGACGCCGGTGCCGACTTCGGCGCTGGCCGCGGCCGCGTGCGGCTTGCGGAAGCCAAGCTGCGGATCGCCGGGAAAACCGACTCCGTCGCTCAGGAAGCTGAATTTGCGGTTGCCGTCGCGATCGTGGAGCAGCGACAGCGCGTAGACGCCGGGGGCGGGCGCGCGAATGCACAACTCGACCGGCCCGGTTTGCGGCACCAGCCGCTCGACGCGGCGGAACGTCTTCCCGGCCGCGACCAGCGCATTGTCGTCGGCCAGGAAGTCCTCGTCATTTGCCGGATAGAGCTCGAGCCGGATCAGGCCCTTGCGGTCCTTCAGCCCAACCACATCGACCAGGAATGCAGGGCCGGGTTCGTCGTGCCGGCAGTGTCCCTCCGCGACGCCGAGATCCGGTCGCGATGACGGCAGCGCAGCGACAGCGAGTGCGACAGCGGCAATCACCGCCGACCCCAGCTCGCGATTTCCGACCCGACCAGCGCCGCGCCGACGGTCAAATGCGTGGTCAAAATCAGGGTCGCGATCATCGTCATCATGGTGCCGATCTCGACATCATGGCCCATCATCAGGACGGCGATGCCGGCAAAGACCAGGTCCTTGTTCGGCAGCAGCGGCAGGCGCGAGATCAGCAGCCGCATCGTCGCCAGCAGCAGCCAGAGCCCTACCGGCTGGCCGGGCAGCACCACATGCCACATCAATGCGGCGAGCGTGGTCATCGTGACGATCCGGGCGAAATGGACGGCAGAGATGAACAGCAGGTCGGCTCTGGCGAGGCCGAACAGCCTGCGCCGGAACAGCATCGGGGCGAGCGACGACAACAGGATGATGCCGACGGACAAGGCGAAGGTGCCGCCCCGCATGCCCAGATTGAGCGACACGAACGCAGGATAGGCGAAGGCCAGCATCGCAAGCGTCGTCACGTTGCCGACGACGGCGGAAAGGATCGCGACGTCCTTGATCGCGCCGAACGGGGCGCCCGGCAGGTCGGTCCGCGACCGCGCCCAGCTATAGAAATGCAGCTCGCCCGAATAGCCGAGCAGCAGCTCGTTGCCGATCAGCTTGCGGGTCAGTGCCGCGAAGCCGGCCGCGGGGATGCGCCAGAGCCTGCGGAAGATGATCCAATCCGCCAGCGGCGCGGTGACGTAATAAGCGCCGAACAGCATCCAGAAGACAGGCGTCCTCGGAATGTCCTCGAGGATTTGCCGGATGTGCAGCGTCCGCAATTGCCACAGAACGGCACAAAGCACGCCCAGGGTGATCGCGGCGCCGATCCAGGCGATCGGGCCGCTGGCCTTGAGCCGATCGAGCGGACCGGAGCGTTCCGCCCCGCCCAATTCGATGAACTGGGCCGGGGCTGGAACTGTCGCTTCGGGGAAATACACGCAGGCCCTCGCTTGTTGTCAGGCCTAAGACGCCGCGGACGTCCAGGACCCGCACTGCGCGGCATGCTAGACGGCGCCCATGTCTCTTTCCCGCACCAGATCGGCATAGCCGGCCGGCCGGTGCGTGCGCGCGAAGTGGCGGAGCGTGCGATCGATGCTCGCCATCAGCGAGGGGACGCCGGTGTCGCCGGGGTGCAGGGCGATACGGACCACCCGCTGCGGGGCGAGCACGCTGCGCGCGACGCCGGCGAACAGCAGCGAGCTGGCGATTCGCGCCCGGCTGCGGCTGGCCCAGCTGATCACCGGGCCGCGCGCGAGAACCGCGCCGTCGGTGGGTTGCCACACACGAAAATGGTCTTCCGCCAAGAGAAAACGCAGCTCGTTTAGGGCTGCACGGGCGCCGGGGCCGTAGAGCCAGGCCGGGGCGACGAAGCCGGCAACCGGCCGACCGATCACGTCCTCAACCAGCTTGCGGCCTTCGACCATGCGGCGCGCGGCCTCGGCCTCGTCCAGGTGCAGGAACTCGCCCTCGCCTGCAGTCAGGTGGCGCGCCTTGAAGCCGGTCGGCTGGTCGTCGCGGTGGCGCCACCCATGAAGGAACATCTCGATCCCCGCATCGGACCAGCCCCGAAGGCGCCGTTGAAAGGCCGGGTCACGCGCGATCGGCGCCGAATCCCAGTGATCCGGCACGACCAGCATTGCAAAGCGCGTGCTGCCGGTCGCCCGCTCGATCGCGGCTGCGAGCGTGTCCACCTCGCGCTCGAAGCGCGGCCCGACGTCGTGGATCGAGGCGAGCAGCAGCCTGTCAGAACCGGCCATCGACTGCGATCCTGATGGTGCGGGGGCGAAGCGGCGTGATCTGGTTGCGCGCCGCGATCGCGAACGGATCACCAAAGGCAAAGCGGTTGCCGCGCACGTCGGTTAGATTGGTGACGGAGAGTGACACGCCCACCCGGTCGCTGCCGACCCGCGCGTTCAACGCCGCTTCCGCATAGCCGCCCTGGCGCACGTCGATCGGCGCGCCGATGCCGAGCGAGGAGCGGCCGACATAGCGGAGCGATCCTCCCGCATTAAGCGCGAGGCCACGCCGGAGCTGGCGGCGATAGGAAATGCCGATGCGGCCGCCGGCTTCGGCGACATTCGGCAACTCCCGCTCGTCCGCGGCGACAAAGGGCGGGGCGGGATCATCGAGCGACGAGGTGTTGAGAAACAACCCGGCCTGAAGGCCGAGCGCGTCGGTGGGCCGCCAGTCGACCTGCCCTTCCAGGCCAAGCACATGCCCGTCGCCGATGTTGCTGGTGAAGGGCAGGCCGTTGGGACGGATCAGGTCGGCCTGGATGCTGTCCCAGCGGGCACCCGACACAGTGACTGCGGCGGCGAAGCGATCGATGCCGCTGTCGCCGAACCGGAAGCCCGCCTCGATCGTGGAGATCGAGTCGGACACGAATTTGTCCGCGGTCATCCGCCCGGTGATCGACAGTCCACCGGGGCGGAAGCCTTCCTGATAATGGGCAAAGACCAGCCAGCGCGCGCTCGGCCGCCACGCGATCGCCGCCATCGGCAGCCAGCGCAGATTGCGGCGCTTGGGCTCCGACCGCTTGGGAACAGTTTCGCCGATCACCTGCCCGCTCGCTTCATCATAATTGACGCGCGCGCCGGCGGTCAGGATGACGTCATCGAGCAGCGGGATCGAGGCCTGCCCGAACAGCGCGATTTCATTATTGTCGTTGCGAACGCCGAGCAGCGGAACGGCTGTGTCATCGGGACCGATCTTGCGCGCCGACCGCGTCTCGTTGTGAAGTGCGCTCAGGCCCGCGAGCCAGTTGAAGCCGCGCGCGTCGCCGCCCGATATCCGGGTCTCGTGGGTCAGGAGGGTGATCCGCAGATCCTCGGTATAGGCGGCCGGCGTTCCGAACCGCGGCGTGGCATCGAACACGGTTTCGAGGTCGTGCCGGACGATTCCGGTCGAAGACGTCAGCGAAGCCCCGCGGACGTCCGTCGAGATGCTCAGATATCCAAGGCGATAGTCATTATCGAACGGCTGCGCGATGGCGGATCGGCGGGTGAGCGGCGGCAGGCCGCGTTCGGCATATTGGCCGTCGCGACTGGCCAGATTCTGAAGCACTGCACCAGCATCGATCGTCAGGCCATCATGGGGTGCAAAGCGGAACGCGATCCGCCCGCCATAGCTGGTCGTCCGGTTCACGTCGTTCAACCCGCGGCCGATATCGTCGATATAGCCGGGATCGCGCGCGCCATAGCCGACGACCCGCATCGCCAGGTCCGAGCTCAACGGCAGGTTGAGCATCGCGGCGGCATCTCCACCGGACTCGCCATGCGCGGTATCGGAGAGCCCGACCACCGCCGAGCCTTGCGCCTGCCCAAGCTTTGGAACATTGGGCACCAGGCGCACGATGCCGCCCAGGGCGGCGCTGCCGTAGAGCGTCCCCTGCGGGCCTTCGAGCACTTCGGCGCTGGCCATATCGTACAGATTGAGATCGGGATCGGGCGCCGCGTAATTGAGGCGCACATCGCCGAAATATTGCGCGACGGTCGCCGGCGTCGGCCCGTTGAAGCTGCTGTCGGCAATCCCCCGCACGAATAATTTGTCCCGGCCCGGACCAAGATGGGTCGAGGCGAGTGTCGGCAGGCCGTCGACCAGCACCTGCGTGCCGGCAGACGTGGCGCGTCCGGCCTGGTCCAGATCCAGCGCGATGCGGACGACTGAGCCGGGGAATTGCGCCAGCGGAAGCGCCTGCTTGCTCGCGGCGACGACGATGTCGGGTTCCGGCGCATCGTCGGACGAAGCTGGCACGGAGGTCCGGAAGGCCGTTGCGTGCCGGGACGGCGCAGCGACGATGCGCACCGTTTCTGCATCGACGAACCGATAGGTCGCGCCGGTGCCGGCAAGGAGATGCTGGAGCGCGACTTCGCTGCTCATCCGGCCCTGGACGCCGCGCGTATGCCGGCGCGCCAGCCGGGCGTCGGTCAGGCCCACCGACACGCCCGCCTGCTCGCCGAAATGAACGAGCGCGCCGCTCAGCCGCCCCGAGTCGATATCGAACGCACGCGGCTCGGCCGCGTTCGCAGCACCGGCGCAGACGCATGTGCCCGCCGTCAACAAGAGCAGGTCAGCGAGTCTCACGCAGACGGGATTCGAATATCCATCCTGTCGCTGTGCGCCGCGCCGCCAGGCCGAGCAAGGCCGCCGCACGCTCCACGACCCGGGCGCGGTCATGACCGATCCGGATCGTTCCGGAGAAGCTGCGCGCCGCGACTTCGGGGGCGACAGCGATCGAAACACCGATCGTGCGCGACAGCTCGGCCGCGACGCGCTCCAGCGGCTCCTGGTCGTAGCTGAGCCGGCCGCTGGTCCAGCTGCCGATGGCGGACGGGCGGCGCTGGCCCACGCGCAAAGGATCGTCACCGGCGGGATCGACCAATGTCTGGCCCGCGGTCAGCGAGACATTCTCGCGATCCGGATTATAGCGAACGGCGCCTTCGGCAACCTCGACCCGGTTTCCGGCATCGTCGCGCACGAGGTCGAACGTCGTGCCCACATCCTGCACCACCGCGTCGCCGAGCTTCACGCGGAACGGCGACCCGGCGTCATGGACCACTGCGAAATGGGCCTCGCCGGAATCCAGTCGGGCCAGCCGCGGGCGGGAGCGGTCGAGCTCGATCCGAGTGCCGCCGTTCAGGGTGATGCGGGTGCCGTCCGCCAGCGCTATCTGCCGCTGCTCGCCCGGACCGGTCTCGACCGCATAGGCGCCGGACTGGAGCATCGGCGCGCCGACGATCGCAAGCATGACGGCCGCAGCAGCCCCGCCGATCCCCATCCACAGCCGGCGCGCCGGCCGCGGTCCCTCGTCATTGGCGGCCACAGGAACCGTCGCGGGCACCGCAAGCGCGCGCACCGCATCGCCTTCGCCGAGCGCAACGAGGTCGTAGGCGTGCGCGTGATCGGGCGAGAGCTCAAGCCAGGCGACAAAGCTCTCCCAGGCCGCGGCGTCGCCATCGGCCAGCCGGACGCGCCAGGCGATTGCCTGCGCCCTGATGCTCTCCTCAGCTGTCATCCTGGCCGTCATCGCACGAAGGACGCCGCGGCGCCTCGATTTCCGCATCCAGCCGGGCGCGAATGTCGGTCACGGTCCGGTAGGCGCGCTGGAGATGCTTTTCGACGGCGCTGAGGCTGATGCCGAGGTCGCCGGCGATCAGCCGCTGCGAGTCGCCGTCGAGGCGGAAGCGGCGGAAGATATCGACCGTCCGTTCGGGCAGGGCGGCAAGTGCTGCCGAGACCATCGCCAGCCGCTCACGTCCCTGCAGCTCGCGCTCAGGCGTCGGCCGCGGCTCGCTCTCCTGTTCGCCCCAGCGCTGCTCGCGCGCCGAACGCCGCGTTTCCGCGCGCCGCCGGTCGAGGAACAGATTGTCCGCCATCCGGTAGAGATAGGCGCGCGGCTCGCCGACCGGCCCGATCGCTTGCGTCTCTAGGCGGACGAACAGCTCCTGCAACAGATCCTCGGCTTCGTCGGACGTCGCGCCGCGCGCCGCCAGCATCCGCATGAGCGGCGCCCGCATCTCGAACAGCAGCTGTTTGAGCCCTGAATCGGCCACCATCAATTCGCGCTCGCTCGGACAGGGCTTC
Source organism: Sphingomonas changbaiensis NBRC 104936 (assembly GCF_000974765.1). Taxonomy (GTDB): domain Bacteria; phylum Pseudomonadota; class Alphaproteobacteria; order Sphingomonadales; family Sphingomonadaceae; genus Sphingomonas_B; species Sphingomonas_B changbaiensis. The sequence continues at coordinate 28,564 of NZ_BBWU01000045.1, read as the reverse complement.
CGCCCCTTAACCGCGGGGGCGGCCGCGGGCAATGTGGCGCCGCCGCCCGATTAACCACCTATTAGCCTTGTCCTGACCCTGTGCCGTCCAGCACAGCGGCACGGAACCAACGCGCGTACCATGCGATGGTGCGACCGGGAGTAGCACATGATCTGGATCTCGGTTTTTCTGATCGTCTTCACGGCCGTCGCGGTGTTCTGCGCGCTGCTGCTGACCCGGACGAGCCCGGTTCCTGCCCCCGACGTTGCCCCGATGAAGAAGGCGCTGGAACGGCGAATCCGCGAAGGCGTCGAGTTCCGCCTCTAGACCATGCCCGCCGACCTGTTCGGGACGCCCGTTCTGCCGGGCCTCGCGACAGTCGACGATCTGATCGCCCCCGACGAAGAAGCGGCCCTGATCGCGGCGATCGACTCCGCTCCGCTCTCGCCATTCCGATTCCAGGGCTGGACCGGCAAGCGGCTGACCGCGTCCTATGGCTGGCGCTATGATTTCGACACGGCACGATTGGGCGAGACCGATCCGATGCCGGACTGGCTCACGCCGCTCAAGGCGCGCGCCGCAGCCTTTGCGGGGCTGGGCCGGGACGATCTCGTTCAGGCTCTGCTGATCCGCTACGATCCCGGCGCGGGCATCGGCTGGCATCGCGACCGGCCGGTGTTCGAGCATGTGGTCGGCATCTCGCTCGGCGCGCCGGCGGTGATGCGCTTGCGGCGGCGGATCGAGCGCGGATTCGAACGCCGCTCGCTGCCGCTTCCCCCATGCGGCGCCTATCATTTGTCGGACGAGGCCCGGCACGGCTGGGAACACAGCATCGCACCGATCGAAGAGACGCGCTGGTCGATCACCTTCCGCAGTTTCACGGACAGGGAGCGGCCTCGCTGAACAGCCAGGCGCGGAACGCCTCCATCTCGCGCGACAGCGGCTTGGACTTGAGCCGGGTCAGCCAATAGGCGCCAATATCGGCCTCGATCGCGAACGGCCGCACCAGCCGGCCATCCCCCAGTTCACGCTGGAGCAGCGCGTGCGGTGCGAGCGCGACGCCCAGGCCCTCGATTGCGGCATCGGCCATCAGCCGGGACGAATCGAACATCGGCCCGCGCAAGACCGGCGCCTTCAGGCCCGCCGCCGCGAACCACTGCACCCAATCGTCGACGCGGTACGAGCGGAGCAGCGTCTGGCCCGGCAGGTCTTCCGGCCGCGACAGCTTCGCCGCGATCTCAGGCGCGCAAAGCGGGGTCACGGGCGCATCAAGCAGCCGCTCCGCGTCCGTTCCGTGCCACGCGCCGTCGCCGAAGCGGATCGCGAAATCCAGGCCTTCCTCCGCGATGTCGACGCGGTTGTTGTTGGTCGAAAGCCGAAGGTCGATGTCCGGGTGCGCCGCGCGAAACCGGTCGAGCCGCGGCAGCAGCCAGGCGACGGCGAAGGTGCCCACCGCGCCGACGCTCAGCACGGCCTGGCTGCTACCGGTCAACTGCTCCAGCGTCACCGCGATCTCGTCGAGCGAGCGGCTGAGCGCCGGCAGCATCGCCTGGCCTTCATCGGTCAGCGCAAGGCCGCGCGGGAGGCGGTGGAACAGCGGCAGGCCCAGCCTGTCCTCCAGGGCCTTCACCTGATGACTGAGCGCGGCCGGCGTGACGCGTAGCTCGATGGCCGCATTGGTGAAGCTCAAATGGCGCGCCGCCACTTCGAATGCGCGCAGATTGTTGAGCGGCAGGTAGGGCCGGATCATCCGCCCTGCATAGCGCCCTTTGCGGCCTGCGCCTCGATCCTTTGCTCGGCACCCTGCAGGAAGGCGCGGCAGCCTTTCGGATCCACGAACGGGTTGGGCCGCCCCGGCGCCATCCGCGCCCGCTTCTCCGCCAGACCGAAATAGCTGCCATGCGCGCCGAGGAAGAGGTCGCACGGCAGCTTGCGCCAGGTCGCGAAGGAACGGCGGAAATCGTCCATGATCCATGGATAGGCCGCGTTGCCGACCAGCGTGTAGCCGGGCGCACTGGCCCCGCAAACGAACAGGGCTTGGCGCGCGCGGCCGTCGACCTGCACCGGCATCGTCCAGCTCGTGCAGCCGCGCGTATGGCCGGGCGTCAGGTACGCGGTCATCCGGATCGCGCCGAGCTTCAGCTCCGCACCATCGCGCAGCCGGCCATCGACCTGGACTGGCGGATAGATGAACCGGTCGCCCCATTGAAAATCGCCGCTGCCGCCACGTTCCAGCAATTCGGCATCGGCTGGCGAAGCGAGCAGCTCGGCACCGGTCGCCTCCTTCAGCGCGGCGAGCCCGCCGGCGTGATCGTAATGTGCCTGGCTGTTGATCAGGTAGCGCACGCGCTTCGGATCGAAACCGAGCGCGCGGATATTGTCGAGGATCAGGGGTGCGCTCGCCTCCAGTCCGCCGTCGAGCAGGATCATGCCTTGCGGATCGACCACGAGATACGAGGCGAGCTCGGCGGTCCCGACATAATAGAGGTTCCCGGCGATCCGGAACGGCGCGACCGGCGCATTCCAGCGAGCCTCCTCTGCCGAAAGCGGGGCTGAAGCGGCGAGGGCGAGAAGCATAGGTGGGAGCATGGCGCGAGCTTCGGCGCGCGATGTGCCGCCCGCAAACGAGAAAAGCTAAACGCTGCCTTTAGGCGTGTCCCTTGGGCGGGATCAGGTGCAGCGCGCCGGCGATCGCGCCCCCCGCCACCAGCCCGACCACGCCGGAACCGAGCGCGGTGACCAGCCAGCCGACGAGCCCGGCCGCGATTGGAAAGGCTTCGGCCGCGCGTTCGCTCCAGCCGTGCAGCGTGTGCGGGACCGCATCGAGCCGGAACACCTCCAGCCCGTGCACGAGGATGCCGCCGCCGACCCAGATCATCGCGGCGACGCCGATCGCCCCGAGCGCGCTCATCACCCGCGGCATCGCGAGCACCAGCCCGCGCCCCACCGCCCGCACACCGCGCGCGCGCCGCTGCGCCAGGTGCAGGCCGATATCGTCCATCTTCACGATCAGCCCGACCACGCCATAGACTGCGATCGTGATCGCCAGCGCGACGATGGCAAGCGCGCCGAGCTGCACCAGCAGCGGTCGGCCGGCGACCTCGCCGAGGGCGATTGCCATGATCTCGGCCGACAGAATGAAGTCGGTGCGAACCGCGCCGCTGACCATCGCCTTCTCGACTTCGGCCGATCCTTGCGCAGTCTCATTGGGCTCGTCCGGCGCGTCGTGGCCGCCGATCGCCTCGATCAGCTTCTCCACGCCTTCGAAGCACAGATAGGCGCCGCCCAGCATCAGCAACGGCGTAATCGCCCAGGGCAGAAGCGCGGTCAGCAGTAGCGCCGCCGGCAGCAGGATCACGAGCTTGTTGAACAGCGACCCGCGCGCGATCCGGGCGATGATCGGCAGCTCGCGGTCGGGCGTGACGCCGCTCACATAGCGCGGCGTGACGGCGGTATCGTCGACCACGACGCCGGCGGCCTTGGCGCCCGCCTTGCCGGCCGCGGCACCGACATCGTCCAGCGACGCCGCCGCGAGCTTGGCGATCGCGGCGACGTCGTCGAGCAGGGCGAACAGCCCCGATGCCATCAGAACAGGCCCTCGATGTTCCCGGCCGCATCGACATGGATATGCTCGGCGGCCGGATGGCGCGGCAGGCCGGGCATGGTCATGATCTCACCGCAGATTGCGACCACGAAGCCGGCGCCGGCGGCGAGCCGGACTTCGCGCACCGGCAGCACGTGCCCGGTGGGCGCGCCGAGCAGATGCGGATCGGCGGAAAAGCTGTAGGCGGTCTTGGCGATGCAGACCGGAAGATGGCCGAAGCCCATCTCTTCGAACCGCTTCAGCTGCGCCAGCACCGACGGTTCGGCGACGGCCTGCTTGGCGCGGTAGATGCGCGTCGCGATCGTGTCGATCTTGTCAAAGAGCGACAGGCTGTCGTCGTACAAGGGCGCGAACTGCGCGCCCTTGTCGGCAAGGTCGGCGACCGCTTCGGCCAGCTCGGCCGTGCCGGCGCTGCCTTCGGCCCAATGCCGGCAGAGGATCGCGCGCACGCCATGCGCGGCCGCGGCCTCGCGAACGACCTCGATCTCCGCGTCGGTGTCGGTGCCGAAGTGATTGATCGCGACCACGGCCGGCACGCCGAACTGATGGACGTTCTCGATGTGACGAACGAGATTCACCGCCCCGGCGCGCACGGCCTCCACGTTCTCGGCGGCCAGTTCTGCCTTGGCGACGCCGCCGTTCATCTTCAGCGCGCGGACGGTGGCGACGATCACGGCCGCGTCGGGCGCGAGCCCGGCCTGGCGGCATTTGATGTTCATGAATTTTTCGGCGCCCAGATCGGCCCCGAAGCCGGCCTCCGTCACCACATAGTCAGCGAGCGCAAGTGCCGTCGTCGTGGCGATCACCGAGTTGCAGCCATGGGCGATGTTGGCGAACGGGCCGCCGTGCAGCAGCGCCGGATTGCCCTCGAGCGTCTGCACCAGATTGGGCTTGATCGCCTCTGCGAGCAACGCCGCCATCGCGCCGTCTGCCTTCAGGTCGTGGGCTGTGACCGGCTGCTGGTCGCGCGTGTAGCCGACGATGATGCGCCCGAGCCGCGCCCGCATGTCGTCGACGTCGCGCGCGAGGCAGAGGATCGCCATCACTTCGGACGCGACGGTGATGTCGAAGCCGGACTGGCGCGGAAAGCCGTTCGCGGTGCCGCCCAACGACTGCACGATGTCGCGCAGCGCGCGGTCGTTCATATCGAGCACCCGCCGCCAGACCACCCGCCGCACGTCGATGCCGAGCACGTTTCCCCAATAAATGTGATTGTCGATCATCGCCGCGAGCAGATTGTGCGCGCTGGTGACGGCGTGAAAATCGCCGGTGAAGTGGAGGTTGATATCCTCCATCGGCCCGACCTGGGCGCGCCCGCCGCCGGTCGCGCCGCCCTTCATGCCGAAACAGGGGCCCAGCGACGGTTCGCGCACGCAGAGCATTGTCGTGCGGCCGGATCGGTTCAGTGCGTCGGCGAGCCCGACCGAGGTCGTCGTCTTGCCCTCGCCGGCCGGCGTCGGGTTGATCGCCGTGACCAGGATCAGCTTGCCGCGCGGGACGTGGGACAGCCGGGCGATATCGAGCTTCGCCTTGTGCCGGCCATAAGGCTCGACCGCGTCCTCCGGAATGCCGATCTTCGCGGCGATGGCGGCAATGGGCTGAAGCGGCGTCGCGCGCGCGATCTCGAGATCGGAAGGCTGCATGGCCGCCGGTCCTAAAGATGGCCGGCGGTCTAAGCCAGAGGCCGCGTCAGGCGTTCCGGCTCGCTTCGAACAGGAACCAGGCACGTTTTTCGGCCTGGTCGATCCAGTCGTCGGCCATGGAGCTGGTTGCGGTGTCGCCGGCCGCTTCTGCCGCCTCGCGCGCTTCGCGGATGCGGTGAACCAGCTTCAGATTGTCCTCGCGCAGCTCCGCCAGCATCTCGGCAGGCGGCACATAATCGCGATCATTGTCGGCGATGGTCTGCCGGCGCGCGACGTCGCCGATCGAGCGGAGCGTCGTGTTGCCGGTCTTGCGCACGCGCTCGGCGATGTCGTCGGTGACCGTGATGATCTCCGTCGCCTGTTCGTCGAGCATCAGATGATAATCGCGGAAATGCGGACCCGAGACGTGCCAGTGGAAATTCTTGGTCTTCAGATACAGCGCGAAGGCATCGGCGAGCACGCCGTTCAGCGCGTCGGCTGCGCTCTTGGTCCGATTGCCGGACAGATCGGTCGGGGTCTTGAGCTCGGTGGGCGTCGTCGCCATGCCTGCCTCCTTCGTTGCGATGGGGAAATGAGCCCTTCACAACGGATCGGCAAGAGACGGGCTCCTGCAATAATAGCGATCGCTCTGATCGGCGGCCTACATCACCCGGGCCGATGCGGCCGCGACCGAAGGGCTCGCCGCGTGCGGGGCTGCGCGGCCGTTCTCGCTCGCCTCGCGCATCAGCGACAGCATGTCGATCACGCTCGGTCCCCGCTCGCCACGCGCGAGCCGGCCCTCCAGCTTCCAGGCGAGATCGGCGACCGGCCGCAGCTGATAGCGCTGGGCGAGGTGGCGCACGTCCGAGGCCTTGTCGCACAGGCCCGCGATCGGGCCATTGGCGATTGCCGCCCTGAGCCCGTCGATTCGCTCGCACAGCTCCGCGCGCGCCTTGAGCATCCCGTCCTGCTGCATGCCTGCCCCTTCCAGACCTTTACAGGCACGCTATTCATGGTCCGTGAAGGCCGGGTTAAGGCGGTGGTGCCTCAGTTTGAAATCACGGGTTTTGGAAACTGCCATCGGCCCGTTTCGAGTTGGCCGGGCACCTCGGCCTGAAAAAGCCACGCTATGAGCAACCGCGATCGTGCACAAAAGCTGGCATTTCCGACCTGTTCTCGCGACGTGCCGGCCATGATCGACCGCCCGCAGCCATCAGCGCCAAGCAAGTAGAGCGACGCCTGACGACCAGATTCCATCAGACTGCCGTCCTGCTCACCGTCGAACATTGGCGCAGGGGCGGATAGTGTCACCATGCCACATAACTGTTGATCATGGCCCGAGTATGGGACGGGGCACGCCGAGGATACGCAAGGCTTCTGTGAACTGCTCGATGTAGGTCTGCCTCGTAATTCGCCATCGGCTCAAGAAGGGATGCGCCAACACCGGAGTAGCAAGATTGTCAGCGCCAGTACGCCCACCCAACAAGCCGACACCGGCGACCGGGGCAATCTCGCACCCGAGCATCCCGTTGATCACGACAGGCTCGCCCCGATTATTTACGACAATGATTTGGGGGCGCTTCTCTCGAATGAAGGCTGAAACGACTTCGCACCATTGACGAATGCAATCTTTTTGCAGCGCAGCCGCTAGGTTAAGGTTCTTAGTGTTGCGCGACCAATAAGGGATTAAATCGAGTATTGCCGCGCGCTGTCGGAAAAACTGGCGGGCGTTCGCGCCGGCGTCCCAATGCTCATGTGCCACACCCAGCGCCCTCGCAAGCGTGTTCCCCAGCCGCGAGAAGTGGCGCCCATTGTAGCGAGGGTCGGCGTTCTTGGTCCGGCCCGGCTCTCCCGTCATCTCTTGGAAGTAGACCCTGCGATGAGTCCTGTATCCGTCGAATCCGCTTTCCCACGCTTGATGAGCAGGAACGCAGTCAGTCTTTTGCATCTCGGCATTGGGCCAGCCAGGGTTGATGCCGACGACTAGGATACACCTGCCCGGCTCGAGCGCGAATGGATCGCCGGTAATTATTGACGGCGGTGACATTTCTAGCCCGGAGGAATGTCTGCGATCGATGGCGAGAGAAGTATCCAAGGCCCGAACGCAACTCCGCCAATCCAAAGCGTGGAAGCGCCGCAACTCCGTTTCGAATGGTCCCATCGCTTAGCTCCCGCTCCTCACTCGCGCTGATCGGCGGCGTGTCCTTAGCGAGGCTGCGTAGCGTTAGCGGGCAAGAGCGACGGATTAGGCGCGTCCTGTGGCGGTCGATCTGCACCCGGATAGTCGTATGGGGAAGCACTTTGCACGGTCTTAGTCAGGCAGGCATTCTTCTCATTCTGATCATTGGAGTCTTTGACTCTCTGCCAACATGCCCATCGCGCAGGATCTTTCGCCGCCCACTGTTCTTCTTCGGCTTGCCGCCGTGCGGCGGCTTCACTCCCTTCTGCTTGTGCCCGCTGCAAATTGCGCTGTTCCGTGAGGCGCGCGAGTGAGGCGAAGGCGACGTTGCGCCACATTAAGATCGCTTGATCGAAGTCGCCGTTGAGCAAAAACGCGCTATTGTCTTCTAATGATTGCCTCAGAACAAACGGCACTGTGACAGAGCTATCCGCCACTGCGGCATTCACCTCGCAGTGAGCCTCCCCAATCGATTTCTTTACCTCGGTGGCCTGAAAGTCAGTGAATTTAACTTGAGGGGCTTGCGAGACAGCGGCACGGATTTCCTCTGCGGACATCGACTGGTTTGCTTCGAACGGTGCTTGTATCGCTTCCCGCAATTGGGACTGGACCGCTGCGTCAGCGCAAGCTTTGGCGTCACCGTCTCTTAGCAGTTGCCCAACGGATTTCTGTCCAATCCCGGTAAACAGGGAGGCAGCATCGCCGCCGCTCTTGTTACAGGATGAAAGAACAACCGCGAGAACGGCAGCTACGAAGCTTAACCTACGCATCTATATAACGACCCCCTATTCCCCAAGGCGAAGAACGTTCGGCATTTGGAGCCTAATTGCAACGGCGAACTCGAGACAGGTCCACCCTCGTATGAAACGAGGCGGGAAGGATGCCAGAACCTCTTCACGAGAGGCGATGCGCTGCTTGGATTCAGCCAGGCCCAGCGTATTTCTTCCACCGCGAACCTGATCCCGTGACGGGCCATGAGTCGATCCCAATAGGACCACTACGCGTCCGTGGCTTCGATTAGGAACAGGGGCTTTGAGGCTCTCTCGGCAAGCTGGATGCCAAATTACTGTGAAATCCAATACCAGCATCGCGGAATGGCGTTCTTCCGTCATCAAAGTCGCACCACCGTTAAGCCATCCGCCTTGACTCATGAAGTTGGAGCGCGCATGGGGCGCGGCTGACAGAGCGGCGGCGACGCCGCTTTTCTTGTTTAGCGACATTCGAAGAGAGCCCCGCCATGGCCAAGCCGACCACCGTCAAGATCAAGCTCGTCAGCTCCGCCGACACGGGCTTTTTCTACGTGACCAAGAAGAACCCGCGCACCCAGACCGAAAAGCTGTCGTTCCGCAAATACGACCCGGTCGCGCGCAAGCACGTCGAGTTCAAGGAAGCCAAGATCAAGTAACGCGCCGCAAGGCCCGTTGGTTTTCCCGCGCGTCCGGCCCTTGCCGGGCGCGCGTTTTGCGTGAAGGACGGGCCGATGCCCGGCGCGTCCGATCCCTTCGACCTCGAGCGCTTCGTTGTGGCGCAGGCCGCCAGCTACACCGATGCGCTGGCGGAGCTTGAGGCGGGACGGAAGCGGAGGCACTGGATGTGGTTCATCTTTCCCCAGCTCGCCGGGCTTGGCCGCAGCGAGACCGCGCGGTTCTTCGGCATCCGATCGGCAGACGAGGCGCGGGCCTATCTCGCGCATCCGCTGCTCGGCCCCAGGCTGCGTGCGTGCTGCGCGGCGCTGCTGCGTCACCGCGGCGCCGCTGCCGAGGCAATCCTGGGCAGCATCGACGCGCTGAAGCTCAGATCGTCGATGACCCTGTTCGAAGCAGTCGCCGACGACCCGGCTGCCTTCGCGGCCGTGCTGGATGGCTTTTACCAGGGCATGCGCGACCGGATGACGCTGGACCTGCTGAGGCGAGAGTAAGGATCCCGCCCGATGCGAGCAGCGTTCGACCGCTGACCCGGCTCAGGCCATGGCCGCGCGGCGATCTCCGTATAGCAGCACGCCGAGGACGAGGGTGACCAGCAACAACGCGGGCACGTCTCCCAGCATGTGCCCCATATGGCCGGGCGCGCCGAACGACTGGGCAGTCATGATCAGCGCGTGGACCAGGCTCGACCAGATCGTGAACTCGATCAGCGAACGATGCGCGGCCGGGTCGCGCGCGGCGCGGATCAGGAACACGCCCAAGGTCGCGTAAATGCCGACGATCATCATGAAATATTGCGAGCTCGCGGGTGGCCCTTCGTGCCAGGCCCAGCCCGACGGCCAGACCATCGCGAGCGGATAAACCAGGCAGAACACCACGCCGAACAGGATCAGCGCAGCCTGGAGCAGGGAATGGCGAGACATTTGCGAACTCCCGTCAATGGGTGAACGCGACCCTCGTTTTGTCGAATGCTATCGAGTTTGAGCAGGCGCGGCAAATCGCGACCGGAACGCGATTCGTTTCGCGAGCGTTCTTGCGCCCGAGCGCCGCGCTGGGGCGGCCGTTCGGGAGAAAAGACATGCTTTGGACGATCGCCATCATCCTGCTCGTGCTGTGGCTGCTCGGGTTTTTCGCCTTTCACATCGCCGGCGGGCTCATTCACATCCTGCTGGTGCTCGCGATCATCGTCGGGCTGATCCAGCTCTTCACCGGCCGCCGTTCCGTCTAGCCCCGAGCGGGCGGGGATCTCAGTCCCCGCCCTTCGGCCCGCGCGGCGTGAGCATGCCGGGCGCGATGAAGCCGATCGGCTGCAGCGACAGCGCATCCTGTTTAATGTTCGCCGCGATCTGTTCGTAGTCGCGCTCCATCTCGGGCGTGACGGACGCGCGGGTATCGCCCAGCGCCTTTTCGAAATGCGCCATCGTCACGCTCTCGTTGCCGAGCGATTCGCGCAGCGCCGACAGGCCCGCGCGCCGGACCAGGTCCTCGAGATCGGCCCCGGTGAAGCGCTCGGTCCGCGCCGCGATTGAGCCGAGATCGACATCGCTCGCGAGCGGCATCTTCGCCGTGTGCACTTCCAGGATGCGCTCGCGCCCGGCCTGATCGGGCACCGAGACATAGACCAGCTCGTCGAACCGACCGGGCCGCAGCAGCGCCGGGTCGATAAGGTTCGGCCGGTTGGTCGCGCCGATCACGACGACGGATTGCAGCTCCTCCAGCCCGTCCATCTCCGCGAGAATCGTGTTGACGACCCGCTCCGTCACCTGCGGCTCGCCCAGCCCGCCGCCGCGCATGGGGACGAGGCTGTCGAGCTCATCGAAGAAGATGACCGTCGGCGCCACCTGCCGGGCCCGGGCGAACAGCCGCGCGATCTGCTGCTCGCTCTCGCCGTACCATTTGCTGAGCAGGTCCGACGATTTGGTGGCGATGAAGTTCGCCTCCGCCTCGCGCGCGACCGCTTTTGCCAGCAAGGTCTTGCCGGTGCCGGGCGGGCCATAGAGTAGGAATCCCTTGGCCGGGCGGATACCAAGCCGGCGGAACGCGTCGGGATTTTTCAGGGGAAGCTCGACGCCTTCGCGCAGACGCTCGCGCGCCTCGTCCAGCCCGCCGACATCCTCCCAGCGCACATTCGGCTTCTGGACCATCACTTCGCGCATCGCCGACGGCTGGACGCGCTTCAGCGCTTCCAGGAAATCGTCCCGCACTACGGACAGGGTGTCGAGCACCTCCGGCGGGATCGTCCGCTCTTCCAGGTTCAACCGGGGCATGATCCGCCGCACAGCCTCGATCGCCGCCTCGCGAGCGAGCGCACCGAGGTCGGCGCCGACGAAGCCGTAGGTCGTGCGCGCCAGCTCATCGAGGTCGACGCCGCTGTCGAGCGGCATGCCGCGCGTGTGGATCGCAAGGATTTCCCGCCGCCCGCGTTCGTCGGGCACGCCGATGACGATCTCACGGTCGAAGCGCCCCGGCCGGCGCAGCGCCTCATCGATCGCCTCAGGCCGGTTGGTCGCCGCGATCACGACCAGGTTCGCGCGCGGCTCCAGCCCGTCCATCAGCGTCAGCAGCTGCGCCACCAGCCGCTTTTCAGCCTCGCCGGTCACTTGCCCGCGCTTCGGCGCGATCGAGTCGATCTCGTCGATGAAGATGATCGAGGGGGCGTTTTGGGTTGCCTGCTCGAAGATTTCCCTCAGCGCCTTTTCGCTTTCGCCATAGGCAGAGCCCATGATCTCGGGGCCGTTGATCAGGAAGAATTCGGCATCGCTCTCGTTCGCGACCGCGCGCGCCAGCCGCGTCTTGCCAGTGCCGGGCGGGCCATGGAGCAGCACCCCCTTGGGCGGATCGACGCCGAGGCGCTGGAACAGCTCGGGATAGCGCAAGGGAAGCTCGACCATCTCGCGCAGTTGGTCGATCGCGCCGGCGAGTCCGCCGATGTCGTCATAGGTGACGTCGGCGCGACGGTTCTGCGGCTCCTCATATTCGGGACGCAGCTCCACCTCGGTATTCTCGTCGATGTGCACGACGCCCTTCGGGGTCGACGACACGACCACGAGGCGAATTTCCTGCAGCGCATAAGCAGGCGCGGCCAGCATCTGCCGGAGCTGGGGCGGCATGTCGCCCTGCTGCACGCGCTGCTGCCCTGCGGTCGCAACCACGTCGCCGGCGGTCAGCGGCCGGCCGTAAAAGCTCCGCTTCAGCGCCGCGCTGCTGCCCTGAAGGCGCAGATTCTGCTGCGCCGGCGCAAAGACCACCCGCGTCGCCGGGCGCGATTCGACCTTGCGCAGCTCGACGAAATCGCCCGATCCGACGCCGGCATTGGCCCGCTGCAGGCCGTCGAGGCGGATGATCTCCAGCCCTTCGTCTTCGGAATAGGGCAGCACCGCACGCGCCGGGGTCACGCGCTTGCCGGTGATCTCGACGACATCGCCTTCCTGCAGGCCCAGCGCCGTCATCAGCGCGCGCGGGATTCGCGCCAGGCCGCGACCGCTGTCTTCCGGCCGGGCATTGGCGACCTGCACCCGCCGCACCTGATCTTCGCTGTCCGCCATCGCTCACCTCCGGTTGAGGCGTTTAACTAGGTGGCGGGTCCGATCGTTGCGAGGGCGGGCACAAAAAAATGGGCCGACCCCGAAAGGCCGGCCCTGCAAAGTTTATAGGAGAGGATGCCTGAAAGGCCCGCCCCATGTGCAGCGCAGCAGATTATGTTGCAAGTGCGAACGGCAAAAGGGTTGTTGCACGAAACGCAACCGATCTGCTCTAAGTGCTTTCAGGAACTGCGTTGCCGATCGGCTCATAAGAAGCTGCTGCAATGCACAATGAGGAGCTGAAACCTTGCGCCGCTTGCCGCCGCTGACCGCCATCGAGGCTTTTGTGCAGGTTGCCCGTCTGGGCTCGATCAAGATCGCGGCCGAAGAACTCGCGCTGTCCTCCCCTGCGCTGAGCCGGCGCATCCAGGCGCTGGAGCGGTTCCTGGGACGCGCGCTGTTCGACCGCGCGCCGGGAGCGATGCGGCTGAATGGCGATGGCGAGAAGCTGCTGGACGCGATTGCGCCGCACATCAACGGCCTGACCGATGCGATCGAGGACCTGACCACCGAAGGCAATGTGCTGCGCCTGCGGCTGGGCGTGCTGCCGCTGTTCGCGTCGCAACAGATCTTTCCGCATCTCGCCGAGCTGCGCGCGCTGCATCCGGAGCTGCACCTGGATATCGACACCGGCGGCCACGCGCTCGCGCGGCTCGGCGACGGGCTGGACGCGGCGATCGTGCTGGCGCGCGACATCGATCCGGCGCTCTATGCCTGCCGGCTCGATCGCAACCGGGTGCTCGCGATTGCCGCGAAAAGCCTGGCGAAAGGTCCCGGCGCGATCACCCGGCCGGCCGACCTGGCGCGAACGACGGTGTTCCTGCACCGCGATATGCCGGAAACCTTCGAGGCCTTTTGCCAGGCGCTGGGGATCGCGGGACTGGAGCCGCTGGCGATCGATCACTTCGATTCGGGCCAGCTGATCCTCGAAGCGGCGGCGCAGGGGCTGGGCGTCGCGTTCATGCACGAGAGCCACTTCGAGAATGCCCATGACGACCGGCTGGTGCGGCTGTTCGATGTGCAGGTCGACAGCCCCTACAGCTATTGGTTCGCCTGCCGGCCCCGCGCGCTGGAAAGCAGGGCAGTGCGGCTGTTCCGTGACTGGCTGACCGCCCTGTTCACGACCGCGGGAGAGCGCGCCGCGGCGTGACGCGCCTTAAGCGTCCGAATCCGAGACGCCCATTCTTAACCTGCTTAGTAAGTGTCTCGAAACGGGCCGTAATTTGGTTAATATTTCAACAACCTCAATTGACAAGCTCAATCGGCGCGTCTGAACTGCGGGGCGGCTCGTCATGAGTCGCTTCAGGGGGTGAGGGGGTTCGGCCGTTCGCCGTGCGTATCGCTCCCCGATTGGGAAGGGGAAGTCATGTCAAAAATGGGTGTAACCGCACTCAGTGCGGCTGCTGTCGCGCTGCTCTGCGGAACTGCTGCTTCGGCGCAGGAAATCAAGCACGCCTGGTGGGCGACCAAGGGCGTCCAGGGCCCGACAATTCAGATTCCGGGCGATCTGACCGATAGCGGCACGCGGCTGAGCCCGCAGCTGAACGCGCCGGGCTCCGCCGTGTTCATCGGCTTCGAAGGCAGCACGCAGTTCGACAATGCGACGCTGGCCCGCAACTTCATTCCGCCCGACACGATGGGCACCGTCGGCGGATCGCAATATGTGGTGACGACCAACGGCTCGTACAGCGTCTATGACAAGGCCACCGGCAACCGGCTGGGGATCATGTCGGACACCGCTTTCTGGGCGGGCGCCGGCCAGACCGGTGCGAATGGCGACACCCGCATCATGTATAACGCGGACGCCCATCGCTACATCATGGTCGCGTTCGGCGCGAACACCAAGGATCTGCAGATCGCGGTGTCGGATACCGACAACGCGCTCGGCGGTTGGAAGTCGACCAAGTTCGAAGGCTATGCCGGGTTCGGCTTCGGCGCGACTGCCGACTATCCGACGCTCGCGCTCGACAAGAACGCGGTCTATATCGGCACGAACAACTTCGCGAAGGCCTCGGCGACCGGCTCGAACAGCTTCCGCGGCACCACGCTCAACGTGATCCCGCTGGATAGCCTGTTCAATGCGACCGGGCCCACCACCGCCAACATGAAGCAGTTCACGACGACGTTGGCATCGGGTGAGGACCGCGGCTACGCGATCCAGGGCGTCAACAGCAGCTCGGCCGGCAGCACCGGCAAGGTCGTCAGCACGTCGCTCTATTACTACAACACCATGACGTATGACGTGACCGGGCTGAGCTCGACCGACGCCACCGGCTCCAGCCGGAGCGCTGTCACCTATTTCAACGAGAGCGGCTTCGTGAATGCGGGTCCGGGCCGTCAGCCGACGGACATCGCGGCCAACGGGCGGATCATCGACACGCTCGATGAACGCGTCAGCAGCAGCGTCTACGAATCGAACGGCAAGATCTACTCGCTGTACACCGTCGATCCGGCCACCTTCGACGCCCAGGGCAATGTCCTGACGACCACGGACCACGCCCATGTGCGTATCCTGGTGACGGACGCGGCGACCAATGCCACCATCGATGAAATCAACATCGGTGACAGCAGCCACGACTATTACCAGGGCTCGCTGGCGGTCAACGCGAACGGCGAAGTCGTGATCGGCTACAACCGGTCCGGTTCGGGCACGGACGGCAAGATTGCGTTCATGGGACGCGTGTTCCGCACGGACGGCAATGGCCATCTGTACCAGGCCAGCGGCGAGCTGATGCTGAAGGAAAGCCTGACCAACGACTACCATAATGGCAGCCTGTACGGCCAGGCGGCGGCCGGTCGTCAGCGTTGGGGCGATTATTCGCAGGTCTCGCTCGACCCGAACGATCCGACCAAGTTCTGGCTGATCGGTGAGTTCGCCCGCGAGTACAATCTGACGCAGTTCGGTCACCCGGGCGGCACCGGCGGCTCGCGCTGGAGCACCTGGATTGCGGGGATCGACACCACCGCGGTTCCGGAACCGGCGACCTGGGCGATGATGATCGCGGGCTTCGGCATGGTCGGCTTCGCCATGCGCCGTTCGCAGAATGTGAAGCTCAGCTTCGCCTGATCGCGATCCTCTGAAAAGCTCTGGGGCGGGTGGAGCGATGCTTCACCCGCCCTTTTCATGTCCCGTGTCCGAAAAACACGTCGGTCTTTCCCACACAGATCAATTGACTCCGTTTCGGATAAGGTTCGAATTCGGGGTTCGGCTCATTTCGAGTCGAAACGAGGTTGCGTAACGGAAGGGGGCACCCTTCGGTTTACGGTCCGCCCCCATCCGCCACAGCTTCGCTGTGAAGGGGAAGGGGGTTTTGTCATGACAATACGCTCTGCTGCGCTAGCAGCCTCTGCGCTGCTGCTGTGTTCCGCCGCGTCCGTTTCCGCCCAGACTTTGAAGCCCTGGTACCAGGAACTGGAGGATGACGCCGGCACCTTTATCGACAGCAATCTGAACTCCGGCACCGCTGCCGGGCCCACATTCTCGCCGGGCGCTCCGGTGTTGCTGAGCTTCGAGGGCCTGAGCGATTACGACGTGCGGCAATTCGGCGTCGGCCTGATCCCGCCGGACACGATGGGCGCCGTCGGCCCGACCCAATTCGTCGAACTGATCAACGGCGGCTTCGCGGTCTACGACAAGGCGACCGGCACCAAGGTGCAATCGATGCTCGACAGCAATTTTTGGATCACCAAGGCCGGCGGCCAGGCGACCGGCGGCGATCCGCGCATCCGCTTCAACGCGCAGATGGGACGCTGGATCGCGACCGGCTTCGGTGCCAACGGCAAGGACATCCAGATCGGCGTGTCCGACACTGCGGACGCGACTGGAAGCTGGAAATCGACCGTGTTCGAAGGCTATAGCCAGGCCGGGCTGTTCAGGCCGGTGGCCGACTATCCGACGCTCGGGTTCGACAACAACGCGGTCTATATCGGCACCAACAACTTTGCCGCGTCCACCGCGGCGGGCCCGCAGACGTTCCGCGGCACGACGTTGAACGTCATTCCGCTCGCGGATGTGTTCGCCGCAACCGGGCCGGATGCGACAAACCGCGTCAAATTCCAGAACTTCTTCAACACGGCCGGCCAACCGGATTCGTTCGCCGGCTTCGCGATCCAGGGCGTCAGCAAGAATGATGGCTCGAGCACCGGACACATCTTCACCGTGTCGGCGACCGACTATGGCGTGCAGCGGTACGACATCCTGAACGCCGGCACCGGAGCCGATACAAGGTCCGCGATCACCGACCTTGCCACCGGCAGCTACACCGGCCTGTGCGGCGGCAATATCTGCCCGGCGCACCAGCCAAGCGGGCTGCGCAACATCGATGCGCTCGATGATCGCGTGAGCAGCAGCGTCTACGAGGTGAACGGCAAGATCTATGGCCTGCAGGAGGTGATGAAGGCGGGCACCGATCTCGACCAGATCCGCTACTATGTGATCGATTCCGCGACCAATGCGATCCTCGACCAGGGCGAGATCACCGGCGGCGGCTTCGATTATTTCCAGGGATCGCTGGCGGTCAACAGCCAGGGCCAGGTGGTGATCAGCTACAATCGGTCCGGCGGCCCCGCCAAAGGCAGCGACGGCAAGGTCAGCGTGATGGCGCGGACGTTCAAGACGACGGCGACCGGCCACCTGCAGCAGATGGGCAACGAGCTGCTGATCAAGCAGAGCCTGACCGATCGCTATCTGAACGGCAATCCGGAAGCGTCCGGGGTGCCGGCCGGCCGGCAGCGTTGGGGCGATTACAGCCAGGTCACGCTCGACCCGACCGATCCGGACAAATTCTGGCTGATCGGCCAGTTCGCGCGCGAGGCCAACACGCCGGCGAACGGACATCCGGGCGGCAGCGGCTTCTCGCGCTGGGGCACCTGGATCGCGGAAGTCAGCTTCCTGAACGCGGCGCTCGCCCCGGTTCCGGAACCGGCGACCTGGGCGATGATGATCGCGGGCTTTGGCATGGTCGGTTTCGCCATGCGCCGTTCGCAGAAGGCCCGGGTCAGCTTCGTCTGATCGCGCTCCTCTGAAAAGTCCGTCGGGCGGGTGGAGCGATGCTTCGCCCGCCCCTTTTTCGTCCCGAATCAAGACGCGTCATCCCGCTCCGGCACAGGCCGGATTGACTCGTTTCGCGCCAAGGTATGAACTCGTTGCTCGGCTCGTCCCGAGTCGATGTGGGTTTGCGTAGCGGAAGGGGGGCTTCCTTCAGCTGACAACCAAACGCCCTCTCCGTTGCTGCTTGCCTGCCGGAAGGGGGTTCAATCATGGTCAAGTTCGGAACAGCATTGCTTTCGGCTGCCGCGGTTTCTGTCCTCGGCGCTTCGCCTTCGGCCGCCGCCACGATCCTCCAGAAGTTCGACGGCGTCAGCTTGCGCGATTTCATCACCGCCTCAAACGGATTCGGGACCACGCCGCCCGACATGGCCGGCGCCGTCTCGAACACGCACGTGATGCAGGTCGTGAATGGCGGTGTCGCGATTTTCGATCGCTCGGGGAATCGACTGAGCTACCAGCGAACCGACCAGTTTATTTCGGCCGCGGGCGTTCCCGTCAGTTTCCAGAACAGCCCGTTCGATCCTCGCCTGAAATATGATCCCAACAGCAAGCGCTTCTTCGGCGTGATGGAATCCGTCGGACCGCCGGGAGGAACGATGGCTCCTTCCAATGGGCGCGATTTCCCCAAGCTAGGTGAGGATGGCGAGTCGGAAGGCGCCGAGCTTCACAACGTCCTGCTCGGCCCCGACGGCAATCCGGTTCCCGGTCAGCAAGGCGTGAGCAGCACGCCGAACAATCCGATCTATGTGTTCGTGTCGAAGACCAGCAATCCGCTGGACGGCTTCAACGCGGTGAAGTTCAACACCAGCCAGAGCCTGTTCGGCGATTTCCCGACGCTGGGCCTGACGCGTGACGCGCTGACGATCACGACCAACGACTTCGACGATCATAGTCTGCAGAGCGTCTCGATCTTCTCGATTCCGAAGGCGGACCTGCTGCAGAATGCGCCGTCGCTCGCCAACATGACCCGGCTCGAGGGGCTCGACCCGGCGCTGTTCGGATTTGCGGTCCAGGGCGTCAACAATGACGGTCCGTCCAACGGCACGCAAAAGCTGGTCGCCATTTCCGCCGTCGCCTACAATCAGGAGAATATTTCGCAACTCGCCTTCAACGGCAACGGCCGCGTCGTCGGCCTGACTCCCGAGGGCGCGACGGCGATTCTTTACGATGGCGACACGCGGGGCAGCCGGCAGCCGGTGCTGGTCTCACCACCGCTCGACGGCGGCGGTGACCGCATTTCGAACGACGTCCACCAGGTGGGGAATTATATCTACGTCACCCACACCTATGGCGACGGCCAGTTCGGGGCGCCGACACACTTCAACGGGATCGCGTACGAGATCATCGATGCGACGACGAACCTGGTGGTGGCGCAGGGCAATATCGAAGACCCGAACATGGATTTCACCCACTCGTCGATCACGCCCGATTCGACCGGCAAATATTTCGCATTGGCCTATACGGGCTCGGGCCCGGACCACGCGATCACGGCCTATGCGAATGTCTGCACGTTCGATTCGGTGGCACTGTCGACCCATTGCGGCAATCGACTGACGGTCATGGAGGGCCTTGATCCGGGCTATGTCCTGACCCTGGGGGGCGACCGCAATCGCTGGGGCGACTATTCGGATGTCCAGTGGGACCAGCTGACCGGCACATTCTGGCTGTTCCAGGAATATCCCGGGCTGAGGGGCGGCAATGCGCCGCCGAATTCGGGCCGGTGGAACACGGTCATTTCCCAGATCTCGGTGCCGGAACCGGCAACCTGGGCGATGATGATGCTGGGCTTCGGCTTCGTCGGGTTCGGCATGCGCCGCACGCGCAGGCCGACGATCAGCTACGCCTGATCTTTTCGGACGACACGTTTGGCGGGGCTGCGGCCCCGCCCTTTTTTTGTCAGTAGCAGCGGATCAGCTTGACGCGCATGCCCCTGGTTAGCGTCAGATCCTGCGCCGGGGCGCCGGCCGGATGCACGGTCAGCCGCATCGTGTTCCCCTCGACGACGCCGTCGAAGCGCGCATTACCGCCGCCTCCGCCCGGCGCTTCATCCATGTCGGCGCGCTGGGGACCCGGCTGAAAGGTTTCGAACCGACCCGTCGCCTTGAACCGGCCATGCGCGTCGACGCGCACCGGGCCGAAGCTGCCGCTGGCGCAGTCCTGTTCGAGGCGCGCGCCGTCAACGCCAACCGTCAGGATCGCGCCTCGCGCACCCCAGACGCCGGACAGGGATGCCGGCGGGCTGGCGGCGCCGGTCATGGCAAAGGCGGCCCCCAGCAGCATCGCATTGCGGATCGTCGGCACATGACACTCCTCTCCTGGTCCACCGCGTGGGCGGATATGCGGTCACCTTGCACCTTGCCGGCCGATTCCCCAAATCCCGTGTTGCAGGAATGCAACATCGGACTATGCAGAACGACGAAGGCAAACAGGAATTTCGATGGCCGCCGATCCGTATTCCGTGCTGGGCGTAGCTCGCGGCGCGAGCGAGGCCGATATCAAGAAGGCATATCGCAAGCTCGCCAAGGAACTGCACCCCGATCGCAACCAGGACAATCCCAAGGCGGCCGAGCGTTTTTCGCAAGTCACGGCCGCCTATGACCTGCTGACCGATAAGGACAAGCGCGCGCAGTTCGACCGGGGCGAGATCGACGCCGACGGCAATCCGACGGCGCCATTCGGCTTTGGCGCCGGACGCGGCGCGGGCGGGACCTACCGCACCGCGGGCGGCGCCTCCGGCTTCGATTTCGGCACCGAAGCGTCCGATTTCGGCGATATTTTCGAAGGGCTGTTCGGGCGCTCGGGCGGCGGCTTCACGTCCGGCTTCGGCCGTCGCTCCGCGCCCCCGCCGCGCGGCGCCGACGCCGCCTATCGGCTGCGCGTGTCGTTCGAGGATGCGGCCACTCTGAAGCCGCAGCGAATCACGCTGGCAGACGGCAAGACGATTGACCTTAAGTTGCGCGCGGGCACCGAAACCGGCACCCAGATGCGGCTGGCCGGCAAGGGCGAGCCGGGGCCCGGCGGGCCCGGCGACGCGATCGTCACCATCGACATCCAGCCACACCGCTTCTTCAAGCGCGACGGCGACAATGTGCTGCTCGACCTGCCGGTGACGCTGACGGAGGCGGTCCAGGGCGGCAAGGTCAAGGTGCCGACGGTCGACGGGCCGGTGATGCTGAACGTGCCCGCGGGTTCCAGCTCCGGCCGGGTGCTGCGCCTGAAGGGCAAGGGCTTTCACCGCAAGGCCGGCGAGCGCGGCGATCAGCTCGTCACGCTGATGATCGACGTGCCCGCAGACGATGCGGCGCTGCGCTCCTTCGTCGAAAGCTGGACCCCGGGTGAGCGCAACCCACGCGCGGGGCTGGGCGTCTAGGCCCGGTGGTCGACGCCGAAACAGAATTCCAGGTCGAGGGCCCGGCTCCGCAAAGTCCGGAGGCGCGGCGGCGGCGGCTGATCAAGGCCCATGCGAAGGTGGACGAGACGCTGAAGCGCCTCGGGCCGGGCTCGCGCTTTCGGGAAATCCTGCACCGTGCCCTGTCGGGCGTGTGGAACGACGGCTTCAGCCACGCCGGGAATATCGCCTATCTGACGCTGCTGACCCTTTTTCCATTCTTCATCGTCGTCGCCGCGCTCGCCCATGCGTTCGGGCAAGGCGCGACCACCGCGCGCGCCGTCTCCGAGTTCCTGTCGCAGGTGCCCCGCAATGTCGCCGACGTGCTGCAAAAGCCGATCAACGACGTGCTGCTCGCGCGGTCCGGCACGCTGTTGTGGCTGGGCGCGCTCGGCGGATTGTGGAGCGCGGGCGGCTTCATCGCCACGATCAAGGACATCATCTACCGCGCCTATGGCGTGCGCAGCCAGGCGCCGTTCTGGCGCGCCCGGCTGCGCTACACCGCGACCGTGATCGGGTCGGTCGTGCTGGTGCTGTTCTCGTTCGTGCTGCAGGCGTTGCTGACCGCACTGGAGCAGGGCATCACGCGGCTGTTCCCGTTCGCGGACGAAACGCTGCTGCTGATCATCAACGCGTCGAAACTGATTCCCGGCCTGTTCATTTTCGGCGCGTTGTATCTGCTGTTCCTGGTGATGACCCCGCGCCGCTATCGCGGGACCGACTGCCGGAAGTGGCCGGGGCCGCTGTTCGTCGCGGTCTGGTGGCTGGTCGTCACCTCGCTGCTGCCGCCGGTGCTCAGCCTGTTCAGCAATTACGACCTGACCTATGGCGGTCTTGCCGGCGTGACGATCACGCTCATCTACTTTTTCACGATCGGTCTCGGCCTGGTCTTTGGAGCGCATCTGAACGCCGCACTAGCGGTGGTTCCTGAGAGCGCGCTAAAGGGGCGCGATCCAAGCCCGGAGGAAGGGGTCACGTGAACGAATTGATGAAGGGCAAGCGCGGCCTGATCATGGGCCTCGCCAACGAGCGGTCCCTCGCCTGGGGCATTTCGAAAAAGCTGCGCGAATCCGGCGCCGAGCTCGCCTTCAGCTACCAGGGCGAGGCGCTCGAGAAACGCGTACGCCCGCTGGCGGCCGAGCTCGGCTCCGACTTCCTGCTCGATTGCGACGTGTCGGACATGGCGGCGCTGGACCGCACGTTCGAGGCGCTGGCGGCACGCTGGCCGACGATCGACTTCGTCGTCCATGCCATCGGCTACACCAACAAGGAAGCGCTCCGCGGCCGCTATTGCGATGTCGGCCTCGACGACTTCCTGATGACGATGAACATCAGCGTCTACAGCTTCACCGCGGTCGCGCAGCGGGCGGCGAAGATGATGTCGCGCGGCGGCGCGTTGCTGACATTGTCCTATTACGGCGCCGAAAAGGTCGTCCCGCATTACAATGTCATGGGCATCGCCAAATCGGCGCTGGAAACGAGCGTCAAATATCTGGCGAACGATTTCGGCCCGGACGGCATCCGCGTGAACGGTATCTCCGCCGGCCCGATCAAGACGCTCGCCGCCTCCGGCATCGGCGATTTCCGCTACATCCTGAAATGGAACGAGTTGAATTCGCCGCTGCGCCGAAACGTCACGATCGAGGATGTCGGCGGCTCCGCGCTCTACTTGCTGAGCGACCTGGCCGCCGGCGTCACGGGCGAAACGCACCACGTCGACGCCGGCTATCACCTTGTCGGCATGAAGCAGATCGACGCGCCCGACATCGCGCTGGTCTGATGAGCTGGAACAGCTTCGGCCGCGTTTTCCGGTTCACCACCTGGGGGGAAAGCCATGGGCCGGCGATCGGGGCGGTGATCGACGGCTGCCCGCCGGGGCTGAGCTTAAGCGAAGCCGATATCCAGCCCTGGCTCGACAAGCGGCGACCGGGCCAGTCCCGCTTTACGACGCAGCGGCAGGAACCGGACCAGGTCCGCATCCTGTCCGGCGTGTTCGAGGGGCGGACGACCGGCACGCCGATCAGCCTGGTCATCGACAATGTCGACCAGCGATCGAAGGACTATTCGGAGGTCGCGCAGGCATATCGGCCGGGCCACGCCGATTACGCCTATGACGCTAAGTACGGGTTTCGCGACTATCGCGGGGGCGGGCGATCCTCGGCACGCGAGACAGCGGCGCGGGTCGCGGCGGGCGCGGTCGCGCGGCTGGTGATCCCGGAAGTCTCGATCCGGGCGTGGGTGAGCGAAGTCGGCGGGGACGCGGCCGAGGCGCTCGATGCGGCCGAGATCGATCGCAACCCGTTCTTCTGCCCCGATGCCGCCGCCGCCGAGCGGTGGGAAAAGCTGATCGACAATGCGCGCAAGGCGGGCTCGTCGCTGGGCGCGATCGTCACCTGCGAAGCGAACGGCGTGCCCGCGGGCTGGGGCGCACCGCTTTATGCGAAGCTGGACAGCGAACTCGCCGCCGCGGCGATGTCGATCAACGCCGTCAAAGGCGTCGAGATCGGCGACGGCTTCGCAGCGGCCCGGCTGCGGGGCGAAGAGAATGCCGACCGGATGCGCCCCTCCGAAAATAGGGACAGTCCCCATTTTCTGTCGAACCACGCGGGCGGGATTGCCGGCGGCATCTCCACTGGCCAGCCGGTGCGGCTGCGCGTCGCGTTCAAGCCGACCAGTTCCATTCTGACCCCGGTCGAGACGATCACGCGCTCAGGCGAGACGGCTGAGATCGCGACCAAGGGCCGCCACGACCCCTGCGTCGGCATTCGCGGCGCGCCGGTGGTCGAAGCGATGATGGCGCTCGTCCTGGCTGACCAGAAGCTGCTCCACCGCGCGCAGTGCGGCTGACGGAGAGATTCGCGGCGCCGCACGTTCCTTGACCAAAGGAGCAGACGCATGCGCACGCCTGTTTTCGGCATCATAGTGATTGCGCTGGCCGGCAGCGCCGCCTGTCAGACCACGCCGTCTCCGACGCCTACTCCAACGCCCACACCGTCCGTGTCACCTTCGCCCAGCGCCACGCCGACCCCTTCGGCGCGGCCGCCGGCACCCGATCCGGCCACGATCACTGAACTGCAGCACGCGAACAATCCGCCGGTTCGAAATCCGGACAACAGCGCCGCCGATACGCGCGACGATCAGCCGCCCAAGCGTTGAGTCCTACGCAGCGAGCGGCCGGTCGCGCCACCATTTGCGGACATAATCCCAGCCTTCCTGGGCGGTCTCCACAAACTGGAACAGGCCGAGATCCTTGCGGCTGATCACGCCTTCCTCCGCGAGCGCCTCGAAATTGACGACGCGCTCCCAGAATTCGCGGCCGTACATCAGCACCGGGATCGGCGAGACCTTGCCGGTCTGGATCAGCGTCAGCAGCTCGAATGTCTCGTCGAACGTGCCGAAGCCGCCGGGGAACACGGCGACGGCCCGCGCGCGCAGCAGGAAGTGCATCTTCCTGAGTGCGAAATAGTGGAATTGCATGCTGAGCGACGGCGTCACGTACGGATTCGGCGTCTGTTCGTGCGGCAGCATGATGTTGAGGCCGATCGATTCCGCGCCCGCATCTTCCGCGCCGCGGTTGGCCGCCTCCATGATCGACGGACCGCCGCCCGAGCAGACGACGAAATGCCGCTGCCCTTCCAGGTCGCGCGGACAATTGCTGGCCAGGTGGGCGAGCTCGCGCGCGACGTCGTAATAATGCGATTTCGCGATCAGCCGCTCGGCCACCAGCCGTCCGAAATCGTCGGTCGCCGCTTCGCGCAGCAGCTCGGCCTTGGCGGGCTCCGGAATCCGCGCCGAGCCATAGAAGACGAACGTCGATCCGATCTGCGCTTCGTCCAGCAGCAGCTCGGGCTTCAGCAGCTCGAGCTGGAAGCGGACCGGCCGCAAATCCTCGCGCAACAGGAAGTCGGTGTCCTGGAACGCCAGCCGATAGGCCGGGTGCATGGTCTGCGGCGTCTGCGTCAGGTTCTTGGCGGCTTCGGCCTCGTCCTGGGCATTGGGGAAGACGCGGGCGGGTACTCGGGTATCGGTCATAAGCGGCCGGGCTTAGGCCCAACATACTTAACGAGCAATCACCGGCAGAACGGGCCGCGGCCCATATCGAGATGGAAGTGATCGGCGTGCAACGCGTTGTATTCGGGGCTCAGCACCGTCTTGAAGCGGCGGCAGGCCGATGTGTGGATCGCCGCCAGGAAACTCTTCACCGCCGGGTCGGACGAATCCCAGTCCTGCTTGATCGTGATCCGGCGGCCGTCCGCCAGCACGAAGCCGCTCACGTCCACGGCATTGGCAGTGGCGTGCTCGGACCGGTTGCCGCTCTGCCGGCCGTTGATGTTGCGGCACGAATAGCTGCCGAACGTCTCGACCCGCGCCAGCTCCGTGCCGAGATACAGGCGCGCGGCCGGCATCACGCCGTTGCGCACCCAGGCCGTGAAGGTTGCCGCGAGCGAACAGGTCATCGCCCCGAGATTCGCGACAGGGACGCCGGCGTCGCTCAGCTTCACGCTCGCGAAGATGTAGCAGCCGTCGCCGTAATCCCGGTCCGGCAACGTCTGGAAGCGCGCGAGCTGGCCGAGATTGGCGAGGCAGACCCGCGTTTGGGGCGAATCGATCGTCAGCCGATTGGGCGGCTGGGGTGCCGGCGCGCGCCGCTCGGGAACGCCGCCGGTGCAGGCGGCCAGTCCCAAACATGCCGCCACGATTGCCCGTTCCCGCCCCATCGGGAAAGCATGGCGCAAGCCGGCTCTCGCGAGAATCGCCTTCGCGGCGAGCCGTGGCGGTCGCGAGTCGAAACGCGGCGGACCGGACCAGGTTCAGGCCGAGACTATGCCGCAGCCGCTCCCGTCCGCCGCCGCCGGCGCACGGCGGTGCCGAGCAGGCCGAAGCCGCCGATCATCATCGCCCAGGTCGCCGGCTCCGGCACCGAAGGCGGCGGCGTGAAGGTACCGGTCTTGTAGATGACCGCAGAGGACAGACCTTGGTATTTCAGCGCCAGTTGCTGGATCCCCGCCACGCCCGCGTCGAAGCGGTAGAAGGCGGTGCCGCCACCGGGCACGCCGATCCCGTTCGCCCCGGCGCCCACGGCCGCGCCGAAATGGATGCCGATCACGGTTTCGCCGTAGAGCGGCTGCATATACGTCAGCGTTCTGATGTCACCGGGCGAGACCTTGGTCGCGTCGACCGTGGTCCAGATCTTGTCCCAGGAGTAATTGAACGCGCTAAGCGCGGTGAACTGGGCGTTGACCTTGGCCGAATCGCCGCCGAGCAGATTGCCCTGGAAGAAGCCGCTGCACGATCCCGTCGTCAGCCCGATATCAGCCATGCTGCAGAGCGGTGGCGATGAGCTTGGCGCGGGTGCCGGATGCCGCCTGGCAGCGGCGGGAGCGCCAATTGCGGCCAGGCACGTCACGGCCGCGACGGAAAATGCAAAACGACGAACCATGAATACCCCCAAATCGAATTCCTGCGGCAGCAGCGCCGCACCATTCGCCTTGCCGAGAGTCTACCAGCTTATTCGCAGCTCCACGAGCGCGAAACGCGGTTAAACCTGTCTTGTTTCTAGACAGTAATGAAAAAGGGCGCCCGACGGACGCCCTTTCCCACCCCCAGGCAGATGAATTGGTCAGGCGAGGGTGCGCACCATGCGCCGACGTCGCGCCGCGGCGCCAAGCACGCCAAAGCCGCCCAGCATCATCGCCCATGTCGCCGGCTCCGGCACCGCGGGAGCCGCTTCGAATGAGATCTGCTTCAGCGCGCGGAAGTCCTGCGAAGCCCCGGCAGCGCTCCGCATGTCGGAGAAGGTGATCTTGTCCATCACCTCGCCCAGCCCCGCGACGATATCGAGCTTGTCGTTCGCCGGAAGCAGGACGTTCGAGAAGGTTTGCGTCGCGCCACCGACAAAGGTGACGAGGATATCGAAATCATGGCCCGGCGTGTTGCCGTTCGGGCCGTCGACCTTGAATTGCATAATCGAGAAATTGAGGTCCGGATTGATCGTCACGTCGGCGAAGTCGAACCTGCCCACGCCGTTCACCTGCGCTTCGCCGTCGCCGTTGCCGACATCGATCATGTCGGTCGATGAAACGGTCACGAAGCTCTGGATCTGCTTTGTGTGCAGAACCAGCGAATTGCCCGATCCCGCGCTGTTGGCGTGCACCTTGTAGGTATAGGGCGCGCCATTGTTGTGGATGATCGTGGCTGCTCTGGCCGCGCCGGCCGATGCGAACGTGGCGAGTGCCACGGCGCCGTAGAGGAGAGCATTCTTCATCGGAACCCCCTTGCTTCGAGTTCGCGACTCCCGTGCCTGTTTTGTTGTTGCGTTAACCATACACATGATCGGCCGACGTGGGGACTCAAATGACATTAATCTGGAGCAGATTCGCGAGTCGTCCGGTCCTTCGGCCGCATTGACATCGCTCCCACCGCCGCTAATTCCGTCGGCGGGCCACGCCGTCCCAACGCGGCGCGTGCTCTCTGCAAGGAGAGTTAGATGAGTGGACTGCTTACTGAACCGGCGCCCGAATTGCGTCCGGACCGCCCCGCCGAAAAGCCGGCGCGCCCCTATTTTTCATCCGGACCCTGCGCCAAGCCCCCAGGCTGGGCGCTCGAACGGCTGCCGCACGGATCGCTCGGCCGCTCGCACCGATCGAAGCTCGGCAAGAGCCGGCTGCAACACGCGATCGACCTGACCCGCGAAGTGCTGCAGGTGCCCGACACCCACCGCATCGGCATCGTCCCCGCATCGGACACCGGCGCGGTCGAGATGGCGATGTGGTCGATGCTGGGCGCACGCCCGGTCACGTTGCTCGCCTGGGAAAGCTTTGGTGAAGGTTGGGTCACCGATGCCGTCAAGCAGCTGAAGCTCGACCCCACGGTGATGAAGGCGCCCTATGGCGCGCTGCCGGACCTCTCCGCGGTCGACTTCTCGAACGACGTGATCTTCACCTGGAACGGCACCACCTCCGGCGTGCGCGTGCCCGACGGCGACTGGATTCCGGCGGACCGCGAAGGCCTGACCTTCGCCGATGCGACCAGCGCCGCCTTCGCGATGCCGCTGCCGTTCGACAAATTGGACGTCACCACCTTCAGCTTCCAGAAGGTGCTGGGCGGAGAAGCGGCGCACGGCGTGCTGATCCTGGGCCCGCGCGCAGTCGAGCGGCTGGAAAGCCACACGCCCGCCTGGCCGCTGCCCAAGATCTTCCGCATGACCAAAAGCGGCAAGCTCAACGAGGGCATCTTCCAGGGCGAGACGATCAACACGCCGTCGATGCTGGTGATCGAGGATTATATCTTCGCGCTCGAATGGGCGAAGGAATTGGGCGGCCTCGAGGCGCTGATCGAGCGGTCGCTTGCGAATGCCGAGGCATTGGACCGCGTCGTCGAGGCGCTGCCCTGGCTGGATCATCTCGTCGCCGATCCGGCGATCCGCTCGACCACCAGCGTCTGCCTGAAGTTCGCCGACGACGCGGTTGCAGGGGTGGACGAGGAGGGCCGGCTGGCGCTGGTCAAGAAACTCGCCGCCAGGCTCGAAGCGGAAGACGCCGCCTACGATATCGCCGGCCACCGCGACGCCCCGGCCGGGCTGCGCGTCTGGTGCGGCGCGACCGTGGACGCAGCGGACATCGAAGCGCTCGGCCCGTGGCTCGACTGGGGCTGGCACTCAATCCAACCCTGACAAGCAGCCCCTCTCCCGCTTGCGGGAGAGGGTGGCGAGCGAAGCGAGACGGGTGAGGGCGGTCC
>NZ_BBWU01000046.1 GCF_000974765.1 Sphingomonas changbaiensis NBRC 104936 | reverse complement strand
CGGCGTTCGGCTCGGGCCCTCCCCCGACCCCTCCCGCAAGCGGGAGGGGAGAAGGAAGGACGAATGACCACAGTCACCACCACCCGCGCCCGCCCGCAGGCGCTGATCCTGACGCCCGGCGCGGAGGCGCGGATTGCCGAGTTGATGGCGAAGGCGCCGGAGGGCGCGATCGGGGTCAAATTGTCGACGCCCCGGCGCGGCTGTTCCGGTCTCGCCTATTCGGTCGATTACGTGACCGAGGCGAAGCCGCTCGACGAGCGGATCGAGACGCCGGGCGGCACGCTGTTCGTCGACGGCGCGTCGGTGCTGTACCTGATCGGCAGCCGCATGGATTGGGTGGAGGACGACTTCACCGCCGGCTTCGTGTTCCAAAACCCGAACGCGAAAGGCAGCTGCGGCTGCGGGGAGAGCTTCACGGTTTGATCTCACCTGTCCCAGAGGGAGAGGTCGAGTCAGCGCGCAAGCGCTGACCGGGTGAGGGGATCGGGGGCCACGGGATGGTCCGTTACCCCTCACCCCGCTCGCGCCGCAGGCGCGAGTCGCCCTCTCCCTATGGGAGAGGGTCGAATCAGAAATCCACGCGCCAGCGGAGTGCCGCGCCGCGGTCGTCCGGGGCGGCGGCGAAATTGCCGGGATCGCGGCGCCAGAACAGGTTCGCGTCCATGCGGCCGCCGAGCAGCATGCGGGCGTAGCTTGCCTCCATATCGATTTCGCGGCCCGTCGGCGACAGGTTCAGCAGCTCGTCGGCATAGCCGACCGCGCCGGTCGCATAGTCATAGCTGGTCGGCAGGCGCAGGCCGAGGCCGCCGCTCGACACGCGCAGAGGCTGGGCGATGCGGAATGCGAATTGGTCGCCACGGCCGAGCACGCCTGTTTTTGCGACGTCAAAGCTGAAGGCGTTGCTGCGGATCGCGGTGCTACCGCTCATCAGGCCGCCCTGGGCAGCATGGGTCCAGCCCTGGCGCGCCGCGGCGGCCAGCGACCAGCCCGGGCCGAAGCGCCAGTCGGCTCGGAGGTCGGCGAACCAGGTCGCCGATGCGCCGCCGCCGAACAGCGGGCCGAAATGCGCGCCGAGCACGGTCCGGTCCTCGGTCAGGCGGGTGAGGCCGCCGCTCAGGCGCAGCCCGCCGAGGCGGCGGTCGGCGCCGAGGCTCATCAGCGAATACGGAGAGCGGAACCACGGATCGCGGGCGCCGGGCGTGCCCTGGTAGAGCAGCCCCTCGCCGCTTTCGGCGCTTGCGGTGACGCCCAATCGGCCGAAGCTGCGGCGCACCATCGCCACCCGCTGGCCTTGGCGGTCGAAGCCGAGCAGGTCGCCGGGGCCGCGCGCGACCAGGAATGCGGGCTCGGAACGGCCGACCAGCTGGCCGGCGACGCTTGCGCCGCTCTGGCCGAAGCCGAACGCGATGCTGGTCCGGGGATCGATGCGGCTGGCGATCATGCCGGCGGTCGCGCGGGCGCGCACCGCCTCGTTGCTGCTGAGCGACAGCCGGCGCACGGTCGCGCCGCCGGGCGTGTCGGCGATCGACACCGCGACCATCGTTCCGCCGGCCGCCAGCGAGGCGCCGCGGAACGACTGGCCCAGCGTGCCCGCTAGGCTGGAGCGCGGCTGGGCGCGCTGGATCGAGCGGGCGAAGTCGACCGCATAGGCGCGGCTGAAGCCGTCGAGGACGACCGCGCCCATGCCCTTTTGCGCGGCGTCGCCCATCGCCGGCGACAGAGACGCGCTGGTCGCGGCAAGATCGACCGCGACCTGGCTGCCCGCCAACGACGTGCTTCCGCGCGCGGCGAAGGCGCGGCCAATGTCGAGACCGCCGCGGCCATAAACGGGATCGGTGCCCGCCGCCCCCAGGTCGTCGGCGCTGTCGAACAGCAATTGCACGATCTGCGCGCCGGTCAGGTTCGGAAACGCCTGGGCGAGCAGCGCCACCGCGCCCGACACGAAGGGCGCCGAAAAGGAGGTGCCGGTCCAGATCAGATTGCTGGCATCGTGCTGATCGATGGCGCGGACGCCTTCACCCAGGGCCGTCAGATAGACGGCCGCGGCGCTGCCGGCGCGATTCGAAAAGCTCGAAATGGCCTTGTTGGCATCATAGGAGCCGGCGACGATCACCTGGCCGTGCGCGACCGGATCGGTCGCGATCAGGGCGAGCTGGCTCGGGTCGGCGGCGCTGTCGTTGCCGGCGGAGATCACGATCACCATGCCGGCGGCCGTCGCGCGCGAGATCGCGTTGCGGAGCGTCAGGTTGGCGGCGACGCCGCCCAGCGAGATGTTCGCCACGCGCGCGCCCTGGGTGACGGCGATATCGAGCGCACGCGCGATGTTGGTGTCGCTGTGCGAGCAATCGCCTTTGGTGCCGCAACTGCCGGGCGTGTCTGTCCTGAGCGCCAGCAGCGTTGCGTCGAACGCGGCGCCGTGAACCACGAAATCGTTCTTCGCGCCGAGCAGAACGTCCGCAACGGCGCTGCCATGGCCGGCATCATCGCCGAGGCCGCGACTGCCGGCGACATCCTGCGAGGCCGGCGAGATCCGGCCGACGAATTCCACGCTGTCGGGATTGACGCCGCTATCGATCACCGCCGCCGTCACGCCGCGCCCGGTGGAGCCGGCCTGGTAGGCCGGAATGGCGTTCGCCAGCCGCAGCCCCGTCGCGCGATTATATTCGGCGGTTTGGAAGTCGACCGGCGCCGGTGCCGGCGTCGGGGTGGGTGTCGGCGTGGGCACCGGAGCCGGCGTGGGGGCCGGCGCGGGAGGCGGAACCGAGCTGACGCCCCCGCCTCCGCCGCAGCCGGCCAGCACCAACAAGGCCATGACCAGGCCGGAAGGCCCGCACGCGATACGCTTACTCATCGAAAAACACCCCTGACCCAATTGCGTCGGCGGTAATGCGGCGGCGCTTGCGTTATGGTTAACGCGGTGGTGGCAATTTGCTGCCGGGCGGGCCCGCGGCTAGGGCGCACGCGATGCTGGCTGCGCTGCAACACGTCCGGAACTGGATCTTCGATCTGGACAACACGCTCTACCCGGCGTCGGCCGACCTGTTCGGGCTGATCGACCAGCGCATGACAACCTTCATCCAGACGCTGCTGGGACTGGACTGGACCGCTGCGCGCGCGCTCCAGAAGGATTATTTCCACGCCCACGGCACCACGCTGTCCGGGCTGATGGCCGAGCATGGCGTCGATCCACACCGGTTCCTGTCCTATGTCCACGACATCGAGATGGACGCGCTGACCGAGGACAGAAGGCTGGTCGAGGCGGTCGCGCGGCTGCCGGGACGCAAGCTGATCTTCACCAACGGCGCTGCCGATTACGCGCAGCGCGTGCTCGCCCGGCTGGGGCTGGGCACGAGCTTTGAAGCGATCCATGACATCCATGCCTGCGCCTATACGCCAAAGCCCCATCCGGATGCCTATCGTGTGATGGCGCAGGCGTTCGGAATCGACCCGGCCGAGTCGCTGTTCATCGAAGACATGGCGCGAAACCTGAAGCCCGCCAAGGCGATTGGGATGACGACGGTGTGGGTCAACAACGGATCCGAACAGGGGCGCGAGCCCGACGATCGCGCCTATGTCGATTATGAAGTGACCGACCTCGGCGAGTGGCTGCACCGGATATTGGGAGATGAGGAATGATGGAGCGCGGCGCGCTGGTCGATACGATCGAGGCTGCCTGGGACAGGCGCGACGAGGTCGGTCCGCAAACGGTCGGCGACACCCGCGCCGCGGTGGCGGAGGCGCTGAAGCTGCTCGACCATGGCCAAGCGCGCGTCGCGGAGCCCGATGGCCAGGGCGGCTGGCGCGTCAACCAATGGCTGAAGAAGGCGGTGCTGCTGTCGTTCCGGCTGCACGACATGGAGGTGATCCCCGGCGGACCGGGCACCGCCAGCTGGTGGGACAAGGTGCCGAGCAAATTCTCCGGCTGGAGCGCGACCGACTTTCGCGCGGCCGGCTTCCGTGCGGTGCCGGGCGCGGTCGTCCGCCAGGGCGCCTATGTGGCGCCTGGCGCGGTGCTGATGCCGAGCTTCG
Source organism: Sphingomonas changbaiensis NBRC 104936 (assembly GCF_000974765.1). Lineage (GTDB taxonomy): Bacteria > Pseudomonadota > Alphaproteobacteria > Sphingomonadales > Sphingomonadaceae > Sphingomonas_B > Sphingomonas_B changbaiensis. The sequence goes on along the minus strand of NZ_BBWU01000046.1, from coordinate 43,780 downwards.
TCAACATCGGCGCCCACGTCGGCGAAGGAACGATGGTCGACACCTGGGCGACCGTCGGCAGCTGCGCGCAGATCGGCCGCAACGTCCATATTTCGGGGGGCGCCGGCATCGGCGGCGTGCTCGAGCCGCTTCAGGCCGGTCCGGTGATCATCGAGGACGGCGCGTTCGTCGGCGCGCGTTCCGAAGTCGCCGAAGGCGTGATCGTCGGCGAAGGCGCGGTGCTGTCGATGGGCGTGTATCTCGGCGCATCGACCAAGATCGTCGATCGCGCGACCGGCGAGGTCTTTATCGGCCGCGTGCCGCCGTTCGCGGTGGTGGTGCCGGGCAGCCTTCCCGGCAAGCCGCTGCCCGACGGCACGCCGGGCCCGTCGCTCTATTGCGCGGTGATCGTCAAGCGCGTCGACGCGCAGACGCGCGCCAAGACGGGCATCAACGAGCTGCTGCGGGACTGACGCCCGCGAAAGCCTAGCGCTGCTTGCTGCGCGCGTGCTCGCGCTCGATGCGGCGGCGGCGGCGCGCCTTCCAGGCGGTCTCGTAATAGATGACCGCGATGACCATAAGCCCACCGGCGCTCAGCAAGCCGAGGATGAGCAGAACCGATTCTTCCACGCTTTCCCTGTGTGCGACCCGAATTTTTGCTTCGACTACCGATTCGGGATGACCAGATCAACAAAGAGCCGGCCGCCGTTGGTCGTATTCGGGCGCGGGTTCGTCGACGGGCGCGCAGGTTCGTCAGCTTTTCTACCGCGACGGTCGAGTTCCCGATGCGCCGCGGCGCGCGCGCTCTATGGGGCGCCCTGCCGCTGATAGGCAGCGGCGCAACGCAAGGAGCAAGTCATGAAAGCACATGCTTTCCGCAGCACGGCGACCTGGCTCGCCGCGATGTTCGTCGGCACGATGTTCGTCGCCGCGACGACCTCGTTCGCCGGCATCGCTTAATAATGCGGGCTCAAGGAAGGCCCAGCTTTTCGGTCAACGTATCGATATAGCTGGGCCCCACCTGCACATGGGCGCCATCGTCGAGCACCAGCGTGAGGCTCCGATTAGCGCGGCGGACTTCCGCCACCTTTTCCGGCCGCACGAAGGCCGAGCGATGCACGCGCATCAGCCCCGTCCCGTCCAATTTCTCCTCCAGCGCCGACATCGTCGCGCGCAGCATGTGGCTGCGCGTGTCCGTGTGGAGCAGCACATAGTCGCGCGCCGCCTCGATCCAGCCGATCGCCAGGATCGGAACCCAGCGATGGCCATGCCGCTCCGGCACCCAAAAGCCTTCGTCGTCGCCGCGACCGCCATTCTTCGCGCGAAGATTCTCGACTTCCTCCAGCAGCTTGCCGCTGCGCTCCGCATGCTCGCGCAACTCGCGCCGGCGTTTCGCGCGCGTCACCGCCTGGCGCAGACGATCGAATCGCACCGGCTTCAGCAGATAATCGGCCGCGTCCACCTCGAAGGCGTCGGGCGCGTAATGCTCGTGGGCGGTGACGAAGATGATTTCGGGCCGCCGCTCCGGCTCCAGCGCCGCTGCGGTGCGCAAGCCGTTGCGGCCCGGCATCTGGATGTCGAGAATCACCAGGTCCGGCTGCAATTTCTCGATCTGCTCGAGCGCCATATCGCCGTCGGTCGCCTGACCGACAACGTCGACCTCGTCGATATCGGCAAATAATGTGCGCAGTCGATCAAGCGCCAGCGCCTCGTCGTCGACGACCAACACCCGCATGCCGCAACCCCCAATGCTTTGATGGCCTTATCGGACAGGAGAAGGTCGGGCTCAAGCCCCAGGATCGGCGTGCGCCGGCAGGCGGATCGTGGCCGCATAGCCGGGGTCGCGCGCGCCTGCGGCAAGCGAGGCCAAATCGCCGTACAGGGCACTCAGCCGCTGCCGGACATTCTGAAGGCCGACGCCGGTCCCACCGCTCGTCATCGCATTGCCGTTCGCACGGCCGTCATCCTCGACCGTGACGACCAGCTCGTCGTCCTCGCGCCGGCCGATCACCCGGATCACCACCGGCTCGAGCGACGGCGCGACGCCATATTTGATCGCGTTTTCGATCAGGGGCTGGAGCAGGAAGCTCGGGATCGGCACATGGCAGGCGTCGCTCGCGCAGTCGATCTCGACGTGCAGCCGGTCGCCGAAGCGGATCGATTCGATTTCCAGATAATCCTCGATCAGCGTCAGCTCCTGATCGAGCGGCACGAGCTCGGTCGGGTCGGACGCGAGCGAGGCGCGCAGAAAGCTCGACAATTTGTCGGTCATCAGCTCCGCTTCGTCGTTCCGCCTGGTGACGATCATCGCCGAGATCGCGTTCAGCGTGTTGAACAGGAAATGCGGGTTCAGCTGATAGCGCAGCGCCGCCAGCTGGGCGTGCTGGGCGGTCGAGAGCGCGTGCGCGAGCTCCTGCGCCTGGAGCACTTCGTGCCGGCGTGAGCTGACCAGGTGGAACAAGGCGACGTTGACGCCGAACACGCAGACGTAATTGAACGTCGCGCGATAGGCGCGGCTGAGGTCGGTGGGCAGATTTTCCCACGCCGTGTCGATCCGGTTGGCGACGAAGCCGGTGTAGATCAGGTCGAAACAGACCTGGACGACGGCTGCCGCCAGCACCGCCGCGGCAAGCGCAAATGCGCGGGGCATCAGGTTCCAGTCGCGCGTGCCGCGGAAGATCGCGAACAGCGGCAGTGCAAAGACCATCGAGATCACCAGCGTCACTTCATCGAGCGCGACGCTGGTCCAGCCCTCGCCGGCATGGCGTTCGAGGAAGATCGGCAGGTAGATGATGGCGACGAACGACCAGAGCGCGATCGTCAGCAGAATCGCTTCCCGCCATCCGGCTTCGCGGATGACCGGCTGAACGGGAGCCTCGGCAGACGGCGCGGATGCGATCAACGACATCCAGTCAGCCTGCAACACTGTTGCCAAAACGCGTCTGCCTCACTCGACTTCGGTAACGGGCCAAGATCGGACGCAGCTGTGCCGCACGCCACAGTCATGGGACAAAAACGACATGCGGCGCGACGAGCACGACACTGAACGCCGGAATCGCATGCCGCACCCATCGTGATTGCTCCCCTTCGTCATCCCGGGCTTGACCCGGGACCCACCTTCTCGTTCTTCCTACTTTCGACAGAAGAGCAAGGTGGACCCCGGATCAAGTCCGGGGTGACGAGGGAGGGCAAATGAGCAAAATTTTCCTGTTGGCGGCCGCCACTGTTTTGACAGCGCCTGCTTTCGCCGCGCCGCTGTACCAACCCTTCGGGCTCGACCTGACCGCCTTCGATAAGAGCGTGAAGCCGGGCGACGACTTCTTCCAATATGCGAACGGCGCCTATCTCGCGCGCACGACCATCCCCGCCGACCGACCGGCGGCCTCGCGACGGCTGGAGATGACCGACCGGATGGAAGCGAATCTCCACCAGCTGCTGGACCAGGCCGCGAAAGGCGTGTCGACGTCGCCCCGGACGGACGCGGAAAAGGTCGGCGCCTTCTATGCGTCGTTCATGGACGAAGCGCAGGCCGACCGGCTGGGCGCGGCGCCGCTGAAGCCGGAACTGGACGCGATCCGGGTCGCGCCCGACCGCGCCGCCCTCGCCCGGCTGATGGGCGAGGCGCCGAGCGGCCTCTACCCCGGCTTGTTCGGGATCTCCATCGACAGCGACCTGAAGGATCCGCGCCGCTACGCCGTCTATCTGAGCCAATCTGGGCTCGGGCTGCCGGATCGCGATTACTATTTGAAGCCGGAGCTGGTGGCGAAGAAAGACGCGTATCGCGCCTATGCGGCGAAGCTGCTGGCGCTCGCCGGCTGGCCCGAACCCGAGAAAGCGGCCGAGGCACTGGTCGCGTTCGAGACGCGGGTGGCGGACGCGAGCTGGACCAAGGTGCAGCAGCGGGACATCACGACGCAATACAATCCGATGGCGCCCGGCGCATTGGCCGGCTTTGCGCCCGGCTTCGACTGGGCGCCGTTCCTCGATCGGGCGGGCGTCGCGGGCAAACCGATGCTGGTGGTCGCCGAGAAATCGGCCTTCCCGAAGCTGGCGGCGATCTATGGCGAGACTCCGGTCGACACGCTGAAAGCCTGGATGGCCTTCCGCGCTGCCGATGCGGCCGCGCCTTACCTGTCCAAACCGTTCGTCGATGCGCATTTCGATTTCCGCCTGAAGCAGCTGACCGGCCAGGACCAGCAGCAGCCGCGCTGGAAACGAGGCGTGCGCGCGGTGGCCGGCGGCGATTGCGGGGCGGAGCCGGCGAGCTGCTTCGGCACGCTCAACTGGGCGGTCGGCGATCTCTATGCCCAGCGCTACTTCCCGCCGGCGACCAAGGCCAAGGTGACCGAGCTGGTCGGCAATCTGAAGCTCGCGATGCGCGGGCGGATCGAGCGGCTCGACTGGATGGGGCCGCAGACGAAGGCCGAGGCGCTAAAGAAGCTCGATACCTACACGATCAAGGTCGGCTATCCCGACACGCCCCAGCGCGATTATGCGGGCGTCGTGATCCGCCGCGACGACCTGCTCGGCAATGTCCGGCGCGCGGCGGCGAACGACTGGGCGTTCATGCTGAAGCGCAGCGCCGGCCCGGTTGACCGCGGCGCCTGGCTGATGACGCCGCAGACCAACGACGCCTATAACGGCTCCCTGCGCGATATCGTGTTTCCGGCGGGCATCCTGCAGGCGCCGATCTTCGACGCCGATGCCGATCCGGCGATCAATTATGGCGGGATCGGCGGCGTGATCGGCCACGAGCTGACCCACGGCTTTGACGACCAGGGCCGCAGCATCGATGCCGCCGGCGCGCTTCGCGACTGGTGGACGCCGGCGGACGCGGAAGCGTTCAAGGCGCGCGCCAAGATGCTGGGCGATCAATATGCGCAGTTCGAGCCGGTGCCCGGCTTCCACATCAATCCGGGCCTGACGATGGGCGAGAACATCGCCGATCTGGGCGGCCTCGCGATCGCGCTCGATGCCTATCACGCGTCGCTGAAAGGCAAGCCGGCACCCGTGATCGGCGGGCTGACCGGCGACCAGCGCGTGTTCCTCGGCTGGGCGCAGGCCTGGGCCGGCAAGATGACGCCCGACGCGATCAAGCAGATGACGGTCAGCGATCCGCACTCGTTCCGGAAATTCCGGGTGAACGGGCCCGTTCGGAACATCGACGCCTGGTACGCGGCCTTCGGCGTCCGGCCGGGCGACGCGCTGTATCTGGCGCCCGAGGACCGGGCGCGAATCTGGTGACGCGTGGGCTCTCTCGGCGGCCCGCTTACAGGTCGGTGAAATTCGGCGCGCGCTTTTCGATATTCGCCCGCACCGCCTCGATCTGGTTGGGTGTGCGGATCACGCCCGCCTGCTCGATGCTTTCGGCCATCAGCAAGGCTTCGGCGTCGTTCGCATAGGCATTGTACAGGCGCTTGGCGGCGCGCACCGCATCCGGGTTCCGCGCCGCGATCTGCCGTGCCAGTGCCATCGCCTCGGCGTGCGGATCGTCCGCCGTGCGCGTCGCGAAGCCGAGCCGCACCGCCTCTTCGCCGGAAAATTCGCGCGCGGTGTAGGTCAGCTCGCGCAGCACATCGTCGCGCACCAGCGTCCGCCACAAGGCAATGCCGGCCATGTCGGGGACCAGCCCCCATTTCATTTCCATGATCGACAGCCGCGTGTCGGGCCGGACCAGCCGCACGTCGGCGCCGGACATGATCTGGAACCCGCCGCCGAACGCGATGCCGTGCACGGCCGCGATCACGGGCACCGGCAGCTCGCGCCAGCCCCAGCCGACGTGCTGGAAAAGGTTGGCCGGCCCGTGGGTGCGGTCGCGCAGGTCCTTGCCCGCGCTCGCGCCGCCCGACGTCATCGAGCCCATGTCGAGCCCGGCGCAGAAGGCGCGGCCCTCGCCCGACAGCACGACCACGCGCAGGCCCTTCATCGCGCCGAGCTCCGCGATGGCGCTGGCGATCCCCTCGAACATCGCGGGATCGAGCGCGTTCATCTTGTCGGGCCGGTTCAGCCGGACATCGGCGATACCGGCTTCGAACGCGATCGTGACACGCTGGTCGCTCATACGATGCGGCTTTCCTTTCCCCAGTACCGATCGCGGATCAGGCGCTTGTAGAGCTTGCCCGTCGCGTGGCGCGGCAGTTCCTCAACGAAATCGATCCGCCGCGGCGTCTTCACGCCCGACAGGCTCTCCCGGCAGAAGGCGGTGAGCTCATCGGCAAGCGCCGGGCCGGCGGCAATCCCGGCCATCGGCTGCACGACGGCGACGACCTGCTCGCCCATTTCATCGTGCGGGGCGCCGACCACCGCCACGTCCGCGACCGACGGGTGGGTGACGAGATGGTTCTCGATCTCCTGCGGGTAGATGTTCACGCCGCCCGAGATGATCATGAAGCTCTTGCGGTCGGTCAGGTACAGATAGCCGTCCTCGTCGATCCAGCCGACATCGCCGAGCGTCGACCAGCCGTGGCGGTTGCGGCTCTCCGCCGTCCGCGCCGGATCGTTGTGATATTCGAACTGCCGCTCCGCCTCGAAGAAGACGAGGCCTTCCTGGCGCGGCGCCAGCGCGTCGCCGCCTTCGTCGCAAATGTGGAGCTTGGCCTCGCCGATGCAGCGGCCGACCGAGCCGGGCCGTTCCAGCCACTCCGTGGCCTTGATCGCGGTGAAGCCATTGCCTTCAGTGCCCGCATAATATTCGTCGATGACCGGCCCCCACCAGTCGATCATCGCGCGCTTGACTGGCACGGGGCACGGTGCCGCGGCGTGGATGGCGCACCGCATCGACGACACGTCGTGGCGCTGACGCACTGCGTCCGGCAGCTTCAGCATGCGCACGAAATGGGTGGGCACGAACTGGCCGGCGTTGCAGCGATAGCGCTCGATCGCGGCAAGCGCCGCTTCGGCGTCGAAATGGTGCATCAGCACCACGGTGCCGCCCAGCATCTGCACCGTCATCGTCCACGCAAGCGGGGCGGCGTGGTACAGCGGCGCGGTCGACAGATAGATGGTGTCCGGACCCAGGCCGAAGAACAGGTTCGCGATCATCGCCAGCGGCGTCGGCGCGTCGATCGCGGGATCGAGCGGCGGCGGCCGGCGAATTCCCTTAGGCCGGCCGGTCGTGCCGCTCGAATAAAGCATCGCCGCGCCGGCGCTCTCGTCGGGGACAGGCGTGTGAGGCTGCCGATCCAGCGCGGCCTCCACGGGCGCAAAGCCTGCAATCGAGCCGCCATGGCTGTAGCGCTGAATCGGCGCGGTCAGGGCATCCGCGACCTGACCGAGTGCCGCGCTCGCGACCATCAGTTGAGCGCCGCTGTCGGCGAGGATGTAATCGACCTCTGGCGCGGTCAGCTTCGACGAGACCGCGACGAACAGCAGGCCGCTCCGCTGCGCGCCCCAGACCAGCGCGAAGTAATCGGCCGTGTTCTCCATGAACAAGGCGACGCGGTCCCCCGGCCGCAGCCCTTCCGCGCGGAACCACTGCGCCGCCTGGTTGGAGCGGGCGTTCAGCTGGGCATAGCTGATCGCCTCCCCTGTCTCGGCGACGATGATCGCCGGCTTGTCGGGCGTGGCTTGCGCGTGGCGGACAGGGTGCATCAGGGGCCTCTCTCGTCATGCCGGACTTGGTCCGGCATCCACCTTCTTTTGCCGTAGGAGAGTAGAAGGTGGACCCCGGGTCAAGCCCACGGTGACGAGGATTGCTCTAACACGCCGGGCCAATTATCCCCGCCCGGTGCCCGTCGACAGCGCCTTCGATCCGGAACGCTTCGTCTCGACGCTCGCGTCGCGCGCGCATGGTGGGCTGCTCGGGCTGCGCTATATCGCGCACGGGGCCGATTGGTCGGAGCTGGCGATCGATTATTCGGAGCGGCTGATCGGCGACGAAGCCTCGGGCGTGCTCGCGTCCGGGCCGATCCTCGCGCTGATGGACATGGCGACCAGCATGGCGATCTGGATCCGGCAGCAGCGCTTTCGCGCCCAGGCGACGCTGGACCTGCGCGTCGACTATCTGCGCCCGGCGACGCCCGGCAAGGCCGTGATCGGCCGCGGCGAATGCTATCGCTTGACCCGCAGCGTCGCCTTCGTGCGGGGGCAGGCGCATGACGGCGACCCGGCCGACCCGGTCGCGCACGTCGCCGGCACCTATATGTTCACCAGCCCATGAAGCTGCCGCCCTATGCCGAGCTGTTGGGCCTGAGCGTCGCCGGCGAAGAGGCCGGAGCGCCGCTGCTGCTGATGCCGTTCGGCGTCGGCGTGATGGGCCGGCCCGGCTTCCTCCACGGCGGCGCGATCGGCGGGCTGCTGGAGATGGCAGCGTTCACCGCGCTCTATGCCCGCTTTCCGGACGAGGAACGGCCGCGGATCAAGCCGATCACCGTCACCGTCGATTTCATGCGCGGCGGCCGTGAGGCGGACACGTTCGCGATCGGCATCATTACGCGGCTCGGCACGCGGGTCGCGAATCTGGAGGCGGTTGCGTGGCAGGAGGATCGTGCCAAGCCAATTGCCGTGGCACGGATGAATGTGTTGCTGAGCAGATAGCCCCTCTCACTTGACGGGAGAGGGCGACTCGCGCGTCAGCGCGAGCGGGGTGAGGGTGGAGTGGCCACGCTCGCTGCGCGTCGCTCTGCACCCCTCACCCTCCCAAGCCTGCGGCTTGGGCCCCTCCCTCTCCCGCAAGGGGAGAGGGAGGGGCTGTTACGCATCGATGCTCACGCCCACCTTGGCGCTGACCAGGCCGCCGTCGACGGTCAGCGTCTCGCCCACGACATAATCCCCCGAGCGCGCGGCCAGGTACAAAGCCGCCGCGGCCATGTCTTCCGGGACGCCGATCCGTTTTGATGGGATCGACTTCGCCACCATGTCGCCATGGTCGCGTGCGGCGCGGTTCATCTGGCTCGGGAAGGCGCCGGGCGCCAGCGAGGTGACGACGATATTGTCCTCGATCAGCCGCGCCGCCATCCGCTTCGTCAGGTAGATCAGCCCGGCCTTGGAGGCGTGATAGCTGTAGGTCTCCCACGGGTTCAGCCGCTGGCCGTCGATCGAGGTGATGTTGATGACCTTGGCCGGGTTGCCCGTCGCGGCGCCGGCCTTCAGCAGCCCGTGCAGCGCTTGCGTCAGGAAGAAGGGCGATTTGAGGTTCAGGTCCATGACCTTGTCCCAGCCCTTTTCGGGGAACTGGTCGAACGGCTCGCCCCAGGCGGTGCCCGCATTGTTGACGAGGATGTCGAGCTTTTGCTCATGTTCGCGCAGCTGTTCGGCGAGCGCGCGGCAGCCGGCGACCGTCGACACGTCCTGCGGCAGTGCAACGCAGTTCGGGCCCAGCTCCTCGGCGGTCGCGAAGCAATCCTCGGCCTTGCGCGCCGAAATATAGACCTTCGCGCCCTGGGCGATGAAGCCTTCGGCGATCCACTTGCCGATGTTGCGCGAGCCGCCGGTGACGAGCGCGATCCGGCCATCGAGCCGGAACCAGGAGGCGATGTCCATTGGGCCTTCTCCTTCAGTGATTGCCTGCCGGTTTCGGCGGATCAGCCCCCTCTCGCAAGCCTCCTGTGGCGAAGCGGCCCTGCCGTAGCGTCGTTGACGGCCCTTTCCGCCCGCCTATGCTCCCTTTCCAGAACACAAGGAGAGGCGGATGCGATTCAGCGGCAAAGTCGCGGTCGTGACGGGCGCGGCGTCGGGCATCGGTCGGGCGACCGCGCTGCGCTTTGCCGAGGAAGGCGCGACGGTCGTCGCCGGCGATATCGACGAAGCCGGCGGGCAGGAGCTGGCGGACACATCGAACGGCCGCATTCGCTTTCGCCGCACCGATGTGACCAGCGAAGCCGATATCGTCGCCCTGCTCGACGCGGCGGCGGAACTGGGCGGCCCCGACATTCTGTTCAACAATGCCGGCGCAGGCGGCCAGCGCGCGAAGATCGACGAAATCGACGCGGCCGGCTGGGACCGGACGATGGACCTGCTGCTGCGTTCGGTCGCGCTCGGCATCCGTTATGCGGCGCCGCTGATGGCGAAGAAAGGCGGCGGTGCGATCGTCAACACCGCGTCCGTGGCGGCGCTCGCCTCGGGCGCGGCGCCCACGCCCTATTCGGTCGCGAAGGCCGGCGTGCTGCACCTGACCAGGCTTGCCGCCGCAGACCTGGCGAAGGACCGCATCCGGGTGAACGCGGTGCTGCCCGGCTTCATCGCGACCAACATCTTCGCCTCCGCGATCGGGCTGGAAGGCGAAGCGCGCGACAAGGCGAATGCGCTGATCCAGGGCGTCGGCCAGCAGGCCCAGCCGGTGCAGCGTGCCGGCCGGGCGGAAGACATCGCCGCCGCGGTCTGCTTTCTCGCCAGCGACGATGCGAGCTTCGTCAACGGCACGCATCTGCTGGTCGACGGCGGCTTGTCGGTCGGCCCCCGCCACAGCTGGGACCCGAACACGCCCGGCCTGTTCGAAGCGCTCGCGGCGCTGGCGCCGACGGGAGCGGCGGAATGACCGCGCAACTCGCTCGGGCCGAGCGAGGAGGTGCGGCCGTGAACTCGGTGCGCGTCCCCCTTTCCACCAAGCTGTCCTACGGCCTGGGCGCGGTCGCGTATGGCATCAAGGACAACGGTTTTTCCGTCTTCCTGCTGCTGTTCTACAATCAGGTCGTCGGGCTGCCGGCGGAGCAGGTCGGCTTCGCGATCATGATCGCGCTGTTCGTCGACGCCTTCGTCGATCCGGCGATCGGGTCCTTGAGCGACCGCACCCATACGCGGATCGGCCGCCGCCATCCATGGCTCTACGGCTCGGCACTGCCGATTGCCTTGAGCTGGGTGCTGCTGTGGAATCCGCCGCAAGCCGGGACCGCCGCGACGCTCGGCTACCTGGTGGTGATCGCGATTCTGGTTCGCGCCGCGATCTCGACCAACGAAGTGCCATCGGCGGCGATGGTGCCGGAGCTGACGCGCGACTATCACGAGCGCACTGCCGTGATCCGCTACCGCTATGTGTTCGGCTGGGCGGGCGGGCTCGCGATGCTGATGCTCGCCTATGGCTATCTGCTGCGGCCGCCGACGGGCCCCGGCGCCGGACCGGGCTATCACAATTATGGTGTCGTCGGCGCAGTCGTGATGATGGTGAGCGTGCTCGCCTCGGCGATCGGCACGCACAAGCGCCTCGCGCACCCGCCGCGGGCGCGGATCGAGACACTGCCGGTCGGCAAGGAAATCCGCGCGATCCTGTCGACGCTCAGCAATCGCGCGTTCGTGCTGCTGATCGCGGCGGGGGTCTTCGCCTATATCAACCAGGGCATCGCGTTCGCGATGTCCAACTATCTCCTGGGTTTCGTCTGGCTGTTCCGGCCGATGGATTTCCTGACCTATTCGATCTGCCTGTTCGGGGGCGTGCTGCTGGCATTCTTCATCGTCACGCCCACCGCGCGCGCATTCGGCAAGCGCGGCGGCGCGGCGATCATGACATTGCTGTCGGTCTTATTCACGACGACGCCCTATTGGCTGCGGCTGGCGCGACTTTTCCCGGAGCCTGGCGACCCGCTGCTGCTGCCGTTGCTGCTGACGATGGTCAGCCTCGGAACCGCGTTCGGCGTGTGCGTGATGATGCTGATCGGATCGATGATCGCCGACGTGGTCGAGGCGTCGGAAGAGAGCAGCGGCAAGCGCGAGGAAGGGCTGTTCTATGCCGGCGGCCTGTTCATGCAGAAGTGCACCTCGGGCCTTGGCATCTTCGCGTCGGGCATCCTGCTGTCGGTCGCAGGCTTCCCCGCCAAGGCGGTTCCGGGCAAGGTGCCGATCGACGTGCTCGACCGACTCACCGGCTTCGTCGCAGGTCTGACGGTCGTGATCGCGCTTGTGTCGTCGTGGCTGTTCACGCGCTTTCCGATCAGCAAGGCCGATCATGACGCGCGACTGGCCAAGCTTGCCGTAGCGTCCGCTGAGAGTGGCGGAAAAGCGTGAGTTTTTGGGGCTGGAAAGCCCCGTCAATCGCTGCCTAGAAGGCCTGGCACAGACCCGGAGAGCATCATGGATTTCGACCTGACCGAACGCCAGACCTATTGGCGGGATCGCGTCCGCGACTTCATCGAAACCCATGTCCGGCCGCGCAACCCGGATTACTACGCGCAGCAAAGCGAAGGCGATCGCTGGAAGGTCCTGCCGGTGATCGAGGAAGAGAAGAAGCGCGCCAAGGCGGCGGGCATCTGGAACCTGTTCATGCCGCCCGGCTCCGGCCGCCCGCATGTCGATGACAGCTTCGAGTTTGAAGGGCCGGGCCTCACCAATCTTGAATATGCGCTGTGCGCCGAGGAAATGGGCCGGGTCGGCTGGGCATCCGAGGTGTTCAACTGCTCCGCGCCCGATACCGGCAACATGGAGGTGTTCCACCGCTATGGCACGCGCGAGCAAAAGGAGCAGTGGCTCCGTCCGCTGATGAACGGCGAGATCCGCTCCGCTTTCCTGATGACCGAACCGGCGGTGGCCTCGTCGGACGCGACCAACATCGAGACGCGGATTGAGCGCGACGGCGATCATTATGTGCTGAACGGCCGCAAATGGTGGTCGTCGGGGGCCGGTGATCCGCGTTGCAAGGTCGCCATCGTGATGGGCAAGAGTGATTTCGAGGCGCAGCGCCACGCCCAGCAATCGATGATCCTGATGCCGCTGGACGCACCGGGCGTGACCATCCTCCGGCACCTGAACGTGTTCGGCTATGACGACGCGCCGCATGGGCATATGGAGATCGAGCTGAAGGACGTGCGGGTGCCGGTCGAGAACATGCTGCTCGGCGAAGGACGCGGGTTCGAGATCGCGCAGGGCCGCCTTGGACCGGGCCGCATCCATCACTGCATGCGAACGATCGGCGTCGCCGAGGAAGCGCTGGAGAAGATGTGCAAGCGCCTGCTCTCCCGCGTCGCGTTCGGCAAGGCGATCGCCGAGCACAGCGTCTGGGAACAGCGCGTCGCGGAGGCGCGGATCGACATCGAGCTGAACCGCCTGCTCTGCCTGAAGGCGGCCGACATGATGGACAAAGCCGGCAACAAGGCCGCGCAGGGCGAGATCGCGATGATCAAGGTCTCGGCCCCGCGCATGGCGCTGCGCATCATCGACGACGCGATCCAGGCGTTCGGCGGCGCCGGCGTCTCCGACGATCCGGGCCTCGCGAAGATGTATGCCGGCATCCGCACGCTCCGCCTCGCCGACGGGCCGGACGAGGTCCACAACCGTGCGATCGCTCGGCTCGAGTTCGGCAAATATGGCGGCAGGGAAGCGATCGCCGCCGCTAAGGCGACGGCAGCGCGATGAAGGCCGCAGTCCTTTCGCAGGCAAAGACGCCGCTGACCATCGAAGAGGTGCTGGTCTCCAAGCCCGGCCCGCACGAGGTGCTGATCCGCACCGCGGCGTGCGGCGTGTGCCGGTCCGACCTGCATTTCGTCGACGGCGCCTATCCGCATGCAATGCCCTGCATCCCGGGCCATGAAGCAGCAGGCATCGTCGAGCAGGTCGGCTCCGAAGTGACGACGGTGAAGCCCGGCGATGCGGTCGTGACCTGCCTCAGCGCCTTTTGCGGACATTGCGAGTTCTGCGTGACCGGCCGCATGTCGCTGTGCCTGGGCGGCGATACGCGGCGCAAGGCGGGCGAGCCGCCGCGCCTCACTTTCCCCGACGGCACGCCGGTCAACCAGATGCTGAACCTGTCGGCCTACGCCGAGCAGATGCTGATCCACGAGCACGCCTGCGTGCGGATCGACCCCGAGATGCCGCTCGACCGCGCCTGCGTGATCGGCTGCGCGGTGACGACCGGCGCGGGTGCGGTGTTCAACGCCGCCGACGTGACGCCCGGCGAGACCGTCGCGGTGGTCGGCTGCGGCGGCGTCGGCCTCGCCGTCGTGAACGCCGCGAAGATCGCCGGCGCCGGGCGGATCATTGCCGTCGATCCGGTGCCCCAGAAGCGGGAGATCGCGAAGAAATTGGGCGCGACCGATGCCGTGGACGCGACCTCCGAGACCGCGGTCGCCGAGATCGTCGAACTGACGAGGGGCGGCGTCGATCATGCGATCGAGGCGGTCGGGCGGCCGCAGTCCGGCGAGCTCGCCGTCAAGGTCCTGCGCCGCGGGGGGACGGCGACGATCCTGGGCATGATGCCGCTGACGCACCAGACCGGCCTTTCCGCGCTCGACCTGCTTTCGGGCAAGAAGCTGCAGGGCGCGCTGATGGGCGCCAACCGCTTCCCGGTCGAGATTCCGCGGCTGGTCGATTTTTACATGCGGGGAATGCTCGACCTCGACACGATCATCGCCGAGCGTGTGCCGCTGACCGAGATCAACCACGCGTTCGACCAGCTGCGGAAGGGCGACACCACCCGCTCCGTGATCGTGTTCGACGCATGACGCAGCCCAACGCCCAGGCGACCATGGTCGGCACCATGCCGGTGCCGGAAAAGGACCGGCTGGACGAAGCGCGGCTGACCGCATGGCTGGAGGCGAATGTCGAGGGCTTTGCGGGCCCGATCGCTCTCTCCCGCTTCAAGGGCGGCCAGTCGAACCCGACCTATCGGATCGACACGCCGGGGCAGGCCTATGTGCTGCGCCGCCAACCGTTCGGGCCGCTGCTGCCGTCCGCCCATGCCGTGGACCGCGAATATCGCGTGCAGGCGGCGCTCTACCCGACCGGTTTTCCCGTCGCCCGGCCCTATGGCCTGTGCACCGACCGCGACGTCATCGGCTCGATGTTCTACATCATGGGCCTCGCCGACGGCCGGAACCTGTGGGACGGATCGCTGCCCGGCTACACGCCCGACCAGCGCCGCGGCATTTATTACGCGATGATCGACACGCTCGCGCGGCTGCACAACACCAATCATGTGAGCGTAGGGCTCGGCGATTACGGCAAGCCGGGCAATTATTTCGAGCGCCAGGTCGCGCGCTGGACCAAGCAGTACAAGGCAAGCGAGACCGAGACGATCCCGGAGGTGGACCGGCTGATCGAATGGCTGCCGAGGACAGTCCCCGCGCAAGATCGGGTGTCGATCGTTCACGGCGACTATCGCATCGACAACATGATCTTCGCGCATGACGAGGACCGTGTGATCGCGGTGCTCGACTGGGAATTATCGACGCTTGGCGATCCGCTCGCCGATTTCTCATATTTCCTGATGAACTGGGTGACCGAGCCGGAGGGCCGATCCGGCGTGAAGGGCCTGGATTATGAGGCACTTGGCATCCCGACCCTCAACCAGGCGGTCGAGCGCTATTGCGCGGCGACCGGGCGGGAAGGCGTGCCGGACCTGAACTGGTATTTCAGCTATAACCTGTTCCGCCTGACCGGCATCGTCCAGGGCATCAAGAAGCGGATCGTTGACGGCACCGCCGCCTCGGCCCAGGCCGAAGCGACGGCCGCGCGTGTCCCTGGCCTCGCCGCAGCGTCCTGGCATTTCGCGCAACTCGCGGGGGCATCATGAGCACATTGTTCGACCTGACCGGCAAGACCGCGATCATCACCGGATCATCGCGCGGGATCGGCAAGGCGGTCGCCGAGCGAATGGCGGAGCACGGCGCGAACGTCGTCGTGTCCAGCCGCAAGCAGGACGCCTGCGACGCCGTGGCTGCGGAGATCAACGCCCGCTATCCCGGCAAGGCCATCGCGGTAGCCGCCAACATTTCCGACAAGGCCGGGCTGCAGCATCTGGTGGACGAGACACGCCGCGCGTTCGGCGACATCCACATCCTCGTCTGCAACGCCGCCTCCAATCCTTATTATGGGCCGCAGGAAGGGATAGCGGACGAGCAGTTCCGCAAGATCCTCGACAACAATATCGTCTCGAACCACTGGCTCATCTCCATGGTCGCGCCGGAGATGCGGGCGCGCAAAGACGGCGCGATCGTCATCATCTCCTCGATCGGCGGCCTGCGCGGCACGCCGGTGATCGGCGCCTATGCGATCTCAAAGGCCGCGGACATGCAGCTCGCCCGCAACCTCGCGCATGAATTCGGGCCGGACAATGTCCGCGTGAACTGCATCGCGCCGGGCCTGATCAAGACCGACTTCGCCCGCGCCTTGTGGGAAAATCCGGAGACGCTGAAGCGCTCCACCCAGGGCGCGCCCTTGAAGCGGATCGGCGAGCCCGATGAGATCGCCGGCGCCGCCGTGTTCCTCGCTGCACCGGCCGGATCGTTCATGACCGGCCAGACGATCGTGATCGACGGAGGACAGACGATATGAGGCTGGCGGGCAAGGTCGCGATCATCACCGGCGCGGGCTCCGGCATCGGCCGCGCCACCGCCCGCCGCTTCGCGGCCGAAGGTGCGAGGCTGGTCATCGGCGACAAGAGCGACGGCGTTCACGAAACGGCGGCGATGATCGGCGGCGACGGCGTGGTCGCGGTGCAGATGGACGCCGGCTCCGAACCCGATGTGCAGCAGCTGGTCGCGACCGCGGTCGATCGCTTCGGCGGGCTCGACATCGCCTATGCCAATGCCGGGATTTCGGGCGGCCTGACCGGCATCTTCGATCACAGCGTCGAGGAATGGCAGAACATCCTGCAGGTGAACCTGATAGGCCCGTTCCTGATCATCAAGCACGCGGCGCCGAAGATGATCGAGCGCGGCAAGGGCTCGATCATCTGTACGGCCAGCGTCGCCGGCATCCGCTCGGGCGCTGGCTGTCCCGCCTATTCGGCGTCAAAGGCGGGCGTGATCAACCTGGTGAAGACCGCCGCCCAGCAACTTTCGGCGACGAACGTCCGCGTCAACGCGATCTGCCCCGGCCTGATCCAGACCGGCATGACCCAGCGCGCGTTCGACTATGCGGCGGACAAGGGCGTCACCGACAAGATCGGCCGCCTGAACCCGCTCCGCCGCGCCGGCCAGCCCGAGGAGATCGCCAACATGGCGCTGTTCCTCGCGTCCGACGAAGCCAGCTACGTCAACGGCCAGGCCATCGCCGTCGATGGCGGCTTGTCCAGTTCCCATCCCGTGACACGTCAGGAGACGGGCAAGACGGCGGCTTAGAAGACTTAAGATGCTGACACCCTCACCCGGTTCGGGCTGAGCTTGTCGAAGCCCTCCCTTCCTTTCTTTCTTTGATAGATAAAAAGAACAAGGGAGGCCTTCGACAAGCTCAGGCCAAACCGAGTTTAAGGAGCTTGAAATGACGAATTCAAATCCCAGCCCCATCACAACGCAAGTCCGCGACGGCATCCTGATCGTCACCTCGAACAACCCGCCGGTGAACGCGCTCGGCGCCGCGGTGCGGCAGGGGCTGGCGGCGGCAATCGACCAGCTCGAAGGCGACGACGAGCTGAAGGCGGCGGTGATCCGTTGCGACGGGCGGACCTTCTTCGCCGGCGCCGACATCACCGAGTTCGGCAAGCCGCCGGTCGAGCCGATGCTGCCGGCGGTCGTCGACAAGATCGAGGCGAGCCGGAAGCCGGTCGTCGCGGCGATTCACGGCACGGCGCTGGGCGGGGGTCTCGAAGTCGCGCTCGGCTGTCACTACCGCGTCGCCGTTCCCTCGGCGAAGCTCGGTGTGCCCGAAGTGAAGCTCGGCCTGCTCCCCGGCGCGGGCGGCACGCAGCGCCTGCCCCGCGTTGCCGGCATCGAGGCAGCCGCGGAGATGTGCGCGACCGGCAATCCGGTCAGTGCGAAAAAGGCGGCCGAGGTCGGGCTGGTCGACAAGCTCGCGGCCGAGGATTCGCTGCTGGAAGACGCGCTCGGCTTTGCCAAATCCATGGTCGGCACCGAGCCGCGCCGCTCGCGCGAGATGCCGGTGCATGGCGATCCCGCCTTCATCCAGACATTCGCGACCGACAACGCCAAGCGCTTCCGCGGCTTCGATGCGCCGGCCGCAAACCTGCGCTGCGTCCAGGCCGCGGTCGAGCTGCCGTTCGACGAAGGCATCCGCTTCGAGCGCCAGGAATTCATGAAGCTGATGATGGGCACGCAATCGGCTGCCCAGCGCCATATCTTCTTCGCCGAGCGCCAGGCCGCCAAGATCGACGGCATTCCCGAAGACATCCAGCTCCGCCCGATCAAAAAGGTCGGCGTGATCGGCGCCGGCACAATGGGCGGCGGCATCTCGATGAACTTCCTTCAGGCCGGCATCCCGGTGACGATCGTCGAGGCGGCGCAGGAGAATCTCGATCGCGGCACCGGCCTCATCCGCAAGAATTACGACGCGTCGGCTGCCAAGGGCCGGTTCAAGCCCGAACAGGTCGACCAGATGATGGGCCTGCTCACGCCCACATTGGAGCTCGAAGCGCTCGCCGATTGCGATCTGATCATCGAGGCGATCTTCGAGAATATGGATGTGAAGAAGGAGATGTTCACGCGCCTGGACAAGATCGCGAAGCCCGGCGCGATCCTTGCCTCCAACACTTCCTATCTCGACGTCAACGAAATCGCGGCGGTCACCAGCCGGCCGCAGGACGTGCTCGGCATGCACTTCTTCTCGCCCGCCAATGTGATGAAGCTGCTGGAGGTGGTGCGCGGCGACAAGACCGCGCCCGACGTGCTGGCGACCGCGATGGCGATCGCCAAGAAGATCGGCAAGGTCGCGGTGGTCGCGGGCGTGTGCGACGGCTTTATCGGCAACCGGATGCTGAAGCCTCGCCAGGTCGAGGCGATGAAGCTGTTGATGGAAGGCGCGACGCCCGAACAGATCGACAAGGTCCATGTCGATTTCGGCATGCCGATGGGGCCGTTCCAGATGTCCGATCTCGCCGGCGTCGATATCGGCTGGCACCGTGATCCGAACCGGATCGAGAATGTCCGCGACGCGCTCTGCGCCAAGGGCCGCTGGGGCCAGAAGACCGGCAAGGGCTTCTACGATTACGACGAGAAGCGCCGGCCGACGCCCAGCGCGGAGGTGCAGGCGATCCTCGACGAATTCGCCGCCAAATCCGGCACCGCCAAGCGGGAGATCAGTGACGAGGAGATCGTCGAGCGCACGCTCTACCCGATGGTCAACGAAGGCGCGCTGATCCTGGAAGAAGGCGTGGCCCAACGCGCGTCCGACATCGATGTGGTGTGGATCTACGGCTATGGCTGGCCGGTCTATCGCGGCGGCCCGATGTTCTGGGGCGACATCGAAGGCAATGACAAGATCGTCGCGGGGCTGGAGAAGCACGGCTTCGAAGTCGCAAAACTGCTGAAGGAAAAGGCGGAGAAGAAGGAACGGTTCACGCGGCCGGTTTGACTTTAAACCCTCTCCCTGCAGGGGAGAGGGTCGACTCGCGCTTGCGAGCGCGAGCGGGGAGAGGGTGATGTGGTACAGCGCCCGGGACCCTCACCCCGCTCGGCCCCGCCGGGCCGAGTCGCCCTCTCCCCTGGAGGGAGAGGGTTAGGAGAAGCAGATGACCGACACCCGCACCGAAACCGACTCGATCGGCCCGATCGACGTCCCCGCCTCCGCCTATTGGGGGGCGCAGACGCAGCGGTCGATCGAGAATTTTCCGTTCGGGCCGACCGAGCGGATGCCGATCGGGATCGTGCATGCGCTCGCGATCGTGAAGCAGGCCGCGGCGCGGGTGAATCGCAAGCACGGCCTGCCGGCCGAGATCGCCGACGCGATCGAGGCGGCGGCGGCGGACGTCGCGGCGGGCACGTTCGACGATCAGTTCCCGCTCGTCATCTGGCAGACCGGGTCCGGCACCCAGACCAACATGAACGTGAACGAGGTGATCGCCGGTATCGCCAACGAGCGGCTGGCGGGCACGCGCGGCGGCAAGGCGCCGGTGCATCCGAATGATCATGTCAACATGAGCCAGTCGTCGAACGACAGCTTTCCGACCGCGATGCACATCGCGGCGGCGCTGGCCGCGACAGCGCAGCTGTTCCCGGCGCTCGATCGGCTACACGCCGCGCTCGATGCCAAGGCGAAAGCTTGGGACGACATCGTCAAGATCGGCCGCACCCACCTCCAGGACGCGACGCCGCTGACGCTGGGCCAGGAATTCTCGGGCTATGCGCATCAGCTCTATCGCTGCCGCAAGCGGATCGAGCCGGCGGTCATGCAGGGCATGATGGCACTGGCGCAGGGCGGGACGGCGGTCGGCACCGGCCTCAATGCGCCCGCTGGCTTCGGAGAAGAGGTCGCGGCCGAAATCGCAGCCATCACCGGCCTGCCGTTCCGCACTGCCGACAACAAGTTCGAAGCGCTCGGGTCCAACGACCCGATCGTGCACCTGTCCGGCACGCTGAACACGCTCGCAGTCGCGCTGACGAAAATCGCGAACGACATGCGCCTGCTCGGCTCCGGCCCGCGATCAGGCTTGGGCGAGTTGGAGTTGCCGGCGAACGAGCCGGGCAGCTCGATCATGCCGGGCAAGGTGAACCCAACCCAGGCCGAGATGCTGACGATGGTCGCGGCCCAGGTGATCGGCAACAACACCGCGATCACCGTCGGCGGGCTGCAAGGCCATCTGGAGCTGAATGTCTTCAAGCCGATGATCGCGGCCGCGGTGCTTCGCTCGATTCATCTGCTCAGCGTCGGCATGGAGAGCTGTGCCGAGCGGATGGTCGAAGGCACCGAGCCCAACCGCGCCCGCATCGCCGAGCTGGTCGATCGCTCGCTGATGCTGGTGACGGCACTGGCGCCTGAGATCGGCTACGACAATGCCGCGAAGATCGCGAAGCACGCCCACGCCAAGGGCCTGACGCTGAAGGAAGCGGGACTGGAGCTGGGGTTGGTGGACGCGGAAACGTTCGATCGCGTGGTGCGGCCGGAAAGCATGGTCGGGACCGAACGGGGCAGCACCTCTCCCCTGCGGGGAGAGGTCGAGACGGCGAAGCCGTCCGGGTGAGGGGGTTCTGAGCTCCTTCAGCGAGCGCCGAGCCCCCTCACCCCGCTCGCGCTTCGCGCGAGTCGCCTCTCCCCGCAGGGGAGAGGGGCAAGTCAGCCGCGCCCGTCCGCCAGCTCGATTAGTGCGCGGCCATAGGCCGTTTTCTCGAACAGCTGCCCGCGTTCGCGCAGGGCATCCGCGCTGATCCAGCCATTGTGGAACGCGATTTCCTCGAGGCTGGCGATCTGGACACCCTGGCGTTTCTGCAGCGTGCGGACGAACTCGCTCGCCTCCAGCAGGCTGTCGTGGGTGCCGGTGTCGAGCCAGGCAAAGCCGCGGCCCATCCGTTCGACGTAGAGCTCGCCCGCGTCCATGTACATGCGGTTGAGGTCGGTGATCTCGAGCTCGCCGCGCGCGGAGGGCTTCACCTGGGCGGCGAAGTCGGTGACGCGCTCGTCGTAGAAATAGAGGCCGGTGACGGCCCAGCTCGACTTGGGCGCCTTCGGCTTTTCCTCGATGCTCAGCGCGCGGCCCTCGCCGTCCAGCTCGACCACGCCATAGGCCGTGGGGTCCTCGACATGATAGGCGAAGACGGTCGCGCCCCTGGTTCGTGCGCGGGCGTTTTGCATCAGATTGCCCAGGCCGGCGCCGAAGAAGATGTTGTCGCCCAGCACCAGCGCGCCGGGGCCGGCGGCCAGGAAATCGCGGCCGATCACGAAAGCCTGGGCCAGGCCCTCGGGCCGGGGCTGGACGGCATAATCGATCGACAGGCCGAATTGCTCGCCCGTGCCGAACAGGCGCTTGTAGTTGTCGAGATATTCGGGGCTGGAGATGATCAGGATCTCCCGGATCCCCGCCATCATCAGGGCGGAGGTCGGGTAATAGATCATCGGCTTGTCGTAGACCGGCAGCAGCTGCTTGTTGATCGCCAGCGTCGCCGGATGCAGCCGCGTGCCGGAGCCGCCGGCCAGGATAATGCCCTTCACTCAAGCCCCCATAAGTGTGTCGACGACCTCGCCGACCGCATCCTGCCACGGACGCGGGCGGATGCCGAATGTTGCTTGCAGCTTATCGGTGGACAGCCGCGAATTGGCGGGCCGTTTCGCCGGGGTGGGATAGTCGTCTGTCGTGATCGCTTCCACGTCGACATCCATGCCGGCGCGGTCGAAAACGAAGCGCGCCAGTTCGCACCAGCTCGCTTCGCCGGCGTTGACGAAGTGATAGGTGCCGGCGGGTCCACGCTCGGTCGCGATCGTCAGCAGCGCATCGGCGATGTCGATGGCGGAGGTCGGGCAGCCGCGCTGGTCGGCAACGACGCGAAGCTGCTTTCGCTCGGCACCCAGCCGCAGCATCGTCTTCACGAAATTATGACCCCAGGGGCTCACCACCCATGCGGTGCGCAGGATGATGTGATCGGGGTTCGCGCCGCGCACGCCGCGCTCTCCCGCTTCCTTCGAGGCGCCATAGACGCCGAGCGGCGCGACCGGATCATCCTCGATGTAAAAGTCGGACTTCGAGCCGTCGAACACATAGTCCGTCGAGACCTGCAGCAGCCGCAGCCCCCGCGCGCCAGTCGCGAGCGCCAGCAGCTCGGGCGCGACGGCGTTGACCGCATAGGCCCCCTCTGCGTCGCTCTCAGCCTTGTCGACCGCAGTATAGGCGGCGCAGTTGAGGACGGCGCTCCACTCGCGGCTGCCGATCGCGGCCTCGATGGACGCCGGGCTGGTCAGGTCCAGCTCTTCACGCCCAGGCGCGACGATCTCGACGCCGAACCTGGAGCCAAGCTGCCGCAGCGCGGTCCCGACCTGGCCGGTGCCGCCGGTGACGAGGATCGGCCTCAAGCCGTTTTCAGCCCCAGCCGCTCGCCCGAATAGGTGCGGGCAAGGATCGGCCGCCACCAGGCTTCGTTGTCTAGATACCAGCGGATGGTCTTGGCGATGCCGGTCTCGAAGCTTTCTTGGCGGTGCCAGCCGAGCTCCCGCTCCAGCTTGGACGCGTCGATCGCATAGCGGAAGTCGTGGCCGGGGCGGTCGGCGACGAAGCTGATCTGGTCGCGATAGCTCTTGCCGTCGTCGCGCGGGCGGATGTGGTCGAGCGTCTCGCAGATCGTCTCGACGACGGCGAGGTTGGTCCGTTCCGAACGGCCGCCGACCATATAGCTTTCGCCGGGCGTGCCCTTTTCGAAGACGGTCGTCAGCGCGCGCACATGATCGTCGACGTACAGCCAGTCGCGCACGTTTGCGCCCTTGCCGTAGACCGGCAGCGCCTCTCCCGCGAGGCACTTGATGATCATCAGCGGAATCAGCTTTTCAGGGAAGTGGTAAGGCCCGTAATTATTCGAGCAGTTCGTGATCAGCACCGGCAGGCCGTAGGTGTGATGCCAGGCGGAGACGAGATGGTCGGATCCCGCCTTCGAAGCCGAATAGGGCGAGCGCGGGTCGTAGGGCGTCTCTTCGGTGAAATAGCCTTCGCCGCCCAACGCGCCGAACACTTCATCGGTGGAGATGTGATGGAATCGGAACCGCTCCTTCTCCTCGCCTTCCAGCGCACGCCAATAATCGAGCGCGGCGGACAGCATCGTGAAGGTGCCGACCAGGTTGGTTTCGATGAACGCCGCCGGCCCGTCGATCGACCGGTCGACATGGCTTTCGGCGGCGAGGTGCGTGATCACCTCGGGCCGGAATTCGGCGATCAGGGCAGCGATCCGGTCGCGGTCGCAGACGTCCGCCTTGGCGAAACGGTAGCGGTTGCTGTTCCGCACTGGATCGAGCGACGACAGGTTGCCCGCATAGGTGAGCGCGTCGACGTTCAGCACCTCGTGATCGGTGTTCGCGATCAGGTGGCGGACCAGCGCCGAGCCGATGAATCCGGCGCCGCCGGTGACGAGGATTCGAGCCATTATGCGTCCACAAGTTCGAGCGGCCGGCCGTCATAGCCGAAAGGACTGACGAATTCCTTGAAAGACGGCAGCCGGGCATCCTTGTCCGACAGTTCCGGCGCAGCGCCGGGCAGAGGCCAGGAAATGCCGAGATCGGGGTCGTTCCAGGCGATGCCCGCGTCGCAATCGGGCGCGTAGAAGGCATCGACCTTGTAGGCGATCTCCGTTTCCGGCTCGAGCGTCAGGAAGCCATGACCGAAGCCCGCCGGGATGTAGAGCTGCTCGCCGCGTGCAGCGCTGAGCTCGGCCGCCACCCACTGGCCGTAGGTCGGCGAGCCGGCGCGCAGATCGACGGCGACGTCCCAGACCCGGCCCCGCAGACACCGCACCAGCTTGGCCTGGGCGTGCGGCGGTGTCTGGAAATGAATGCCGCGCAGCGTTCCGGCGGGACGCGAATAGGATTGGTTGTCCTGTACCCATTCGCCCCGGATGCCGGCCGCCTCGAAACGGTCGCGCTGCCAGGTTTCGGAAAACCAGCCGCGCGGATCCTCGAAGCGTTTGGGAACAATGCGGACGACGGGCATGCGCGCGGGCCTAACCGCGACCCCTTTCAAGTCAAGCTTTGGGCTCGTCCTTCTTGCCCGACAGGCCGGACATCGCCTCGCGGCCGAAGCTGGCGATCATCTCGCCGATCTCCCGCACCTGGGCCATGCTGCGCGTGCCCTGGTCGCGAACATAGTCGGACTGGACCTTCATCAGGTCGGTGATGCCGCCGGCCTTTGCCGCCGCGCGCAGGGCGGCGAACGCCTGGCGCGTATTTTCCTCGGCATGGTCGATTACCTTCATGCTGAGGGCGGCGCTGTTCTCGGCCGCCTTGGTCGCGCCTTCCTTGACCGCCTCGCCGGCGGCTTTCAGCTTGTCGGGTTCAAGCATGCTGCTTCGCTCCTTTCTTCGGCTTCGCCGCAGGCACGGCGGCGGCCTTCAGCTCCTCATACGCCTTGCGCAGCCCGTCCGCATAGGCAGCCGGATCAGGCATCATCTCGCGATCGGCGGTGAAGCTGATCGCGATCGTGTCGACATAGGAATAGATGGTGTTGATCAGCCCCATCGAATCGAACACCGGCGCGAGCCCATACATCGCGACCATCCTTGCGCCGGCGAAATACAGCGGCACGCGGCTTCCGGGCACGTTCGTCACGACCGTGTTGAACACCGGCGCATGCGCGTTGGCGGCCCCGAGCCGCGTGTAGAGCCGGGCGGCTATTCCCGAGAGGCCGGCCGGCATGAATTGCGAAAAGTCGGTCAGCGTGCGCGCGCCGACCGCATTGGTCAGCGCCTTGGAGTTGACCGCTTCGCCGTGCACATAGCGCAGACGCTCGATCGGATCGCCGATATGGGTGCCGAGCCCGACCACCATGGCCGAGACCAGATTGCCGAGCGCAGCTTTCTCTCCCTCCGCGCGAACCGAAATCGGCGCCATCGCCGTCATCGTCTCCGCCGGCAGCTCCCCCAGTCCCTGAAGATAGTGGCGCAGGCCGCCGCCCACGATCGCCAGAATCACGTCGTTGACCGTCGCGCCGGGCACCGCGTCCTTGATCGCGCGGATATCGGCGAGCGGCATCGGCACGGCATCGAACACGCGGTGCGGGCCGACCTTGCCGTTCAGCCGCGTTTTCGGCGCAAGCTTCTGGTTCGCCAGGCTGACATCGCCTTTGGATACGCTTTGGCTCAGCCGTGCCAGGCCCGGCACGGCCCGCGCCATCGTTTCCGCATATTGCAGCGGCTTGCGCAGCGCGTTGAAATAGCTCTTGACCAGCAGGTCCGCGACGCCCGGCAGGTCGTCCGCTGCCCAGTCGTCGTTCGCGATCCGGTTCGGCTTGTCGGGCGAGAGGTCGTGGATCGCGGCGGACAGCTCGACGCCTGACATGCCGTCGATCGCCGCATGATGCACCTTGGCGAGCAGCGCGAAGCAGCCCTTGGGCAGCCCCTCGATATTGTCCAGGCCCTCGATGATCGTGAATTCCCACAAGGGCTTGGACAGGTCGAGCGGGCGCGAATGCAGCCGCGCCACCTGGATGCAGAGCTGCCGCCAGTCGCCGGGCGCCGGCAGCGCGATGTGGCGGATGTGGAACTCGATATCGAACGCAGGATCCTCGATCCAATAGGGGTGGTCGAGATCGAGCGGCAGCCGCACCAGACGCTGGCGGAAGCTCCGCGCGCCGCCCAGTCGCGAGCCGACGAAATCGAGAATGTCCTTGAACCGCACGAACCCGCCCGGCGCGGTCGAGGGATCGTAGATGCCGACCGAGCCGATGTGCATCGGCGTGTGCGGCGTTTCCAGATAGACGAAGCTCGCGTCCTGCCCGCTCAGCTGCTGCATCGGACTCTCCCCGGATCGTCCGCAGGCTGCCTGATCCGGGAGACAACGGCAAGCGCAGCGTCGCGACCGCTATGCGCGTCAGAGTGTTTCGAGCGCGCCTCGTTCCAGCCGGGCAATCAGCGTCGAGCGCATGCTGCCGACATTTTCCCGGTCATCATAGCCGAGATAAATGACGTCGGGGAGTGGCCGAGGTCGCGCGCGGACGATCGATCGTTTGAATCCGGCGCCCCGCAACAATCCCTTCAGCATCCCTTGCGACCTCTTTTGTGTTCGGATCGCAAACCTGCCGGCGAAAGCTCGGTTCCGGCAAGGCGGAACGTGCGGCGCGACTGTCTCGGAACGGAACAGTCGACCTCAACTCAGCCGAACCTTAAGCTAACCTGTGATATCGAGTTCCGCCTTTACCGTGATTCTACCATCGGCGTTTTCGGCCGAACTTTAAGCCCCCCATCCGATTGTCGCCCCAGCCCGTATTGTCGGGATGCATCGAGTCAGCGGAGCGACATTGTCCTCCGCGAGCAAGGGGCAGGTCATGGTTGCGTTGCGTTTGAAATCGTTTTTCGGAATGGCCGAGGAAGCCGATGAGTGGGAGGACCGCCGCGTTGAGCCGCGCAGCAAGGTCCTGTTGAAGGGCGACGCTTTCCCGGTCGAGGGCTATGCGGCGCTGGTCGTCACGAACATCTCCCGGACCGGGCTTGCGGGCGAGAGCGACACGCCGCTGGAAGTCGATGCACCGCTGCTGTTCAGCGTCGAAGGCAACAAGTTCCATATGGGCACGGTGCGCTGGGTGAAGGGCCGCCGGTTCGGGCTCGACATGGAGGATGCGCTCGGCATCCTTGGGTACGAGAACGAACTCGATCCGGGCTTCCTGCCCACGCACCAGCCGCGCTCGCGGCGTCATGACGTCGAACTGCATGGACGCATCGCGATCGCGCCGCGCTCCGTCAGGGTGACGATTCGCGACGTCTCGCAATCCGGTCTGTGCATCGACACACCCGTCGCGCTGATCGAGCGGCAGCAGGTGATCGTGCGCCTGCGCGACCGACCGCTGATCCTCGCATCGGTCCAGTGGACCGGCGGCGGCAAGGTCGGTGTCCGGACCGCCGACCGAATGGAGACGCTGCGGCTGGTCTACGCTTACGAATAAGGGCGTCGATCAGCCCGCCCAGGCATCCCGCCACAGCGACGGGAAGGCGGCCTTCAGCGCCGTCAGCTTGGGGGCGTCGTTGATCCGGATATACGGATAATTCGGATTCCGGCGCATGAAGTTCTGGTGATAGCTCTCGGCCGGGTAGAAGCCGCCATGCTCGATCCGCGTGACGATCGGGCGCGGATAGGCCTTGGCCGCGGAAAGCTGGGCCAGGTAGGCGCGGGCCACCCGCTCCTGCTCAGCGCCGATCGGGAAGATCGTCGATCGATAGCTGGGGCCGGAATCGGGACCCTGGCGATTCAGTTCGGTCGGATCGTGCGCGACCGCGAAATAGACGCGGAGCAGCGTGCCGTAGCTGATCTGCGACGGATCGAATTGGATGCGCACCGCCTCGGCATGGCCGGTCCGCTCGGTCGAGACCGCGTCGTAATTGGCCGTCTTCGCATCGCCGCCGGCATAGCCCGACGTGACGCTCTTCACGCCCTTCAGATGCTCGAACACGCCCTCCATGCCCCAGAAGCAGCCGCCGGCAAGCACGGCGGTCTGCAGGCCCTTGGCGGGCGGTGCGGTCACTTTCGGGGCAGGGACATTGACCGCTCGGGCGCTCTCCGCGATCGATGCGCCGCCGATCGCCCAGGCGGCGAAGGTCAGCGCTGCCATCGTCGCGACAGAGGAGCGCGCACGCATTTGCGTCACGCCTTGTAGATCGCTTCGATCTTGGCCTTCAGCGTGTCCGTGCCGTCGGCCGGGCTCAACGCGACCAGCGCCGCCGCGCCGAGCAGGAAACCGCCGACGAAGTTACGGAACAGGTCGGAGCGGATCATCGCACGCATCGTGTTCTTCCCATCTTGGCCGCTTCTTCGGCGGCCGGCTCGCTTCAGTTACGAAGCATGTAGCCAGATGGATGCTGGACTGTCTGTGAACAGGGTCACACGCCAGTTCCGGACGATCAAAATATCGGAATGGACGATCAACGCGCCTTATCGAAGCGCCGCGCAGGCCTGCTGGATGCGCGTGCAGGCCTCGTGCAGCAGGTCATCGGAGGTGGCGTAGCTGACGCGGAACGCGGGGGAGACGCCGAACGCGGCGCCCGCGACCGCGGCGACTCGGGCGTGATCGAGGAAATAGTTGATCAGATCGTCATCGGTTTCGATGCGCTTGCCGTCAGGCGTCGTCTTGCCGATGCAGCCGCTCGCGTCGGGATAGACGTAGAACGCCCCTTCCGGTGTGGGGCATACGAGGCCCTGCGCCTGGTTCAGCATGCCGACCACCAGGTCGCGGCGCTTGCGGAACGCCTCCTGCCGTTCAGCGAGAAAGGCCTGCGGGCCGCTCAGCGCTGCGACAGCGGCGGCCTGAGCGACCGAGCACGGATTCGAGGTCGATTGCGACTGCAGCTTCGCCATCGCCTTGATCAGCCAGGCCGGCCCGCCGGCATAGCCGATCCGCCAGCCGGTCATCGCATAGGCTTTGGAGCAGCCATTCTCGGTCAGGATCCGGTCCTTCAGGTCCGGGCAGACCTGCGCCATCGTGGCGAACGGGAAATCGGCGTAGAAAATATGCTCATACATGTCGTCGCTCAAAAGCATCACATGCTCGTGGCGGCGAAGCACCTCGCCCAGCGCCTTGAGCTCGGCAGCCGAATAAGCGGCGCCGCTGGGATTGGACGGGGAGTTCAGGATGACCCACCGGGTCCGCGGCGTGATCGCGGCATCCAGCTGTTCGGGCGTGATCTTGTAGGCCTGGTCGGCGCCGGCGGCGACGATCACCGGCTTCGCGCCCGAAAAGGCAACCACATCCGGGTAGCTGACCCAATAGGGCGCGGGGATCACGACTTCGTCGCCGGCCTCGCAGGTCGCGACGATCGCGTTGAAAATCACGTGCTTGCCGCCGACCCCGACGATGATCTCGTTCGTCTGGTAGTCGAGCCCGTTCTCGCGCGCAAATTTGGCGCGGATCGCGTCCTTCAGCTCGGGCGTGCCGCCGACATCGGTATATTTGGTCTTGCCGGCGCGGATCGCCGCGATCGCCGCCTCTTTCACGAAATCGGGCGTGTCGAAGTCGGGCTCGCCGGCGGACAGGCCGATCACGTCCACACCCTGCCGCTTCAACTCGGCCACGCGCGCGGTCATCGCAAGCGTCTGCGATGGGTGAATGCGATCGAGTGCGGCGGACAGGCGAGGCATGGACGATCCCCCTTGGAAGAACAGGGGGCGGCTATAGCCGACGCAAGCGCGCTCGCAACAGGCCGCGGACGGTGTTGCCGATGCAGAAGCCGTGGGCGAGGTCTTCGGCGCGCAGGTCGGCCTCGACTGCCCGGCCCTGCTCCAGCAGCTCGGCGCGCAGGATGCCGGGCAGCAGTCCGCGGCTCAGCGGCGGCGTCAGCAGCACGCCCTCACGTTCGACGAAAATGCTGGTGAAGCTGCCTTCGGTCAGAAATCCGGCAGGGTCGGTGAACAGGACTTCGAAGCAGCCGGACTTCCGCCGTGCATCGTCATAGAAACCGCGATCGGTGGTCTTGTGCGCCAGCCGGAAGTCTTGCGGATCGACCGGCAGCGGGGCGAGCGCGACTTCGACAGGCTGCTCGGGCTCGCCCAAGGGGCGAACCTCGATCGCGAAATTGCCATCGCGGGAGGCCAGCAGCCGGATCCGTGCCCGATCGCGCAAGCGAAAGGTTGCGGCCTGCAGCTCGTTGCGCGCGGCATGACGGTCGAAGCGAAAGCCCAGTGCTGCGGCGCTCGCCTTCATCCGCGCCATATGGGCGTCGAGGCGAAGCAGGCCGTCAAGAGGATCGAACCCCATCGTCTCGATCAGGTCGAACCGCCGTTCCGAACGCACAAAGGCTCCCTTCGCCAGACATTCGCGCCATTCGGCGGCGGGTTCCGAATCCGAAACGATCCCCGATCCCAGCCCCAGAGTGGCGCGGCCGCATCCCGGCTTCAAGTGCAGCGTACGGATCGCGACGTTAAAGCGGGCTTCGCCATCGGGGTTAATGTGGCCGATCGCGCCGGTGTAGAGGCCGCGGGGCGCGGTCTCGACGTTAGCGATGATCTCCATTGCCCTGAGCTTCGGCGCGCCGGTGATCGAGCCGCATGGAAACAGCGCCTTCAGCACGTCGATTGTGTCGTGGCCCTGGGCCAGCCGGGCGGTGACGGTCGAGACCATCTGCTGCACGGTCGGATAGCGCTCCACGGCGAACAGTTCGGGCACGGCGACGCTGCTCGGTTCGGCGACACGGGAGAGGTCGTTCCGGAGCAGGTCGACGATCATCAGATTCTCGGCGCGCTGCTTCGGGTCGGATCGGAGCAGGTCCGGGTCCGCATCGGGTGCCGCGGTGCCCTTCATCGGCCGCGCGGTGAGCAGGCCGCGTTCGAGCGTGAAGAACAGCTCGGGCGAGAGCGACAGGAACCAGTCCTCCCCCGTCCAGACCAGCGCGCCATGGCTGGCCCGTGCGCGGCGGCGTAGGCCGGCATAGATCGCGCGCGGATCGCCGGCGACCGGCACTGCCGCCGGGAAGGTCAGGTTCGCCTGGTAGATGTCGCCCGCGACGATCGCGTCCTGCACGCGCGCGAGCCGGCCCACATAATCGTCCCGCGTAATCTTAGGCTCGGGAGCGCCGCACCAGCCGCCGGCCGGATTGGGCAGCCACGCCTCGTCATCCACTTCCTCGCGCCGATCGAACAGCCCGAACCATAGCAAGGGCGTATCCGGCTGCCGGAATGTGGGCGCCAGCCGCGGTTCCAGCGCGCATCCCGCTTCATAGGCGATGAAGCCGACCGCGTGGCGATGCTCACCGCGCAGCCTGTCGAGCGCGGGCACGACGTCCTCGATCCGATCCGCACGAACGATTGCCACCGGATCCCGGAACAGCCGTGCCGGGCCACCGGATCGCGCGTCGTCGAGAAGGATGAACGGACCCACGCCCGGCTAGAAGCCGAGCGGGGCCGCTTGGGCAAGCAAATCCTCCCCTTGCAGGGGAGGATTTCGGGACCTCAATACGTTCCGGTCACGCCGTAATAGTCATTGATCTGGCGGCCATAGTCCCGGTCGTAGCGCGGCTCTTCGCCGGCACGATAGCTTGGGCCGCCCTGCAGCCGGTCCTTGCTGATGTTCACGACATAGCCGCCCTTGTCGGTGTCGTAGGTCAGCGTGTTCCACGGCAGCGGGTGATAATTCTCGCCCATGCCGAACAGTCCGCCAAAGCCGAGCACGGCATATTCGACCTTGCCCGAGCGCTTATCGACCATGAAGTTGTACACGTGGCCCAATTTGTCGCCGTCCGAGCCATAGACGGCGGTGCCCTCGACCTTGTTGGAGGCGATCAGGCGATCGGTCTCGTCGGTCGCGACGGCATCGCTCATCGTATTTTGATAGTCAGTCATGTTTTTCTCCTTTCTTGCGAAGAGGAGAACGAGCCACGGCGCGTCCGGTTCTGCGGCTTGTCGAACGCTTCGGCGCACGCCATGTCCGGCCCATGGCCAATCCCCCGCTCAAGGCGGCGATCGTTCCCGTCACGATGCTGCAGCAGAATTGCACTCTCATCTGGTGCACCGAGACCAACAAGGGCGCGTTCGTCGATCCCGGCGGCGACTTGCCGCGGCTGAAGGCGGCGGCGGCCCAGGCCGGGGTCGAGATCGAGAAGATCCTGCTGACCCACGGCCATATCGATCATTGCGGCCAGGCCGGCACGCTCGCCAGGGAATTGGGCGTGCCGATCGAAGGGCCGCACGAAGCCGACCGGTTCTGGATCGCCCGGCTGGAGGATGACGGCCGAAGCTACGGCATCGACGGCAAGCCGTTCGAAAGCGACCGCTGGCTCGTCGATGGCGATCAGGTGACGGTCGGCAACCTGGCCTTCGACGTGCGCCACTGCCCCGGCCACACGCCGGGCCACGTCGTCTTCCATCACCCGGAATCGAAGCTGGCGATCGTCGGCGACGTGCTGTTCCAGGGCTCGATCGGGCGTACCGATTTCCCGATGGGCAATCACGCCGACCTGATTCACGCGATCACGACGCGGCTCTGGCCAATGGGCGACGACACAGCGTTCGTGCCGGGGCATGGCCCGATGTCGACGTTCGGACACGAGCGCAAGACGAACCCGTTCGTGGGGGATCAGGTGCTGGCGGCTTAGCGACTCCCCTCCCTTTTAGGGAGGGGTTGGGGGTGGGTAGCGAGCGCAGCGAACACGTGCGGAGGCGGAGTTTTGCTCGGCCTACGGCCGATACCCACCCCTAGCCCCTCCCTTTCAGGGAGGGGGATTTGGTTGCGCCCCGCCCATTTCTCCCGGATCGTCTCGCTCGTGTCGCGGCTGCCGTCATGGCTCCAGCCGGGCGGGCCGAAGGCGTAGCCGAGCTTGGCCCGCCAGGGGGCAGTCGCGAGGTCCTTCGCGATGCCGACCCATTCGTGGAACGCGGCCCAGAACACGCTGAAACGGCCGAGATTTTTCACCAGCCCATAGCGTGGGCGATCCTCGTCCAGCTCCGGCGTGAAGCTGCCGAACATCTTGTCCCAGACGATGAACACGCCGGCATAATTGCGGTCGAGGTAGCGCGGGTTGGTCGCGTGGTGGACGCGGTGGTGCGAGGGCGTGTTCATCGCTGCCTCGAACCAGCGCGGGCAGCGGCCGATCACTTCGGTGTGAATCCAGAATTGGTAGATCAGGTTCAGCCCGCCGCAGAAGAACACCATCGCCGGCGGAAAGCCGATCAGGAACAAAGGCAGGCGGAACAGGAACGCCAGGCTGAAGAAGCCGGTCCAGGTCTGACGGAGCGCCGTCGACAGGTTGTAGTGTTGACTGGAATGGTGGATGACATGGCTCGCCCAGAACCAGCGCACGCGGTGGGCCGAGCGGTGGAAGACGTAATAAGCGAGATCGTCCAGCACGAAGCAGGCAATCCAGACCCACCAGGCATAGGGAATGTCGAGCAGGCGGAAGCCCCAGACCCACACCGCCATCGCGTAGACCGCGCCCAGGGTGACCGCGCCGACGATCGACGATCCGAAGCCGAGCATCAGCGACGTCAGCGTATCCTTCGGGCAATAACGGCGCCGATCCTTCGCCCGCGCGATCAGCATTTCGACCAGCACCAGCGCGATGAAGCCGGGGACGGCGAAATCGACGGGGTTGGGGAGGTCGGTCACGGGTTCAACCTACCTCTCCTATCGGGAGAGGTCGACTCGGCGCGGGAGCGCCGAGCGGGTGAGGGGATCGGGCGTATCCGGACAGGACATTTCCCCTCACCCCGCTCGCGGCTCCCGCCGCGAGTCGCCCTCTCCCTTTGGGAGAGGGGCAGCGACAAACTGTGCGCCGTGGCGCCTTATGCGCAGCTGGTCACCGTTTTCGCCAGCCACGATCGCGCTCTGCCCATCCTCCGCCAGCACCGCCGACACGGCCACAAACCCCGGCCGCTCCGCCTCGGCGATCCGCATCGCTTCCTCCTCGCTCGCCAGCTCGGCGCCGCCCAGGCCGAGCAGCTTGGCGATCAGTGCCAGCCCGAGCACGCCGGCAAGCGATCCGGCGAGCAGCGTCCAGTTCATTGTGCCGCCAGCGCGTCCAGCATCGGCCGGATCGGGCGGAGGTCATAGCCGGCGCCTTCGGCCTTCTCGATCAGCACCGCCGGATGGTCGCCCATCTTCGCCCGCGCCAGCGCCCACAGGTAGGTCGAGCGCGTACCCGACTTGCAATAGGCGAGCACCGAGCCCTCCGCGTCTTCCAGTGCCTGCACCATTGCGTCGACCTGCGCATGGCTGAAGCCGGCATGGGAGACGGGGATGGCGACATATCGAAGGCCGGCAGCTTCGGCTGCGTCCTTGATCGCCTCGCCCTCGGGCTGGCCCGCTTCCTCGTCGTCGGGACGATTGTTGATCACGACCCGGACCCCGCGAGCGGCAGCTTCGGCCAGGTCGTCAGGCCCGATCTGCGGGGAGACGAGCATGGTTTCGTCGATGGTTCTAAACACGCTTCATCTTATCCGTTCGTGTCGAGCGAAGTCGAGACACCGCTTCTCGACTTCGCTCGAAGCGAACGGATTCAGAATTGTCTCAACACCGCCAGAAACGCGTCTCCGTACGCGTCCAGCTTCCGTGTCCCCACGCCGGTGATCCGCGCCAGCGCCTCACGTGACTGCGGGCGCGCCGCGGCCATCTCGCGCAGCGTCGAATCGTGGAAGACGACGTACGGTGGCACGCCCGCCTCTTCCGCCAGCTCGCGGCGGCAGGTGCGGAGCGCGTCGAACAGCGGATCGCCGACCGGGTTCGGGGCTGAGTCCCGGCGATTCCGCCGCTCGCGCTTGGGCGGGACGATCAGCGAGACCGGTTCCTCGCCTTTCAGGATCGCGCGCGCGGCGGGACCGAATTCGAGT
The DNA here is from genome assembly GCF_000974765.1 of Sphingomonas changbaiensis NBRC 104936. GTDB lineage: Bacteria > Pseudomonadota > Alphaproteobacteria > Sphingomonadales > Sphingomonadaceae > Sphingomonas_B > Sphingomonas_B changbaiensis. The sequence continues at coordinate 9,280 of NZ_BBWU01000046.1, read as the reverse complement.
CCGCCATGCGGATTGGTCCGCAGTGCATCGCGCAGCTGCAACGCGCGGCCGACCGGCTTCAGCAGCGCCGAGTCCTCGCCGTCGACGATGCCCCACACCGACAGCGCCTCATGGCCGTTCATCAGGCTGCGCTCGGTCGACTGGCCGGTCAGCACGCTCTCCACATAGCCGGCGCCGAACATCTGGCCGGTGCGGAACACGGCCGACAGGTATTTCCGGGCCAGTTCGGTCGCGTCCACGCCCTGAGGCGGACTGAGGCAATTGTCGCAATTGCCGCACGCTTCGGGCGGATGCTCGCCGAAATAGCGGAGCAGCAGCGCGCGGCGGCAGCTCGGCGTTTCGACCAGGCCTCCCAGCGCCGTCAACCGCGCGCGCTCACCGGGAAGGCGGATTTCGTCCACCTCGCCCAGCCGCTGCCGCGCCTTGGCGAAATCGTCGGCACCCCAGAACATGTGCGCGACCGCCGGCTCGCCGTCACGCCCGGCGCGGCCGGTTTCCTGGTAATAGGCTTCGATCGACTTGGGCAGGCCGGCATGAGCGACGAAGCGCACGTCCGGCTTGTCGATGCCCATGCCGAAGGCGACCGTCGCAACCATCACCATCTCTTCCGACGCGACGAACGCGGCCTGGTTTGCGGCGCGGATCTGCGGCTCCAGCCCGGCGTGATAGGCGCGCACCGGGCGGCCGGTCGCGGCGATCTGCGCCGCCAGCTTCTCCGTCCCCGCCCGCGACTGGACATAGACGATACCGGGCCCCGGCTGCTCGCGCAGCAAATCCGCTATCTGCTGGGTCGTGTTCTGGCGCGGGCTGATCGCATAGCGGATGTTCGGCCGGTCGAAGCCGGCGACGATCAGCCCGTCCGTCGGAATGCCGAGCTGGACCAGAATGTCGTCGCGCGTGTGCGCATCGGCGGTGGCGGTCAGCGCCAGCCGGGGCACGTCCGGAAAACTGTCGAGCAGCGGCCTGAGCAGCCGGTAGTCGGGGCGGAAATCATGCCCCCATTCGGAAACGCAATGCGCCTCGTCGATCGCGAACAGCGCCACTTTCGCGCGTGACAGAAGCTCGCGGAAATGGCCGGCCGAGGCGCGTTCGGGCGCGACGTAGAGCAGGTCGAGATCGCCGGCCTTGAAGCGCTCGATCGTCTCGACGCGATTGTCGTCGGCGGAGGTCAGCGTCGCCGCGCGGATGCCGACCGCGGTCGCCGCGCGCAACTGGTCGTGCATCAGCGCGATCAGCGGCGAGATGACGACGCAGGTGCCCTCCAGCGCGACGGCCGGAAGTTGGTAGCAGAGCGACTTGCCGGCCCCGGTCGGCATCACCGCCAGCGTGCGATCCCCGGCCATGACGCGGTCCACCACTTGCCGCTGGACGCCCCGGAAGTCGTTGAAGCCGAACGTGGAATGGAGGAGGTCGAGAAGGTCGGGCACGGCGTCCCCTTACTGCCGTTCCCGCGGAAGCGGGAACCCCGCTCTTCTTTTCCTTCGCGCCTTCGCGTCTTCGCGTGAACCTATTTTGCTCACGCGAAGCCGCGAAGCCGCGAAGAAGAAGCGGGATCCCCGCTGTCGCGGGTATGACGGGCAAGCCCCATCGCTTGCGCGACCAGCTCGTAGCTCCGTACCCTTGCCGCATGTTCGGGGAGGATGTTGACCAGCATCATTTCGCCGGCGCCGTAGAGATCGGCAACCGCCTTCACTTCCTCGGCCACCTCCGCGCCGGACCCGAGCAACGTCCGGCGTCGCGCGGGCGGGAGCGGGTTGGCCGCGAGCCAGGCTTCGGCCTCCGCGACCGTGGGCACCGGGATCAGGGAACCGCGGACCAGGTGCGCGAACATCATCCGTGCAGGTGCCGCAAGCCGTTCGGCCTCGGCGCGATCCTCGGCCGCGATCGCCCAGACGGCGACCGTCAGCTGCGGTTCGGGGCAGCGCGTGCTGGGCGTGAAATGCTGGCGATAGAGGTTCGCGAGCGGCAGAGCTTCGGAGTTGATGAAGTCGGCGATGCAGTAAGGAAGGCCCATCTGTCCGGCCCAGACCGCGCTGTCGGTCGAGCTGCCGAGCATCCACACCTCCGGGCTCCCGCCCGCGCCCTGCGGCATCGTCGCTTCGAGCGGTTTGAACAGGTGATCGTCCGGAAGCGTGCCTTCCAGATAGCCGAGCAGCTCCGCCACCTGCTCCGGAAAGTCGTTGACCAGCATGCGCTTCGAACGATCACGCTGAAGGGCATAAGCAGTGCGCTGGTCGCTTCCGGGAGCGCGGCCCAGGCCCAGGTCGATCCGCCCCGGCGCCATCGCCCCCAGCAGGCGGAAGGTCTCGGCGACTTTGAACGGCGAATAGTGCGGCAACATGATCCCGCCGGAGCCGACGCGGATGCGCTCCGTCGCAAGCGCCACCGGGCCGATCAGCGCCTCGGGCGCGACCCCGGCCAGCGCAGGCGAGGCGTGATGCTCGGCCAGCCAATAGCGGTGATAGCCGAACCGCTCGGCGGCCCGGGCGAGATCGATCGTGTTGCGGATGGCATCGGCGGCGGTGCCGCCGGCGGGGATCGGCGATTGGTCGAGGACAGAAAGACGCACGCGCTTCAGATAGGAACGCGGCGCCGGTCCGCAAACCGCAGCACCAGCCACCCGGCAAGCGCCGAGAGCAGCGACCCGCACAGGATCCCGATCTTCGCCTCGTCGATCATCTCGGGCCGACGGAAAGCGAGACCGCCGATGAACAGGCTCATCGTGAAGCCGATGCCGCAGAGCAAAGCGACGCCGTAGATCTGCGCCCAGCTCGCGCCGGGGGGCTTGGCCGTCCAGCCCAGCCGCACCGTTGCCCAGACCGCGCCGAACACGCCCAATTGCTTGCCGAGGAACAGGCCGGCGACGATGCCGAGCGGCAGCGGGGCGAACAGCGGCGAATGGCCGAACGCGACCCCGGCATTCACGAAGCCGAACAGCGGCACGATCGCATAGGCGACCCAGGGATGGAGGGCGTGCTCCAGCCGGTGCAGCGGCGAATCCTCGGCATCGGGCGCGCCGGGCGTCCGCTTGATCGGGATCGTCATCGCGGCGAGCACGCCCGCGATCGTCGCGTGCACGCCCGACAGCAGCACCAGATACCAGAGCGCGACGAACGCGATGCCGTAAGGCCAGAGCCGCTTCACGCCCAGGCGGTTCATCGCGATCATCGCCGCCAGCACAACGGCGGCGCCGGCGAGCGCGGCAAGGTTCAGCGCCTCGGTATAGACGGCGGCGATGATCGCGACCGCGCCCATGTCGTCGACGATCGCGACCGTCGTCAGGAACAGCTTCAGCGAACTGGGCGCACGGCTACCCAGCAGCGCCAGCACGCCGATCGCGAAGGCGATGTCGGTCGCCGCCGGGATCGCCCAGCCGTGCGACAGGCCAGGCGTGCCCCCCGTGATGGCCAGGTAGATCAGGGCCGGCGCCGCCATGCCTGCCGCGGCGGCGACGATCGGCAGCCGCCGGTCGGCGGGGCGGGCGAGCTGGCCGTCGATCACCTCGCGCTTGATCTCGAGCCCGACGAGCAGGAAGAATAACGCCATCAGCCCGTCATTGACCCAGAGGTGAACGGTCATCGGCCCCAATTTCGGAGTCAGCTCAGGTCCCGTCGTGGCATGGACGAAAAGCGCATAGGCGTCGCGCGTCGCGGGCAGGTTGGCAGCGATCAGCGCCAGCAGAGCAGCCCCGATCAGCAGGATCCCGCCCGACGCCTCGCTTTCCAGAAAGTCGCGCAAGGCGGAACGGGGGCCGAGCCGGGTCATCGCGCGGGACTGGCGGCAATCCAGAGCTGGTTCAACGGGAAAGCGAAAATAGGGACTGTCCCTATTTTCTGGGGCTACCGCGCACTCGCCTTCATCGCCCGTGCCCAGAGGCGCTGCACCGCCGCCTGGTGAATGCCCGGCACGCTGGCGAGCACGCCGAACGCTTCCGCCTTGGTCGAGTTGAAACGGATCGGCCGGCCGAGCGCGTCGGTGACCATGGCGCCGGCTTCCTTGGCGATCAGCACGGCGGCGGCGATGTCCCATTCGCGGCCCCAGCGCAAAGTCGCGACCAGGTCGACCTCTCCTGCCGCGAGCATCGCGATCCTGAGCGCGATCGAGTTGGGGCGCGGCACGCCGATCAGGTCGGCATCGGTCTTGGGCAAGGTGTCGGCCGGAACGCGCGCGCCGGGCAGTTCGTCGCGGTCGTGGACGCGCAGCCGCTTGCCGTTCAGCCAGGCGCCCTTACCCGCTTCTGCGCGCCATTGCTGGCCGCGCGCCGGCGCATCGAGCACGCCCAGCAGCACGCGCCCGCCCTCGACCAGCGCGACCGAGACCGCCCAGCCGGTGCGGCCGCGGATAAAGTCGCGCGTGCCGTCGATCGGATCGACGACCCAGGTGCGGGTGCCGAGCAGTCGTTCGGCGCTGTCTGCCGTCTCTTCGGAGAGCCAACCGGCATTCGGATCGAGCTTGCCCAAGCGCTCGCGCAGCAGCGCGTCGGCCTCCAGATCCACTTCGCACACCGGGTGACCGGGCACTTTTTCCCAGCGCTTGAAGTCCCCCTGCCAGCGCCGACGCGCCATCGCGCCGACTTCGGCGGCAATCGCACCAACGGCGTCCAGAAGGGACTCAGTCACCGGCGACCGTCATCCCCTCGACCAGCACAGTGGGCGTGTTGACCGCATAGCGAAACTCCAAGTCATTCGCGGCGCTCAGGTTCCGAAACATGTCCTTCAGGTTGCCGGCGATGGTGATCTCGGCGACCGGATGGGCAAGCTGGCCGTCCTCGATCAGGAAGCCGCCAGCGCCGCGGCTGTAATCGCCGGTGACGCCGTTCACGCCCTGGCCGATCAGCTCGGTCACATACAGGCCGCGCTTGATGCCGCCGATCAGCGCGTCGCGCGAAACGGGGCCGGGCGCGACATGCACATTGCTTGCCGACACGCCGGGCGGGCCGCCGACGCCGCGCGCAGCATGGCCGGTGGGCTGGAGATCAAGCTGCCGGGCCGAGGCGCTGTCGAGCATCCAGCCGGTCAGCACGCCGGCATCGATCAGGTTGCCCGGACTTGTCGGCAGCCCCTCGCCGTCGAACGGACGCGAGCGCAGACCGCGAATGCGATGGGGATCGTCGATGATCGTTACGCCTTCGGCAAAGACCTGCTGGCCGAACGATTCGAGCAGGAAGCTTGTCCGTCGCGCGATCGCCGGTCCCGCAATCGCGCCCAGCAAATGGCCGACCAGAGTGCCGCCGACACGCGGATCGAACACGACCGGCATCGGCCCGCTCTGGACCTTGCGCGCGCCGAGCCGCGCGACCGCGCGGTCCCCGGCCAGGCGGCCGATCGCCGCGGCATCGTCCAGGGCGTCCAAATGCCGCACCCAGTGCCAGGCGCCGTCGCGCTGCTTCTGCCCGTCGCGTTCGGCCAGCATGCTCGCCGAGATCGAATGGGCGCTCGCGCCATAGCCGCCGGCGAAGCCGTGGCTGGTCGCGAGCGCGATCTGGCTGCGGCCGGCGCTCGCGCTTGCGCCTTCGCTGTTGGTCACGCCCGCAACCGCGCGGGCCGTTTCTTCGGCCGCGAGCGCGCGGTCCTTCAGCGCCGGCGGGGCGGGTTCGATATGATCGTCAAGATCGAGGTCCGGCGCGGGCCCGCACAGTAACCGATCCTCTGGCGCAAGGCCGGCGAACCGGTCCTCGGGCGCCTCGCGCGCCATCGCGACCGCGCGTGCGGCGAGCGCACGGAGCGATTCCGGCGCGAGGTCGGACGCGGATACGCTCGCCGACCGCTGCCCGACGAACACGCGCAAGCCGATTTCCTCGCCTTCGGACTGGTCGACATTCTCCAGCGCGCCGAGGCGAACATGGACGTCGGTCGACCGGTCGCCATGATACAGCGCGTCGGCAGCATCGGCGCCGGCGCCGCGCGCGGCGGAGACCAGGTCGGAAAGGCGGGATTGCGCGTCGGCGAGGGAAAGCATCGCCGTCGCACTTAGGGGTCCGGGCTAACTGACGCCAGTGCCCACGGTCGCGCAGGCAAGGAAGACCAGCAGGCCGGCGAAGCGGTTCGACCGGAATTTGGTCAGCGCATCGGCGCCGTCCTCCGGCCTCAGCGCGATCACTTGCCAGGCCAGGTGGATCGCCGCGGGCACCAGCGCGACGAACGCAAGCGGATCGGGCCGGACCCACCAGATCGCGGCGCTCCAGAGGATCAGCGCGAGTAGATAGAAGAGGCCGACCCCGGCGCGCACATGCGATCCGAGCCGCAATGCCGACGAGCGGACGCCGATCAGCGCGTCGTCCTCCCTGTCCTGCAGCGCATAGATGGTGTCATAGCCGATCACCCAGGCGATGCTGCCGGCGTAAAGCAGTAGCATCGGCGGGCTTACATGACCCGCGACGGCGGCCCAGCCGACCAGCGCTCCCCAGCTGAACACGATGCCGAGCCAGGCCTGGGGCCACCAGGTGATCCGCTTCATGAACGGATAGGCGGCGACGAACACAAGGCTGCCGACCGCGACGCCTTGCGCGAGCAGCGGCAGCCGGAGCAGCACGACGAACCCGATCGCGCACAGCAGCAGCAGCCACGCCCAAGCGGCCCTGAGCGACACCGCGCCGCTGGCGAGCGGCCGCCCGCGCGTTCGCTCCACCTGCGCATCAAGGTCGCGGTCGACGATGTCGTTGTAGACGCAGCCCGCGCCGCGCATCGCGATGGCGCCGAGCAGCATCCACAAGATCAGGCCGAAGCTGTCGAACGCGCCGCCCGCCAGCGCCACGCCCCAGGCGCAGGGCCAGAACAGCAGCCACCAGCCGATCGGCCGGTCGAGCCGGGCGAGCAGGATGTACGGCCTGAGCGCGCCGGACCGGGCGAGGCGCTGGTGCTCGGTATCGGGGAGGGCGTCTGAGTCGGACGGAATGATATCTAAACTCCGTTCGGGCTGAGCCTGTCGAAGCCCTCCCTTCTTTCTAAGGCCGGTAAAGGGAAAGGGAGGGCTTCGACAAGCTCAGCCCGAACGGTATTGGGGGCTCTGAAGGAGCAAGAATGCCCGCCACCCCCGCCTGGCCGCCGCACAGCGCGCCGCGCCTGTTCATCGACCAGCCCCTCGCCGACGGGATGGAGCTGCGCATCGAAGGCGGGCAGGCGCACTATCTGCTCTCGGTTATGCGGGTGAAGATCGGCGCGGTGGTGAAGCTGTTCGACGATCGCACCGGCGAATGGCTGGGCGAAGTCGCCGCGGCGGCCAAGCGCGACCTGATCGTGCGCATCGTCGCCCGCTTGCGCGAGCGCGAGGGCGTTCCGGACCTATGGCTCTGCGCCGCGCCGATCAAGCGCGGGCGGATCGACTGGGTTGCGGAAAAGGCGTCGGAGCTGGGCGTGGCGCGCCTTGTGCCGGTCGCGACCCGCCGCGCCGTCGTCGACAAACTGAATTACGACCGGCTGCGCGCGCACATGATCGAGGCGGCCGAGCAGTGCGAGCGGACGGCGCTTCCGGAACTGGCGGAGCTGGTGCCGCTCGACGCGCTGCTCCGCGACTGGCCGGCGGAGCGCGCGCTGTTCTTCGCCGACGAGGAAGGCGGCACGCCGATGCTGGAAGCGCTGCGCGATCGAACCGGCCCGGCCGCGATCCTGATCGGACCCGAAGGCGGCTTCGACCCGGCCGAGCGCGAGGCGATCCGCGCCTGTCCAGCGGCGGTGGCGGTCTCGCTCGGCCCTCGCATTCTCCGCGCCGAAACCGCCGCGCTCGCCGCGGTCAGCATCTGGATGGCCGCCGCGGGCGATTGGGCCTTCTAGATTTCTTTCGGTTCCGGGGAGGAGTTGCATTTCCGAACCTTCCTCGTAAGGCGCGCCCGATGAGCACGCGCGAAGAAACCGGCAAAGACGATCCGATCATCGAGGATCGCACCCAGCTGATCACGCTCTTCGCGAGCGGCGAGAAGTCGCGGGACGCTTGGCGAATCGGCACCGAGCACGAGAAATTCGTCTATCGCACCGCCGATCACCGCGCGCCGTCCTATGACGAACCGGGCGGCATCCGCGACCTGCTCTCGGGCCTGACCCGCTTCGGTTGGGAACCGGTCGTCGAGGGCGATAACGTCATCGCGCTACGCGGGCCCGACGGCACGATCAGCCTAGAGCCGGCCGGTCAGCTCGAGCTGTCGGGCGCGCCGCTCGAAAATCTTCACCAGACCTGCGCTGAGACCGGCCGTCACCTGGAACAGGTGAAGGCAGTGGGCGACGAGCTTGGCCTCGGCTTCCTCGGCCTCGGCATGTGGCCGGACAAGACGCGTGCCGAGCTGCCGATCATGCCCAAGGGCCGCTATGCGATCATGCTGCGCCATATGCCGCGGGTGGGCAATCTTGGCCTCGACATGATGCTGCGCACCTGTACCATTCAGGTAAATCTCGATTACGCATCCGAAGCCGATATGGCGAAGAAGTTCCGCGTTGGCCTGGCGCTGCAGCCGCTCGCGACCGCTTTGTTCGCCAACTCCCCGTTTACAGAGGGCAAGCCCAACGGCTTTCTGTCCTACCGCAGCCATATCTGGTCGGACACCGATCCGCATCGCACCGGCATGCTGCCCTTCGTGTTCGAGGACGGGTTCGGGTACGAACGCTATGCCGACTATGCGCTCGACGTGCCGATGTATTTCGTGTTCCGCGACGGCAAATATATCGATGCCGCGGGCCAGAGCTTCCGCGATTTCCTGAAGGGCGAATTGCCGGCGCTGCCGGGCGAGAAGCCGCGCCTGTCCGATTGGTCGGACCATCTTTCGACAGCCTTTCCCGAAGTGCGGTTGAAGACCTTCCTTGAAATGCGCGGGGCCGATGGCGGCCGCTGGAGCCGAATCTGCGCGCTGCCCGCGCTGTGGGTCGGGCTGCTTTACGACAACACCGCGCTCGATGCCGCGTGGGACCTGGTGAAGCCCTGGTCGATGGACGCGCGCGAGGCGCTCCGCAACGACGTGCCTCGGCTTGCGCTCGAGGCGCCGTTGCCGGGCGGCGGCGTGCTCCGCGACATTGCCGGCGAGGTGCTGGAGATTGCCGCCTCGGGCCTGCGCACCCGCGCCCGGCTCAGCAGCGCCGGCGACAGCGAGGTCGGATTCCTCGAGCCGCTGAACGACGTCGTCCGGACCGGCAGGCCGCCGGCGCAGCGCCTCCTCGACCTGTACCACGGCGCCTGGGCGGGCGACCTGCGGCGAATCTACGACGAGTTCAGCTTTTAGACCCTCTCCCCTTGGGGAGAGGGCGACTCGCGAAGCGAGCGGGGTGAGGGGGCTAGAGCGAAGCGTAGCGAGCGTGAT
>NZ_BBWU01000047.1 GCF_000974765.1 Sphingomonas changbaiensis NBRC 104936 | reverse complement strand
CCGAGCAGGCCCTCCCCTAACCCCTCCCGCGAGCGGGAGGGGAACATTCACAACATCCCCAATTCCAGCTTCGCCTCGTCCGACATCTGCGCCGGATTCCACGGCGGGTCCCAGACCAGGTTCACTTCGGCGTCGCCGATACCCGGCACCGATCCGACGCGCAGCTCCACTTCGCCCGGCATCGATTCCGCGACCGGGCAATGCGGCGTCGTCAGCGTCATCGTGACCAGCGCGTGCCCCTCGTTGATCTCGACGCCATAAATGAGCCCCAGGTCGTAGATGTTCACCGGGATTTCGGGATCGTAGATTTCCTTCAGCGCCGCGATCACCGCTTCGTACAGCTCGCCGCCCGGCTCTTCGCCCGACAGTGCGGCCGGCTTTTCGCTCAGGAAGCCGGCGAGATAGTCCTTCTTCCGCTCGAAATTCTCGCGCGGCGCATCCTCGACGCGCGCCTTGGGCGGCGGGCTGACCCCGTCCACTTCCTCGATCCTGATCCGGCTCTGCTCGTTCATCCGAAAATCCTCGTCACGCGCTCGATCCCGCGCGCGAGCGCGTCCACGTCGGCAGCGCTGTTATAGACCCCGAAGCTCGCCCGCGCGGTGGCGGGCACGCCCAGCGCATCCATCAGCGGCTGCGCGCAATGATGCCCCGCACGGATCGCGACGCGTTCCTCGTCCAATATGGTGCCGACGTCGTGCGGATGCACCCCCTCGACCGCGAAACTGACAATGCCGGCGCTGTCGTCGGGCCCGAACAGGCGGACCGAGTTGATCGCGCCCAGCCGCTCGCGCGTCATCCGCACCAGCGCCGCCTCGTGCGCGTGGATCGCATCCAGCCCGATCGCCTCGACATAATCGATCGCCGCATGCAGCCCCAGTGCGCCGACGATATGCGGCGTCCCCGCCTCGAACCGCGCCGGCGGCGGCGCATAGGTGGTGCGCGCGAACGTCACCCGGTCGATCATCGCGCCGCCCCCCTGCCAGGGCGGCATTGCGTCGAGAATCTCGCCTTTCGCCCAGAGCACGCCGAAGCCGGTCGGCCCGTACAATTTGTGCGCCGAAAACACGTAGAAGTCGCAGCCGATCTCGGTCACGTCGACCGGCAGCCGCGGCACCGCCTGGCATCCGTCGAGTAGCAATTTCGCGCCCACACGGTGCGCCATCGCCGCCGCCCGCTTCGCGTCGAGCACCGATCCGAGCACGTTCGACACATGCGCAAAGGCGACGAGCTTGTGCGCCGGCGTCAGCATCGCCTCGGCCGCGTCCAGATCGATCCGCCCGTCCGCCGTCAGCGGCACGACGTCGATCGCGACGCCGGTGCGATCCCGCAGCAGCTGCCACGGCACGATGTTCGAATGATGCTCGAGCTGCGAAAGCAAAATGCGATCGCCGGCCCCCAGAAAATAGGGACTGTCCCTATTTATTGCGCCCAGGCACTGCGCGACCAGGTTGATCCCCTCGGTCGCCCCGCGCACGAACACGATCTCGTCGGCCGACGCGGCGCCGATAAACCGCGCAACTCGCTTGCGCGCCGCCTCATAGGCAAGCGTCATGTCGGCCGAGCGCTGATACACGCCGCGATGCACGGTGGCGTAGGTGGTGTCATAGGCGCGGGTGATCGCGTCGATCACCGCCCGCGGCTTCTGCGCCGTCGCGGCAGTATCGAGATACGCCCAGCCGGTGGGGATCGCGGGGAAATCGGCGAGAAGGTCAAGCGGTCGGGTCTGCGCGAGAGCGGTGGCCATCAATCCTGACCTCCGGCAACCCCAAACCGGCTCGGGCTGAGCTTGTCGAAGCCCTCCCTTCCTTTCTTCACCTCAGCAAGAACAAGGGAGGCCTTCGACAGGCTCAGGCCAAACCGGATTGAGAGCTTGGCAGTCATCCCCGCGCTCCCAGCCACTGATCCGCCTCAGCCACAAACGCCTCCCGCACAGCCTCCACCCCGATCCGCTCCAGCGCATCGGCGACAAATGCCCGCGTCAACAGCGCCCGCGCCTCGGCCGGCGGCACGCCCCGGCTTTCGAGGTAGAACAAGGCCCGCGCATCCAGCTCACCGACCGTCGCGCCGTGCGCGCATTTCACGTCGTCGGCGAAAATCTCCAGCTCCGGCTTCAGATTGACCGTCGCCGCGCGCTTCAGCAGCAGGCCGCGCAGCGACTGCTCGGCGTCTGTCTTTTGCGCCGCCCGCGCGACTTCCACCCGCGCCGCCAGGCTCGCGACCGCGGTGTCGTCGGCGACCGCGCGCCAGGTCTGCCGGCTCATGCAGCCCTCGGCCTCATGCCGCAGCACCAAAGCCGCTTCGTGCCGCTGCTCGCCGCGCGTCAGCAGCGCGCCGCCCATTTCGGCGAACGCCGCCTCGCCGGTCAGGCGGAGGTGTCCGTCAATCCGGCTCCCCGCGCCGCCTTCGGCCAGCACGGTCGTGACCAGGCTCGCCCCGGTCCCGATCTCCGCTTCGTCCCGCAACGACTGGAACCCGCTCCCCTGCGCCAGCCGCACCGCCCGCATCAGCCGCGCCGACCGCCCGAGCCGGATGCCGGTGAACCGGTTCGCCCAGCCATCGCCCACAAACGTCTCAACGATCGCCGCCTGCGCGTCATCATCCAGCGCAATCAGCCCCGGCACATGGCTCGCCCCGCCGGTCCCGACATGCACGATCTCCACCAGCCCCGCCGCCGAATGATCGCGCCCCAACCGCAGTGCCCAGCCGGCACCTGACGCCAGACGTCCAAGCGGATGCTCGCTGCGCACATCGACCGGCCCAATCTCCAGCGGCCCGACCTTGCTCCGCGCCGCATCCAACCGCCCGTCGACAAACACCAGCCGCGGCCCGTCGCTCAGTGGGGCGCCGATATCCGCTTGTGTACCGCAGGGTTGCGCTTCGGCGAGCGCAGGCAGGCCCGATAGATCGGACCAGCGCCACGCCTCGTCGCGAGGGGAAGGAAGGGCGAAGCTCATAGATCCTCCCCGGAACGGG